>NZ_JBIAQX010000003.1:435013-814664 GCF_042889445.1 Streptomyces sp. NPDC002602 | reverse complement strand
GGTGGTTGCGCGCCACAAATCCCACTTCTACGTCCCGGCCGACACCCCACCCCGTCCCCGCCCCCGACCGACAGTCCGACCCCCGTGGAGTGCAAACCGCCGCTCGGGTGTGCCGCCCTTCCGTTCCGGGTCCGGCACATTCAGCCTCGCCGGCGCCGGGTGGCCCTTCCGGTTCGGGCCCGTTGATTCAGCCTCGCCGGCGTTTGAGGCGCGGGGTATGGGGCGGAGCCCCGTGAAGCTCGGCGGAGCCGGGGGTGCTTCGCGCGATGGTGGTGCGGGTTGACGTACCGGCTTCGCCGTCTGTTTCCGGTTCGGGTCGCCCCATCCAGCCTCGCCGGCGTTTGAGGCGCGGGTGCCGAGCCGCTTTCCCGGTTCCGTCCGGCAATCCCAGCCTCGCCGGCGTTTGAGGCGCGGGGGTGCGGGGCGGAGCCCCGTGAAGCTCGGCGGAGCCGGGGGTGCTTCGCGCGATGGTGGTGCGGGTTGACGTACCGGCTTCGCCGTCTGTTTCCGGTTCGGGTCGCCCCATCCAGCCCCGCCGGCGTTTGAGGCGCGGGGCCTCCCGGTTCGGGCTCGCTGATTCGGCCTCGCCGGCGTTTGAGGCGCGGGGTGGAGCCCCGTGAGTTCGGCGGTGGCGCGGGCCTGTGGCAACCCCGGCGTTCGGCGCGGGGCGGGTCTGTCAGGGCCAGAGGAGGGTTCGGGTCCAGGGGCCGGTGGGGGTGCGGCGGTAGTGGAGGCGGGTGTGGCGGCGGGCCGCGTCACCCTGGAAGAACTCGGCTTCCGTCGCGTCGAGCACGTACCGCGTCCACGTCGGCGCCACCGCGTCCGGCTCGGCGCCCGCGCGCTCCCACGCCGCCGCCGATGCCTCGGCCAGGTCCGCGAGGGAGGGGAGGACCTCGCTCTGGTGTCCCGTCAGGGCGGCGGCGAGCGCGCCGCGGGACCTGACCGCGAGGTCCGCTCGGCTTTCCTCGGGTCCGCATGCCGTGACCCGGCCGCGGAGGCGGATCTGCCGGCCGACCGCGGGCCAGTAGAAGCCGAGGGCGGCTTCGGGGTGGGCCGCGAGTTGGCGCCCCTTCTCGCTGGTGGCGTGCGAGGCGAAGTGCCAGCCGCGCTCGTCGGCGTCGTGCAGCATCAGCGTGCGTACGTCGGGGCGCCCTTCGGCGTCCACCGTGGCCAGGGTCATCGTGTGCGGTTCGAGCTGTCCGGCCTCGGCGGCGTCGACGAGCCACTCCCGGAAGAGGGGGAGCGGGTCGCTCGGTGCCGTGTCCGGGTCGAAGGTGGGCAGCCGGGTGTCCCACACGCGCAGGGAGTGGAGGGTGGCGTGGAAGTCGGCGTCGCTCGTCTCACTGGTCATGGCGCCATCGAACACCATCGCACCAATGGGGGGATTGTCCTCACGCGGGCGAACTGCCGTTTACCACTGGTGGCCGGGCCGGCCGGTTCGCCGTCGGTGATCCGGTCCTCGGCTCCGGTGGCGCCGATCTCCGAGCCGCCGACGGCCTCGCCGACCCCGACGCCCACCCGGGTGGTGCTGCCGAAGGCGACCCCGGCCGACGAGGGCGCCGTCGGAGCCCGCGGCGGCGGATTGCGGGATCGTCTCCGACGCGGGGAACCGCTACAACGCCGGCCAGTTCTGCCGCGAGGTCGACGTGGGACGGTCCACCCGCGCGGGCAACGGCCGGTTCATCCACTGCCGGCAGGACGGCAAGCAGCCGCGCCGGCAGTACTGAGGTCTCAGCCCCGGCCCAGGATGACCGTCCCCGAGGAGCAGAACCAGCCGCCCGTGCCCGAGGCCAGGGCGACCTCGGGGAGTCGGCCGCCCGCCTTGGTGACCTGGCCGGCGCCGGCCTCGCCGCGGAGTTGGCGTACGGCCTCGACCAGCAGGAAGAGGCCGCGCATGCCGGGGTGGCAGGCCGAGAGGCCGCCGCCGTCGGTGTTGACGGGGAGTTCCCCGTCGCGCAGCAGCCGGCCCTTCTCGACGAACGCGCCGCCCTCGCCCTTCGCGCAGAAGCCGAGGTCCTCCAGGGTCACGAGGGTCATGTACGTGAAGGCGTCGTAGATCTCGGCGAGATCGACGTCCGCCGGGGTCAGTCCGGCGCGTTCGAAGGCCTGGCGGCCGGAGACTGCGGCCGGGGAGACGGTGAAGTCCTCCCATTCCGACATGGTGGTGTGGGAGACGGAGGCGCCGGTGCCCAGGATCCAGACCGGGGCCTTCGCCGTGTCCGGTACGAGGTCCTCGGCGACCAGCAGGACCGCGCAGCCGCCGTCGGAGCGGATGCAGCAGTGCAGTTTGGTGAACGGGTCCGCGATCATGTCGGAGGAGAGGACCTCGTCCACGGTGAGCGGGGTGCGGAACATCGCGTCCGGGTTGGAGGCGGCGTTCGCCCGGGCCTGTACGGCCACCGACGCGAGCTGTTCCAGGGTCGTGCCGTACTCGTGCATGTGGCGGCGGGCGGCCATCGCGTACTTGGCGACCAGTGTGTGTCCGTACGGGACCTCGAACTGGAGGGGTCCTCGTGCGCCGAAGGAGAGGTTCGCGGTGCGCCTGCGGGCCTTGATGTCGGCGCGGGCGGTGGATCCGTAGACCAGCAGGACGGCCCGGGCGTGGCCGGCGGCGATGGCGTCGGCTGCGTGGGCGGCCATCACCTCCCAGGTCGAGCCGCCGACCGAGGTGGAGTCGACCCAGGTGGGGCGCAGTCCCAGGTACTCGGCCACCTCGATCGGGGCCAGGGCGCCGAGGCCGGCGGAGGCGAAGCCGTCGATGACGGACCGGTCGAGCCCGGAGTCGGCGAGGGCTCGGCGGGCGGCCTGCGCGTGCAGGGCGTAGGGGGTGGGGCCGTCCACCCGGCCGCAGTCCGAGAGGGCGACGCCGGCGACCGCGACCCGGCGGCGCGGTGTGGGGGCGGTGGGGGTTCGGGGCGGTCCAGACAGTCCAGGCATGGGGCGACGGTATATCTGACGCTGCGTCAGACGCTAGTGCGTGAAGGGGGGTTGGCTCGGTTGTTCTCTTTCGTCGCGACCGTTCGCGCCGGAAGTGCGATGCGGGTCCCGCGCCCCGGCTCGTACGGTCGCCTCATGACTTCCTCGCCTTCCGCGGACCACCCGCTCAAGGGGGTGGTGGCCCTGCTCGGCGGTGTCCTGCTCGTCGGTGGCGTCAGCTCCCTGCTGCACGAGTGGTTCGGCTTCATCCGCTTCCTGGGCTTCATGCGCCTCCTGCGCTTCCTCGTCCCCGACGGTCTCGAGATCCTCGGCGGCGTCGTCATGGTCTGCCTGGGCTGCGCACTCCTCGCGCTCTCCAAGCTCCTCGGCGGGCGGGGTCGCCGCTGACCGCCCCCTCGCGGGTCGTCGAACCCCCCTCGCCCGCCCCCTGTGCATCTGGCTCCCGCCGCCCTAACATGACGGCCCGTCAGATACGGGGAGGAGCCCGACGATGGATGCCGCCTTCACCGCGGAGCAGCACGAGATGCGCCGCACCCTGCGCGAAATCCTGGGCAAACACTGTGGCCCGGACGAGGTCAGGGCCGCCGTTCGCACCGCCGCCGGACACGACCGTGAACTGTGGCGGCAGCTCGCCCGGCAGCTCGGCCTGCCGGGCATCGCCGTCGCCGAGGAGTACGGCGGCGTCGGATGCGCCCCGGCCGACCTCGCCCTGGCCTGCGAGGAGACCGGCCGGGTCCTGCTGCCCTCGCCGCTGCTCGCCACCGCCGTACTCGCCGCGCCGCTGATCGGCGCGCTCGGGACGGAGGCCCAGCGCGCCGCGCTGCTGCCCCCGCTCGCCGCCGGCGGGCTGACCGCCGCACTCGCCGTACCCGGGCCCGCCCTGGCCACGGCCCTCGCGCTGACCGCCGACAACGTGCCGGGGGAGTGGGCCGGCGGCGGTCGCGCCGGTGGGGTGCAGGCCACGTCGGGGGAGAGCGGCTGGCGGCTCTACGGGGAGGTCCCCCAGGTACTGGACGGCCACAGCGCCGGACTGCTCCTCGTCGCCGCGCACACCGGTGGTTTCGCCCGCAGTCGGACCCTGCTGTTCCTCGTGCGGGAGGACGCGCCCGGACTCGTACGTGCCCGGCAGTCCACCCTCGACGAGACCAGGCCCCAGGGCAGGATCCAATTGCGCGACGTGACCGCCGAATTGCTCGGGGACGGGCAGGGGGACGTGCCGGCGGCCCTCGCCGCCACCGGGCGCACCGCGGCCGGAGTGCTGGCCGCCGAGGCGGTCGGCGCGGCGGATCAGGCGCTGGCCCGCACCGTGGACCACGTACGGCAGCGCGAGCAGTTCGGTCGCGCCATCGGATCCTTCCAGGCGGTCAAACACCGCCTCGCGGACCTCTACGTCCAGGTGCAGGCGGCCCGCTCCGCCGCCTACTACGCCGCCTGGGACCCGGAACAGGGCGCCCTCGCCCTCGCGCAGGCGCTGGAGGCGCTGCGGATCACCTCGGGTGAGGCGATCCAACTGCACGGCGGCATCGGGTTCACCTGGGAACACGACGCGCACCTGTACTTCAAGCGGGCCGCGGCCGACGAACTGCTCTTCGGGCCGGTGCACCGGCTGCGGGCGCACGCCGCCCGGCGGGCGGGCCTGTTCGGCCCGACCGCGACCGCGACCGGGTCGACGTCCACGACCGCGGCCACATCCACGACCACCACCGAGTCCACGACCACCACCGAGTCCACGACCACGGAGAGGATGGCCGTCTGATGGCTCCCGTCGGCGTCAGGCTGATGCAGAAGGTCTCCTCGACCATGCTGTTCGCCAAGATCGCACCACACGTCATCCCTGCCATGGACAAGGCCGTGCACAGGCTGACCCGCGGCAAGGTCATCCTGAGCGCGCAGATGCTGCCCGGTGTGATCCTCACCGCCAAGGGGGCCAGGTCCGGGCTGCCGCGCACCACGCCGCTCGCCTGCATGCCGGAGGACGACGGCGCGAGCTGGCTGCTGATCGGCTCCAACTTCGGCCGCCCCGGACACCCTGCCTGGACCGGGAACCTGATCAAACACCCGGACGCGGAGGTGAGTTGGCGCGGTCGGGACATCGCCGTACGGGCCCGGCTGCTGCAGGGCGAGGAACGCGCGGCGGCGTGGCAGGCGGCGCTGAGGTTCTGGCCGCCGTACGCGACGTACCAGGCGCGCATCGAGCGCGAGATCCGGCTGTTCCGCCTGGAGCGTCGCTGACCGCGGCGGAGGTCCGGGTGAAGCCCGGCGGGAAGCCGGTGGAGCGCCGGCGGGAGGCCGGTGGTGGGCCGACGGGGTCGGCGGGTGTGGACCGGCGGGGTCGGCGGTGAGCGCCGGCGGGGACCGGTGGGGCGGTGGGGGCTGCGGGAGCGGGCCCGGGCGGCGGACCAGGACCCCTGGCGGGGGCCCGGGGTCCGCCGCTACTTGGTCGGCTTCTTGCCGGTGATGCCGAGGTGGACGAGCAGCGCCAGGTTCGGCTTGAGCTCGGCCTGCTTGACGCCCCAGGTCTGGAAGCCCTTCTGGTGCGAGGCGACCGCGGCCAGCATCGCGACCAGCGAACCGGCCATCGCCGCCGGGCTGAGGTCCTTGTCGACCTTGCCCTTGGCCTGGAGTTCCTTCATCGACTCCGTGAGGGAGTTGGTGACGGAGTTCAGGATCTTCATGCGGATCTTGTAGAACCGCTTGTCGCCCTCGGCCGCGCCGAGGTCGACGACCCGGAGGATCGCGTCGTTGCGTCGCCAGAACTCCAGGAACCCTTCGACGAGTTCCTCGGCCGCGGCCCAGCCGGCCTTGCCGACCCAGTTGCGGCCTTCGACGAGCGCCGTCAACTGCGCGCCCTCCGTGGCCATTTGTTCGGCGATCTCCAGGACGGCGCCCTCGACGTCCGGGAAGTACTGGTAGAAGGTCGCGGGGGAGGTTCCGGCCTTGCGGGCGACGTCGATCACCTTGACGTCGCGGTACGGCGAGGAGCTGAGCATCTCGCTGAGGCAGTCGAGCAGCTTCTGCCGCGTCGCCTGGCCGCGCCGGCCGGCGACACGCCCGTCGACGGTGCGTACTTGTCCTGTCATGCCGTCAGCTTACCGAGGGGTGATCGGGGCGCTATTCGGCCGCCTGCAAATGGGGTTACGAGGCCGCCGGCCTGCACGGAAGCGGCTGCCGGACGGCTCGCCGACCGGGCCTGCGGGGCGGGATCCGCGCCCTGCGGGCGAAGGTTCGCGCCGGCTGTTTCCGGCCGGCGCGCACCACCGGCGCCGCCCCCGTGCCCCGCCCGCGCCCCGCCCGCGCTCGGGACCTGCCCGCGCCCCCGATCGGGACCCGGTGCGTATCGTGACGTATCCCCCGAATAGTCTTGTCAACAGGCTGTGGACAAGTTTTCGGACACATCATGGCTGGGAGGTACGGAGGGTACACATCCCCGCAGAACGGAAGGAACCGGGCTGATGGCCGCATTCGCGGAAGGCTCCCCCTGCTGGGTGGACGCCTCGCTTCCGGACGTCGAGGCGGGCAAGCGCTTCTACGGTGAGCTCTTCGGATGGTCCTTCGGCGACAGCGCGGGCGCCCGGTACGGCCACTACACGCAGGCCTACGCCCGGGGCCACAACGTGGCCGCCCTCGCCCCCAAGCCCGACGGCCGGATGCCCACCGTCTGGGGCGTCTACCTGTACACCTCCGACGCCTACGCCTGCGCCGCCCGCATCCGGGCCGCCGGCGGCCAGATGGTGATGGACCCCCAGCCCGTGGGCCCGTACGGCACCGCCGCCATGGCGGCCGACCCCGGCGGGGCCGTCTTCGGGCTGTGGCAGCCCGGCACCCACCACGGCTTCGAAGCGCAGCAACAGCCCTACACCTACTGCTGGTCGGAGGTGTACACCCGGGCCCGCGACGCCGTGGACGTCTTCTACGGCAAGGTCTTCGGGTACGTCGCCGAGGACCAGGACGACCCCGAGACCGGCATCGAGTACCGCGTCTGGTCCCCGCCCGGCAACCGGGCCGGATCCGACACCGCCGTGCTGGGGCGCAGCCTGATCACCGACGCCTTCCCGGAGATCATGCCCGCGCACTTCCTGGTCTACTTCGCGGTCCCGGACTGCGACCAGACCGTCGCCACCGTGCAGCGCCTCGGTGGCCGCGTCACCGCCGATGCCTTCGACACGCCGTACGGGCGGATCGCCGTCGTCGCGGACGATCAGGGGGCCGTCTTCGGCCTGCTCTCGGAGCCCCGGACCAAAGCCGCTCCCGAAAGCCACGCCTGACCCGGGGCCGGACCCGGCGCGGGCCTGACAGAATCGAGCTTGCGCGACGTCCGGCACCGCCGGGGTGAGACGCTGCACGGGTGCGGTGGGGCGAACCCCCGTACGCGGGACCCGTACGCGGGACCCGCATGGCAGGCCCTGCGCGGAATCGACCGCCGTGCCGTTGTGCGTGCTGGTGGAAGCGGGTCCGGCGTGGGCCCGTACGGGGAGGTGTGGAGGCGAGTGGTGGAGCAGCTGACGCAGCACGACCCGAGACGGATCGGCCCCTTCGAGGTGCTGGGACGGCTCGGCGCCGGCGGCATGGGGCTGGTCTATCTCGCGCGGTCGGCGTCCGGACGTCGGGTCGCGATCAAGACGGTGCGGACCGAACTCGCCGAGGACCAGTTGTTCCGGGTGCGCTTCACCCGCGAGGTGGAGGCGGCGCGCGCCGTCTCCGGCTTCTACACCGCGGCCGTCGTCGACGCCGACCCGCGTGCGGCGGTGCCCTGGCTGGCCACCGCGTACGTTCCGGCGCCCTCGCTGGAGGAGATCGTCAACGAGTGCGGGCCCATGCCCGCGCAGGCCGTGCGGTGGCTCGCGGCCGGCATCGCCGAGGCCCTGCAGTCCATCCACGGCGCCGGACTCGTCCACCGCGACCTGAAGCCGTCCAACGTGCTCGTCGTCGAGGACGGCCCGCGCGTCATCGACTTCGGCATCGCCAGCGGGGTCTCCAACACCCGCCTGACCATGACGAACGTCGCCGTGGGCACCCCCGCCTACATGTCGCCGGAGCAGGCCAAGGACTCGCGCAGCGTCAAGGGCGCCAGCGACGTGTTCTCGCTCGGCTCCACGCTGGTCTTCGCGGCGACCGGCCACCCGCCCTACCACGGCGCGAACCCCGTCGAGACGGTGTTCATGCTGCTGCGCGAGGGTCCCAACCTCGAAGGGCTCCCCGACGAGCTGCGGCCGCTGATCGAGTCCTGCATGCAGATGGAGGCCGGCCGGCGCCCCAGTCCCGCCGACCTCCAGGCGCAACTGGCCCCGCACCTCTTCGACGGCGACGACGACAGCGGTACCGCCTCGGCGTGGCTCCCGGGGCGCGCCGTCGCGATGATCGAGGCCCGCCGCGCGGGCCTGCGCACCGCGGCCGTCCCGTCCGGTCGGCCCGCGTCCGGTCGGCCCGCGCCGGGCCGCCCCGCCTCCGGGGACGGCCACGGACCGGCCTCCGGCCCGTCCACGCACCGCCGCCAGCGCGGGGCCGACCCCTGGGCGGACCCGCGGACCGGCCAGGCCGCCCCGCCGCGCCCGCACCACCCGCCGCAGCCGGGCCTGGTGCCCTCCGGCGATCCCGTGCGGCTCGGCGCCTCGCCGGTGCCGATCGGGCCCGGGCCCCGCGCCACGGCCGCCGCGTCCTCCGCGATGGTGGCGGACAAGGCGACCGGCTGGATCCGGCCGCCCGGCGGCGGTACGGCCTCGGCGGTGGAGGCCGTGCCGGCCGTGACCGGCGCGCCCGCCGTCCCGAGCCCCGGCCCGTCCCCGGACAGCGGCCGCTGGCGCCCGTGGCGCTTCCGCATGTCCAACGAGGTCTGGGGCACCCCGACCGTCGCGGGCGATCTGCTGTACGTCACCTCCTTCGAGGTGCACGCCCTGGACGTCGGCAGTGGTCGCCGGCAGTTCAAGACCCGCGACGTCGCCTGGTCGATGGCCGTCTCCGACGGCCGTATCCACGCCTCCGACGGGCCCTCCCTGTACGCGCTGGACTCCTCCGACGGCTCCGAGCGGTGGCGTCTGGCCACCGACGCCTGGGTGTACGCGCTGCGCGCCGACCGGGGCACCGTCATCACCGCCACCCGCGGTGGCGGCGTCCAGGGATGGGAGGCCTCCAACGGCCAGAAGCTGTGGGAGCTGGCCGGCGCCCAGTCCGACTTCGAGACCCCCGAGGCGGCCCCCGTCCTGCACGAGGGCACCGTCTACGTGTGGCAGGACGCCCGGCTGCGCGCCCTGGACGCCCGCAGCGGCCTGGAGGCCTGGTCGTATCCCGTCGGAGACGCCGCCGCGTGCGGCAACGTCCCCGTACGGGTCACGCCGGCCCCCGACGGCAACGTCTACGTCGCCGCCGGCACCCGCGTGCTGTCCGTGGACCGGGCCTCCGGTCGGGTCCGCTGGCACTTCGAGGCCCCGGCGGTGTTCCTGGCGGCCCCGGCGTTCGCGCCGGGCGCGGCCGTGACCGGCGGCGGGGTCTACCTCGTCGACTACCTGGGCACCGTCTACGCCCTCGACGCGGTCACCGGCAAGGACCGCTGGCGCATCGCCACCGAGCCCCGGCAGTCGGCGGACCCGGTGGTCGTGGCCAACGGCAACGTCCACCTGGGGTCGGGCAGTGCCCTGTACACGCTCGACGCGGTCACCGGCACCCCGAAGTGGCGGTTCGCGGCGGGCGGCGAGATCACCGGCCTGCCCGCGGTCGCGGACGGCCGGGTGCACTTCGGCTCGGCGGACCACTGCCTGTACACCCTGGACGCGGCGGGCGGTCAGCTCCGCTGGAAGCTGGCGACCGGCGGCGAGATCACCGGGGCTCCGGTGGCGGAGGCGGGGGTGGTGTACGCGTGCAGCAAGGACCGCTGCGTGTACGCCCTGGACGCGGCGAAGGGCACGGGTACCCGTACCGGCACGTGACGGCGCCGCGGCCCCGCCGATTCGCGTACCGCACCGGGAGTGACAGGATGGACCCCATGAGCAACGTTTACTTCGACATCAACATCAACGGCGAGGCCGCCGGCCGCATCGTCTTCAACCTCTTCGACGAGGTCGTTCCGAAGACGGCGCAGAACTTCCGCGAGCTGGCCACCGGCCAGCACGGCTTCGGCTACGCGGGTTCGCCGTTCCACCGCGTCATCCCCCAGTTCATGCTGCAGGGTGGTGACTTCACCAACCAGAACGGCACGGGCGGCAAGAGCATCTACGGCGAGAAGTTCGCCGACGAGAACTTCGACCTGAAGCACGACCGCCCGTTCCTGCTGTCGATGGCGAACGCCGGCCGCAACACCAACGGCTCGCAGTTCTTCATCACCACCGTCGTCACCCCGTGGCTCGACGGCAAGCACGTCGTCTTCGGCGAGGTCGTCGAGGGTTCGGACCTGGTCCAGAAGATCGAGTCCCTCGGTTCCCAGTCGGGCGCCACCCGCGCCAAGATCGAGATCGCCGCCTCGGGCGTCGTCGAGAAGTGATCTGACCCACCCGCGTTCGCGCCGGACGGCCCCGCCCCCCTCGGGGGGACCGGGGCCGCCGCCATGTCCGGCCCCTTCCGCTCCCGCCGGCGGGGCGGTCAGCGGCCGGTGAAGGCGGCGGCGTTCTCGCGGGCCCACTGGCCGAAGGTGCGCGCGGGGGTGCCGAGCAGGGTCTCGGTGGTGTCGGCGAGGGCGACCGGGGTGACGGTGGCGGCTGCCCACAGGTCGAGCAGGGAGCCGACCACGGGGGCCGGCATGTGCCGGCCCATCTCCCGCTCGGCCTCGGCGCGGGTGATCTCCTCCACGGGGACGTCCCGACCGATGACGTCGGAGATCACGGCGAGCTGTTCGCGGAACGTCAGCGACCGGGGGCCGGTCAGGGTGATCGCGCGGCCGGCGAGGTCCTCGCCGGTGAGGGCGCGGACCGCGATGTCGGCGATGTCGTCGGGGTGGATGGGGGCGAGGGCGGCGTCGGGGTGGGCGAGCCGGACGGGCTGCCGACGGCCGATGGAGTGGGCCCAGCCCAGCGCGTTGCCGGCGAAGGCGTCCGGGCGCAGCAGCGTCACCGTGAACGGGGCGTCCGCCAGGGCGCGTTCGACCCGGAGGCTGTGCGAGGCGAGCGGATCGGTGTCGGCGCCGGGTGCGAGGACCGAGGCGGAGGACAGCAGCACGACGTGCTCCACGCCGGCGGAAGCGGCCGCCTCGACCAGGTCGTGGATGCCGTCGGGCTCGGGGTAGAGGAACACGCTGCGGATGCCGGCGAGTGCGGGGGCGAAGGTCTCGGGGCGGTTCAGGGTCAGTTCGACGGTGTCGACGCCGGCCGGGACGGCCAGTTCGGCGGGTTCGGCACTGGCGGCACGGACGGCGAGACCGCCGGCGTGGAGGCGGTCGAGGACCGCCCGGCCGATCCTGCCGCGGGCTCCGGTGACGAGGACGGTCATGGGACGGCTCCATTCATGGTTGCGTACATATGCATGCTTGCATGCATGTAATTTCACGTCAACACATATGTGGTCCCTGCCATGAATGTACGATGCGGCACATGACGACGAGCGAGCCGAACCAGCCGAAGACGGCCGAAGAGCTGTTGGACGCCGTGGGCCCGGCCTTCTCCAAGCTGCGCCGAACCTCACTGCTGGAGGTCGAGAACCCCATCTCGGCGAAGGACCTCAGCCGCACGCTGGTGCTCAACCACGTCATGGAGGCCACCAGGGACCCCGAGCAGGAGATCACCGTCGGAGGGGTCGCCGAACTCCTCGCGGTGGACCCCTCGGTCGCGAGTCGGATGGTCACCGACAACATCAAGGCCGGCTACCTGATCCGCGGCGCCTCCCAACAGGACGGCCGCCGCAGCGTGCTCCACCTCAGCCCGGCCGGGCACGAGCTCATGGAACGCTTCCGCCGCCATCAGCGCTCGGCCTTCGAGTACATCACCGCCGGCTGGCCGGAAGGCGAACGACTGGACTTCGCCCGCCTCATGCTCAAGTACGTCGACTCCCTTGACGACCTGCGCCAACGCGGCCCGGCCGCCGACGCCCCGCACTGAACCGACGCGCTGAACCGACCGCCGCGCCGACCCGACGGCCACGACGGACTACGGCTGCTCCCGCGTCGGGGGCGGCCGGTCCCACGGCTCGGTCGCCGGGTCGGCCGGGCCCGAAGGCGGCGGGTACGCGGTGTTCGGGCCCGGGGGATACGAACCCTGCGGCCGGTCGGGGGCCGGCGGGTACGAGGCGTCCGGAGGGTACGACCCACTCGGCGGGTGCGGGTCGCCCCGCGGGTACGAGGCGGGCGGGGGATACGGATCGCTCGGCGGGTACGAGGCGTTCGGCGGGTACGGGGCGTCCGTGGCGGGGAGGTCGCGCGGCCGGCGGCGCGCGGGGCGACCGCGCATCACGAACGCCGCGAGGATGAGCAGCGCGCCGCCCCCGAAGGCGTTGGCGACCCCGTCGCCGAGGCCCCCGCCGTCACCGCCGACCGAGAGGCTGCCCGCGGCCTGCCCCTGGCGGACCATCCACAGCACGGCGAAGCCGATGACGATCACGCCCGCGAGGGCCATCAGCAGCCGTGAGCGCAGCAGGATCGCCGTGAGGGTGAGGAGCGCGGCGAGCACGAAGGGCATCACGAACGAGGCGAGCAGCGCGCCCCTGGCGTCGGTCACTCCGGCGGACGAGAAGAGGTCCGCGAGGCGGTAGTCCCGCCCGTGCCGGCCCTCGTACCAGACGCGGAAGGGGCTCCACACGGCCACCGTCGCCCCGATCAGGCCCAGCAGGGAGCCGAGTACGTTGCGGATCAATGCCCGGCCCTCCGAGGTGGCGGTCGTGATCGAGCGGTCGTGATCCCGACGCTACGCCCCCGCCCCCCGACCCCGCACGCCGGACGGTGCGGGCGGGGTCGGGGCGGGGGAGGCCGGGCGCAGGCGGGGCGCCCGGCGGGTGCGGGCGGCTCAGGGGGTGGTGGGCGCGGATTCGACGCGGGCGCGCAGGGCCTCGTTCATCGCCGCGAAGTCGCGGGCGTTCCTCGTCAGGAGCCTGCCGAGGAAGGGGGCCAGTAGCCCGCGGACGCGTTCGCCGTGCTCCAGCCGGGTGGTGCGGCCCGGACCCTCGGTCAGGTGGAAGAAGTGCTCGGTGTCGAGGAGACCGGGGGCGAGGGTCCTGCGGACCCAGCGCAGTTCGGCACCGGGCCGGGCCGCCACGACCCTCGGCCGCAGGGTGATCGGGTCGCCGGCCTCCGGGTACGTCCGCAGGGTCAGCCGCTCGCCCGGGACCGGCTCGCCGTACGCCTCGCGGATGTACGGGTTCCACGTGCAGTGGCGGGGCAGGTCGGACAGGGTCGCCCAGACCTCTTCGGGCGTCGCGTCGATGGTGATGGTGGTGGAGATGGTGCGCACTGGTGCGGTGCTCCTCGTGGTGGTCGGTGTGCACCGAAGGGACGCGGGGGTGTGCGGTTCCGCCACCGGGTTCGGTGGTCGGGATGGAACCACGGATTCCGGCCGCCGTGACCGGCGGTCCGGGGATCTTCGCCGCCGGCGAAGAGAGCGGAATCAAGTCTTCCGGTCATGGTCAGACGTATGCCGATACGTCCGGCCACCGAGGCGTCCGGCCCCGTTCACCCGCCCCGCACGGCTGGTAGCGTGGCGCGCCGTTGCCCAGGGGGAGGGGTCAGGTCATGGTGGCTGGACGTCGTGTCAGGTTCATCGCCGTTCTCGTCGGGGTGGTGCTCGCGCTCACCGGCTTCTCCTCGCACGGCGGGTCGAGCGGCAAGAGCAAGAGCGGTGGAGGCGGCTGCTCCAGCTCCAAGAGCGGCTCCAAGAGGAAGTCCCACAGCGGGAGCAACAGCAGCAACAACAGCAGCGGCAACAACAGCAACAGCAACAGCGGGAACTCGACGTCCTCGCCCACTCCGACCGCCGGCGCCCGCGCGGAACTCGTCACCTGCGCCGCCCCGGGCCGACCCGAGGCCACGCTCAAGGTCACTTCCGGGTCGGGCGTCGAGGGCACCTTCTCGGTGTCCGTGGTCTTCGAGGGAGCGAACGGGCGGGTCGACTCCGGCTCCGCCGAGGTGCGGCTGAAGTCGGGCGAGAGCCGCACCGTGGACGTGCCGATGACGTCCCCGGACCGTGTCGCCGACGTCCTGCGGTGCGTGGTCGGGCGCGTCGAGACCGTCTCGTCCTCGACGGCCCGCCCGTCGTCGACCCCGAGCAGGGGCTCCGGCGGCACCTCGGGGTCCACGTCCACGAGCAAGCCCAGGACCACGACCAAACCGAAGTCGAGGTCCACCCGCTGAGCCCCAGGCCCGTCGCCCCCGGCCGTCGCGCCCGACCGCGCCGCGACCGGCCGCCGAGTCGTCGCCCGTCCGACCCGTCGCCGCCGCGCGGTCAGCGCACCCGCGGTTCAGGTGCCGATCGCCGGTCGGTGAACAGGGCCGCCTGGCGCTCCGGCGGCAGGTTGCCCAGGGTGATCAGCGCCGGTGCCTGGTCCAGGGCCTGGTGCAGCGCGGCCCGTTTCGCCGACCAGAGCGCGCGCACGGTGCCCTGTACCGCCTCCGTCGGATGGCCGGCCAGGATCTCGGCCGACCGCAGCGCCGCCGGCAGCAGTTCCTCGGGGGCGGTCACCTCCGAGACGAGGCCGATCTCGTACGCCCGCCGCGCGGAGAGCCGTTCGGCCGTGCCCATCAGCGACATCCGGGCGGCCTCGCCGAAGGGCATGCGCTGCGCCATGTACACGGCCTCGTAGGCGCTGACCATCCCGTAGCTGGTGTGCGGGTCGAAGTACGTCGCCGTCGACGAGGAGACGATGAACTCCGACTCGCCCAGCAGGTAGAACGCCCCGCCGCACGCCATGCCGTTGACGGCGGCGACCACCGGCTTCCACAGGTCGGCCGCCTTCGGGCCGATGGCGATCAGCGGATCGTCCATCGCGTACGGGGACGCGGGCTGCGGCACCTCCACGGACCGGTCGACGCCGGTACAGAAGGCCGCCCCGCCCGCGCCCGTGAGCACCACCGCCCGCACGTCCTCGTCGAAGCGGAACTCCCGCCATGTGGACGTCAGTTCGGCCGCCATGGCCAGGTCGACGGCATTGTGCCGGTGTTCCCGGTCCAGGGTGACCACCGCGACCCCGGTCGTCTTGTCCCGCTCCACCCGCACGGTCACGACTTCTCCAGGACCCAGCGCGGCACGGCGATCCCGCCGGTCTCGGTGAACACGACCTGGACCCGTGCCCCGATCCGCAGCCGGGCCGGGTCCACCGAGTCCAGCGGGGCGTCGGCCGAGGTCACGAGGTTGCCGACCAGCCGGATGTGCGGGGCGTCGGCGAGCTCGACGAGGATCACGTTGTACGGGGCCTGCGCGGCGTAGGCGGGCAGCAGGGGCGGGTGGGGCCGGACGTAGGACCAGATGCGGCCCCGGCCGTTCGTCGGCCGCCACTCGGAGGCGAAGGACCGGCAGTGCGGGCAGCAGGGGCGCGGCGGGAAGCGGAGTCGGCCGCAGTCGGAGCAGGCCTGGACGCGCAGTTCGCCCCGGGCGGTGTACTCCCAGAAGGGGGCGCCGTCCTCGTCCGGGACGGGCAGGAGGAGCGCGTCGGTACCGGGAACGGCCGCGTCCGCGGTCGAGGCGGAGGCGGGCGTCGCGGGCGGGGGCGTCGCGGCGGCGGGCGTCGCGGAGGGGGTCACGGCGGCGGTCACGGGGATCAGCTCCTCAGCAGGATCGCGGACGTCGGGACACCCTCGCCCGCCGTCACCAGGCAGGTCGCGGCGTCCGGAACCTGGGCGGTGGAGACACCGCGCAGTTGCTTGACGCCCTCGTTGATCAGGTTGAAACCGTGGACGTAGGCCTCGCTCAGCCCCCCTCCCCCGGTGTTGATCGGGAGCCGGCCGCCCATCTCCAGCGCCCCGCCCTCGGTGAACGCGGCGCCCTCGCCGCGCCCGCAGAAGCCGTAGCCCTCCAGGGAGAGCGGGATCAGCGGGGTGAAGGCGTCGTAGATCTGGGCGACGTGCACGTCCTGGGGCCCGAAGTCGGCCTGCTTCCACAGGTGCCGGGCGGCCGTCCAGGCGGGGCCGGAGAGCGGGTCGTCGTTCCAGTAGTTGACCATCCCGTGGTGCTGGGCGGGCAGGCCCTGGGCGACGGAGTGCACGTAGACGGGTCTCTGGCGGCAATCGCGGGCCCGTTCGGCGGAGACGATCACGCAGGCGAGCGCCCCGTCCGTCTCCAGGCAGTTGTCGAAGAGGCAGAGCGGGTCGCTGATCATGCGGGAGGTCATGTACATCTCGCGGGTCAACGGGCGCTCGTACATCATGGCGGCCGGGTTCTCGTTGGCCCGGTTGCGGCAGGCCATCGCGACGTTGAAGAGGTGGTCGCGGGTGGCCCCGTACTCGTGCATGTAGCGCCGGGCCAGCATGGCTATCTCGTCGGCCGGGCGCAGCAGTCCGAAGGGGCGGGTCCACTGGCCGGGCGTGGGCAGTTGCACGGCGGTGTTCTTCCACGGGCGCGGGCCGGAGCCGCGTTTGCGCGAGCGCCAGGCGACGCCGACGGAGGCCTGGCCGGTGGCCACGGCGGCGGCGAGGTGGCCGACGGTGGCGCAGGAACCGCCGCCGCCGTAGCCGACCTTGGAGAAGAAGGTGACGTCGCCGGCGCCGATGGCCTTGGCCACCTCCACCTCGTCGGTCTCCTCCATCGTGTACGAGGCGAACGCGTCCACCTCGCCGGGGTCGATGCCCGCGTCCGCGAGCGCCGCGAGGACGGCCCGGCAGGCCAGTTCCTTCTCGGAGCCCGGCAGTCGTTTGGCAAAGGGGGTCTGGCCGATGCCGACTATTGCCGTAGCGTCCTTGAGCGTTGCCGCCATCGCCACCTCCGGGGCTGCACCAGTACTGACAGCCGCGAAGGCTACAGCTAATCTGACGGATAGTCAGCTACTGGGCATCGGGGAGGGCGCACGATGGGCGAACACCGGCGCGACGAGGGCACCACGCGAGGCACCCCGCGAGGCGACGCGCGAACCACCGGGCGAACCACCGGGCGAAGCACCGGGCGGGGCGACGCGCACGACGGCCCTCCCGGCACCGGCGGGAACGACGACCCCCGCGGCGACCTGCGCTGGCGCAGCATCCCCGGCCTGGTGCGCGCCGCCGCCGCCCGCCACGCCGACCACGAGGCCGTCGTCGACGGCCGCGTCCGCGTCAGCTACGCCCAGCTCGGAGAGCGGGTCGAACGCGCCGCGGCGGCCTGCGTCGCCGCCGGCGTCGAACCGGGCGACCGGGTCGCCGTCTGGGCGCCCAACACCCTCGACTGGATCGTCTCCGCCCTCGGAGCCGTCTCGGCCGGCGCCGTGCTCGTCCCCCTCAACACCCGCTTCAAGGGCGCCGAGGCCGCGTACGTCCTGCGACGCAGCCGCGCCCGACTCCTCTTCGTCACCGGCACCTTCCTCGGCACCTCCTACGTGGCCTCCCTGCGCCGCGCCACCGCCGAGGGCGCCGGCACGGGCCCGCTGCCCGGGCTGCCGCACCTGGAACAGGTCGTCGTCCTCGCCGACGACGCCCCCGAGTCCTTCCGCACCTGGAAGGACTTCCTGGCGGGCGGCGACGGCGTGCCCGCCTCCGTCGTCCGCGAACGCGCCGAGGCCATCGCACCCGACGCCCCCTCCGACATCATCTTCACCTCGGGCACCACCGGCAGCCCCAAGGGCGCCGTCATCACCCACGCCCAGACCCTGCGCTGCTACGAGGTGTGGAGCGAGCTCGCCGGGCTGCGCGAGGGCGACCGCTACCTGATCGTGAACCCCTTCTTCCACACCTTCGGCTACAAGGCCGGGATCATCGCCTGCCTGATGCGGGGGGCCACGATGGTGCCCCAGTCCGTCTTCAACGTCGACACGGTCCTGGCCAACGTCGCCGCCGAACGGATCTCCGTGCTCCCCGGCCCGCCCACCCTCCACCAGTCCCTCCTCGACCACCCCCAGCGCGACCACCACGACCTGTCCGCCCTGCGCCTGGTCGTCACGGGCGCCGCCGTGGTCCCGCTGCGGCTCGTCGAACGGCTGCGGGGAGAGCTGCGCATCGGGGTCGTCCTCACCGCCTACGGGCTCTCCGAGGCCGGCGGCATCGTCACCATGTGCCGGCGGGGCGACCCGGCCGAGGTCATCGCCGCCACCTCCGGCCGGGCCATCCCCGACACCGAGGTGCGCGTCGCCGGCCCCGACGGGCTGCCCCGACCGGTCGGGACCGCCGGCGAGGTGTGGGTCCGCGGCCACCACGTCATGCGGGGGTACTTCGAGGACCCGGTGGAGACGGGCCGCGCCATCACCCCCGAGGGCTGGCTGCGCACCGGTGACGTGGGGGTGCTCGACCGGGCCGGGAACCTGCGCATCACCGACCGGATCAAGGACATGTTCATCGTCGGCGGCTTCAACGCCTACCCCGCCGAGATCGAGCAGCTCCTCGGCCTGCACCCGGACATCGCCGACGTCGCGGTGGTCGGCGTCCCGGACCCGCGCCTCGGCGAGGTGGGCAAGGCGTACGCGGTCCGCCGCCCCGGCTCCACCCTCACCTCCGACGACCTGATCGCCTGGTCCCGGCGGGAGATGGCCAACTACAAGGTCCCGAGGGAGGTGGAGTTCGTCACGGACCTGCCGCGCAACGCGAGCGGCAAGGTCCTCAAGACGGAACTCCGCGCGCGCCCCGCCTGAGAAGACCGCCGGCGCCCCGGTCGGTGATCAGCCGGAGGCCGACGGTCGGTCGGCCGGCCGTCGGGCCAGCGCGAGGCGCCAACGGGGAGCGCCGTCGGGGCGGTACCCGAAGTGTTCCAGCGGGATCGTCTCCACGGTGAAGCCCGCCGCGCGCAGGTCCGCGCGGACCGGGCCCCAGGGGAAGGTGCGGTAGTACATGACGAACGGCGGCCGCCACACGGCGTTGCGCACCCGCATCGCCGCGTCGAAGCCGGCCGTCGCCCACCACAGCGGGGAACTCGGCGGCAGCGGGGCCCCGATGGGGAAGGCGAGCACCCCGCCGGGACGCAGCGCGTCGCGCACTGCGGCGAAGAGCGCGGGCCGCTCGGCCGGGAGGAAGTGTCCGAAGGCCCCGAAACTGACCGCCAGGTCGTACGTGTCCCGGAGCGTGTCCGGCAGGGCCCGCGCGTCCGCCCGGAGGAGATCGACCCCCTCGGGGAGGGACCGCGCCGCCTGCGCGAGCATGCCCGCGCTCAGGTCGACCCCCGTCACCCGGCCCCGGCACAACCGGCGCAGCATCGGCAGTCCCGCGCCGGTGCCGCAGCAGACGTCCAGCCCGGCGTCGAAGGATCCCTCGTGCAGGGCCAGGGTCTCCTCGACGGAGTCGAGGATCCGGTCGGGGGTCCGGAAGGGCGTCGCGTCGAACTTGGGCGCGAGCAGGTCGTAGCCGCGCTCGACGGAGGAGAGGGCCTGTACGGCCAGTTCGCGAAGGCTTGGTCCCTGTGAGGTGAACACGCCCTCAGCCTAATGACCGACGGCGTCGGCCTGCCGCCGCCCGCTCGCGGTCCGGCCCGGAAGGGTCCGGACGCGCACGTGCGGCGGCCGCGGTGGTCCCCCCGGGCCACCGCGGCCGCCGTCCCCCGTACGTTCCCCCGAGTCGTTCCCCGTGGGTCCCCCGTACGTTTCCCCCGTACGTGTCGTGCTCGCCTCCGCTACGGACGCGGACCGGACGCGTGGTTGTCCAGCGTCACGATCTGCTCGTCCGCGGCCTTGTCTTCCTGCCCGAGCAGCGGCGTACCGCCCGAGGCATGGTTGTCCAGCGGTTTGATCTCGATGCCCGACGCGTGGTTGTCGAGCGGCTTGATGTCGCCTTCCTTGGGAAGAGCGTTCTCGTTCGTCGTCATCGGATCTCCTGATGGATGAGTCGGGCCCGTTCGGCGATTCCCCCGAGGACCGCCGAACGGGTAGTCCTCCAGTCGACCCGCGAGTCCCCCGACGCGTCGAGTCGATGTACCCATCATGGCCTGCGGCGATAAACGAACGATGAACGTCGCGTTCATCCGGCGAAAGTGCCGGTCAGGCAGCCAGCTGCGAGGCCAGCAGGGAGCGTACTTCGGCCAGTTCCGAGGAACCGAGCCGCTCGAAGACCGTTTCGGCGTCCCGCCAGCACACCCGCGCCCGGTCCGTCTGCCCCAACCGCACCAGCGCCTTGCCCAGCACCGTCAGCACCGTGGCCCGGCGCCACTCGCCGCCGATCCCGCGCAGCGCGATGGCCTGCTCGGCGTGCGAGGCCGCCAACGTGGGCCGGCGGGCGGCGAGATGGGCCTCGGCGAGCCGGAAGTGCGTCACGCCCTCCCACAGCGGTTGCCGGTTGTCGTGGAAGAGCGTCAACGCCTCCGCGAGCTGCGCCAGGGCCTCTCCCAGCCGGCCCGCCTGGGTGAGCGCGATGCCCAGCGCGTACCGGCCGTTGGCCAGCCGCAGGGTCAGGCCCATCCGGTCGTAGATGTCGATGCCCTGTTGCGCGAGCTCTATGGCACTGGTGAGCCGGCCCAGCATCACGTGGATCCGGGAGAGGTTGCACAGGGCGCTGGCCTCGCCGACGAAGTTCCCGTCGGCCCGGAAGTTCTCGATGGCCTCCAACAGGAACCGTTCGCCGTCCGCGTGCCGGCCCTCGTACAGGGCGATGATGCCGCGGTCGTTGGGAGCCCAGCAGTTCGGCAGCGGGTCCTCGGCCTCGCGGGCCAGCGCCATGGCCCGGCTGGCCTCGCCGTCGGCCTCGGCGAACCGGCCCGCGACCAGGTGCACGATGGTGAGCGTGATCCGCGCCCGCCCCTCGGCGTGCGGGTCCCCGGCGGCGCGCGCGGCCTCGCACAGGGCGACGGCCGCCGACTCGTACTGCTTGGAGTTGGCCCCCGACTCGGTGAGGTCCTTCGCCGCCCACAGCAGGTCCACGGAGCGGCGCAGCACGTCGACCAGGCCGCCGCGCCCGGTGGTGCGCACGGAGGCCTGTCGGACGCACGCCAACAGCGGGTCCGCCTCGGCGAACAGCCAGTCCAGCGCGGCGCGCGGCTCGGTGAAGACCAGGCCGGGGTGGTGGGTGGCGGCCATGTGGGCGGGCAGCCGGTCGCCGGGCCGCTCCAGGGCGTACACCCCGGCGGCGGTGGCCAGGTAGAAGTCCAGGAGCCGGTCGAGGGCGGCGTCACGCCCGCTCGGCGGCTGCTCGTCGCGCTCCGCGCAGGCCCGTGCGTAGAGACGGACCAGGTCGTGGAAGCGGTAGCGGCCGGGTGCGGCGGATTCGAGGAGGGAGCAGTCGACCAAGGCCTCCAGCAGGTCCTCGGTGTCGTGCTCGGGCAGGTCGAGCACGGCCGACGCGGCGGCGAGCGAGATGTCGGGTCCGTCGGCGAGCCCGAGGAGCCGGAACGCCCGCTGCTGGGCGGGCTCCAACTGTCCGTAGCCCAGCTCGAAGGTGGCCTTCACGGCGAGGTCCCCGGCCTGGAGTTCGTCGAGGCGGCGACGCTCGTCGGCGAGCTTGGCCGCGAGGACGGACACCGTCCAGGTGCGGCGGGCGGCGAGCCGGGACGCGGCGATGCGGATGGCCAACGGCAGGAACCCGCAGGCCCCGACCACGTCGAGGGCGGCCTGACGTTCGGCCGCGACCCGTTCGGCGCCGACGATCCGGGTGAACAACTGGAGCGCCTCGTCCGGGCTCATCACGTCGAGGTCGACGAGGTGGGCGCCGGCGAGGCCCGACATCCGGACCCGGCTGGTGACGAGCGCGGCGCAGCCGGCGGTGCCCGGCAGCAGCGGGCGGACCTGGGCGGCGTCGCGGGCGTTGTCGAGCAGGACCAGGACGCGACGGCCGTCGAGGATGGACCGGTACAGCGCGGCCCGTTCGGCGGGGGAGTCGGGAATGGCGGTGTCCGGGGTGCCCAGGGCCCGCAGGAAGGAGCCGAGCACGGCGACGGGCTCGGCCGGTCGCGGTTCGGTGCCCTGGAGGTCCACGTACAACTGGCCGTCGGGGAAGTGCGGGCGGGCGGCGTGCGCGACGTGCACGGCCAGGGTGGTCTTGCCGACGCCGCCGATGCCGGCGAGCGCGGACACCGCCATGACCTGGCCCTCCGCTCCGGAGAGGATCTTGCCGAGCTCGGTGACGAACGGGGCGCGTCCGGTGAAGTCCGGTACGGTCGCGGGCAATTGGGCCGGCCTCACGAGAACGGGTGCGGCGGCCGGCGTGGGGTCCTCGGCGAGGGCCAGTTCGGCGTCCGCGGACAGGATCCGGCCCTGGAGGGCGGAGAGTTCGGGCCGCGGGTCGACGCCGAGCTCGTCGGCGAGGAGCCGGCGGGTGTCGGCGTACACGGCGAGTGCCTCGGCCTGCCGGCCGCTGCGGTAGAGGGCGAGCATCAGCAGCTCGCGCAGCCGCTCCCGCAGGGGGTGGGCGGCGGTGAGGGCGGTGAGCTCGGAGACGGCCTCGGCGTGCTGGCCGACCTCCAGGTCGAGGTCCAGGCGCGTCTCCAGCAGTTGGAGCCGCCACTCGGCGAGCCGGGTGCGCTCGGTGTCGGCGTGCGGGCCCGGCACCCCGGCGAGGGGTTCCCCGTCCCACAGGTCCAGGGCGCGGGTCAGGAGCGTACGGGCGAGGGCGCGGTCCCCGCCGGCGCGGGCCTTCTCGGCGTCGCCGGCCAGGGCGCGGGCGATCCCGAGGTCCAGGGCTCCGGCGGGGGTGCGGATGGCGTAGCCGCCGGCGTCGGTGACGAGCAGCCCGGGGTCGAGGACCTTGCGCAGGCGGGAGGCGTACGTGCGGATGGTGGCGAGGGCCTGCTGCGGGGGGTCCTCGCCCCAGATGGCGTCGATGAGTTCGGGCGCGGTGGCGGTGCGGCCGTCGCGGAGCAGGAGGACGGCGAGCAGGGCCCGCTGCTGGGGGCTGCCGGAGGCCAGCAACTCGGGGCCGCGCCAGGCGCGGATGGGGCCGAGGACGGCGAAGCGGTTCCCGCAGGGGGTGGGTCGGGGCCGGTCGGTGTCCTGCGCGGCGGCCCTCGGGGTGGCGGTGCTCCCGGCGGGCGGGGTCTTCTCGGAGGTGGTCGCGGCGGTGCTCCCGGCGACGGTTCGGGAGGAGGTTTCGGGCGGGGTGTCGACCGCGTCCGTGGTGGTCCGGGCTGCCTCGGGGTGGTTCCGCTGGTGCGGGATGGCCGGTACGCCGTCCATCTGTCGTCCCCCCTGCCTTCCGTCGTTGTAAGGGTCAGTCTGCCCTGTCTTGCACGTACACGTCAGCCCGCGGCGGACTGATCGCTTCCCCGGTGCCGCCCAACTAGCTGACGGTTCGTCAGATCAGCGCTACCGTGGTTCGCATGGAGACCTTCCCGAAGATCATCTCGGTGGACGACCACACGGTGGAGCCCCCTCATGTCTGGCGGGACCGGCTCCCGTCCAAGTACCACGACATCGGCCCGCGCGTCGTCCGAGCCCCCCTGAAGGAAATGACCTTCCTCGGCGGCAAGTTCGCCCCCGTCATGGGAGCGAAGGGCGACGACGGCCCGATGGGCGACTGGTGGGTGTACGAAGACCTGCACCGCCCGCTCACCCGCCTCGACACCGCGGTCGGATACGACCGCGACGAGATCAAACTGGAAGTCATCACCTACGAGCAGATGCGCCCGGGGTCCTTCGCGGTTCCCGACCGGCTCGCGGACATGGACGTCAACCACGTCCAGTCGGCCCTGTGCTTCCCCACTTTCCCGCGCTTTTGCGGGCAGACCTTCACCGAGGCCAAGGACCGGGAGCTCGGACTGCTCGGCGTCCGCGCCTACAACGACTGGATGGTGGAGGAGTGGTGCGGCCCCGACGCCGCGGGCCGGCTCATCCCCCTCACCCTCGTCCCCCTGTGGGACGCCCGACTCGCCGCGGCCGAGGTCCGCCGCAACGCCGCCCGGGGCGTGCGGGCCGTCGCCTTCTCCGAGATACCGCCCCACCTCGGGCTGCCGTCCATCCACACCGACGACTGGGACCCGTTCCTCCAGGCGTGCGACGAGACCGGCACGGTCATCGCCATGCACATCGGTTCCTCCTCGCGCATGCCCTCCACCTCCGCCGACGCCCCGCCGGCGGTCGGCTCGACCATCACCTTCGCCAACTGCTGCTTCTCGATGGTGGACTGGCTGATGAGCGGCAAGTTCGAACGCTTCCCCAACCTGAAGATCATGTACGCCGAGGGGCAGATCGGCTGGATCCCCTACATCCTGGAGCGCGCGAACGTGGTGTGGGAGGAGAACCGCGGCTGGGGCGGGGTCGCCGACAAGGTGCTGCGCCCGCCGTCGGAACTCTTCGCCGAGCACGTCTTCGGCTGCTTCTTCGACGACGCCTTCGGTCTGCGGAACCTGGACTCCATCGGCGTGGCCAACGTCCTCTACGAGACGGACTACCCGCACTCCGACTCCACCTGGCCCAAGTCCCGGGAGGTCGGCGAGGCCCAGATGGGACACCTCGCCCCGGACGTGGTCGACCGCATCGTCCGCGGCAACGCCATCGACCTGCTGGGCCTCACCCCGGAGGGTCTCTGGGCGGGCGCGTAGCCCCTGCGGCCGACATCCCGCCCGGTCGGCGCCGGCCCGTGGCGGTCCTGATGGTCCGTGGCGGCATCTGGTGGTCGGCGCGGCCCGGCCCCGCGGTACGGCGATCGGCCCCGGACGGAACCCGTCCGGGGCCGATCGCCGTGGCGCGCGAGACACAAGGGGCCTGATCCGGCGCGACCTTGGCGCACCCCCGCCTTGCGGGCGGAAGCGACGCCAGGGCATGATTCGCCGGAGCAAACCGGGGGAGGACGACTGTGGTGGACAAGCGGACCGTGGTGACCGTGGTGTTGTGCGCGGTGGCCGCACTGGGGGCATCCGCCGCCATGACAAAGGTGGTGCCGGCCACTGACCAGGCGGCGGCCACACGGGCGGAGGGTGCCCCCTCGGGGTCGGCGTCACCCAGCCCGTCATCGCGATCGCAATCGTCGAAGCAACCGCAACTGTCCACGTCTCCGGCGCCCCGACCGAACGCCACGACCCCCGGCCCGGGTGGTCCCGTGAAGTTCGCCGGGGCGCTGTTCGAAGGCAACCCGGATGGTCGGGTGGACGGCGACCACTTCTGTACGGCGACCGTCGTGCACAGCCCCGGGCGGAACCTGATCGTCACCGCCGGGCACTGCCTGGTCCCCGGCGAACAAGGCGCGAACGGCCCGATATTCGCACCCGCGTACGCCGGCACCACGGCCCCGTTCGGTGCCTGGCGGCTCGAAGAGGTCTACGAGGATGAGCGTTGGACGGATGACGCGAACGACGACTACGACCTCGCCTTCGCCCGTCTCGCCCCCGACTCCTCCGGCCGCAACATCGAGGACGTCGCCGGCGCGGCCGTCCTGGACACCACGGGTCGCACGGGCGAGCAGGTCACGGTGACCGGCTACCCGGCCGACCGCAGCGTGCCGCGCACCTGCACGGCGGTGGCGGTGCACGAGAAGGCGGCGGAGCAGCGGTTCGACTGCGCCGACTTCCCCGGGGGCACCAGCGGCAGCGCGTGGATCGCCCGCGACGGCAAGATCGTCGGCGTGTTGACGGGCGGCGACACGGACGACGTCTCGACGAGCACCGTCCTGGGGGAGTACGCGGCCACCCTGTACCGCCGCGCGACCGGGACCGCGCCCGGGACCGCGAGTACGCCCGGGAGCGCCACACCGCACTGAGTCGTGCCGCACCGGGTCGTGCCGCACCGGGTCGTGCCGAGCGGTGCCGTGCCGAGCGGTGCCGTGCCTAGTCGGTACGTCGGCGCGGCGCCCCGCGGCGCACCGCGCCGACGTACCGACGGGCCGGAGCCGGGCCGGCCCCGGCTCACACCATCAGGCCGAGGTGCACCGGCTCGGCGGACACGTCCGCGAGCAGGTCCGCCAACCGCGGCGGCCACAGCGGCTCCCCGAGGGCGGCCAGCGCGTCCCGCGAGAGCCAACTCCACTGGGCGTCGGGCGACTCCGGGACGGGATCGCGAAGCGGCCCCGTGGTGACGTAGATGTGCTCGTGCTGCCGGACGGGGATGCCTTGATGGGTGAAGTCGTGCTCCCAGGTGCAGAGCAGTCGCCGAGGTTCGAGATCGGTCCACCCGGTCTCCTCGCGCAACTCGCGCCGCACACATTCCTGGGGGCTTTCCCCGGGGTCGATTCCCCCGCCGGGGGGAAGCCAGTGGATGCCCACTTCCACATTGTTCTCCCGAAAGAGAAATACGGATCCCGTGGGCGACAGGATCACAATGCGCGCTGCCTGACGTGGAGTTCTCATCAGATCAGGGTACGACCGAAAAGGTCGGACGGTAACTGTCGTGCAGCCGGACGCATTTCTCGAATTCCCCGGAACGGAGATGATTGAACAAGGCGAAATCGGGGGAGTCGGCTGTTTCCTCGGGGGCCGTTGACGAAATCGGGATCGGCGGTGGGCGGTACCCGCCCGGCGGTCGGCGGTACCCGCGCCCCCGAAAGGGCGCGGGCCCGGTTCACACGCCGCGGGCCCGGTTCACTCCGCGCGGGCCCGGATGGGAGCGTCGTCGTCGCGGCCGACGCACCAGTCGAGGAGCGAGGGCCAGGGGCCGTATCCCGCGTCCTCGCCCAGGTGACCCTGGCCGGCCAGGACGTCCACCGGCAGGCCGAGCGGCTCGGCGAAGACGGCGGCGGCGCCCCCCGGACAGCACGGGTCGTCGTCGCCGCCGACCATCCGGACGTACCCGGCCGTGGCGGACAACTGCGCGGACGACACCCGGGGCGGCGCGAAGGCGGCGACCTCCGGGTACCGCCCCAGGTAGCCCGCCGACGGCGGGGCGACGAGGAGCACCCGGTCGACCGGGACCGCCACCTCGCCCCGGGCCGCCGCGTGGAGCCACAGCACGCAGGCCAGGCTGTGGCAGACGACCGTGCGCCGCCGACCGCGCAGCGCGCCGAGCCGCTCGCGCAACTCGGCCAGCCACACCTCCAGGTCCGGATGGTCCGGGTCGGGGAAGGCCGGGTAGTCGACGGCGTGCCCCGAGGCCGTGAGCCGGTCGGCCAGCCAGTGTTCCCAGTGGCCGGTGGGCCGATGGTTCTGCCAACCGTGGAGTATCAGGAAGCCGTCCTCGGCCAGGGCGTCGGTCATCGTTCTCGCAATCGTGTGAAGACACCGGGAAGTTCGAAGCGATCATGGCCGCGCCCCGTCCCCCGGGTCCAGTCCCTCCGGTCCGGTCCTGTCCCGCCTACCCCGCCTGCAACGCCGGCGTCGGGGAGAGGCGGCCGGCGCGGACCGCCGGCCCCACCCCCGCGCCCGTTCCCGGCCTCACCCTCGCGCTCGGCCCGGACCCCGGCCCTGCCTCCGCGCCCGCGCCCGCTCCCGGCCTCACCCCCGCGTCCGGCCCGGATCCTGGTCCGTGACCCGCGCCCATTCCCGCCGGTGCCCGCGCCCGCCCTGCCTCCGCGCCCGTTCCCGGCCCTGCCTCCGCGCCCGCGCCCGTTCCCGGCCTCACCCCCGCGTCCGGCCCGGATCCTGGTCCGTGACCCGCGCCCATAACCGCCGGCGCCCGGGCCTCGTCGCGCCCGGCCCGGACCCCGGCCCGGATCCTGGATCCTGACCCGCGCCCATCCCCGCCGGCGCCCGCGCCCGTTCCCGGCCTCACCCCCGCGTCCGGCCCGGATCCTGGTCCGTGACCCGCGCCCATAACCGCCGGCGCCCGCGCCTCGCCTCGCCCGGCCCGGATCCTCGTTGCTGCCCCCGCCCGGACGCGCCCCGCCCCGCCCCGCCCCGGGCCCAGTCCGGCCGGCACCGCCGCCCCGGGCCCAGTCCGGCCGGCACCGCCGCCCCGGGCCCAGTCCGGCCGGCACCGCCGCCCCGCGCCCAGTCCGGCCGGCACCGCCGCCCCGCGCCCAGCCCCGCCGGCACCCCCGGCCCGCCGCCCCTGCCGCGCCGAAGAGGTCCCCCCTTCGGCGAATTGGAAGATCCGCTGTGTACGGTCGATTGAATGAGCAAGTACGTCCGAGCCCGCCCCGGTCGCCCCGTCCGCAACCGAGCCCCCCGGCAGCGCGACTTCCGGGGCCTCGCCGTCGCGGCGGGTCTCGGCCTGCTCGTCTTCACCGCCGGCTGGGTCCACGTCGCCCGTGACACCCCGGGGGCCGACCCCGGGTCGGCCCGCCCGGACTCCCGCCCGAGGACCGCGGCGGACCGTGCGGCACTCGCCGAGGACCAGGCCCGCCCCAGGGGCAACGACGCCCTCCCCGGTCTGGGCAAGGCCACCCGGGCCAGGATTCCGAAGGACTCCCGGCAGTTGATCGTGATCACGGGCAAGTCCGCGGGTTCCTCCGAGTCCGTCGTGACCCTCTGGTCGCGCTCCGCGCCCGGCGGCGACTGGAACCGGGCGGACACCTGGCCGGCCCGCAACGGCGCCAAGGGCTGGTCGGCGCCCGAGGAGCGCACCTACGGGGACCTGACCTCCCCGCAGGGCGTCTACTCCCTGACCGACGCCGGCGGCCTGCTGCCGAAGCCGCCGGGCACGAAGTTCCCGTACGACGAGGACGACGGCTTCGTCGCCACGGGCACCGGCGTGAACGGTGAGCCCCTGACCGGCGCCTTCGACTACGTCGTGGCGATCGACTTCAATCGGGAACGGGGGGTGTCGCCGCTCGACCCGCGCAAGCCGCAGGGCGAGGAGCGGGGCGGCAACATCTGGCTGCACGTGGACCACGACGGGCCCTCGCAGGGCTGCGTCGGCATTCCCAAGGAGGCGATGAAGAAGCTCCTGCAGACCCTGGACCCGGCGGCGAAGCCCGTCGTCGTCATGGGGCCGCCGGGCTTCTGACCGTGCTTGCGAGCGGCGCCTCCCGGCGACCGCCGCGGCCTTGCCGCGCGAGCAGCGCGACGTACGCGAGGTCGAACACCGAGCACAGCACCCCGAGCCCGAGGATGAACGGGGCGTCCTCGATCACCCCGAAGAGCACCGTCGGCGCCAGCGTCCCGAGCCACTTCGCGACGGCGATGACGAGGGACTGCCCGCGCGACCCGCGCCGGCCCGCGTACAGGGCGATGAAGAGGCCGGACATCAGCAGGTTCTGCAGGAACGCGGAGTAGCGCGAGGCGTCGTGCGTCCCGAACTGCGCCAGGAACAGCCACTGCACGGCGAAGGCGCCGGCGAAGACGAGCGCGCTCCACCCGGCGAACAGCGGCCGGGTCACGAACTCCGGCAGCTCCGCCCGCCCGAACCGCAGGTAGGTGCCGATGATGACGACGTCGGCGGCGGCCCACACCACGTTGACCACACCCTGCGCGGACACCCCGGCGAGGAAGTCGGTGGTGGCGTACGTCGCTTCCCAGGCGAAGTTCAACGCGAGGGCGGCGACCGGCATGGCGTAGGTCCGGTCCCGCAGCCCGACGCGGATCGCCTCGGCGTACACGAGCGTCCACGCCACCGCGCTGAACAGGGTCAGGAACAGTTCCACCCGCGTCTCCCGCGCTCGCAACTCCTCGGTCGCCGCACCCTAGGCGCCGGCCACCCGATCCCGCCAGGCCCGATCCCGCCAGGGCAGCACACGTCAGGCCCGATCCCGCCAGGGCAGCACCCGCCAGGCCCGATTCCGCGGAGGCCCATCCCGCCGGGGCCGCACCGGGTCCGGTCCAACCCCTTGCCTGACGGATCGTCAGCTATGACGATGGCCCCCGGTGTCGGCCTCCCGAACAGGTCGAAGTCGAGGGCGAGGTGGGGACGGTCATGGCGCGCGTGTTTCCCGAAGGCCGGCTGGTGTACGGGATGCAACTCCCGATCCAGTCGCAGAGCACCATCTACGCCGAGCCCTGGGAGGCGACGGCCGGCGCCGTCGAACTCGCCGAGGTGGCCCGGGCCGCCGACCGGGCCGGTTTCGGCTACGTGGCCACCTGCGACCACGTGGCCATCCCGCGCGCGATGGCCGGGCCCATGAGCACCGCCTGGTACGACCCGGTGGCCACCCTGTCCTTCCTCGCGGGGATCACCGAACACGTCCGGCTGCTGAGCCACGTCGCGATCGTCGGCCTGCGGCATCCGCTGATCACCGCCAAGCAGTACGCCACGCTCGACCACCTCTCCGGCGGCCGGTTGATCCTGGGGGTCGGGGCGGGGCACGTGCGGGAGGAGTTCGAGGCCCTCGGCGTCGACTTCGAGCGGCGCGGGGCCGTGCTCGACGAGACGCTGGACGCGCTGCGGGTGGCGCTCGGGCCGGAGGAGTACCCGGAGTTCGAGGGCGGGTCGTTCTCGTTCCGGGACCTGGGCCAGTTGCCCCGGCCCACCCAGACCCGCATCCCCTTCTGGGTCGGCGGCTCCTCGCCCGCCGCCGTGCGCCGCGCGGCCGTGCGCGGCGACGGCTGGCTCCCGCAGGGGGATCCGCGCGACCGGCTCCCGGAGCGGATCGCCCGGATCAGGGAGCTGCGCGAGGCGGCGGGAGTCACCCGCCCCATCGAGATCGGCGCCATCACCGAGCCCCTGTACGTGGGCGAGCCCGGCTGGGACACCGGCCGGCGGGCCCTCACCGGCAAGGCGGAGGCGCTCGCGGAGTCCCTGCGGGAGTACCGGGCGCTGGGCGTGGACCAGATCCAGGTTCGGTTCCGCAACCGCGACGTCGCCGAACTGACCGACCAGATGGCCGCCTTCGGGGCCGAGGTGGCCCCCCTCCTCAACGACTAGGGCAGGAGCACCCGCCATGGGCAAGTTGGACGGACGCGTCGTCGTCATCACGGGTGCGGCGCGCGGGCAGGGCGAGCAGGAGGCCCGGCTCTTCGCCGCGGAGGGCGCCAAGGTGCTCCTGGGCGACGTGTTGGACGAGCAGGGCGCCGCGGTCGCCAAGGAGATCGGCGAGGACCGGGCCCGGTACGTGCGCATGGACGTGAGCCGCGAGGAGGACTGGGCCGCCGCGGTCGAGGTGGCGAAGGCGGCTTTCGGTCGGATCGACGGACTGGTCAACAACGCGGGCATCCTGCGCTTCAACGAGCTGACCGCGACCCCGCTGGAGGAGTTCCGGCAGGTGATCCAGGTCAACCAGGTCGGCGCGTTCCTCGGCATCAAGACCGTCGCGCCCGAGATCGCGGCGGCCGGCGGGGGCACGATCGTCAACACCTCCTCGTACACCGGTCTGACGGGCATGGCGTACGTCGGCGCGTACGCGGCGACCAAGGCCGCGATCCTGGGTCTGACCCGGGTGGCGGCGCTGGAGCTGGCGGGGAGGAACATTCGCGTCAACGCCATGTGCCCGGGCGCCGTGGACACGCCGATGGCCAACCCGGGGCTGCTGGACCCGGCGGGGGTGAGCGACGAGGCCAGGGACGCGATGGCCGAGTTGTACAAGCGGGTCGTGCCCCTGGGGCGGGTCGGTCGGCCGGACGAGATCGCGCGCCTGGCGCTCTTCCTGACCGGCGAGGACTCCTCGTACATCACCGGGCAGCCGTTCGTCATCGACGGGGGCTGGACGGCCGGCGTCAGCATCCTGTAGCCAAGGCATCTGATGGAGCGTCAGGTATTGACGCTCCAGCCCCGGCGGTGGAACAGTCGGGACATCGAATCTGACGCAACGTCAGAAACCAAAGGACGGTGAACCCCCTTGGAATTCGGGCTCTTCGTGCAGGGATACGTGCCTGAGGCGCGGTCCAAGGTCGACCCCGAGGCGGAGCACAAGGCGCTGATCGAGGAGACCGAGTACGTCATCCAGGCCGACAAGTCCGGCTTCAAGTACGCCTGGGCCTCCGAGCACCACTTCCTGGAGGAGTACTCGCACCTCTCCGCGAACGAGGTGTTCCTCGGCTACCTCGCCCACGCCACCGAGCGCATCCACCTCGGCTCCGGCATCTTCAACCCGCTGGCCCCCGTGAACCACCCGGTCAAGGTCGCGGAGAAGGTCGCCATGCTCGACCACCTCTCCAAGGGGCGCTTCGAGTTCGGCACCGGGCGCGGCGCCGGCAGCCACGAGATCCTCGGCTTCCTCCCGGGCATCGAGGACATGAACGGCACCAAGGAGATCTGGGAGGAGACCATCGCGGAGTTCCCCAAGATGTTCCTCCAGGAGGAGTACGAGGGGTTCAGCGGCAAGCACTGGTCGCTGCCGCCGCGCAAGATCTTCCCCAAGCCGTACGGCAAGGCCCACCCGGCCATGTGGTACGCCGCCGGGTCCCCCACCTCGTACGCCATGGCCGCCAAGAAGGGCCTCGGCGTCCTCGGCTTCAGCGTTCAGAAGGTCTCCGACATGGAGTGGGTGCTGGAGCAGTACAAGACGGCCATCCAGGAGGCGAAGGCCATCGGCGCCTTCGTCAACGACAACGTCATGGTCACCTCCACCGCGATCTGCGCCGAGACCCACGACAAGGCCGTCGAGATCGCCGTCAACGCCAACATGAACCGCTTCCAGTCGCTGGTCTTCCGCTACCACGACACCTTCCCGCGGCCCGAGGCGATCCCGCAGTGGCCCGAGACGCTCCCCGAGTACAACGCGGAGATCATCGAGCTGCTGATCGCCGAGGAACTGCTGATCTGCGGAGACCCGTCCGAGGTGCTCCGGCAGTGCGAGCGCTGGGAGCGGGCGGGCGCCGACCAGTTGTCCTTCGGCCTGCCGACGGGGGTGTCCTACGAGGACACCATGACCACCGTGAAACTCATCGGGGAGCACGTCATCCCGAAGATAGACACGGACCCGGTGCACCGCACCACCCGCTTCCGTGAGGCCTCAGGGTCCTGAACGGACACCCGACCCGGGCGGCGTCTTCCCGGACCGCCGCCCCGGAAAACGGGCTTCGGGGGCCATGCCTTCGGGGCTCGCGCGGAACCGGCCGGAGTGCGCACGGGCCGCGGCCTGCCGTACGCCCTCCGGCCGCCCCGGGCCCTCCCGGCCCGGCCCCTCAGCCTCACCGGCACGAGGCCCGGGCCTGGCCCCTCCAGCCTCGCCGGCGCGAGGCCCGGGCCCGGCCCCTCCAGCCTCATCGGCGCGAGGCCCGGGCCCGGCCCCTCCAGCCTCACCGGCGTTTGAGGCGCGGGGTCTGGGGCGGAGCCCCAGGGGACCCCGGCTCCGCCGGGCAGGGGGGGGCGCCCCCCCCCCCCGCCCCCCCCCCCCCCCCCCGGGGGGCGGCCCCCCCCCCCCCCCCCCCCCCCCCCCCGCGGGGCGCCCCCCCCCCCCCCCCCCCCGCCCCCCCCCCGCCCCCCGCCGCGCGGCCCCCCCGCCGCCGCGCCGGGGCGGGCCGCGGGCCCGCCCCCCCCCCCCCCCCCGGAACCCCGGCTCCGCCGGGCACCGGGCTCCGCCCGGACCCGCGCCTCAAACGCCGGCGAGGCTGAAATGGCCGGACCCAGGCGAGGCTGAACCGGCCGCCCCCGTAAGACCGCGTCAGCGAACCCGTCAGGGACGAGACGAAGGGACGTCATGCTCGACCACCTGATCAAGGGAGCCACCGTCGTGGACGGGACCGGCGCCCCCGCGTTCATCGCCGACGTCGGGACGAGGGACGGCCGGATCGCCGTCATCGCCCCGCCGGGGACCGTCACGGAGGAGGCCCGGACCGTCGAGGACGCCACCGGGCTCGTCCTGACCCCCGGGTTCATCGACCCGCACACGCACTACGACGCCCAACTGTTCTGGGACCCGTACGCCACGCCCTCCATGAACCACGGCGTCACCACCGTCGCCGGCGGCAACTGTGGTTTCACGCTCGCTCCGCTCCACCCCGACCGGCCCGAGGACGCCGACTACACTCGGCGCATGATGAGCAAGGTCGAGGGGATGGCCCTCAAGGCCCTCGAGGAGGGCGTCGACTGGACCTGGTCCTCGTTCGGTGAGTACCTCGACGCCCTGGAGGGCCGGATAGCCGTCAACGCCGGTTTCATGGTGGGGCATTGCGCGCTGCGCCGGTACGTGATGGGTGAGGACGCCGTCGGCGGACAGCCCACGCCGGAGCAGATGCGGGAGATGCTCGACCTGTTCCACGACGCGATGAACGCGGGCGCCTGGGGCCTGTCCACCACCCAGTCCTCCACGCACTCCGACGGCGCCGGCTCCCCGGTGGCCTCCCGCCACGCGAAACCGGAAGAGCTGCTCGCGCTCTCCCGCGCGGTCTCCGAACACGAGGGCACCCAGCTCGAAGCGATCGTCGCGGGCTGCCTCGACCAGTTCTCCGACGAGGAGATCGACCTGTTCGTCGAGATGAGCGTCGCCGCCGGCCGGCCCTTGAACTGGAACGTCCTCACCGTCGACGCGTCCGTCCCCGAGCGCGTCCCGCGCCAGTTGATCCCCGGCGAGCGCGCCCGCAAGGCGGGTGGCCGGATCGTCGCGCTCACCATGCCGATCCTGACCCCCATGAACATGTCGCTCGGCACGTTCTGCGCGCTGAACCTCATCCCCGGCTGGGGCGAGGTCCTCGCCCTGCCCGTCCCCGAGCGGATCGCGAGGCTGCGCGACGCCGACGTGCGCGCCGAGATGCTGCGCCGCGCGGACAGCAGGGAGGCGGGCGTCTTCCGGCGGCTCGCCGACTTCGGGCGCTACGTCATCGGCGACACGTACAGCGAGGAGAACGAGGGCCTCTCGGGCCGGGTCGTCGGCGACATCGCCGCCGAACGGGGCCAGGACGCCTTCCACTGCCTGGTGGAGATCTGCGCCAATGACGACCTGCGCACCGTCCTGTGGCCGATGCCCACCGACAACGACCCGGCGAGCTGGGCCCTGCGCCAGGAGACCTGGCAGCACGAGGACGTCATGCTGGGCGGCTCCGACGCGGGCGCCCACCTGGACCGGATGTGCGGCGCCCCGTACACGACCCGTTTCCTCGGGGACTGCCTGCGCGGCCGCCGGCTCCTGCCGCTGGAACAGGCCGTACGGATGCTCACCGACGACCCGGCCCGGCTGTTCGGGCTGCGCGAGCGCGGCCGGATCACCGAGGGGTTCCACGCGGACCTGGTGCTCTTCGACCCCGAGCGGATCGAGGCCGGGCCGGCGACGCTCGTGCACGATCTGCCCGGGGACAGCCCGCGGTTGGACGCGCGGGCGATCGGGATCGTGTCCGTGCGCGTCAACGGCGTGGAGACCATCCGCGACGACGAGGTGACCGGCGCGATCCCCGGCATCGTGCTGCGTTCCGGCCGGGACACGAGGACGGTGAGCACCCGATGACCTCCGCCGGGCCGCAGCGGCTGTACATCGGGGGCGAGTGGGTCGAACCGGCCGCCGGCCACTACGAGGTGGTCAACCCGGCCGACGAGTCCGTCGTCGGTTTCGCCCCGGAGGCCACCCGCGCCCAGGTCGAGGAGGCGGCGCGCGCGGCGGCGGAGGCCTTCGAGGGCTGGTCGCGGACGACGCCCGAGGCGCGGGCCGCGATCCTCGACCGGGCCGCCGACGTCATGCAGCGCGAGTACGAGCCGTGGGCGGAGCTGGCCCGCGCCGAGACGGGCGCACCCACCGGCATCGCGCGCGGCATGCAGGTCGGGGTGGGCGTGGCCCGCTTCCGGCGGTACGCGAAGGGCGCCCTGGAGCCGGTGGAACGCGGCCTGCCGCCGCAGGTCACCGATGCCGGCCCGATGGGTCGGGCGAGCATCCTGGGCGCGCTGGAGGCGCGCCGGCCGGTCGGCGTGGTCACCTGCGTCACCTCGTACAACAACCCGTGGGCGAACCCGGCGGGCAAGGTGGCCCCGGCGCTCGCCATGGGCAACACGGTCGTGGTCAAACCGGCCCCGCAGGACCCGCTGTCGGTGTTCCGGATGGCCGAGGCCCTGCACGAGGCCGGGGTCCCGGCGGGCGTGGTGAACGTGGTGTGCGGCACCTCGGTCGAGGTCGGCGAGGCGGCCGTCGACTCCCGCCACGTGGACATGGTGTCCTTCACCGGCTCCACGGCCGTCGGGCAGCGCATCGCCGAGGTGTGCGGCCGGACGATGAAGCGGCAGTTGATGGAGCTGGGCGGCAAGGGCGCGGCGATCGTGCTGGAGGACGCCGACCTCGACGCGGCGGTGGCGGGCATCGGCACCACCTTCTCCTTCTACTCCGGTCAGATCTGCACCGCCCCGACCCGGGTGATCGTCCACCGGTCGGTGTACGAGCCGCTGGTGGAGAAGCTGACCGGCTACCTGGCGTTCATGAAGGTCGGCGACCCGGGCGAGCGCGGCACCGTGGTCGGCCCGGTGATCTCGGCGGCGCACCGCGACCGCGTGGAGTCGTACGTCGAGCTGGGCAGGAAGGAGGGCGCGCGGATCGCGTACGGCGGCGAACGCCCGGTCGTCGGGGCGGGCCGGGGCTTCTACGTCGCGCCGACGCTCCTGGTGGACTGCACGAACGACATGCGGGTGGTCCGGGAGGAGATCTTCGGGCCGGTCGTGGTGGTCGTCCCCTTCGACGGCGGCGAGGACGAGGCCGTGGCCCTGGCCAACGACAGCGACTTCGGACTGCTCTCCTACGTGTGGTCCGGGGACTCGGCGCGGGCCTTCCGGATCGCGGGGCGGCTGCGCGCGGGCGGCGTCGGCATCAACACCATCGGCCGGAACATGGAGGCCCCGTTCGGCGGCTTCAAGCGGTCGGGGGTGGGCCGGGACGTCGGCTCGTACGCCCTGCACGCCTACAGCGAGATCCAGTCGATCGTCTGGCCGGGCTGAGGGTCGAACCGGCGGCGGGGTCGGGCCGAGGACCGGTGGCCCGGCGCGGCCCGGCGCGGCCCGGCCCGGCCCGGCGCGGCGCGGCCGGGGGCCCGGCCGCGCCGCCGGTCCTACCCGCGCTCCGGCCAGGGGTAGCCGAGCCGCTCGGCGTGCTCCCGGCTGCCGCCCAGGACCTCGGCCCAGGACTTCGGGTCCGTCGAGGCCAACCGGTCCAGCACGGCGGCGGCCTGCTCCTCGATCGGGGTCCCAGCGGGCGGGATCCGCCACCCGAACTGGAGCCAGGGCCCCTCCGGGTCACGGTTCCCGGCCGCCAGACCGGGCCAGTACGTGAAGGACACCACCACGGTGTCGGGCTCGTCCCAGGCCGTGCCGACCCAGCCCCGCAGGGCGTCCCAGCGGGTCAGCAGATCGGGGCGGTCCCGCAAGCCGTCCGCGATCAGCTTCGCCGCGCTGCGGGCCGGCCAGGACCAGGGGCGGTCCCGGTCGGCGCGCTCCAGCTCGGCGTCGTAGGCGGCGGCGTCGAAGCGGTACTCCGGTGGGGTCGGTCCGACCGCCCCGCGCCAGTCGCCCCACACCACCTCGTCGCCCTCGCGGCGGATGGTCACGTACAGCGCCCCGCAGCAGCCCTCGGTGCAGTACGCCTCGGCGAGCCGCACCTCCCGGGGCTCGGCGCCGGCCCGCAACAGTCCGGTGTCGAGGAGCCGTTCCGGGCTCTCTCCCAGTCCCTTCCCGAACAGGGCGGGCACCAGCGGGCGGCCGTCGACCAGGATCCGGGTCTCGACGCCGCCCCGGTCACCGGGGTCCTCGGCGACCACCTCGATCCTCAGCCGCTCCCCGTCCGGCGGGACGCGGAACGGCTGCCGCCCGGTCCGCGCCGTCCAGTCGGCGCGCCGGCGTTCGGCGGGGTCGTCGAGCACGCCGTCGGGGGTCGGGGCGGCCGGCAGCCGCCCCAGCGCGTCCAACAGCGCCTCGCGCCGGCCGGGCCGCCAGCCGAGCAGCGCGGCGGGACCGCTGTGCAGGTCGAGGGCGATCGACAGGAGCACCGCCCGGTACGCGGGGGTGGGCTCCGGCAGGTCGGCGTGCCCGATCAGCGTCTCGTACGTTTCCATGGCCGGTCCGTAGTCGAGGATCTCGGCCCGGACGTCGTGCTGGTCCGCCATCCGGCGCAGCAGCCCGGCGGCCCGCAGGAGCAGCGCCGGGTCACGCGGATGCGCCCGGAGCAGCCGGTGGAGGTCGGCGGCCTCCGCCATCCGCCGGGCGTATCCCATCGTCCGGAAGTCGGGCGGCAGCCCGGTCAGGGCGGCGAGCGTGGCCTGGTCGTCGCCCGCCTCCACGGCGTCGAGCAGCGGGTCCAACGCGGCGTCCCGGAGACGGGTGCGCAACATCAGCAGGGCGGCGGCCTTCCGGTCCAGGCGGTCGAGCGCGGCGACGACCGGCCGCTCGAAGCCCCGGAGCGTTCCGAGGACCGTGAGCCAGGGCACGTCCTCCGGTTCGCCGAGGCGGCTCAGCAGCCCCAGGCCGACCTGGACGGCGGCCGGAGTGGTGCCGGTGCGGACCAATCGTCGGCCGGTCCGCCGGGCGGCGGCCTCGTCGGTCAGGGGCAGCCGAAGGACGCAGGCGCGAACGGTGCGGTGGGGCATGACGAGCGAGCGGACCCGCAGATGGACGGCGGCCGCGGCCCGGACCGGGTCGGGGTCGGCCAGCGTGTCGGCGAGGGCGGAGGCGACTTCCCCCTGCGCCTCGCGCAGGGTCAGTTGTGGCCGGTCGGGCTCCGGCGGACCGTCGGGCAGCGGGTAGCCGCGCGCGGGGACCCGGGCGTCCGGCTCGATGCCGCGGCGGAAGAGCGCGTAGTCGTGCAGGGAGGTGTCGTTCGCGCAGGACGCGTACGAAGTCGCCTGGGGCGCGCGCGTCTTGGGGGGAGAGGGCCGGGAGGTGGGCGCGGTGCGCTCCTCGGGGGCGCTCAACGGGCGGGGTGGTGCTCGATTCCGTGAGTCATGGGCCCGAGCCTGCCGGCCGGGTGCGGGGGACGTCCAGTGAGAATGCGGCCTCGCCGCGGACCCGGCCGTTGACCTGGAGCTGCACCAGGTGTTCCCCGGGGTGGTAGCGGCGGGTGGTGATCGGTTTGAAGGAGTGCCGCTTCGTCCCGGTGAGGGTCTCGCCGGGGGCGAGGCGGCGGGTGGTGAGCTTGAAGACCTTGGGGGTGCGGGTCCCGTTGGCCTTGACGTGGTGGATCACGTAGTCGACGACCAGTTCGGCGGGCAGTTCGCCGGTGTGGGTGAGCGCGTACGAGAAGACGAGGTGCTCGCCGACGGCGACGCGCGGGGTGCTCACCAGCGGCCCGTCGACGGTGACCGGGACGTCGGGGGAGTGGCCCAGCAGGGTCAGCGTCTCGGGGTGGCCGGCCTTGATCAGGGTGCGCAGCCCGTGCCGGACGACGCGATCCGTCGTGGTGTCGGCGTCGGCGCGCCACTTCGCGGCGATCTCCACGGCGAGCCCGGGGTGGTCCCGGCTGATGTCGTTGAGGTGGTTGGACACGGAGCGGCGTACGTACTCGGACGGGTCGCGGTGGAGGGCGTCGAGCACGGGCACGGCGGGGCGCGGGTCGGCGATGAAGGCGGGCAGCCGGGACGCCCACGGCAGCCGGGGCCGGGTGCCCTCGCTCGCGAGCCGTCTGACGTGCGGGTCCGGGTCGGCGGTCCAGTCGCGGATCACCGTCAGGGCGCGGTCGGGATCGGCCCGCAGGAAGGGGCGTACGGCGGATTCGGCGGTCAGTCGGGGCGTGAGGTCGCGCAGGAGCGCGAGCCCCGGTTCGAACGCCGTCAGCCCGCGGACGGCGATGGCCTCGTTGACGGGGAAGGTCATCCAGCCGGTGAAGTCGGGGTCCTCCATGGCGGTGCGCAGTACGGCCTCGAAGGCGGGCCAGTCCTCGGGCAGGTCGGCGAGGACGGCGTCGCGGACGGCGGCGACGCGTGCGCTGAAGCCGAGTCCGTCGAGGGATGCGGCGCGGGTGGTGAGGGCTCGGGAGCGGGGTGTGCGGGCCGCGCGGGCGAGCAGACCGGCCAGGTTACTGACGGTATCCGCGCTGAGGAGCTCGTCGGCTGTGGGCATGGGGCCAGTCTGGTGGACGGCGCCCCGGGATTGGGGGCCCGAAAAATTGCGCGGGAAAGTTTTGAAAGGGGCAAAACGGGCAAGGCTGCGGTTTCCGCATTCCGGAAGGTCCACCCCCGTGCCTTCCGAAACGTGAATAGATGCCTGAGTGAACCTTGTATTGCCAGAGTGTGAACTGTCTCGGCCTCAAGATTCCAAGGAAATTAGCCCCGTGCGGTAACGGACCTCGGTCCTCCGGATGAGGAAACCGCAGCATCTAACGTCCCTACCCATGACACAGCTGGACGTTCGGCCTCGGGTCGGAGACACGGTAAGCGGCGTCGCCGAGGGCGACGTTCGTGGCAAGGGCCTCGGGAAAGGGTCCGTCGGACTGGTGGGAAGCGCCGTCATCGGCATCTCCACCGTCGCCCCCGTCTACTGCCTGACCTCGACCCTCGGCTCCACCGCCGGGGAAGTCGGCGTCCAGATGCCGGCGGTGTTCCTGGCCGGCTTCCTCCCGATGCTCCTGGTCGCCTTCGCGTACCGCGAGCTGAACAAGGCCATGCCGGACTGCGGCACCTCGTTCACCTGGACCGTGAAGGCCTTCGGCCCGCGGATCGGCTGGATGTGCGGCTGGGGCCTGGTGATCGCCACGATCATCGTCCTGTCCAACCTGGCCGGCGTCGCCACCTCCTACTTCTGGCTGCTGGCAGGCGAGATCACGAACAACCCGTCGATCTCCGCGCTGGACGACAACAAACTCGTCCACATCGCCACCTGCCTCACCCTCATCGCCACGGCGACCGCCATCAGCTACCGCGGCATGACGGCCACCAAGGGCGTCCAGTACGCGCTGGTCGGCCTCCAACTCGCCGTCCTCGCCATCTTCGTCGCCATGGCCTTCCAGAAGGCGTCCGCCGGCTCCTTCGACACCGGCCTCGACTTCTCCTGGCAGTGGATGAACCCCTTCGCGGTCGAGTCCATGGCCGCCTTCACCGCCGGACTCTCGCTCTCGATCTTCATGTACTGGGGCTGGGACGCCTGTCTCGCCACCAACGAGGAGACCACCGGCTCCGCCAAGACCCCGGGCCGCGCCTCGCTCATCGCGATGATCGTCCTCGTCGGCTCGTACCTGGCCACCGGCATCGCCGCCCAGATGGCCGTCGGCTCCGGCACCTCCGGCCTCGGCCTCGGAAACCCGGACACCTCCGACAACGTCTTCGCCGCCCTCGCCGGCCCCGTCATGGGCCCGATGCTCGGCATCCTGCTCTTCGTCGCCGTCCTGGCCTCCGCCACCGCGTCCCTGCAGACCACCTTCATCCCGGTCGCCCGCACGGTCCTCGCGATGTCCACGTACGAGGCGCTGCCGCCCTCCTACGCCAAGGTCCACCCCCGGTTCAAGACCCCCGGCCGCGCCACCGTCATGGCGGGCGTCGCCACCGGCGTCTTCTACACCGTGATGACCCTCGTCAGCGAGAACGTCCTGACCGACACGATCTTCGCGCTCGGCCTGATGATCTGCTTCTACTACTCGCTGACGGCCTTCGCCTGCGCCTGGTACTTCCGCAAGGAACTGCGCAACTCGGCCCGCGACCTGTTCTTCAAGGGCGTCTTCCCGGTCCTCGGCGGCCTGCTCCTCGCCACCGTCTTCCTCAAGACCCTCATCGACATGTGGAACCCGTCCTACGGCTCCGGCTCCACGGTCCTCGGCGTCGGAAGCGTCTTCATCATCGGTGTCGGCCTGCTGGCCCTCGGCCTGGTCGTCATGTTCGTCACCGAACGCCGCAGCCCCGCCTTCTTCCGCGGCCAGGTCCTCACCAAGTCCACGCCGGCCCTGGTGGTCGAGGACTGACCCCGGCGGGCCCCGCGCCCCGCCCCCCCCCCCCCCCGCCACGCCGCCGTGTCATCCCCCGGGGCCCCGGATCGTTCCCCACGATCCGGGGCCCTCGGCGTCCGCCGGGTCGCCGGAAGCGGCGAGTCGGCTGTGACCGAGGCCGAGCGGAGTCGTTGTTCCGGCCATGAAGAAGACCATGAAGCGCAACCTCGCCGCCCTGGTTCTTTCCGGCGGCGCCGCCCTCGCCCTCACCCCGGCCGTCGCGCACGCCGACGGACCGGTCGTCCGGGGGGACACCCCGATCACCGAGCGGGTGGTGGAGATCGCCGACCACCCCGCGCAGACCGTCACCGACGCCAAGACGGCGGTCAACGCCACCGCCTCGGCGGCCGGCAGCGCCACCAAGGCCACCGACGCCTCCCTCTCCGGCGCCGGCACGGCCCTGACCGCCGGCCTGCCGAAGGCCCCCGGCATCGGCTGACCCCCGACCGCGCGCCCGCCGGCGCCAGAGAGCGATCGCGTTCCGTTCCACCCCGCGGACCTGGCGTTTCCCGCCGCACCCCGACCGCGTCCACCGGGGGGCGCCGCCGCCCGGACCCGACCCCGGGTGCTCGCCGAAGGCCCGGCCGACGCCGGGGTGGCGAAAGGGTTGGTGTGCGCGGCCGGCGGAACCGGGTAACGTCTTTGTCGGGTTCTTCCAGACGCCGATGCGCGAGTGACAGCGTGATGGGCCCCGGTTGACGTCCTTCGACGTCACCGCCCGTCCGCACCGATGGATCCGTCGATCACTTCGCATCTTCACCGGGAGAACCCGTGACCGTGAGCAAGAACATCAACAACCCCGTGGGCCAGGGTGGCGGCCAGCGCAAGCGGCAGTCCCGCGCCGAACGGCAGAACAACGGCCCGCACCGCAACCTCGACCGCCGGAGCGCGGCCGACCAGAAGGCGGAGCTGGTGCGCAAGATGCGCGAGAAGGCGGGCGTGACCGAGGGCGCCGCGCAGGCGGGCGACGACACCGCACAGAGCTGACGCACCGCCGCCGCACGGCGGCGCCGCACGGGACAGGGCCCGGACCGCGACGCGCGGTCCGGGCCCTGTCGCGGGTCCGAGGCTCCGCGGCCGTACCGGGCGCGGCCGGTTCTGTGCCGCTCTCGGGGCGTGAGGCCGCCGAAGCCTCAGCCCCAGGTACGGGAGCAGAGCACCAGGCGGTAGCCGTCGGGGTCGGCGACCGTGACGCCGTACTCGTCCCAGTAGGGGTTGTGGGAGGAGACGCGGGTGCCCCCGTGCTCGATCAGGCGCTGGATGAAGGCCGGCTCGGGCTCCCGGCCGAGGTAGACGACGAACAGGTCGTCGACCGTCGGGGACGGCGCGATCGGGTTCTCCGGGTCGTGCGTCAGCTCGAAGTGCCAGCCGCCCCCGGTGGGCCCGACCATCACCAGATCGTGCTCCCCCGACACGTGACCGCTGGTGCGCCACAGCACGTCCAGACCGAGCCCGTCCACGTAGAACCGCTCGGCGGCCTCCAGGTCGAGCGAGGGGCGGGCGACGCGAACGTGGGTGCGTGAATCGATCATGCGGGGCAGGGTACGCCGCCGCGCGCCGGGCAGCCGGGTCGCGGGCGGCGATCCGTCAGATGGGCGGATGGGCGGATGGGCGGGGCCGGGGGCCGTCAGGAGTGTCCGGCCCGGGGCGGTCAGGAGCCCACGCGCGCGCCGGTGACCTTCGCCGTGAACGCGTCGAGGTTCCCGAGCGCCCGCTCGATCCGCTCCTCCAGGCTCAGGGTCTCCACGTAGGCCCCCGTCGCCCGCTTGGACCGACGCTTGCCCCGCAGGTACAGCGAGCAGGCCAGATCGGCGCACAGGTAGATGCCGACGGTGTTGCCCTCCCGGCCGCGGGCCCCGGCGAGGGGAGCGGACAGCAGCGCCACGTCGGAGGAGGCGTGCCCGGTCAGGCAGACCATGCAGATGCTGGACTTCAGGGCACTGGTGCCGTTCGAGGCGGGCACGCGCAGGGTGATGCCCACGGGCACGCCGTCGGGGCCGGTCCGCACGAGGTGGGCGCGCAGCGGGGCACCCGGGTCCACCCAGCCGAGGAAGTCCAGGTCCTGCCAGGGCAGGTCGCCGAAGTCCAGCGGCAGCCGGAGGCGGGAGGCCTCGCCCTTCGTGCAGTTCACGAAGGAGCCACGGATCTGTTTCTCGGTGAGCGGGTCCATGCGGGGGACGATACGCCGATATGCGTGCCTACTGCATGTGCTTTGTCCCGCGCTGCCGCCCGTCGGATCCCGCGCCCGGCGGGCCGATCATGTGAAGTGACGGTGAAAAGCAGGTGCGGGCGGTCGGGGGCCCGCCCTAGCGTGAGGCGGTGAGCAGCGACTATCCATTCGCCGACGGGCACAATCTCGTCTGGGACCTGACCGGCTTCGGGCCGGACGAGGAGATGGTCGAGTCCTGCGCGCTCTCACGGGAACAGTTCCTGGTGGTCCGGCACCTGTTCGTGCTGGGCGACGATCCGTGGATGGTCGCGGGGGAGTACCGGGTGGTGCCCGGGATCTGGCCCCACCTGCGGCGCATCGTCCCGGGGCTCGGTTTCCAGCGCGACGCGGACTACTTCCTCGGCGCCCGTCAGGCCCTGCCTGACGGGCGTTTTTGGCGTCCGGCGATCGGCGTGACCGCGCCGGGACCGATACCCCCGCCGTGACGGGGTCCGTCAGCCGGTGACGCCGCCGAGGAACGCCGTCCACACGGCGGGCGCGACGGCCAGCTCGGGGCCGGCGGTGACCTTGGAGTCCCGGACGTGCACGGTGTCGGCGCAGGCGGCGACCTCGACGCAGTCGTCGCCCTCGCTGCCGCTGTAGGTGGACTTGTGCCAGGAGAGGGCGACCTCGACGCAGCTGTCGCCCTCGCTGCCGCTGTAGCTGCTCTTGAACCACCGCAACTCGGAGTCGTTCACAGAGAACCTCGCATTCGCATCAACAGGTCCGCGCTGTCAGCCGGATTGAGGGCCTGGATGCGAAGTTTGGCATACCGCTGGTGGAGGACGCTGACGGCTTTGGGGTCGGTGATCACATGGCCCGTCTTCTGTCCCTCGCTGTACCCCAGCCACTCGTGTTCCCAGGTTTCGAGGAGCCGGAAGGGCCCGTCGGCGCCCGCGTGCACCGGCTGGACGAGCGGCATGATCTGGATGTCCACGTTCGGCAGCAGCGAGCATTCCAGCAGGTGGTCGATCAGCTCGCGGGTGACCTCCTTCCCACCCGTCCGCCGTTCGATCAGGCTCTGCTCGACGATGAAGCTGAACATGATGTACGGGGTGCGCAGCAGCAGTTTCTGCCGTTCCGACCGCGCCACCATCCGCGCCTCCAGGTCCCCCGCGGTGGGCAGTGGCGGGACGGTCTCGAAGAGGGCCCGCGCATAGGGCTCGGGTTGCAACAGGCCGGGGACGGCCCGGCATTCGTACGTGTTGAGCGCGATCGCACCGTCCTCGTGCTCCGCCCACCGCCGGAACCACGACGCCAGCCCCCGCCTGCGCTGCAACTGCTTCGCCGCGAGCCGGATGACGCCGAAGGCGTCCAGTACCTCTTCCGCCTTCTCCACGAACTTCGTGGACGGGTGGCGGCGGCCCTGTTCCACCGAGCCGATGTACTGCACCGAGTAGCGGATCAGGGGGTGCAGTTGTTCCTGCGTCAGTCCGGCGCGTTTGCGGAAGGCCTTGACCGTCTCGCCGAAGTGGCGCAGATCGCCGTCCGGCTCGGGACCGCTTTCACCGTTGTCGTCGACACTCGCCATGGAGGTCACCTCCTGACGATCAGGTTCACGGTAGGTGACCACGCCTGTCCAGCGCGTGGACTCGTACAGATGAAAAGTAGCGGTCGGATTGCTGTGAACCGCCGTGCCCGAACGGGACGTTGATTGCATGACCGCACCCGCCGGACCCGCCGGCCACCTCGTACGTGTGTTCACTCAGCGTTTCAGCTCGACCCCTCGCGGCGCCCGCCTCGGCCGCCGGTTCGCCCTGCTGACGCTGCACGACTGGGGCATCCCCCACCGCTCCGAACTGTCGGACGACGCCGCGCTGCTCGTCGCCGAGCTCGCCGCGAACGCGGTCGTCCACGGCCGGGTCCCCGGGCGGGACTTCGAGCTGCGGATGGTGATGTGGGAGAGCGTGCTCCGCATCGAGGTGTCCGACGCGCGGGCCGGCGCCCGGCCGGCGGTGAGCCCGTACGTGCACCATGCGGAGGGCGGTCACGGCCTGCGGCTCGTCGAGGCCGTCGCGCACGACTGGGGGGTCGTGTCGAGGACGGTCGGCAAGACGGTGTGGGCGGAACTCGTCACGCCGACATCCGCCGCCCCCTGATGCGTTCGACTAATTCGTTCGACACGGGGTTCCCGCCGTACGACACTGCCCGCGATGACACGACGAACCGATACGCCCCCCGCCTGGGACGAGCGTACGCAACTGACCACCTTCCTCGACTACGCCCGCGACACGGCCCGCGCCAAGTGCGAGGGGCTCTCCGCGGAGGACGCCCGCAAGGCGCCGCTCCCCGGCTCGCCCCTGATGACGGCCTGCGGACTGATCGGCCACATCCGGTGGGTCGAATACCACTGGATCCAGGTCGTGTTCCTCGGCGAGGAGGTCGTCGGACCCTTCGCCGAGCTGACCGAGGAGGACCCCGACCCCGAGATGCGGCAGTCGCTCGACGTCCCGCTGCCCCGCCTCCTCGCCGAGTACGAGGAGCAGAGCGCCCGCTACCGCGCCCTGCTCGCCGAGCACGACCTGAACGCGAAGGCGGTCCGCACCATCCGGGACGGCCGTCACGTGGACCTCCGCTGGATCCTCCTCCACCTCATCGAGGAGACCTCCCGCCACAACGGTCACCTCGACATCATCCGCGAACTCCTCGACGGCCAGACCGGAGTCTGAGTCGTCCTTTCGCATCCCGCCGGTCACGTCCCGCGGCTAGGGTTGAGCGCGGGGCGCGCCGTTGGCCGGCGTGTCAAGGGAGCTTCCCGGCGGGGGAATTGATGCGGGGTACCAGAAGGCGGCGGCAGCGCGGCGGCATGGGCTGGATCATCACCGGCCTGCTCCTCCTGATGGGGTACCTGGGGCGCGAGACCGCAGCCGGACTGTTACCGGACCTGTTCAAGGCCGGCTTCGGTGACAAGCCCCTACAGGTGGCGATCGGTGTCCTGGTCGCCTTTGTCGTCGCGGGGTGCGCGATGTACATCCCGTACCGGCGTTCCCGAACGGAGGCCGGTGACGAGGCGTCGGAAGTCACCGCGGTGGCACTGGAGCGAGCCAGGAACGTGCTTCTGCACCGGGTGGACCAGATGTGGACCCGCGACCTGGACCACCGGTGGAACGACATCGTCCGGATTGAACTGGGGCTGGAGGACTCGCCCGCGGCCGTCGACGATCCGTGGGCCTCGGCAGCTCTTGTCACGCGGTCCGGTACGCCGCTCCCCCCGGGAACCACGATCAGCGCCATGTACGAGCGTCACGGTTCACAGTTGCTCGTCCTGGGCGCCCCCGGCGCAGGCAAGACGATCCACATGCTGGAGCTGACCCGGGCGTTGGTCGAACGTGCGAAGGCGGAAAGCGGCGCGCCCGTCCCGGTGTTCCTCCTGCTGACGAACTGGCGTGGGGAACGGATGGTGGACTGGATCGAGGAAGAGCTTCGACGCCGCTACCGGGTTCCGTCGGAGGTCGCCGGGAGCCTGTTGTCCCAGGGTGCGATCGATGTGATTCTCGACGGCCTGGACGAAGTGGATCCGAGCCGGCACGCACGCTGCGTCACCGAACTCAACACGTTCCTCTCCGCCGACGGACTCCCCCAGTGCGGCATCGCCATCTCGTGCAGGACCCTCGAATATGACGTTCTGCCCCAGCGGTTGACCGTCAACGGCGCGATTGCGGTCCAGCCGCTCCCGGTGGCCGTCGTCCACGCCTTTCTGAACGATGCCGGCCCGCAACTCGACGGATTGCGCGGCGTCGCCGCCGTGGATCCGGAACTGACCCGTTTGCTCACGACACCGCTCATGCTCGGCATCGCGGCCGTGGCCTACTCGGGGGTGGACGGGAGCGCCGTGCTCAGCATCGGTTCACTCGGTGAGCGTCGGGCGCTCGTCTACGACGCCTTCCTGGAAAAAATGGTCACGCGGGACCGGACCCTGAGCGGACGGAACGGCGCCACCCGGTACGACGTGGACGAGGTCTCCCGGCGGCTGATGCGGATGGCAGCAGACATGGCACAGTTCCACGCGACGGTGATCTACCCGAGGGATCCGATGCGGATGGCCCTGCAAGCGCCCAGCCACGTGCTGAGGGAAATGTATGGCGGCACCGCCCTCGGTTACGGGGCCTTCCCGCTGGTGGCTTTGGTGAGATGGTTGACCTACACCAGATGGTCTCCGTACGCGGCGGTTTGGCGCGTCTTCGGCGCCACCTTCGCGAGGTCGCTCCCTTACGTGAGGCCGGACTTCATCGCCTTCTGTAGTGAGCGGGCCCTTCTGCGTCGTTCGGGTGACGGATTGGCCTTCATCCACAAGACTTTCCAGGATCACCTGGCAGAGAGGTTCGCCCACCGCGACCGGCCAGGCTCCGGGTCCGGCACACAGGGCCCGGCCCCGTCCCGGAGCGGGGCCACGGGCTGACGGCCCGGCCGCGCCCTACGGCTTCGGCGGAAGCTTCGGCAGGTCCGTCGGGAGGTCGGTCGGCAGGGCGGTCGGGAAGCGGTCCGCCGCGTACCGGTCGAAGGTCTCCGTCGCGCCGCCGGCCCAGGCGACCTTCAGCTTCTTGGCGTCCACGGACTCCACCCGCCCCTTCGTCCGCTTGCCGGCCGCCGGGCACGCCAGGTCGATGGTCGCGCCGGTGGCGGAGCCCTCGCAGACGATGCCGGTCGCGGACTCCGACAGGAAGGCCGACTTGCCGTTGACGGTGAAGACGACGCCCATGCCCGGGGTCGCGGACGCGATCCAGGCGCCGTCCAGGCTGCCGGCCGCCGAGTCCTTGCCCGTGCCCCCGGCGGCGGATCCGGCCGCCGGGCCCGAGGGTGAGGCCGCCGGGGAGCCGGAGGCCGCCGGGGTGCCGGAGGCGGCGGGGGAGCCCGATGCGGACGCCGGGGGCTTCGCCTGCTCCCGCTTCGCGTCGTCGCCCTTGTCGGCACCGCCGCCACAGCCGGTGAGCGTGAGCGCGAGGGCGGCCGTCGCGCCGGCGGCGACGAGGCGGACGCGCTGGTTGGTGTGCATGAGTGATCCCCCGGTGGACGCGACCCGATCGGTCGAACGCGTCAACGTACCAGGGGTCCCCCGCCCCTTCGCCGGGAAGGCGGGCCGGTCCCGGTCACGGTGGGCCGGTCAGAGGTACGGGGCGAACTCGTCCAGGGTGCGGAGCACTTCGGCCTCGCCCGCCGACGGGAGTTGCAGCACCACCTCCTCGATCCCGAGGCTCTCGTAGTACGCGAGCTTGCCCGCGTTCGGGCGGACCGCGTACGGGACCACCTGGAGGTCCTTCGGGTCGCGCCCCGCGTCCTCCCAGACCTGCCGCAGCACCGGAACGGACTCGCCCAGGCCGCCGCCGCCGATCGGGAGCCAGCCGTCCGAGTGGTCGGCGATGGCCGCGAACAGCTTCGGGCCGGCCGCGCCGCCGATCAGGGTGCGGGGGCCGTGGAGCGTGCGCCCGGAGCCGAGGTCACGCGCGGGCCGCACCGGCTTCGGGTACGCCCGGCTGGCCTGGACGGAGCCGAACACGCCCTCGTACGCGGTGGGTTCCGGAGCCCAGAGGGCCCGCATCAGCGCCATCCGGTCCCGGACCAGTTCGCGCCGCCCGGACCACTCGACTCCGTGGTCGGCGGCCTCCTCGACGTTCCAGCCGTAGCCGATCCCGAGCGTGAACCGGCCGCCGCACAGGTGGTCCAGCGTCGCGACCTGCTTCGCGAGGGCGATCGGGTCGTGCTGGGTCACCAGGGTGATGCCGGTGCCGAGGTCGAGGCGCTCCGTCACGGCCGACGCCTGACCGAGGGCCACGAACGGGTCGAGGGTGCGCCCGTACTCCTCCGGGAGGTCCCCGCCCATGGGCGCCGGCGTGGCCCGACTCACCGGGATGTGGGTGTGTTCGGGCAGGTAGAGCCCGGAGAACCCGCGCTCCTCCAAGGCGCGGGCGAGGCCCGTGGGGGAGACGGTGAGATCGGTGAGGAAAATGGTGGCGGCGATCCGCATGGCCGAGGCACCTCCGAGACGTGGGGCGGCCAACGTACGGGGTTCGGCGTACGGACGGCAGAGGTTCGACACGGGTTCGACACGGTGGGTTCGACACGACGGGGTGACGACATGGGCGACATGAACGACACGGGGACGATCACGGTCCCGGAGCGACTGCAGGGCTATCCGGGCGTGGCCTTCGGCGGCTACGTGGCAGGGCTGCTGGCCGGCCGGACGGCACCCGGGGCGACGGCCGTACGCGTGGACTTCCGCAGGCCCGTGCCGACCGGGACGCCGGCCTGGCCGACCCCGGACCCGGAGGGCGGCACGGCCCTGCTGGACGCCGACGGGGTGGTGCTGGCCCGCGCGACCCGGGCCGCCCTGCCGCCGACCGGGGACGTACCGCCGGCACCCTCGCGGGAGGAGGCGGAGAAGGCCGCCGACGCCTTCCGGGCCCACCCGCCGGAAGGGCAGGCCGACTGCTTCGGATGCGGGCTGGGCCGCACCCCCGCCACCGGACTGCGCCTGCACTGCGGGCGGGTGCCCGGCCGGGACCTGGTCGCCGCCGCGTGGACCCCGGGGCCCGAACTCGCCGCACCGGACGGGACGTTGCCGCCCGAGCTGGTGTGGGGCGCGCTGGACTGCCCCGGCAACGCGGCGGGCCGCCTCCTCGCGCACCGGCCGGCCGGCGCGGTCACGGCGGCCCTGACGGCCCGCCTGCTGCGGCCCGTACCGGTCGGGGGCGCGGGCCTGATCTCGTACGCCTGGCTGCTCGGCGGCGAGGGCCGCAAGTACACGGCGGGCACCGCGCTGACCACGGCCGACGGTGAACTGTGCGCGGTGGCCGAGGCCCTGTGGATCGAGCCGCGCCCCCGGACCTGACGGGGCGCGGGGGCCGGGTCCGCGCCGGCCCGGCTGCGCCGCCGGCCCGGCTGCGCCGGCGGTCCGGTCAGCCGCGCGGGTAGCGGGCCAGCCAGCCGGGAGCCGAGACCGAGGGCCCGTGCAGGGCGGGCCCCTGCGTCATCTCCAGGGCGAAGTCGTCGGAGAGTTCCAGCATCGTGGACCGCCCCTCCAGATCGGCCAACCAGGCCGCCGGCAGGGCGGTCTCCCCGTGCAGGGCGCCCAACAGCGCACCGCACAGGGCGCCGGTGGCGGTGGAGTCCCCGCCGTGGTTGACGGCGAGCCGCAGCCCGTGCGGGACGTCCTCGGCCACCAGTGCGCAGTACACGGCCACGGCCAGCGCGTCCTCCGCGTCGCGGCCGTCGCCCGGGGACAGCGACTCGACCACCTTGGGGTCGGGTTCGCCCTGGGCGGCGGCCGAGACGGCCCGCCGGAGGGCGTCCGTGACCGGCTGATGCTGGGCGCGGGCGCCCAACAGGACCAGGGCCCGCCGGATCGCGGCGTCGAGGGACTCGCCCCGGGTCAACCCGTGGACGATCACCGCGAGGGCCCCGGCCGACAGGAACGCGGTCGGGTGCCCGTGGCTCTGCGTCGCGCACTCCACGGCGAGTTGCAGCACGAGCGCCGGCTCCCAGCCGACCAGCAGCCCGAAGGGGGCCGAGCGGACGGTGGCCGCCGCGTCCCGGGCGGTGGGGTTCTTCGGCTGTTCCAGGGTGCCGAGCGTCTCGTCGGCGAAGCCGGTCATGCACGCCCGGTCCGGGCCCCGCCGGGCGTACAGCCACTCCTCCTGCGCGAGCCAGCCGTTGTCCTTGCGCCGCTCGTCGGGGCCCCAGTCGTGCTGGGTCGCCGCCCAGCGCAGCTAGGCCCGGTGGACGTCGGTCGGCGGGTGCCAGCCGCCGGTGTCCCGGCGCACGTGGGCCCGTATCAGACCGTCCACGGTGAACAGCGTGAGCTGGGTGGACGCGGTGACCGTGCCCCGCCGGCCGTGGGCGGGGGCGAGTTCGGTCAGCCCCGCCAGGCCGTACGCCTCACGGATGCCGTCGAGGGAGAGGCCGGCGACGGGCGCGCCGAGCGCGTCCCCGATGGCGGCGCCGAGCAGGGTGCCGCGCACCCGACTGCGGAAGTCCTGCTGCTCGACCCGACCCCAGAGGGCGGGGCGCACGTTCGCGGGCACCTGGTCCGGGAGCTCCGCCTGCGCCTGCGGGGCCTGTGCCCGCGCCTCCCGCGCCTCCTGTGTGGCGGGAGCGTCCGTGATGGCGGACGCGGGCGTGGTCGGCGCCGCTTCCTCCACCTCCACCGACGTCGCCCCCGACGTCGCCCCCGACGTCGCCACCCCGTTCGTACCGGCTGTTCCCGTGCCGGCCGCGGTCGCGGTCGTCATCGTGTCCATGTCGTCCCCCCAAGCTCTGGCGCGCACTGTAGTGGACAGGTTCGGTCGAATCCGGAAGGAGTAAGTCACGCCGCCCATAAGTGGCCGGAGAACGGCCGGAATATGAATGGTTCCGGACAGGATCTCGCCGGATGAGACAATCGTGGCACGTTTTGCCACTGGCCTCGGACCCGGTCGTTTTCGGCCACACCGTGTTCACCCGGCGTTGTCCGCGGGCCCACAGCCTCGACGACATGAAGAAGGCACTCCTCGCCGCGACCGTCGTCGCCACCACGCTCACCGCCTCCCTGGTCGCGGCCCCCGCCGCCACCGCCGCGGCCTGGGACTCCCCCCGGGACGGCCGGCACCAGAACCGTTCCGCCATCCCCTTCACCGAGGCCTCCGTCACCGCCGGCGCCGACGGCGCGTTCACTCTCCGGTGGAACGCCCCCGGCACCGGACGCGTCGAGATCCGGGCGAACGGCAAGGTCGTCGCCAAGGGCGGCTCCCGAGGCCGGGCCGTGGTCACCGGACTGCCCGCCGCCGACCGCCAGTGGTTCGACTTCAAGCCGCAGCACGGCCAGGGCCTGCGCCTCGCCGACCGCCTCGTGCGACTGGAGGGAACGGCCAACTTCCGCGACGCCGGCGGCTACCGCACCACCGACGGCCAGTGGGTCAAGATGGGCGAGATCTACCGCTCCGACGCCCTGGCCAAGCTCACCGACAACGACCTCGCCAAGCTCCGCCGGCTGGGCGTGCGAACGGTCTTCGACCTGCGCACGACCGACGAGCGCACCAAGGACGTCGACCGCGTCCCGGCCGGCGCGACGTACGTCGTCGCCGACGTCTTCGCCGGCTCCGGCTCCTTCCAGGCCCTGCCGAAGACCCCCGAGGAAGCCGTCAAGGCGATGATCGACGCCGAGAAGAGCATGGTGTCCGGCGAGGGCGGCAGGAAGGCGTACGGCCGGGTCTTCCAGGGCATCGGCACCGACCGCGCCCGCGCCGTCCTCTTCCACTGCACCGCCGGCAAGGACCGCACCGGCTGGTCCAACGCCGCCCTGCTCACCGCCCTCGGCGTCCCGCGCGAGACCGTGCTGGCCGACTACCTGGCCAGCAACGACTACCGCAAGGCCGCCAACGACGCGGTCCTCTCACACCTGCCGCCCCAGCAGGCCGCCGTCTACAAGCCCCTGCTCGACGTGCGCCCCGAGTACCTCAACGCCGGCTACGACGAGGTCGAGGCCGCGTACGGATCCTTCGACCGCTACCTCGACAAGGGCCTCGGCATCGACCGCCGCGAACTGAGGGAACTCCGCGAGGACCTCCTCGTCGGCTGAACCCCGGACCTCCTCGTCGGCTGAACCCCGGACCTCCGCGTCGGCTGAACCCCGCACCCCGCCCGGCGGCGCCGCCGGGCACCGGGGCCCGACCCGGATCGATCCCGGTCGGGCCCCGCGCCGCGTCGTCGTCCCCGCGCGCCCCCTACCGTCCCCGCTCCGGCCCTACTCCGCGATCGGCAGCAGCTCCGGCAGATGCCCGTCCGAGGCCCCCGCCGCCCGCTGCCGCTCCTCGGGCACCTCCCCGTACAGCGTCGTACGGGCCTTCGCCGGCCGCCCGGCCGCCTCCGCGACCGCGATCAGGTCCCGCACCGACTTGTACGAGCCGTAACTCGACCCCGCCATGCGCGAGATGGTCTCCTCCATCAGCGTCCCGCCCAGGTCGTTCGCACCCGACCGGAGCATCTCCGCCGCACCCTCCGCGCCCAGCTTCACCCAGCTCGTCTGGATGTTGGTGATGTGCGGATGCAGCAGCAACCGGGCCATCGCCGTCACCGCCCGGTTGTCGCGGACCGTCGGACCCGGCCGGGCGATCCCCGCCAGGTACACGGGCGCGTTGGTGTGGATGAACGGGAGCGTCACGAACTCCGTGAACCCCTCCACGCCCTTGGCCACCGCGTCCCGCTGGATCCGGGCCAGCGTGCGGAAGTGCCCCAACCAGTGCCGCGGCTGGTCCACGTGCCCGTACATCATCGTCGACGAGGACCGGATGCCCAGCTCGTGCGCCGTGGAGACGACGTCGATCCAGTCCGCCGTCGGCAGCTTGCCCTTGGTGAGCACCCAGCGGACCTCGTCGTCCAGGATCTCCGCCGCCGTCCCCGGAATGGAGTCCAGCCCGGCCTCCTTGGCCGCCGTCAGCCAGTCCCGCACCGACATCCCGGTACGGGTGGCGCCGTTGACGACCTCCATCGGCGAGAAGGCGTGCACGTGCATGCCGGGAACCCTCTCCTTCACCGCCCGCGCGATGTCGAAGTACGCCGTCCCGGGCAGGTCCGGATGGATGCCGCCCTGCATGCACACCTCGACCGCGCCCACGTCCCAGGCCTGCGCCGCCCGGTCCGCGACCTGGTCCAGCGAGAGCGTGTACGCGTCCGCGTCCGTACGGCGCTGCGCGAACGCGCAGAATCGGCAGCCGGTGTAACAGACGTTGGTGAAGTTGATGTTCCGCGTGACGATGTACGTGACCTCGTCGCCCACCACCGACTTGCGCAGGTCGTCCGCGATCCGACACAGCGCGTCCAACGCCGGGCCGTCCGCGTGCAACAGGGCGAGGGCCTGCTCGTCGGTCAGCGCCGTCGGATCGTCCGCCGCCCGGGCGAGGGCCGCCCGGACGTCCGTGTCGATCCGCTCCGGGACCATTCCGGGCGCCGCGGCCTCCCGCAGGGCGTCCCAGTCCCCGTAGACGTGATCGAAGTCCTCGCGCCGATCGCCCGTCCGCCCCTCGGTGTCGATGGCGGTGTGCAGGTCCGTGCGTCCGTACGCGGCGAAACCCTCGTCGGGCTCCTGCCACGGCCGGCCCTCGACGGCGGCCGTCTCGTCCGCCAGCCCCGTCCCCGCGTCCGCCAACGCCCGCACGTGCGGCAGCAACCGGGGATCGAGCCACGGCTCCCCGCGCTCCAGGAACTCCGGATAGATCGTGAGGCGCTCGCGCAGCTCGAAGCCGGCGGCGGCCGTCCGCGCGGCCAACTCCTCGATGTGCGGCCAGGGGCGCTCGGGGTTCACGTGGTCGGGCGTCAGCGGCGACACCCCGCCCCAGTCGTCGATGCCCGCGCCGATCAGCAGCGCGTACTCCTCGTCGACCAGGTTCGGCGGGGCCTGGATGCGGGCCGACGGACCGAGCAGGTGCCGGGCCACCGCGATCGCGGCCGCCAGCTCCTCCAACTCCGCGTCCGGCATCCCGCGCATGGCCGTGTCCGGCTTCGCCCGGAAGTTCTGGACGATCACTTCCTGGATGCCGTGGTAGCTGCGCTGGATCCGCCGCAGCTCGAAGAACGCGTCGGCGCGCTCCTCGTAGGTCTCCCCGATGCCGATCAGCACCCCGGTGGTGAACGGGACGTTGGAACGCCCCGCGTCCTCCAGCACCCGCAGTCGGACCGCCGGCTCCTTGTCCGGGGAACCGTGGTGCGGGCCGCCGGGCTCGGACCACAGACGGGTCGCGGTGGTCTCCAGCATCATCCCCATCGACGGCGCGACGGGCTTCAGCCGCTGGAGCTCGGACCACGACAGCACACCCGGATTGAGGTGCGGGAGCAGACCCGTCTCCTCCAGGACCCGGATCGCCATCGCCCGCACATAGGCGAGGGTGTCGTCGTAGCCGTGCGCGTCCAGCCACTCACGCGCCTCGGGCCAGCGGTCCTCGGGCCGGTCCCCGAGGGTGAACAGGGCCTCCTTGCAGCCCATCGCGGCGCCCTTGCGCGCGATGTCGAGGACCTCGTCGGGCGAGAGGTACATCCCGTGACCGTCCCGGCGGAGCTTCCCGGGCACCGTGACGAACGTGCAGTAGTGGCACTTGTCGCGACACAGGCGGGTGAGGGGGATGAACACCTTGCGCGAGTACGTGATGACACCGGGCCGCCCGGCGGCTTCGAGCCCGGAGTCCCGCACCCGCGCGGCGGAGGCGGCGAGGTCCTTCAGGGACTCGCCGCGCGCCTGGAGGAGCACGGCCGCCTCGGTCGCGTCGAGCGCGACGCCGTCGCGGGCCCGCCGGAGCGCGCGGCGCATCGCGTTGTCGGTCGGAGCGTCACTCGGAGTGGTCATGGCCCGAGCATACGATCCACCGATCCGGCGGTGGAGGGGGTCATCGCATCAGCTCACCGGCGTTGACCAGCAGGGACTGGCCGGTTATCGCCCGTGCCCGGTCCGATGCCAGGAATGCGGCGGCGTCCGCGACGTCCCCGTCCGTCGCGAGATCGGGCAGCGCCATCCGCTCGGTGAGCCGGGCCCGCACCTCCTCCTCGGGCACCCCCTCGCCGTGCGCGGTGAACGTGACGAACGCCTGCACCGGCGGCCCCCACATCCAGCCCGGCAGCACGGTGTTGACCCGGATCCGGGCCGGCCCGAGCTCCCGGGCCATCGAATACATGGCGGAGGTCAGCGCCCCCTTGGAAGCCGCGTACGCGGCCTGCTGCACCTGCGAGGGACTCGCCACCGCCGACTGGGTCCCGATGATCACGACGGAGCCGCCGGCCCGCTTCAGCGCGGGCAGGGCGGCCCGCGTCATGCGCAGGGTGCCCAACAGGTTCACGTCGAGGATCTGCTGCCAGGTCCCGAAGTCGGCGTCCTCCAGGCCGCCGAAGTACGAGTCCCAGGCCGCCACGTGCACCACCGCGTCCACCCCGCCGAACCGCTCCTCGGCGAGGGCCACCAGAGCCTCGCAACGGGCCTCGTCGGTGATGTCGGTCGGCAGGTACGCGGTGTGCGCCCCGTCCGGGTCGATCTCGGCGGCGGACTTGACCAGGTTCGCCTCGGTTCGCGCCCCCAGTACGGCGTTCCCGCCGTCCCGCACCACGGTGGCGGCCACCTGGTGCCCCAGCCCGGCCCCGACCCCCGACACGATGACGGTCTTCCCTCGCAGCAGCATGGCGTGCCCTCCAGGCCGGTGATGCCGGCTCAGCAGATCTGACGGGGCGTCAGGGTAGGTGGTCGGGGCGGGGATGGGAAGGGCGGGGCGGCGCCCCGGCCGCGGGGCCGGGAGCAGTCCGGGAGCAGTCGGCGCCGGTGCTTCGCGCCGCGCCTGCCATCGCAACCGGACCAAAGGGCGAAGAGGGCGCGTACACGGGGTCATTGGGGCGTTTCGGGCCGGGATGAACGGCCCGCGCCGACCCCGCCGGCCGTCCCGACCGAACGAATGACGAAACCGAGACGAATGGTGTGTCATAACTGCCCGGCACCCGGTGAGTCGCGTCCGAATACCTGATAGACAGAAGATTCGCGGCGCGACCAGCCGCACGTACTGACGGCCGCCTCGGGGGGATCGCCGCACTGTGAAGCCGCTTCACCGTCATGTAGTCAACACCTCACGCAAGGTCCTGTGCACGGCCGCGCTCGCGGCCAGCCTGACCACCGCCGCGGTCGTGACCAACCCGTCGACCGCCGGCGCGGGGGAATCCGAACCGACACCGGACAGTCCCCAGGCCGCCGACCGCGGCGACGCCCGGTTGGACCTGCCCGAAGACCTCGCGAACCCGCAGCCGCCCGCCACCGCGGGCACCCCCGAGGGCGCGAGCGGCATACCGGGAACGGCCCTCGACGCCTACAAGCGCGCCGAGGTGGCCGTGGCCGCCGCGCTCCCCAACTGCAAGCTGCCCTGGCAGTTGGTGGCGGGCATAGGCCGGGTCGAGTCCGTGCACGCCTCCGGCTACGGGCTCAAGCCCGACGGGTCCACCGACCGTCCGATCCGCGGCCCCCGCCTGGACGGCAACGGCTACGCCCAGATCAAGGACACCGACAAGGGCCAGTGGGACGCGGACACCGAGTACGACCGCGCGATCGGCCCGATGCAGTTCATCCCCTCGACCTGGAAGACCTACGGCGCCGACGGCAACGGCGACGGCCGACGCGACCCCAACAACATCTACGACGCGGCGCTGGGCACCGGCCTCTACCTGTGCGCGGGCGACAAGGACCTCTCGAACCCGGCCAAGCTCGACGCCGCGCTCCTCAGCTACAACAGCTCCCGCGAGTACGTGAACACCGTCCTCGGCTACATGCGCCAGTACCAGGAAGGCGGCGTCGCCGGGGTCCCGAACCCGCCCGTCGGCACCTACCCGACACCGCCCCCCACGGGCACCCTGCCCGTCCCGCGGACGCCGGTCATCAGGACCCCGGCCACCAGGCCGCCGACGGGCGGCATCCCGCAGAAGCCGCCGACGAAGCCCACCACCCCGCCCACCAAGCCGACGACTCCGCCGACCAAGCCGCCCACCAAGCCGAAGCCGCCGGTCGTGCGCCTCGCGAAGCTGTCGCTGATCGGCGAGGCGGAACTGAAGGCCGAGGTCGGGAGCACCTTCACCCCGACCCCGAAGGTCAAGGCGCTGCTCGCCGACGGCAAGCCGGCCGTCGGACAGCAGGTCGTGTTCGCCGTGGAACAGGACGACACCACGGGCGGCACCGTATTCCGGGCCGCCAAGAAGAACTCCGTGGTCGTCACCACCGACGCCCAGGGCATCGCGACCGTCCCCGAGCTGACGGCCGGTCCGAAGCCGGGCACGTTTTCCTTCCGGGCCACGGCGTACGACCTGACGAGCCAGTTCACGGTCATGCTGAAGGGCACCGTCCTGGCGAAGCCCGCGGCGGACCTGCTGGTGCGCGTGGACAGCGGCGCCGACAAGCCGCTCCAGGTCGTCACCGGTACCAGCTTCAAGGGCGTGGAGCTGCTGGCCACCGCCAAGGGCAAGCCGATCGCCGGCACCAAGGCCGTCGCGGGCCTGGTCGTGAAGGACAAGGCCACCGGCGCGTGGGTCCCGGTGGACCCGGCGACCGCCAAGGTCCCGTACTTCAAGGGCAAGGACGGCGAGAAGCTGACCACCCTGGACCTGGCCGCGACGGGCGCCGACGGCAGGATCGCCCTGCCGGAGCTGTTCACCGACGGCGTGGCCCCGGGCACCTACCAGCTGCGCGTCCTCACCCCGGAGAAGGTCGAACTGGTCCTGAAGCTCCAGGTCGACGCCGCTCCGACGGTGCCGCCCACGACGCCGACGACTCCCACGAACCCGACGCCGACGAACCCGACGCCCACGATCCCGACGACGGCCAGGCCGTAACGGCGGTTGCCGGCCCGCCCGCTCCCGAACAACGCCCTGCCCCGGTCACCGTTCGACGGTGACCGGGGCAGCGGCATTCCCTCACACCGGAGAGCGGCGGGGAAAAGGCAGGAGCCCCGCCACCTCCGCTCGCACGGAGGAGGCAGGGCTCCTTGGGTACTGCTTTAATCCAACCGCGATCCGGTCGGCCAGGCGACTAGGCCGGGATGACGTTCTCCGCCTGCGGGCCCTTCGGACCCTGCGTGACGTCGAAGGTGACCTGCTGGTTCTCCTCGAGGGAGCGGAAGCCAGAGGCGTTGATCGCGGAGTAGTGGACGAAGACATCCGGGCCGCCGCCGTCCTGGGCGATGAAGCCGAAGCCCTTTTCAGCGTTGAACCACTTCACGGTTCCGGTAGCCATGAGCCCTCCTATGGGCCAAAGGGTCGCCCTGCTCCAGAACCTGCTAAGAAGTCTGAAAACTACAAAAGCCTGCGGGTCACATTCTCCGCAGGCCTCGTACTGCAAGGGAAACCAAACTGCAACTTGCGTCGAGCCTAGCATGCACCCTGCGGCCGAGACCAGAGGGAAAGATCACGTCACCCGGACGTTTGAGACCCGCCCGATCGCTGACGCGGAGCCGGGGGCTAGTCTCGCGATGTGGACGTCTATCGCAGCCGGCCCCGCGTCGGCCACATCCAGTTCCTGAACTGCCTGCCCCTCTACTGGGGGCTGGCCAGAACCGGCACGCTGCTGGACCTGGAGCTGACCAAGGACACCCCCGAGAAACTCAGTGAACGGCTCGTCCGGGGCGACCTGGACATCGCTCCGATCACCCTCGTCGAGTTCCTCCGCAACGCCGACCAACTCGTCGCCTTCCCCGACCTCGCGGTCGGCTGCGACGGCCCGGTGATGTCCTGCGTGATCGTCTCCCAGGTCCCGCTCGACCGGTTGGACGGAGCCCGCGTGGCTCTCGGATCGACCTCCCGGACGTCCGTACGGCTGGCCCAACTGCTGCTCGCCGAGCAGTACGGAGTACGGCCCGACTACTACACCTGCCCCCCTGACCTGGGGGTGATGATGCAGGAGGCCGACGCGGCGGTCCTGATCGGGGACGCCGCGCTGCGCGCCTCCCTGCACGACGCGCCCCGGCTCGGCCTCGCCGTGCACGACCTGGGGCTGATGTGGAAGGAGTGGACCGGACTGCCGTTCGTCTTCGCCGTCTGGGCCGCCCGCAAGGACTACCTCGAACGCGAGCCCGTCGTCGTGCGCAAGGTCCACGAGGCCTTCCTCGCCTCCCGGGACGTCTCCCTGGAGGAGGTCACCAAGGTCGCCGAGCAGGCCGCCCGCTGGGAGGCGTTCGACGCCGAACTGTTGGAGCGCTACTTCACGACGCTCGACTTCCGCTTCGGTCCGGATCAACTCGCCGGCGTCCGGGAATTCGCGCGCCGTACGGGATCGGCGTCGGGGTACGCGGCCGATGTCGCGGTGGAGCTCCTGAAGGTGGCCGTACCGGAGCATTGACGCGCCTTATGCCTCCGGCGCGAGTTCCGCATCCCGGAAAGGGGAATGTTTCGTTCACCGGGAATTCGTTCCCCTTTCGCATTTCCGTCCGCCGGTGGAACGCCCCACGGAACGGCCCACGGAACGCCCCAAGGAACGGCCCAAGGAACGCTCCACGGAACGGCCGGCGGAACGGCCGGCGGAACAAAGGGGCCGAGACCGGGTGCGCCGGTGCATTCGGCGGGATCGAACCACCGGTCCTCGCCGTGGTGCGGTAGTACTCCGGACACGATGGAAGCTCCCCGGCCGGCGGTCGACACCCCTAAGGTGCTGGTAGACCGTCAGCGAGCCACGAACCTCGGGGAGGGGACGCGATGCAGCCGCTCGAAGCGGGCGAACCGCGGACCATCGGCGCCTACCGGCTGCTCGGACGGCTCGGCGCGGGCGGCATGGGTCGGGTCTACCTGGGGCGCAGCGCGGGCGGCCGGACCGTCGCCGTGAAGATCGTCCACCCCCACTTCGCCTCCGACGAGGAGTTCCGCGCCCGCTTCCGCCGCGAGGTCGCCGCCGCGCGTCGGGTGGGAGGCGAGTGGACCGCGCCGGTCCTGGACGCGGACCCGGAGGCCCCGGTGCCGTGGGTGGCCACCGGCTACGTCGCGGGCCCGTCGCTGGACCGGGCCGTCGCGGGCCACGGGCCGCTGCCCGAGCATTCGGTACGGGCCGTCGGGGAGGGGCTGGCCCGGGCGTTGGTGGCGGTGCACGGGCTGGGGCTCGTCCACCGGGACGTGAAGCCGTCGAACGTGATGCTCACCCTCGCGGGCGGTCCGACGGGCGGGCCGCGCCTGATCGACTTCGGGATCGCCCGGGCCTCGGACGGCGCCGCCGCGCTGACCGTCACCGGCGCCTCCGTCGGTTCCCCCGGCTACATGTCGCCGGAACAGATCCTCGGCAACCCCGTGACCGGGGCGGCGGACGTGTTCTCGCTGGGCGCGGTCCTGGTCTTCGCCGCGACCGGCCGGGCCCCCTTCAGCGGGGACAACTCCGCGACGCTCCTCTACAAGGTGGTCCACGAACCGCCGGAACTCGGCGCGATCGGCCCCGGACCACTGAGGGACCTGATCGCGGCCTGTCTGGCGAAGTCACCGGCCGCCCGGCCCGCGCCGGCGGTGATCGCGGCCGCGCTGGACGGCGCCCTGGGCGTGTCGGGCTGGTTGCCGACCCCGCTGGTCGAGGAGGCCAACCGGGCCGCGGTGGCCCTGCTGGACCTGGACGAGGCGCTGCCGGAGTACCCCTCGGGCCCGGTGCCGTTCACCTCCTCCGCTTCCTACGGGGAGCAGCGGGTCGCCGCCGGGGGCATGGGCGCGCCGGACGGCTTCCCCGGCGGCACCACCCCGTACGGGCGGTCGTACGGCGAGGGGCCCGACGCGGGCGGGGCGGGGTACGGCGCCGGTGTGCCCGGGCCGCGCACCGCGTCCGACGCCGACGGGCGGCGGGTCTCCGTGCGCGCGGCCGGCCGGCGGTTCAGTTGCACCGTGGTCCTCGCCGCGGCGGCCGTGTTGGCGGTGCTGTCGGGCGGGCTGTACGGACTGGACCTGCTGCCCTGGCAGTCCGGCGAGAAGAGGGGTCTGGTGGCCGGCCCGCCGCCCTCCTCCCCGCGTACCGCCGATTCGGCCCCCGCGACGGGGCCCACCGCGGGCACGGGCGGCCCGACCCCGACCCCGTCCCCGGCGGCCCGGGACACCGTGCCGCAGGCGCTGGCCGGCACCTGGAAGGGCACGGTCACCACGGCCCGGCTGGGCGTGTCCAGCGAGTTCGAGATCACCATCAGCGGCGGCCGGATCGGGCAGGTCGTCGCCCGGGACAAGTCGGTCCTGCCCGTCCTCGGCACCGATTGCAGCGGGAACTGGAAGCTCGCCGCCGCCACCGACCGTTCGCTGGTCCTGGACACCACGGACGGCCCCAACCCGGCGCCCGGCGTGTGTTCCGACGGCTCCGCCGACGAACGCTTCACCCTGAACGCGAACGGCACCCTGCACTACCGGTCCGGGGACGCGGCGGCGGGCAACCCCGAGGGGGATCTGACCCGCCGGGGTTGACCCGCGCACCCCTGAACGGAGCCGAGGAGCGCCGGCGTACGCTGGATCGGTCCGGACCCTTGACACACCGCCGAAAGGTGACGCACCGGTGACCGACCAGGCCGCTCTCCAGTCTGTCCTCGACCGAGCCGCCGCAGGGGGCCGGATCACCCAGGACGAAGCGCTCGACCTCTACCGGCACGCCCCGCTGCACGCGCTCGGCCAGGCCGCCGACGCCGCGCGCCGGCTGCGCTACGCGGGTACGGAGCACATCGCGACGTACATCATCGAGCGCAACATCAACTACACCAACGTGTGCGTCACGGCGTGCAAGTTCTGCGCGTTCTACGCCGCCCCGAAGGACACCAAGAAGGGCTGGTCCCGCGGCCTCGACGACATCCTGCGCCGCTGCGCGGAGACCGTGGAGCTCGGTGGCACGCAGATCATGTTCCAGGGCGGGCACCACCCGGACTACGGCGTCGAGTACTACGAGGAGCACTTCTCCGCCATCAAGAAGGCGTACCCGCAGTTGGTCATCCACTCCCTCGGCGCGTCCGAGGTCGAGCACATGGCCCGCATCTCGGGCGTCTCGGCGGAGGAGGCCATCCAGCGCATCCACGCGGCCGGCCTCGACTCCTTCGCGGGCGCCGGCGCCGAACTGCTGCCGGCCCGGCCGCGCAAGGCCATCGCCCCGCTCAAGGAGTCCGGCGAGCGCTGGCTGGAGATCATGGAGATCGCCCACAAGCTGGGTGTCGAGTCCACCTCCACCATGCTGATGGGCACGGGCGAGACCAACGCCGAGCGCATCGAGCACATCGCGATGATCCGCGACACGCAGGACCGCACCGGCGGCTTCCGCGCCTTCATCCCGTACACGTACCAGCCCGAGAACAACCACCTCAAGGGCCGGACCCAGGCGACGATCTTCGAGTACCTGCGCATGATCGCCATCGCGCGGCTCTTCCTCGACAACATCGCCCACATCCAGGGCTCCTGGCTGACGGTCGGCAAGGAAGCGGGCCAACTGTCCCTGCACTACGGCGCGGACGACCTCGGCTCGATCATGCTGGAGGAGAACGTGGTCTCCTCGGCCGGTGCCAAGCACCGCTCGAACCGCATGGAGATCATCGAGCTGATCCGCAAGGCGGGCCGCACGCCGGCGCAGCGCGCGACGACGTACGAGCACCTCGTCGTGCACGAGGACCCGGCGAACGACCCGGTCGACGACCGCGTCGTCTCGCACATCTCCTCCACCGCCATCGAGGGCGGCACCGCGCACCCCGAGCTGAAGCTCATCTCCTCGAACTGACGCCGCCGAACCCATGCTGACGCTGCACACCGCCGAGCTCCTCGTCGCCGGGCCGGGTTCGACCCCGCTCCCCGGCGGCGCGGTGCTCGTCGAGGGCGACCGGATCGCCGGGGTGGGCCCGTACGAGGAGCTGGCCGCGGCGCATCCGCACGCCCGGGTCCGGCGCTGGCCCGGGGTGCTGACCCCGGGGCTGCTGGTGCGCGGGGCGGACGAGCTGTTGGAGCGCACGTACTACCCGGACGATCCGTACGAGGTCGCCGAACTCGGCGCCGACCCGATCGGCGGGCCGGCGCTGGCCGCGCTCACGATGACCGAGTCCCGGTGGGGCAACAGCGCCCGGCGCGGGACGCAGAGACTCCTGGCGCGCGGGGTGGTGGCGGTGACCGGCCGGTTCACGATCCCGTCGGTGCGGACGGCGGTGGTGCGGTCGGGTCTGGCGGTCCTGCCGCTGGCGGCGCGCTCCCAAGGGTCGCGGGGGGCGGGGCGGGAAGCCTCCCTGGACCCGTTCGCCGGGCTGGACGCGGCCGAACAGGCCTTCCACGGAGCCCTGGAGCCCGACGCCCCGGCCCGATTCGCGGTCTTCGCGGCGGCCGACCCGGGGGAACTGCTCACCCTGGGCGCGACGAGCTGTGTGGCCACGGTCATCGGGGGACGGCTGCTGCACCGCCGTCGCTGACGTCCCCGTGCACGTCGTCCCCGCGCGCTTCGTCGTCGGGCGCGTCGTCCCCGTACGCGTCGTCCCTGTGCACGTCGATGTCGGGCACGTCGTCGTCGGGCCGGCCGCCCTCGCGGGCGAGGGCGGCCAGCAGGCAGACCTGGAGGCGGCTCACCCCGCCGAGCTTGTTCCGGATGTTCAGCACGTGGAACTTGACGGTGCTGACGGACAGTTGCAGCGTCGCGGCCAGCTCCGCGTTCGAGGCGCCGGTCGCCAGCCACAGGAACACCGCCGACTCCTGGTCGGTGAGCTGGACCCGCGCCTGCGCCTGCGGGTCGCGGGCGGGGAACCACGACGGGACGCTGAAGCTGACGCTGCGCACGGTTTCCACCCCTTGCCCCCCGGCCGACGCGCTCGGCCCCCTGCCTAAGGGACGTTCGGGCCGGCCAGGTAGGTTCCGGCGGCGTCGAACGGCCAGGCGTTGGCCTTGCAGCCGAGCAGTCCCTTGATCTGTTGCATCATCGCCGGTGCCTGCTTGCCGGGGCCGGGGCAGGTCTCGTGCTCGCGACCGATTTCGTGGCCCACCTCGTGGTTGACGATCAGGGCCCGGTACTCCTCGACGGGACCGTCGAACTGCGGTGATCCCTCCTGCCAGCGCTTGAGGTTCACGACGACGGTGTGACCGGCGCGACAGTTGGTCTCGCCGATCAGCTCGGGGGTGACGACCTCGCACAGCCGGTCGGTGGTGGTGGGGGTGGCGATCTTCACGGTGAAGTCCACCGGTTGGCCGGGGCCGACGAGCCGGAACCCGTACGCGGGATCACGGGTCCAGCCGCGCGGGTCCCCGAGGATCGTCTCGACGGACCTGGCAGCGGCCTCCGGGTCGACCCCGCTGCCCTGCTCGACCTCGACCCGCCAGCGCCGCGCGCGCCCCTTGCCCTGCGGCGTGCCGGAGGCGGTGGACGCGGCGAAGACCCCGGGCCCGGTGGTCGGAACGGACGGGGACGGCTTCACCGGGGGCGAGGCCTTCGGCGTGCCCTTGGCCTCGGGCTTCGGCGAGTCCGCCGGGGAGGAGGCCGGCGGCTTGGCCCGCCCGCCGTCCGGGGCCGGCTCGGAGCCGCCGTCGGGCGTGGGTCCGCCCCCTTCGGCCTCCCGGGAGGGGGCGGCCGCGGCCGGTCGGTCGTCCGCGACCGCGGCGGTGCCGTCCTGCGGGCGCAGGGTGTAGGCGGTCACACAGGCGACCGCGATTGCCGCGGAGCCGATGAGGGTACGGTGCAGTCGTCGCCGCCGTTCGGCGGCCCGGCGCAGGGCGCGCACGTCGCCGCGGGAACGTCTGGTCGGATGGCCTTCCGGCATGCAGGAGCTTTCTGTTCGCGTGGTCCACGTCACCGAGCGGGCATGTGTCGAGCGGGCATTTCATGCGCTTGGTCGACGAGCGTGGCTTTTGTTCGACTCGTTTCGAGTCACACGCGCACCAGTCAAAGCCGATCCGGTCATCCCGCGTAACTGTCCTTCGGGTCAGTTGTGCCCCCGGCGGGTGGCACCGGGGCCGCCTGCGAGAATGGCAGCCAGACCCGCACCGCACCGCATCGCACCCGAGGGGCCCACGCCAGTGACCAGCGCTTCCCTGGACAAGCAGCCGCACGAAGTCGCCTCCATGTTCGACGGGCTGGCGGCGAACTACGACCTCGTCAACGACGTGCTCTCCCTCGGTCAGGCCCGCCTGTGGCGCAAGGAGGTCGCCAAGGCCGTCGGCGCCCGCCCCGGACACGCGATCCTCGACCTGGCCGCCGGAACCGCGACCTCCTCGCTGCCCTTCGCCGCGACCGGCGCGTACGTCGTCCCCTGCGACTTCTCGCTCGGCATGCTCCAGGAGGGCAAGAAGCGGCACCCCTGGCTGCCGCTGACCGCGGGCGACGCGACGAAGCTGCCGTTCAAGGACGACACCTTCGACACCGTGACGATCTCCTTCGGGCTGCGCAACGTCCAGGACACCGACACGGCCCTGCGCGAGCTGTACCGAGTCACGAAGCCCGGCGGCCAGGTCGTGATCTGCGAGTTCTCGCAGCCCACCTGGGCGCCGTTCCGGACGGTCTACACCGAGTACCTGATGCGAGCCCTCCCGCCGGTGGCCCGCGCCATGTCACCCAACCCCGACGCGTACGTGTACCTCGCCGAGTCCATCCGCGCCTGGCCCGACCAGCCGGAACTCGCCGCGCTCCTGCAGAAGGCCGGCTGGTCCAAGGTCGCGTGGCGCAACCTCAGCGGCGGCATCGTGGCCCTGCACCGCGGCGTCAAGGCGTAGGACGCGATGCCCGCCGCGCCCGTCGACGACGCGCCCCCGGGCGCCGCGCCCTCCGGCCCCGCCTTCCTCGGCCCGGAACCCTCCGAGACCGTGCGCTTCGACTACCAGGGACTGCTGGAGCGGATCGCGGCCGACATCGCGCCGGTGATCGGCCGCGGCACCCCGGCCGAGTACATCCCGGCGCTGGCGTCCGTGGACCCGGCACAGTTCGGGATGGCCGTCGTCGACCTCGAAGGCAACGCGTACGGGGTGGGGGACTGGCAGGTCCCCTTCTCCACCCAGTCCATCACCAAGGTCTTCGCGCTCGCCCTGGCCCTCGCGGAGGGCGGCGACAGCCTGTGGGAACGGGTCGGCCGCGAACCCTCCGGCAACCCGTTCAACTCGCTCGTGCAACTGGAGTACGAGAACGGCATCCCCCGCAACCCGTTCATCAACGCGGGCGCCCTCGTCGTCACCGATCGCCTCCAGACCCTGACGGGCGACGCGAGCAGCGAACTCCTGCAGTTCCTGCGGGAGGAGAGCGAGAACCCGGCCATAGGGTTCGACGCCGAGGTGGCCGCCTCCGAGCAGGCGCACGGCGACCGCAACGCCGCCGTCGCCCACTTCATGGCCTCCTACGGCAACATCGACAACCCCGTACCGGCCCTGCTGGAGCACTACTTCTGGCAGTGCTCCATCGAGATGACCTGCGCCGACCTGGCCCGCGCCGGACGCGTACTGGCCCGCCACGGGCTGCGCGCCGACGGCACCCGCCTGCTGACGCGCAGCGAGGCCAAGCAGATCAACGCGGTGATGCTGACCTGCGGCACCTACGACGCGGCAGGCGAGTTCGCCTACCGCGTCGGCCTGCCCGGCAAGAGCGGGGTGGGCGGCGGGATCGTCGCCGTCGTCCCCGGCCGGTGCTCGATCGCGGTGTGGAGCCCCGGGCTCGACGCCCAGGGGAACTCCGTCGCGGGTGTGGCGGCCCTCGACCGCTTCACGACGCTGACCGGCCTGTCGGTCTTCTGACCGGCGGATCCGGGGCGGCGGTCTACAGCGAGAGCGCGTAGCGGAGGGCCGGGTTCCCGTCCGGCAGCGTGGACTCCTCCTCCAGGTCCATCCCGAGCCGCTCCGCGACCGCCACCGAACGCACGTTCCGGGCGTCGATCAAGGCCACCACGCGCGTCACGCCGGCCGCCCGTACCCGCTCCAGCGTGGCCAGCGCGGACGCGTACGCGTACCCCCGGCCCCAGGCGGAGCGCGCCAGCCGCCAGCCGATCTCGATCTCCCCGACCGGCCCCCACTCCTTCTCGGCGGGCCACGGCTGCGCACCGGTGAAACCGATCACGGCGCCGTCCTCGTCCAGCAGGGTCCACAGGCAGTGGCCGAGCCGGGCGTCGTGCAACCGCTGGCGGGCCGTGAACTCCTCGTACTTGGACAGCTCGGCGGGACCGCCGAGGTACTTCATCACCTCCGCGTCGGCGAAGACCTGGTGCCAGGCACGGGCGTCCTCGTCGATGGGCACGCGCAACTGCACGGTGGGAAGCGGCCGGGCGGGCGAGGTGGTCATCGGAGGCACCCTTCGGATCGTGATCTCTCTCGCTGCATAGACTGCACGTGTCCGGTGCCGTTGGGCACCCTTTATCGAGCCTTCGGGAGACCCCGCAGTGACCGAGCCCCTCTCCGAACACTCCGCGGACGTGATCGTCGTCGGGGCCGGGCCCGCCGGCTCGACCACCGCGTACTACCTCGCCAAGGCCGGATTGGACGTCCTGCTCCTGGAGAAGACCTCCTTCCCCCGCGAGAAGGTCTGCGGCGACGGCCTCACGCCGCGCGCCACCAAGCAACTGGTCGCCATGGGCATCGACGTCTCCGAGGAGGCCGGCTGGCTCCGCAACAAGGGCCTGCGGATCATCGGCGGCGGACAGCGGCTCCAACTGGACTGGCCGGAACTCGCCTCCTTCCCGGACTACGGACTCGTCCGCAAGCGCGACGACTTCGACGAGACCCTGGCCCGCCAGGCCCAGAAGGCGGGCGCCCGCCTCTACGAGCGCTGCAACGTCGGCGAGCCCGTCCGCGACCCGCGCACCGGCCACATCACCGGCGTACAGGCGAAGCTCGGCGAGGAGAAGACCCCCGTCACCTTCAGCGCCCCGCTGGTCGTCGCGGCCGACGGCAACTCCTCCCGGATCTCCCTCGCGATGGGCCTGCACCGGCGCGAGGACCGCCCGATGGGCGTCGCCGTCCGTACGTACTTCACCTCGCCCCGTCACGACGACGACTACCTGGAGTCCTGGCTGGAGCTGTGGGACCGGCGCGGCGCGCAGGACCGGCTGCTGCCCGGCTACGGCTGGATCTTCGGCATGGGCGACGGCACGTCCAACGTCGGCCTCGGCATCCTCAACTCCTCCTCCGCCTTCAAGGAGCTGGACTGGCGCGAGGTCCTCAAGGCCTGGTGCGCGTCCATGCCGGAGGACTGGGGCTACACCCCCGAGAACATGACGCAGCCGATCCGCGGCGCGGCCCTGCCGATGGCCTTCAACCGCCAGCCCCACTACACCAAGGGCCTGCTGCTCGTCGGCGACGCCGGCGGTCTCGTCAACCCGTTCAACGGCGAGGGCATCGCCTACGCGATGGAGTCCGGCCAGATCGCCGCCGAGGTCATCGTCCAGGCACACGCCCGCGCCACCCCGGCCCAGCGCGAACTGGCCCTGCACAACTACCCGAAGGTCCTCAAGGAGACCTACGGCGGCTACTACACGCTGGGCCGCGCCTTCGTGAAGCTGATCGGCAACCCGAAGGTGATGAAGATCGCCGCGCAGCGGGGCCTGACCCACCCGGTGCTGATGCGCTTCACGCTCAAGATGCTGGCCAACCTGACCGACCCCACGGGCGGCGACGCGATGGACCGCGTCATCAACGGCCTCTCGAAGGTGGCCCCGAAGGCCTGATCGTTCAAGGCCGGGTCGCTCGGCGGGTAGTCGAGCGGCCCGGCTCGTGACGTGTGGCCGTCACACGTTGACGATCTTCACCTTCGGTGAGCCGGGAAGCTCCTCGGCGGCCTTGCACAGCGCGGGAATGTGTGACTTGTCGGAGGTGACGAGGAGGACCGGGGGAGCGCAGAGTGCGGCCGTGGCCACCACGAGCGCGTCCACGAGGCATTCGTGCCCGTCGAGGCCCGAGGCGTCCAGCAACTTCGCTGCTGCGTCGGTCACCGCGTCGTTGACCGGTTTCACGTCGAACCGGGACAGCAAGAACTGGAGTCGTTTGGCGGCTTCTCCCGTTCGGCGCACCTCCAAGGGCGTCAGGGCGGACAGCGCGACGCGCCGGCCACTCAGCTGAGCGACCTCGATGCGCGCACGCATCCTCTCGTCACCGTCGACGTGCAGTGAAAGCCCTTGGGCGTCGAGGACGAGCGTGCCCTCGCTCTTCGCCTTGATCTTGAGGCGCTTGCTTACCACTCCTGCTCCGCCTGTCGCCGCGCTTCGGCGGAGACGGGGCCGAACGCCTTGCGGTCCGCGGTCACGACCTCGCGGAGCTTCTGCGCGGCGAGCCATTCCTCCAGAGCTTCGGCCACAACGGAGGAGAACCCGCTCTTGCCGGCGCGTTCCTCGACTTCCTTGATCAATGACTGGGCGAGCGACACGGATCTCTTGCCGGCCCGCTCGACGGCCTGGGGTGCCACGTGACTGCTCATGACTAAAACGTAACACCACCGGTAGGAAATTTCTCGTCCGATGGTTACCTCGGTGGAACCAAGGTGGCCCCGAAGGCCTGATCGCGGCAGGCCCCGGCCCGTCCGTCCGCCCCTCTGTCCGAACGGTCAGTCGGCGGGCGGGCGGGTGGGGGTGTGCGCCGGGCGGGACGGTCCGTCGGGGGAGACGCCGCTGCGGGCCGTGGTGTTCCGGTCCGGGTGTCCGTCCGCGCATCCGTCCTCGTACGGAGCGCCGTGCACGGTCCGTACGCAGCGGGCCAACAGCACCACCCCGCACACCAGCAATGCCACCGAGGCCGTCCAGCCGAGCCCGAGGGTGACGGGGTGCCCCGGCTTCGCCCAGGGGCGGGCGGTGGTCAGCAACCAGCCGCCGACAGCGAGCAGGGCCAGACCCGCGGCGGCGGGCAACGCGGTGGGGTCCCCGGTGCCGCGGTCGGTGACCTCGGCGTTCTCGGCGGGCCGTCGGGTGAGCACGGGACCACCACCTCCAGGGTCGTTGACGCTCGGGCGAGCGCCCCGACTATCTTCGCAGGGCCTCGGCCGGTTCGATACGGGCCGCCCGCCAGGCCGGGTAGAGCCCGGCCGACAAGCCGGTGAGGAGCCCGGTGAGCGGGGCGGCGGCGACGGTGGCGGGATGGATCACCGGAGTCCAGTCGCGGGCCAGCGAGACGGCGACCACCGTCAGTTCGCCCAACGACGTGCCGACCAGCCCGCCCAGCGTGCCCAGCGTCGCGGACTCGGTGAGGAACTGGGCCGCTATGTGCCGCCCCCGGGCGCCCAGCGCACGGCGCAGCCCGATCTCCGACGTCCGCTCCAGCACCGCGACGAGGGTGGTGTTGGCGATGCCGACCGCGCCGATGACCAGACAGATCCCGGCGAGCAGCAGGAAGAGGGCGCTCAGGTCGGAGGTGACGCCGGACCGCAGCAGCCGGGGATCCGGGGGCGGTACGGCCTTCAGGTACTCGGGGTGGTCGGGCCGCAGCGCGAGCGGGGCGAGCTCCGCGGCCTGCCGGGCGGCGCCCAGCTCGGTGTCGAGGAGCATGGTGGCGCCGCCGGGCTCGGGCGGCCCCCACAGCTCCCGGGCGGTGGCCCGGGGCACGAGGACGGAGAGCAGGTTCTCCGGTTTGCGTTCCACGTCGGCGATGACGCCCGCCACGGTGAACGGCTCCTCGCCGATGTAGAGCGCGGGGCGGGTGGTCAGGGTGGTGATGCCGAGGCGTTCGGCGACCCCGCCGCCGATGAGCACGACGCGCTGCCGGCTCCGTTCGGCGAACTCGTCGTAGAGCCGGCCCTCCCGGAGGGTGGGCACCAGGGCGGCGACGGCCCCCGGGGAAGCGGCGACGACCGTGGTGCCGGTGGTGGTGCCGGTGGGTGTGCCGGTGGTGGTGGCGCCGCCGGCGGGCAGGACGCCGATCGTCGTGCTCGGATCGAGCCGTACCGTCCACAGCGTTCCGGCGTTGCGGATGCCCGCGACGTCGCGCAGCCGCTCCTCCGCGTCGGCGGGGAAACCGGAGCCGGCGAACTCGTTGACCTGGGGGGCGACGTCCTCGATGGTCACCTCGGTGGCGGTGAGGACGTTGAACCGGCCGTCGATCTGCGAGGAGATGGTGGCGGTCAGGCCGAGGACGGCCACGAAACTGCCGACGCCGAGCACGGTTCCCAGCGCGGTGAGGACCGCCCGCCCGGGACGGCGCAGCATGCCGGCGAGCGCCTCGGACAGGGCGTCGCGGGCGGCCAGCCCGGTCGGCTCGACCCGCGCACGGTCACCGGTGGCGATGGCGGCGCCGTCGTCTCCGCCCGGGCCGGCGTCTCCGCCCGGGCCGGCGTTCGTGCCCGTGCCGTCGCCCGTGCCCGGGCCGGCGTCTCCGCCCGGGCCCCCGTTTGTGCCTGCGCCCGTGCCCGCGCCCGTGCCGTCGCCCGTGCCCGGGTTCGTGCCACCGTCTGTGCCTGCGCCCGTTCCCGTGCCCCCGTTCGTGCCCGCGCCCGGGCCGCCGTTCGCGCCCCCCGTACCGTCGTCCCTGGTCACGGGGTCACCCGCTCGCGCAGCCGGCCGTCGCGGACGGTGACGGTCCGACGGCCGCGTGCCGCGACCTCGGCGTCGTGGGTGATCACCATGACGGTCATCCCCGCCGCGTGCAGCTCGTCCAACAGCGCCAACACGGAGGCGGCGTTGGCGGAGTCGAGGTTGCCGGTGGGCTCGTCGCACAGCAGCAGCGAGGGCCGTCCGACGAGCGCCCGGGCGATGGCCACGCGCTGGCGCTCGCCACCGGAGAGCCGACCGGGGACGGCCGCCGCCCGGTGGCCGAGGCCGACCTGGTCGAGCGCGGCGCGGGCCCGGGTGAGGCGCTGCGCGCGCGGGACGGAGGTGTAGAGCATGGCGAGGGAGACGTTCTCCAGGGCGCTGCGGTGGGGCAGCAGGTGGAAGGACTGGAACACGAATCCGATGCGGCGGCCGCGCAGGGCGGTACGGGCGTGGTCGGGCAGCCGCCCGGTGTCGATCCCGTCGAGGAGGTAGTGGCCGGAGGTGGGGGAGTCCAGGAGTCCCGCCACGTTGAGGAAGGTGGACTTTCCCGAGCCGGAGGGGCCGACGATGGTGACGAACTCGCCGCGGCGCACCGTCAGGTCGCAGGACTTGAGGGCCTCGACGGGCGGCGGCCCCGGGTAGGTGAGGGCGACCGCGCGGAACTCGATGACGGGGGCGTCGGGGCGGTCGGCGAAGTCGGGGGCGCCCGGGACGGGATCGTCCGGGGCGCCGCCGGACCGTCGGCGGGTGCGCGGGAACCTCACTCGGCCGGCCTCCGCGGCGACCCGGTGCCCTTCGGGTCCCGGCCGCCCTGCCCGTCCCGGCCGCCGCCCTGCCCGCCCTGGCCGTCCCCGCCGTCCTTGGGGGCGACTCCGATGACGACCTTGGCGCCGGCGGTGAGGGCGCCGGCCCGTACCGGGGTCACCGCCACATGGCCGTCGCCGCTGGTGCCCACCCGGACCTCGATGCGTCGCGGCGTTCCGTCGCCACCCACGGCGGTGACGATCGTGCCCCCGTCCGCGGTGGCGGAGACCGCGGTGACGGGAACCACGAGGGCCTGCCCGTCGGTCGAGGCGGACTCGATGGTCAGCCGTACGTCCTGACCGGCCAGGGCGGGGGGCAGCGGCCGGTCGGCGCGCACGACCATGCGGAAGCCGAGATCGCCGCCGCCCTTGCCCGTGGCGTCGCCCTGCCCGCCCTGCCCGCCTTGCCCGGGCTGCTGCCCACCCGCCGGGCGGCCGGTCGAGCGCTCGCCGGCGACCAGCGCGACCTTGCCCCGGGCATCGAGTCCCGTGGCCTCGGAGGCGATCACCACGCTCATGCCGGCGCGCAGGAGCTGCTTCTTGTCGTCCTTCAGGTACGTCTCGACGACGAGTTCCCCGGAGGACAGGGTGAGCACCGGACCGGAGACGGGGCCGCCGACCCGGCCGGCGATCCCGCTGACGCGGGCGGGGAAGGAACCGAGGACCACCGTCTCGGAGGCGGGGAGCATCGGCCCGTCGGCGGCCTCGACCGATGCCAGCTCGGCGCGGGCGTCGGCGAGGGACTGCCGGGCACGGGCGAGGACCCGACCGGAGTCGCCCTCGCCACCGCCGGTCTTGCCGCTTGTCCTGCCGCTCGTCTTGCCGTCACCGGTCGTCTCGCCGTCGCCGGTGCCGGACGTGGGGGTGACAGAGGGGCTGCCGGTGCCCGGCGTGCCGGAACGTCCCCCGGCCTCGGTCCCGGTCCCAGCTCCGGTCGCCGCCGTCGCGTCCTCGACGGCCCACTGCGCCGTCCGTACGGCCTGCCGCGCGGCCTTGACCGCCTGGCCGCCGTCCGTCACGGCGGGCAGCGGGTCGTATCCGATGGCCCGGTAGCGGGCGGTGAGCGCGGCTTTCGTACCGGCTCCGAACACGCCCTTCGCGTCGGCGCCGGTCCCGTGCCCGAGCGCGCGCAGCGCCTGCTGGAGCTGGGCGACGTCGTCGCCGGTGGCACCCGGCCTGAGGTCGCGGTAGACGGGCAGGGTCCCCTTCAGGGCGAACACCGGACGCCCGGAGACCTCCGCCAACAGTTGCCCGGCGGCGACCGCGTCCCCCGCCTTGAGCGGCAGCTGCGTGACGACGGCCGCTCCCGCGCCCTCGCCGGCGCGCGGCTGGGGGACCACGTCGACGCTCTGGTCGGCCACGACGGTCCCGCGCGTCACCACGGTCCGCGCGAGTACCCGCCGTTCGACCTCGGCGGTCAACAACCCCTGTGCGGGCGGCCCGGTCTCCGCCGCGACCTGCGCGGGCGATTTCACCAGCACGGTGGCCAACAGTCCGCCGACGGCCACGAGCGCGGCTCCGGCGACGACGCCGAGGACCACCCGGCGCCCCCGACCGAGCGCCCCGGAGTCGGGTGCCCCGGAGTCGGGTACCTCCGGCGCGGCATCGGCCGTGCCTGCCGGCCCGTCCCCGTCCGGTCCGTCCCCGTCGGGGTCCCGTCCGTCCCCGTCCCGTCCGTCCCCGTCCCGGTCCCGCGCGTCCCCGTCCGGCCCCACCACCTCCCCGCCCGGTTTCCCCGGGTCCCCGTCCGGCTGCACCCCGTCCCCGTCCGGGTCCACCGCGACGTCCCCCGGTTCGTTCACCCGCCGAGCACGCCGTTGCCACCGGAGCCCTTGTCGGGGCGGCACTTGCGGGTCGCCTCGACGTGTTTCGTCCGCAGTTCGGCCGTCTGCTCCGGGGTCACGGCCCGAGGGTCGTACGTACCCGTCGCCGGGTCGGGGTCCGGGTACCAGGAGACGCCCTCGGCCCGCAGGCACCTGGCCTCCTCGCGGGCGGCGGCCAGCACCTCGGGGTCGACCTTCGTGACGGGCGTCTGTTTCGGGGCCTTGCTCTCGCAGGCCTTCTCGGCGGCGGCGAGGTTGTCGTGCGGCTTGTCCTTGTCCACCCGGGGTGTGCCGGAGTCGAGGACGACGATCGGCACGCCGTGTTCCTCGAGGCAGTCGTAGTAGGCGACCTCCTCCCGGCTGGGCGGCGGGCTGTCGCTCGCGGAGGGTTCCTTCCCGCCGGAGCACGCACCGAGCGCGAGAGCCAGGGCGAGGACGGTGACCGGCACGTACTTGCGCATATGGCGCTTCCCTCGGGGTGCGGGCGTGGATGAGGGCGCCGCAGAGCGATATCACGTGCGAACGCAATTCGCGATCATAGGGAGGGCTCTGCGGACACACAAGTTCCGTTTGATGAACGCTTTTTGACAGTCCGTTGGCCGGGATATCGGCTTGTGCCCGGAACGGCTCTGCACTTGAATCCCGCTGGGCGTCGGGCTGTTGGCGTCGAGATCATTTTGTTGTTCCCACAGTGAGGAATGTGCAAATGAACAAGAACAAGCGCGTCCTGCGTCTCGCGCTCGCCCCGGTGGCCGTCGCCGGCGCCCTGCTCGTCTCGACGGCCTCGCCCGCTTCCGCGTGGGTGCACGACGGGTACCTGGAGCAGTTCGAGTTCGGGCTGTACTGGGACTCCGGGCAGAGAGGGTGCGTCTTCGACAGCAACAACGACGACGACAACCTGAACAACGACACGTTCCACGGGCCCTCGGGCTGCGGCGGCATCGGCAAGGGCGTGAACGACAACACGTACTCGTACAAGAGCCTGGACATCAAGGGCCGCCACGTCTACACCAACAGCAACTACGGCGGGATCAAGGGCTCCGTCCCCGCCGGTCACACCGGCGACGCGTCCAGCAACTTCAAGAACTCGATCAGCTCCCTTCGCTGGTACTGAGCCGCTCGCACCCCGGAGGAACCGCTGATGCACCACGCCCGGCGCCGCCGGACCCTCGCCGCCGCCCTCCTGACGGCCGCGGCCGTCCTGGTGGGCGGTTGCGCGGGCGACGACGGGGCGAAGGGGAAGGGCGCCCGCGAACCCGCGCTCGGCCCCGTCGCCGAGAACCCCGCCGGCTCCGCCCTCTCCCTCCCCCTGGACGCCTACACGGACTCGGACGCCGAGGCCCTGCGGATGGAGGCGGTCCAGAACCGGCTCATCGGCCAGTGCATGGCCCGGTACGGATTCACCTACGAGCCGCCGGCGGGCCGGGCCGACGCCGGTGCAGGGCCGCAACAGGGCCGCCACGCCGCCCTGTTCGGGGTCGCCGATCCCGCACAGGCGGCGGCCCGCGGCTACGCGGACGCCTCGGGGGCGGGGGACTCGGCCAAGCCGGCCCCGCCGCAACTCACCGGGAGCGCGACCGCGGTGCTGTTCGGCACCCGGCAGGGCGAGACGACTCCCTCCGGGCCGGACCCGAGGACCCAGGAGGAGGCCGAACGGACCGACAGCGGGATCGAGGCCGGCGGGCAGCGGGTGCCGGCCGGCGGCTGCCTGCGCGAGGGGTACCGCAAGCTGTACGCGCCCACCAAGGACAGCGTCGACCTGCTCTTCTCCTTCGGCCTCGCCTCCGAGGCGCACACCCGGTCCCAGAAGGACTCGCGGGTGGTCGCCGTCCTGAAGGACTGGTCCGCGTGCATGGACGAGGCCGGCTACGGCGGTGTCGGCACTCCGTACGACGTCGTCGAGAAGCTGGGCCTGGAGGGGGACGAGGCCGGTCCCAAGGCGGTCGCCGTCGCCGGCAAGGACGTCGCCTGCAAGCGCGAGGTGAATCTGGTGGGCGTGTGGGCGGCCGTCGAGACCGCGTACCAGCAACGGCTCGTGGAGGAGAACGCGGAGACGCTCGCGCTCTACAAGAAGCAGCGCGACGCCCGTTTCAAACTGGCGGCCTCACTCGCCTGACGCGACACGGTACGACGCGACGCGACTCGGTACGACGCGGCACGGTACGACGCGACACCACACGACCCCGGCCTTCGCGGCCGGGATCGTGTGCGTCGTACCGGGTATTCCGCACGGAATCGCGCATTTCCGCGTCGGACGGCACGGACGGGAAAGCGGGCGAAACGCGGGCGGAAACGCGGGCCGAAACGCGGCGGGAAACAAGGATGCCGTCCGCCCGCACACCCGCATTTCGGCCAGGCGCACGTGAATCGACCCGACGACGGCTTGTTCCGTTCCCCGATCGGGCGCGGGCACGCGAAAAGACGGCACGAAAAAGGACGCGGGCCCGAAAAAGGATACGAGCACGAAAAAGGACACGAGCACGCGAAAGGGCCGGTACTCCACCCCCGAGCGGGGGAGTACCGGCCCTTTCCGCGCACGCGCGGTCAGCCGAGGGGTGTCCGAGGGTGCCTGAAGGCTCCTCAGGCCGTCCGAGAGCGGCTCGGACGACCCGGAGGGTCCCACACCAGGCCCCAGGCACCTCTGGACGCCCGGGAAGGCTTCAGAGGCAGCGACGGCTGGGCAGCAAAAGCTTCAGAGGCGGCGACGACTCAAGACGGCTCAAGAGGCGGCGACGACTCAGAGGACGCGGACGGCGCCCGTCGGCATGTCGTAGCTCAGGCTGCGCTCGACGACGCCGGTGCTGGGGTTCTGCGCACCGACGAACTTGCCGCCGCCGACGTAGATGGCGACGTGGTACGCGCTGCCCTTGGCACCCCAGTACAGGATGTCGCCCGGCTGGAGGTTGCTCAGCGACACCGAGGTGCCGGCCGTGGACTGATCCTGCGACACACGGTCGAGGGTGATCCCGGCCTGGCGGTACGCGGCCTGGACGAGACCGGAGCAGTCGTACGCCGAGGAGCCGGTGGCGCCACTGACGTACGCCTTGCCGACCTGCGCGCGGGCGAAGTCGACGACGGCGGCGGCGGAGCCGGTGGCCGGCCTCGACGTGCTGCCGCCCTCGTCGGAGTTGCCGCCCGAGTTCTGACCGGGGGAGAAGGAATCGTCGTCCGAGGCGGAGGCGTTCGCCAGCGAGGAGCGGGCGGAGCTGCGGTTGGCGCGGTCGGCCTCGGCCTTGCGCGCCTGCTCCTCCTTGGCCTTCTTCTCGGCGTCGGCCTTCTGCTGGGCGTCTTCCTTCGCCTGCTTCGCCTCGGCGGCGGCGCCCGTGCGGGCGTGCTCCTCCTGGACGTTCAGCTCGCCTTCGACGGCGGCGGCGCGGGTGTTCTCGGCGGCCGTGGTGACGGCCGTCGCGACATCGGCGCTCAGGTCCAGGTCGAGGACGGGCATTTCGAGCGTCGTCTCGGCCACGGGCTCTGACGGGGACGCGCTCGCGGTGCCGGCCATGGCGAGGGTGCTGAGGACGCCACCGGCGATGCCGGCGCGGACCGCGAGCTTGGAGGCGCTGCGGCGGGGCTTCCGGTGGCTGGGTGTGTGAGCGGTGTGGGACATGGGACTAACCGCTATCAGGGGGCGGCCGGTCGCTTCAAGAAACGTGGTGTGCGCCACAGTTGTGCGCGAAGGCCGCGAACCGGACGCCTCGCGGCCGTTATTGACGCGGTAACGGGCGAAACGGACACACCCTCACAAGCCTGTGATCATGGGGTTTCCGCGATAAGTCCCAATTGATCCGGCGCCTACCATTCCGCCGGACAGTTGGCCAAGCCCCCTTTCGGCGGCGCGGATTCCATGTGACGCAGGTCACAGTTACCTACCGCTGTGCGGGCACTGTGGCCGCTCCGTGACCCGCCTGTGAGGTTCCCGTGCGGTTCGTGAACGGATGCACACGATCCGCGCGCCCTCCGCCCGGTCGCCCATCCCCCTTCGTTCAGGCCGGCCCGACGTCCACTCGCGTCCTCCCGAACCCCTCGTTCGGGGGGTGTGGATCCCCTTACCACTGCCGTGACAGTGGTGCCAATTTGCCTGCACTGGCCAACGTTTGATAGTGCGCACCCCCTTCCACCTGCGACGAAGGGCCCGGATGTCACCTTTGGTGTTCATGTGGATGCCTTGCGTATGAAGATCACCACTCATCGGACTTCATGATCGTTCGTCAGGTGGTGGAGATCACAAACTCGGTGTTGTTACCCGTGTCGCAGATCACAGACCGGCAGGCATAAGATGCGCACCAGTCCGGCTTGTGAACTGCCTCACATGCGCGGTCCCCTCCCACTCGGGTGATCTTCGCGGGAGGCGGGTCACTCGGCGCCGGCACAGCGGTCCAACGGTCAAGGACGACTGGAAGGAGCGAGGAGCGTGAATGCGTACGCGCCCATCCTCGTGCTCGGCGCCCTCGGCGCAGGGTTTGCGATCTTCTCCGTGGTCATGGCCACGCTGATCGGCCCAAAGAGGTACAACCGGGCAAAACTTGAAGCGTACGAATGCGGCATCGAGCCCACTCCGGTGCCGGCCGGTGGCGGTCGCTTCCCCATCAAGTACTACCTGACGGCGATGCTCTTCATCGTCTTCGACATCGAGATCGTCTTCCTCTACCCCTGGGCGGTCACCTTCGACTCCCTGGGGATCTTCGGGCTCGTCGAGATGTTGCTCTTCGTGCTCACCGTCTTCGTCGCCTACGCCTACGTGTGGCGCCGCGGCGGCCTGGAATGGGACTGAGGGGCTGAATTTTCCATGGGACTGGAAGAGAAGCTGCCGAGCGGCTTTCTGCTGACGACCGTCGAACAGGCCGCGGGCTGGGTGCGCAAGTCATCCGTCTTCCCGGCCACCTTCGGTCTGGCGTGCTGCGCCATCGAGATGATGACCACCGGAGCGGGCCGGTACGACCTGGCCCGCTTCGGCATGGAGGTCTTCCGCGGCTCACCGCGGCAGGCCGACCTGATGATCGTGGCCGGCCGGGTCAGCCAGAAGATGGCGCCGGTGCTGCGGCAGGTGTACGACCAGATGCCCGCTCCCAAGTGGGTCATCTCCATGGGCGTTTGCGCCTCGTCGGGCGGAATGTTCAACAACTACGCGATCGTCCAGGGCGTCGACCACATCGTCCCCGTGGACATCTACCTGCCCGGTTGCCCGCCCCGCCCCGAGATGCTGATGGACGCGATCCTCAAGCTCCACCAGAAGATCCAGGGCGGAAAGCTCGGCGTGAACCAGGAAGAGGCGGCGCGCGAGGCGGAGGAGGCGGCCCTCAAGGCCCTCCCCACCATCGAGATGAAGGGGCTCCTTCGGTGAGCGACGACCCGGCCGTGCGGAACGGCAACGGCAGCGGGGACGGGAACAACGTTCCCGCCCCCAGGGGCACCACCGGCCCCGAGGTGATCGGCGTCCGCAAGGGCATGTTCGGCGCCGCGGCCGGCGGGGACACCAGCGGCTACGGCGGCCTCGTCCGCACCGTGGCCATGCCCGGCGCGACGAGTCGCCCCTACGGGTCCTGGTTCGACGAGGTCGCCGACGAGTTCGAGGGCGCCCTGGAGGAACAGGGCCTGGTCCCCGAGCACGCCATCGAGAAGACGGTCGTCGACCGGGGCGAGCTGACCTTCCACGTGGCGCGCGAGCACCTCGTGCGCGTCGCACGGACCCTGCGCGACGACCCGGCCCTGCGCTTCGAGCTCTGCACCGGCGTCAGCGGGGTCCACTTCCCCGGGGACAAGGGCCGCGAGCTGCACGCCGTCTACCACCTGCGCTCGCTCACCCACGGGCGGATCCTGCGCCTGGAGGTGTCCGTCCCGGACGCCGACCGGCACCTTCCGTCGCTCGTCGAGGTCTACCCGACCAACGACTGGCACGAGCGCGAGGCCTACGACTTCTTCGGCCTGATCTTCGACGGCCACCCGGCCCTCACCCGAATCATGATGCCGGACGACTGGCAGGGGTTCCCGCAGCGCAAGGACTACCCGCTCGGCGGCATCGCCGTCGAGTACAAGGGCGCCCAGATCCCGGCTCCCGACCAGCGGAGGTCGTACAGCTGATGTCCACGTCCAACCACGCCTCCTCCAGGGAGACCACCGAGGGCCTCGTCTACACCGTCACCGGTGGCGACTGGGACGAGATCGTCCAGTCGGCGGCCCGCGCGGACGACGAGCGGATCGTCGTCAACATGGGCCCCCAGCACCCGTCCACCCACGGAGTGCTCCGCCTGATCCTGGAGATCGACGGCGAGACCGTCACCGAGGCCCGCTGCGGCATCGGGTACCTCCACACCGGCATCGAGAAGAACCTCGAATTCCGGAACTGGACGCAGGGCACCACCTTCGTGACGCGCATGGACTACCTGACGCCGTTCTTCAACGAGACCGCGTACTGCCTGGGCGTCGAGAAGCTGCTCGGCATCACCGAGCAGATCCCGGACCGGGCCACCGTCATCCGCGTCCTGCTGATGGAACTCAACCGGCTCTCCTCCCACCTGGTGTGCATCGCCACCGGTGGCATGGAGCTGGGCGCGACCACGATCATGATCTACGGGTTCCGCGACCGCGAGCTGATCCTCGACGTCTTCGAGCTGATCACCGGCCTGCGGATGAACCACGCGTTCATCCGCCCCGGCGGCCTGGCCCAGGACCTGCCCCCGGGCGCGATGGACCAGTTGCGCGACTTCGTGAAGACCATGAAGAAGAACCTGCCGGAGTACGACAAGCTCGCCACCGGCAACCCCATCTTCAAGGCCCGCATGCAGGACGTCGGATACCTCGACCTGACCGGCTGCATGGCGCTCGGCGCCACCGGCCCGATCCTGCGCTCCGCCGGCCTCCCGCACGACCTGCGCAAGACGGACCCGTACTGCGGCTACGAGACCTACGAGTTCGACGTGCCGACCACCGAGACCTGCGACTCCTACGGCCGGTTCCTGGTCCGCCTGGAGGAGATGCGCCAGTCGCTGCGGATCGTCGAACAGTGCCTGGAACGCCTGGAGCCGGGCCCGGTCATGGTCGCCGACAAGAAGATCGCCTGGCCGGCGCAGTTGGCCATGGGCCCCGACGGGCTCGGCAACTCGCTCGACCACATCAGGAACATCATGGGCACCTCCATGGAGGCCCTCATCCACCACTTCAAGCTGGTGACCGAGGGCTTCCGGGTGCCGGCCGGGCAGGTGTACGCGGCCGTCGAGTCCCCCAAGGGCGAGCTCGGCGTCCACGTCGTCTCCGACGGCGGCACCCGCCCCTACCGGGTCCACTTCCGCGACCCGTCCTTCACCAACCTGCAGGCCATGGCCGCGATGTGCGAGGGCGGCCAGATCGCCGACGTGATCGTCGCCGTCGCCTCCATCGACCCCGTGATGGGAGGCGTCGACCGATGACGACCGCGTATTCCGGCGGGGACACCCCTCCGGCCCCCCTCAGCCTGGGCATGCCCCAGCTGCCGGCCCCCGACTATCCGGCGGAGGTGCGCGAGCGGCTCGCGGCGGACGCCGCCGAGGTCATCGCCCGCTACCCCGACAGCCGCTCCGCGCTGCTGCCGCTGCTGCACCTGACCCAGTCCGAGGAGGGCTACGTCTCGCGCACCGGCATCCGCTTCTGCGCCGAGGTGCTGGGCCTGACCACCGCCGAGGTCACGGCCGTCGCGACCTTCTACACGATGTACCGGCGCAAGCCGTCCGGCGACTACCAGGTGGGCGTCTGCACCAACACCCTGTGCGCGGTGATGGGCGGCGACGCGATCTTCGACGAGCTGAAGGAACACCTGGGCGTCGGGAACAACGAGACCACCCCCGACGGCAAGGTCACGCTGGAGCACATCGAGTGCAACGCGGCCTGCGACTTCGCCCCCGTGGTGATGGTCAACTGGGAGTTCTTCGACAACCAGACCCCCCAGTCGGCCAAGGCCCTGGTGGACGACCTGCTGGCCGACCGCCCGGTCGAACCGACCCGGGGCGCGCCGCTGTGCACGTACAAGGAGACGGCCCGGATCCTGGCCGGGTTCCCCGACGAGCGCGAGGGCGCGGTCGAGGCCACCGGCGGAGCGGGTCCGGCCTCGCTGATCGGGCTGCGGCTCTTCCGCGGCGAGGCCCCCCAGCAGGGCGGCCGGGTGGTCGCCCCGCGCGGCGAGGCCCCGCACGACGCGCCGATGCCCGGCTCCCGACACCTCAGCTCGCACGACGCGCCACAGGAGACGTCGGCGTCCGACCCCGACCACCCGGCCGGACCGGCAGCCGAGGAGGGGGAGTGATGACGATGGCACCCGAGATCAACGAGAACGGCACCAGCCCGGAGAAGCTCCTGGCGCCCGTGCTGTCGGCGTTCTGGGACGAGCAGCGGTCCTGGACGCTGGAGACCTACCGGCGTCACGAGGGGTACGAGGGCCTGCGCAAGGCGCTCGCGATGACCCCGGACGACCTGATCGCCTACGTGAAGGACTCCGGTCTGCGCGGGCGCGGCGGCGCGGGCTTCCCCACCGGGATGAAGTGGCAGTTCATCCCGCAGGGCGACGGCAAGCCGCACTACCTCGTCGTGAACGCGGACGAGTCGGAGCCGGGAACCTGCAAGGACATCCCCCTCCTCTTCGCGAACCCGCACTCCCTCATCGAGGGAATGATCATCGCCTGTTACGCGATCCGGTCGACGCACGCCTTCATCTACCTGCGCGGCGAGGTCGTGCCGGTGCTGCGCCGCCTGCACGAGGCCGTGCGCGAGGCGTACGAGGCCGGCTACCTCGGCGAAGACATCCTCGGGAGCGGACTCGACCTCGACATCACGGTGCACGCGGGAGCGGGCGCGTACATCTGCGGCGAGGAGACGGCACTGCTCGACTCCCTCGAAGGCCGGCGCGGTCAGCCCCGGCTGCGTCCTCCCTTCCCCGCCGTCGAGGGGCTCTACGCCTGCCCCACTGTCGTCAACAACGTCGAGTCCATCGCCTCGGTTCCCGCGATCCTCAACAAGGGCAAGGACTGGTTCAAGGCGATGGGGACCGAGAAGTCCCCCGGCTTCACGCTGTACTCGCTCTCCGGGCACGTCTCGGGGCCCGGCCAGTACGAGGCCCCCCTCGGGATCACCCTGCGCCAGCTCCTCGACATGAGCGGCGGGATGCGCCCCGGGCACCGGCTGAAGTTCTGGACCCCGGGCGGTTCCTCCACCCCGATGTTCACGGACGAGCACCTCGACGTCCCCCTCGACTACGAGGGCGTGGGCGCCGCCGGGTCGATGCTCGGCACCAAGGCGCTCCAGTGCTTCGACGAGACGACCTGCGTGGTGCGGGCCGTCACCCGCTGGACCGAGTTCTACGCCCACGAGTCCTGCGGCAAGTGCACCCCCTGCCGCGAGGGCACCTACTGGCTCGTCCAGTTGCTCCGCGACATCGAGGCCGGCAAGGGCGTCATGTCCGACCTCGACAAGCTGAACGACATCGCCGACAACATCAACGGCAAGTCGTTCTGCGCGCTCGGCGACGGCGCCGCCAGCCCGATCTTCTCCTCGCTCAAGTACTTCCGCGAGGAGTACGAGCAGCACATCACGGGCAAGGGCTGCCCCTTCGACCCCAGGAAGTCGACCCTCTGGGCTGACACGGAGGTGAACGCATGACCGTCACCACTAACGCCCCCGCCGGTGGCGGCGAGGCGGCGGTGCCGCCGGAGAACACGGTGTCCCTGACCATCGACGGCATCGAACTGTCCGTGCCCAAGGGCACGTTGGTCATCCGGGCCGCCGAACAGATCGGCATCGAGATCCCCCGGTTCTGCGACCACCCCCTCCTCGACCCCGCCGGCGCCTGCCGCCAGTGCATCGTCGAGGTGGAGGGCCAGCGCAAGCCGATGGCCTCCTGCACCATCACCTGCACCGACGGCATGGTCGTCAAGACCCAACTGACCTCCCCGGTCGCCGACAAGGCCCAGCGCGGGGTGATGGAGCTGTTGCTCATCAACCACCCGCTGGACTGCCCGGTCTGCGACAAGGGCGGCGAGTGCCCGCTCCAGAACCAGGCGATGTCGCACGGCAACTCCGACTCCCGCTTCGACGGGCACAAGCGGACCTACGAGAAGCCGGTCCCGATCTCCACGCAGGTGCTGCTCGACCGCGAGCGGTGCGTGCTGTGCGCGCGCTGCACCCGCTTCTCCAACCAGGTCGCCGGCGACCCCATGATCGAACTGCTGGAGCGCGGCGCGCTCCAGCAGGTCGGCATCGGCGAGGGCGACCCCTTCGAGTCGTACTTCTCCGGCAACACCATCCAGATCTGCCCGGTCGGCGCGCTCACCTCCGCCGCCTACCGGTTCCGCTCCCGCCCCTTCGACCTCGTCTCCTCCCCGAGCGTGTGCGAGCACTGCGCGGGCGGCTGCGCGACCCGGACCGACCACCGTCGCGGCAAGGTGCTGCGCCGACTGGCCGCCGAGGACCCCGAGGTCAACGAGGAGTGGATCTGCGACAAGGGCCGCTTCGGGTTCCGCTACGCCCAGCGCCCCGACCGGCTCACCACCCCCCTGGTGCGCGGCACGGACGGGGTCCTCGCCCCGGCGAGCTGGCCCGAGGCCCTGGAGGCGGCGGCGAACGGTCTCGCGGCGGCCCGCGGCCGGGCCGGCGTGCTGACCGGCGGACGGCTCACCGTCGAGGACGCCTACGCGTACGCCAAGTTCGCCCGGGTCGTCCTCGACACCAACGACATCGACTTCCGGGCCCGGGTGCACAGCGCGGAGGAGTCCGAGTTCCTGGCCTCCTCGGTGGCGGGCACCGGCCGGGACCTCGACGGCAAGGGCGTCACGTACTCCGCGCTGGAGGCGGCGCCCGCCGTCCTGCTCGTCGGCATCGAGTCCGAGGAGGAGGCCCCCGGCGTCTTCCTGCGGCTGCGCAAGGCGCACCGCAGGCACAAGCAGCGGACGTTCGCGCTGGCCCCCTTCGCCACGCGCGGCCTGGAGAAGGCGGGCGGCACCCTGCTGGGCGCCGCCCCCGGCACCGAGCCCGCGTGGCTGGACGCGCTGGCCTCCCGCTCCGGTCTGGAGCGGGGCGGCCACGCCGCGGCCGACGCGCTGCGCGAGACCGGTGCGGTCATCGTCGTCGGAGAGCGCCTCGCGGCGGTGCCCGGCGCGCTGACCGCGGCCGTCCGGGCCGCCGCCGCCACCGGCGCGAAGCTGGTGTGGATCCCGCGGCGGGCCGGGGAGCGGGCCGCCGTCGAGGCGGGCGCCCTCGCGGCCCTGCTGCCGGGCGGCCGTCCGGCCACCGACCCGCGGGCCCGCGACGAGGTCGCCAGGGCCTGGGGCCTGGACGAACTCCCGCACCGCTACGGCCGCGACACCGGCCAGATCGTCGAGGCCGCCGCCGGGCGCGAACTGTCCGCCCTGCTGGTCGCCGGCGTCGAGGTCACCGACCTGCCGGACCCGGCCCGCGCCCGGATCGCCCTCCAGGAGGCCTTCGTGGTCTCCCTGGAACTGCGGCCCGGCGAGGTCACCGACCACGCCGACGTGGTCTTCCCGGTGGCCGCGGTCGCCGAGAAGGCGGGCGCGTTCATCAACTGGGAGGGCAGGCTGCGGCCGTTCGAGGCCGCGCTGAAGCCCGACCAGATGACCCGCCGGCTCGCCCCCGCCGACGGCCGCGTGCTGCACATGCTGGCCGACGCCGCCGACCGGCCGATCGCCCTGCCCGACGTGCACGCCGTACGCCGGGAGATCGACCGGCTCGGCCCCTGGGCCGGGGAGCGCGCCACCGCGCAGTCCGCGGACACCGTGCAGCCACCCCGTCCCGCCGCGGGCGAGGCCGTCCTCGCCGGCCACCGGCTGCTGCTCGACCAGGGCCGGCTCCAGGACGGCGACGAGGCCCTGGCCGGCACCCGGCACGAGGCCAGTGCCCGCCTGTCGGCCGCCACGGCCGCCGAGACGGGCGTCAAGACCGGCGACGTCCTCGCGGTGACCGGCCCGACCGGCCGGGCGGAACTGCCGCTGCGGATCACGGAGATGCCCGACCGGGTGGTCTGGCTCCCGATGAACTCCACCGGCGCCGGCGTCCTCGCCGACACCGGCGCCCGCCCGGGCACCCTCGTACGCATCGGCCCGGCGACCCCGGCCGCCGCGGACGACACCACTGCGGAGGTGGGCGCGTGAGCACCCTGCACATCGCTGCCGAGGACCTGTCCCTGTTCGGTCGGGACGTCTGGTGGCTCGTCCTCCTCAAGGCGGTCTTCTGCTTCGCCTTCCTGATGGTGACCGTGCTGTTCTCCATCGTGTGGGAACGCAAGGTCGTCGCCTGGATGCAGTTGCGCATCGGCCCGAACCGGCACGGCCCCTGGGGCATGCTCCAGTCGCTCGCCGACGGCGTGAAGCTGATGTTGAAGGAAGACATCGTCGTCAAGCGGGCCGACAAGATCGTCTACGTCCTCGCCCCGATCATCGCGGCGATCCCGGCGTTCATGGCGATCGCGGTGATCCCCTTCGGGCCCGCGGGCAACGAGGTCTCGATCTTCGGCCAGCGCACCACGATGCAACTGACCGACCTGCCCATCGCGATGCTGTACATCCTCGCGGTGGCCTCGGTCGGCATCTACGGCATCGTCCTCGCCGGCTGGTCCTCGGGCTCCACGTACCCGCTGCTCGGCGGCCTGCGCTCCTGCGCGCAGATGATCTCGTACGAGATCGCGATGGGCGCGGCCTTCGCCTCGGTCTTCCTCTACTCCGGGTCGATGTCGACCTCGGCGATCGTGGAGGCGCAGGCGGACCGCTGGTACATCATCCTGTTGCCGGTCTCCTTCATCATCTACGTCATCACGATGGTCGGCGAGACGAACCGCGCCCCCTTCGACATGCCGGAGTCCGAGGGCGACCTGGTCGGCGGCTTCAACACCGAGTACTCGTCGATCAAGTTCGCGCTGTTCATGCTGGCCGAGTACGTCAACATGGTCACCGTCTCGGCCGTCTCGGTCACCCTCTTCCTGGGCGGCTGGCGGGCCCCCGCGCCGATCTCCACCTACTGGGAGGGCGCGAACCACGGCTGGTGGCCGATGCTCTGGTTCGTCCTCAAGGTCCAGTTGCTGCTGTTCTTCTTCATCTGGCTCCGCGGCACGCTGCCACGCGTGCGCTACGACCAGCTGATGAAGCTCGGCTGGAAGGTGCTGATCCCGGTCTCCGTGGTCTGGCTGATGCTGGTCGCCACCGTCCGGGCGCTGCGCAACGAGAACTACGACTTCCAGCAGATCGTGCTCTACGTCGGCGGTGGGGTCATCGCCCTCCTGCTGCTGTCCTTCGTCGCCGACCTGTTCCGCGACAAGAAGCACAAGACGGCGGCGGAGGCGGCCGAGAAGGCGGCGGCGACGGAGCCCTTCGATCCGCTGGCGGGCGGGTTCCCCGTACCGCCCAAGCCCGGCCAGCACCTGGCACCCGTACCGCGCAGGCGACCTCGCGGCGATCGGGAGCTCATCGGCAGTGGCGCGGCGAATTCCGACAGTGACCGAGAGGAGGGTGCAGAGAATGTCTGACGCGGACCAGAACGAGAAGTGGCAGAACCCGGTGGCCGGCTTCGGCGTGACCTTCAAGGCCATGTTCAAGAAGCGGCTCACCGAGCAGTACCCGGAGCAGCAGAAGACGACCGCGCCCCGCTTCCACGGACGGCACCAGCTCAACCGTCACCCCGACGGTCTGGAGAAGTGCATCGGCTGCGAGTTGTGCGCCTGGGCCTGTCCCGCCGACGCGATCTACGTGGAGGGCGCGGACAACACCGAGGAGGAGCGCTACTCCCCGGGTGAGCGGTACGGCCGCGTCTACCAGATCAACTACGCCCGCTGCATCCTGTGCGGGCTGTGCGTCGAGGCGTGCCCCACGCGGGCGCTGACGATGACGAACGAGTTCGAACTGGCCGACTCCAGCCGCGAATCGCTGATCTACACCAAGGAGCAGCTGCTGTCGGGGCTGACGGAGGGCATGGTCGAGGCCCCCCACTCGATCTTCCCCGGCACCGACGACACCGACTACTACCAGGGCCTGGTGACCGGGGCCGCTCCCGGAACGGTCCGACAGGTGGCCGTCTCCAAGGGAGAGGTCGCCGAGGAGGCGGGCGCCGAGGAAGACGCCGCCAAGGAGAGCGACACGCACGAGGGGGTGGGGGCATGAGCGCCATCGCCGCCGCGGCCACCGTCACCTCCACCGGTGAGGCCGTCCAGTTCTGGGTCCTCGGCACGGTCGCCGTGATCGGCGCGCTGTGCACGATCCTGATGAAGAAGGCCGTGCACAGCGCGCTGTGCCTGGCCGGAACCATGATCATCCTGGCGGTCTTCTACCTCGCCAACGGGGCGTACTTCCTGGGCGTCGTCCAGGTCGTCGTCTACACCGGCGCCATTATGATGCTGTTCCTCTTCGTGGTCATGCTCGTCGGCGTCACCGCCGCGGACTCGCTGACCGAGACCCTCAAGGGGCAGCGCTGGCTGGCCGTCCTGTGCGGGCTCGGCTTCGGCATCCTGCTGATCGCCGGCATCGCCAACGCGGGGATCACCCACTTCAACGGGCTCGGCCGGGTCAACTCCGCCGGCCACGTCGAAGGCCTCGCCGAGCTGATCTTCACCCGGTACATCTTCGCCTTCGAGATCACCGGCGCCCTGCTGATCACCGCGGCCGTCGGCGCGATGGTGCTCACGCACCGCGAGCGCACCGAGCGGGCCCCCAGCCAGCGCGAACTCGCCGAACAGCGGGTGCGCGGGGGCGTACAGCTCCCGCCGCTGCCCGCCCCCGGCGTGTACGCCCGACACAACGCGGTGGACGTCGCCGGTCTCCTGCCGGACGGCACCCCGTCCGAGCTGACCGTGAGCAAGACGCTGCGCGCCCGCGGCCAGATCCGCGACGTCTCCAGCGAGGCGATCGGCGACCTCAAGGCGTTGGAGCAGAGTTCCTCGGAGCGCCTCGGCCGTGAGGAGGCCTCGAAGTGAACCCGGTCAACTACCTCTACCTGGCCGCCCTGTTGTTCACCATCGGCGCGGCCGGCGTACTCGTCCGGAAGAACGCGATCGTGCTGTTCATGTGCGTGGAGCTGATGCTCAACGCCTGCAACCTCGCCTTCGTCGCCTTCTCCCGGATGCACGGCAACCTCGACGGCCAGATCATCGCCTTCTTCACGATGGTCGTCGCCGCCGCGGAGGTCGTGGTGGGCCTCGCGATCATCGTGTCGTTCTTCCGCACCCGCCACTCGGCCTCGGTCGACGACGCCAACCTGATGAAGCTGTAAGGGGCGTTCAACAGTGGAGAATCTGATTGCGCTGCTGGTGGCGGCGCCCCTGCTCGGGGCGGTGGTGCTGCTGTGCGGCGGCCGACGCCTCGACAAGGCCGGCCACTGGCTCGGCACACTGCTCGCCGCGGCCGCCTTCGGCATCGGCGTGGCCCTGTTCACCGACATGCTGAGCCGGCCCGGCGACGACCGGGCCATGTTCCAGCGGCTGTACACCTGGATCCCGGTGGAGGGCTTCCAGGCCGACGTGGCGTTCCAACTCGACCAACTGTCGATGACGTTCGTCCTGCTGATCACCGGGGTGGGCACGCTCATCCACGTGTACTCGATCGGGTACATGGAGCACGACGAGCGGCGCCGCCGCTTCTTCGGCTACCTCAACCTCTTCCTCGCGGCGATGCTGCTGTTGGTCCTCGCCGACAACTACCTGCTGCTGTACGTCGGGTGGGAGGGCGTGGGCCTGGCCTCGTACCTGCTCATCGGCTTCTGGCAGCACAAGCCCAGCGCGGCCACCGCCGCGAAGAAGGCCTTCCTGGTCAACCGGGTCGGTGACATCGGCCTGTCGATCGCCATCATGCTGATGTTCACCACGTTCGGGACCTTCGCCTTCGGGCCGGTGTTCGGCGCCGTGGACGAGGCGGGCGAGGGCACGCTGACCGCCATCGCCCTGATGCTGCTGCTCGCGGCCTGCGGCAAGTCGGCGCAGGTGCCGCTGCAGTCCTGGCTCGGGGACGCGATGGAGGGCCCGACCCCGGTCTCGGCCCTGATCCACGCGGCGACCATGGTCACCGCCGGCGTGTACCTCATCACCCGGTCCGGGGCGATCTTCAACGCCGCTCCGGACGCGCAGACCGCGGTCGTCGTGGTCGGCGCCGTCACCCTGATCTTCGGTGCGATCGTCGGTTGCGCGAAGGACGACATCAAGAAGGCCCTGGCGGGCTCCACGATGTCGCAGATCGGCTACATGATCCTCGCGGCCGGCCTCGGCCCCATCGGCTACGCCTTCGCGATCATGCACCTGGTGACGCACGGCTTCTTCAAGGCCGGTCTCTTCCTCGGCGCGGGTTCCGTGATGCACGGGATGAACGACGAGGTGGACATGCGGCGCTTCGGCGGCCTGCGGAAGTTCATGCCGGTCACCTTCGTCACCTTCGGCCTCGGCTACCTGGCCATCATCGGCTTCCCGGGCCTGTCGGGCTTCTGGTCCAAGGACAAGATCATCGAGGCGGCCTTCGCGAAGGGCGGCACCGAGGGCTGGATCCTCGGCGCGGTCACCCTGGTCGGCGCGGCACTCACCGCGTACTACATGACCCGCGTGATGCTCCTGACGTTCTTCGGCGAGAAGCGCTGGCAGCCCGACGCCGAGGGCCACGAGCCGGACCCGCACGAGTCCCCGAAGTCCATGACGATCCCCATGATCGTCCTCGCCTTCGGATCGGTCTTCGCCGGCGCCCTCTTCAGCTTCAACGAGTCCTTCGTGAAGTGGCTGGAGCCCGTCACCTCCTTCGAGCACGGCCACTCCCCGCTCAGCGCCGGTGTCATCACCGCCGCGACGGTCGTGGTCCTGATCATCGGCGTGGGCATCGCGTACGCGCAGTACGGGAGGAAGCCCGTACCCGTGGTCGCCCCGCGCGGCTCGCTCCTCACCCGGGCGGCCCGCCGGGACCTGCTCCAGGACGACTTCAACCACGTCGTGCTGGTGCGCGGCGGGGAGCACCTGACCCGCTCCCTCGTGTACGTCGACCACAGTCTGGTCGACGGGGTGGTCAACGGGACGGCCGCCTCGGTCGGCGGGCTGTCGGGCCGGCTGCGCAAGCTGCAGAACGGCTACGCCCGCAGCTACGCGGTCTCGATGTTCGGGGGCACGGCGATCCTCATCGCCGCGACCCTGCTGATGAGGGCGGTGTGAGATGAATGTCCCGCTTCTGACGGTGACGGCGGCCGTGCCCGCGGTCGGCGCGATCCTGACGGCGGCCGTCCCGGCCGCCCGCAGGACCGCCGCCAAGTGGCTCGCGCTGCTGTTCTCGCTGGCGACACTGGCCCTGGCCGTGCTCGTCGCGATCCGCTTCGAGCCCGGTGGCGACCGCTACCAGCTCACCGAATCCCACGCGTGGATCGCCGACTTCGGCGTCCGCTACGAGCTGGGCGTCGACGGCATCGGGGTGGCGCTGATCGCGCTCACCGCACTGCTGATCCCCTTCGTGATCGGCGCCGGCTGGAACGACGCCGACCCCCTGGCCGAGCCGATCAGTGGCTCCGCCACGTGGCGCTCCTCGCGGTGGCGGCCGACACAGGGCTTCTTCGCCCTGATCCTGCTGGTCGAGGCGATGGTGATCATCTCCTTCGAGGCCACCGACGTCTTCCTCTTCTACATCTTCTTCGAAGCCATGCTCATCCCGATGTACTTCCTCATCGGCGGCTTCGGGGACCGGGCCCACGCCGGATCCGAGGAGAACGCGGCCGCCCAACGCTCCTACGCGGCGGTCAAGTTCCTCCTCTACAACCTCGTCGGCGGCCTGATCATGCTGGCGGCCGTCATCGGGCTGTACGTGGTCGCCGGGAACTTCTCGCTCCAGGAGATCGCCGCCGCCCGCGCGGCGGGCACCCTCGACATGGCGACCAACACCGAGCGCCTGCTGTTCCTCGGCTTCTTCTTCGCCTTCGCGGTGAAGGCCCCGCTGTGGCCGCTGCACACCTGGCTGCCGAACGCGATGGGGGAGTCCACCGCCCCGGTGGCCGTCCTCATCACCGCGGTCGTCGACAAGGTCGGCACCTTCGCGATGCTCCGCTTCTGCCTCGGGCTGTTCCCCGACGCCAGCAAGTGGGCCACGCCGGTCATCCTCGTACTCGCCCTGATCAGCATCGTCTACGGCGCGCTGGTCGCGGTCGGGCAGCGGGACATCAAGCGGCTGGTGGCCTACGCCTCGATCTCGCACTTCGGGTTCATCGTCCTGGGCATCTTCGCGATGACCTCGCAGGGGCAGTCGGGCGCCACCCTCTACATGGTCAACCACGGGATCTCGACGGCGGCGCTGATGCTGGTGGCCGGCTTCCTGATCTCGCGGCGCGGCTCCCGGCTCATCGCCGACTACGGCGGCGTGCAGAAGGTGGCCCCGGTCCTCGCCGGCACCTTCCTCATCGGTGGTCTCGCCACCCTGTCGCTGCCCGGACTCGCCCCGTTCGTCAGCGAGTTCCTGGTCCTGGTCGGCACGTTCGCCCGGTACCCGGTGGTCGGCGTCATCGCCACCGTGGGCATCGTGCTCGCCGCGCTCTACACCCTGGTGCTCTACCAGCGCACGATGACCGGCCCCGTGAAGGAGGAGGTCCGCACCATGCCGGACCTGCACCTGCGCGAGGTGCTCGTGGTCGCGCCGCTGATCGTGCTCCTGATCGGCCTCGGCGTGTACCCGAAGCCGCTGACCGAGATCGTCAACCCGGCGGTGAAGCACACCATGTCGGACGTGAAACAGACCGACCCGAAGCCAGAGGTCGTGGTCGACGCCAAGAACGGGGAGGCGGCGAAGTGAGCACCGTGACTGCTGCCCAGGGGTGGTGGGCGCTGGCGGCCGGGGACCCGGCCACCCGCATCCCGACCCCGCACATCGAGTACGCGCAGCTCTCGCCCATCCTGATCGTGGTGGGCGCGGCGGTCCTCGGAGTCCTCGTGGAGGCCTTCGTCCCGCGCAAGTCCCGCCACTACGTCCAGGTGTTCCTGGCCGTCGCCGCACTGGCCTCGGCCTTCGCGGCGATCGTCGGCCTCGCGGCCGGCGGGTACGGCTCCACCAAGGCCCACACCGCGGCCATGGGCGCCATCGCCGTCGACGGGCCGGCGCTGTTCCTCCAGGGCACCATCGTGCTCGCCTCGATCGTGGCCGTGTTCACCTTCGCCGAACGTCGCCTCGACCCGGCGGCGCACGGCAACCGGGTGGACTCCTTCGCCGCGCAGGCGGCCTCCGTACCCGGCAGCGACAGCGAGAAGGCCGCCGTCAAGGCGGGCTTCAGCACCACCGAGGTCTTCCCGCTGATGATGTTCGCGGTCGCCGGCATGCTGATCTTCCCGGCGGCGAACGACCTGCTGACGCTGTTCATCGCGCTGGAGGTCTTCTCCCTCCCGCTGTACCTGCTCTGCGCCGTCGCCCGCCGCCAGCGGCTGATGTCGCAGGAGGCCGCCGTCAAGTACTTCCTGCTGGGCGCGTTCTCCTCGGCGTTCCTGCTCTTCGGCATCGCGCTGCTGTACGGGTACGCGGGCTCGGTCTCGTACGCGGTCATCGCGGACGTGGTCGACGGCACCGTCCAGAAGATCGATCCGGCGCTGGCCGGCACGATGGGCAACGACGCGCTGCTGCTGATCGGCGGCGCGCTGATCCTGATGGGCCTGCTGTTCAAGGTCGGCGCGGTGCCGTTCCACATGTGGACCCCGGACGTCTACCAGGGAGCCCCGACCCCGGTCACCGGCTTCATGGCGGCGGCGACGAAGGTGGCCGCCTTCGGCGCCCTCCTGCGCCTGCTGTACGTGGTCCTGCCGGGCCTGCGCTGGGACTGGCGGCCGGTGATGTGGGGCGTCGCGATCGTCACGATGCTCGCGGGCGCCGTGATCGCGGTGACCCAGACCGACGTCAAGCGGCTCCTGGCCTACTCGTCGATCGCGCACGCCGGGTTCATCCTGGCCGGTGTGATCGCCACCTCGGCGGAGGGCGTCCAGTCCGTCCTCTTCTACCTGGCGGCGTACTCCTTCGTGACGATCGGCGCCTTCGCCGTGGTCACACTGGTCCGCGACGCGGGCGGCGAGGCCACGCACCTGTCGAAGTGGGCCGGCCTGGGGCGGCGCTCGCCGCTGACGGCGGCCGTCTTCGCGGTGTTCCTGCTGGCCTTCGCCGGCATCCCGCTGACCTCCGGCTTCTCCGGCAAGTTCGCCGTGTTCAAGGCGGCGGCGGAGGGCGGCGCCGGGGTGCTGGTCGTGGTCGGTGTGCTCTCGTCCGCGATCGCCGCGTTCTTCTACATCCGGGTGATCGTCCTGATGTTCTTCAGCGAGCCGAAGGCCGACGGCCCGACGGTCGCGGTGCCCTCGCCGCTGACGATGACGACCATCGCCGTCGGCGTCGCGGTGACGGTGGTCCTGGGCGTGGCCCCGCAGTACTTCCTGGACCTGGCGGGCCAGGCGAGCACGTTCGTCCGCTGACGCCGGCTTCGACGCGACAGGGCCCGGCCCCCTCGGGGGGCCGGGCCCTGTGGTGTGTGCGGAGGGTTACTCGGGCCGTGCCCGCTTCGCCGTGATGGCGGTGAGGTCGAGGTCGATGGAGAAGGGGACGGAGACCTTCAGGCGGTCGTGGAAGATGCCGGTGGCGACGTAGCCGCCGCCGGCCGGCTCCCGTTCGAAGACGTAGACGACGGCACGGCCGTCCTTGTTCTCCACGCGCCAGTAATGGGGGATCCCCGCCCGCGCGTACTTCAGGGGCTTGGTCTCGCGGTCGCGGTCGACGGACTCGGGGGAGACCACCTCGATCGCCAGGAGGACCGCCTCCGCGGCGAACCGGGTCTGGGCCATGTCCGTGAGGACGTCCTCACGGAACACGACGACATCGGGTTCGGGGCGGTTGCGCCGGTCGATGTCGATCGTGAACTCGCGCAAGACTTCCAGGCCGTCCGGGACCAGCGACCGCAGTCCCGAAGTGAAGAAATCGACCGCCCGTGTGTGGAAGAGGGTCTGCGGACTCACGAAAACCAAGCTCCCGTCGATCAGCTCCGTGTGCGGAGGCAGATTCGGAAGCGTGTCCAGGTCGTCCGCGGTCCAGCCGCCCTCGGGGGGGACCGGCCAGCTGTGTTCCGGGTTCATCAGTGCTCCCATGAGCCGGAGTCTCGCGAGTGCGACCAGCGTAGCGCCGGGGATCCGCGGAACACCGCCCTTCCGGGTGAGGCATGTGCGTTCGGCACGTGACGACGGCGCCTAGTGGCCGTGCGCGTGTCCGGAGTTCTCCGGCATGGTCTTGGAGCCGGCCTTCTTCGGGCAGGACAGGGCCGTGTTCCAGTTGTGGAAGCGGCCCGCAGGGTTCTTCTTGTACGCCCACATGTGCAGGTCGTAGTGCTTGGGCATGCCCGCCCAGTGGCCCGGCATCGGCCCGTCGAAGGGGAGTCCGAACATGCTCGGCCGGTCGTCCTTGGTCTTCAGGTCCTGGTCCCGGTCGGTGGACATCCACTCGACGGTCTCCAGCCGGCGGCGGCCGCTGCGGTCCTTCTCGCTGCTGTAGAGGAGCGCGGTCGGCCGGGCGGGGTCCTTCGAACCCCAGTTGGCCTGCTTGACGTAGTGGTAGCCCATCGCGCCCGCCCCGAACGGGTTGTTCATGCAGCTCTCGCCGTGCGGGACGTACCCGTCCTTGAGGGCCTGCCGCTCGTCCACGTACTTGGCCGTCACCCGGATCGCCGTCGCCATGTCCCTCATGGCCTGCCGGTCGCGCGGGTCGGGCGCCGGACCGTCGACGCCGTGCGCCGGGGCCACGGCGGCCAGCCCGAGCGACACCGCGGCCACGCAGGTGAGGACGGTCTTCCGGCGGCGTGCGTGCATGGCGGCTCCTCGCGGTGGCGGTACGGAGGCACGGTTGTCCCGTCCCGTGCGTCCACCATCGCGGGGCGCCCCGGGGTGCGCACGCGGGCCGCGCCCAAAGGGGTGGGTGCGGCCCCGGTGCCACCCCGGGGACGGGGCCTACCGGCCGGCCACGACGCGGCCGGTGACCTCGCCGAGGCCGACGCGGGTGCCGTCGGCGCCGGGGGCCCAGGCGGTGAGGGTGACGACGTCGCCGTCCTCCAGGAACGTGCGCTTGCCGTCGGCCAGTTCGATGCTGTCGCGGCCGTTCCAGGTGAGCTCCAGGAGCGAGCCGCGCTGGTCGACGTCCGGGCCGCTGACGGTGCCGGAGCCGTACACGTCGCCGGTGCGCAGGGAGGCGCCGTTGACGGTCATGTGGGCCAGTTGCTGGGCGGCGGTCCAGTACATCGAGGAGAACGGCGGCCTGGCCACCTCCTGCCCGTTGAGGGCGACGCTGATGTGGAGGTCGAAGCCGCCGGGCCGGTCGCTGTCGGCGTCGTCGAGGTAGGGCAGCAGCGGGAAGTCCCGGGCGGGCGGGGCGACGCGGGCCGAGTCGAGGGCCTCCAGCGGGGTCACCCAGGCGGAGACGGAGGTGGCGAAGGACTTGCCGAGGAACGGGCCGAGCGGCACGTACTCCCAGGCCTGGATGTCCCGCGCGGACCAGTCGTTGAGCAGGAACAGCCCGAAGACGTGGTCCTCGAAGTCGGCCAGTGGCACCGGGCGGCCGAGTTCGGACGGGGTGCCGACGACGAATCCGACCTCGGCCTCGATGTCGAGCTTGACGCTCGGCCCGAAGACGGGCGCCGGATCGGCGGGGGTCTTGCGCTGGCCGGAGGGCCGCACCACGTCGGTGCCGGAGACCACGAGGGTGCCGGCGCGGCCGTGGTAGCCGATCGGCAGGTGCTTCCAGTTGGGGGTGAGGGCGTCGCCGTCCGGACGGAACATCTGTCCGACGTTGGTGGCGTGGTGCTCGCTCGCGTAGAAGTCGACGTAATCGGCGACCTCGTACGGCAGGTGCCGCTCCACGGCGTCCAGCGGCAGCAGGTGCGGCTCCACGGCGGGCCGGTGGCCCGGATCGGTGACCCAGGCGGTCAGCGCCCGGCGCACGTCGCGCCAGGCCGTGCGGCCCGCGGCGAGCAGCGGGTTGAGGGAGTCCCGGCCGAGGAGTTCGGCGTACGGGGAGCCGAGCGCGACGGCGGCCGCCCCGGCGTCGAGCACGTGCCCGCCGATCCGTACCCCGATCCGCCGGCGCGGGTCCCCGGAGGTGGAGAACACGCCGTAGGGGAGGTTGTGCGGCCCGAACGGGTCGCCCTCGGGAACATCGAGGGGGCTCTGCTGGGGCATGGGTTACTGCCTCGCTTTCGACGCGGTCCGGGGGTGTCCCGGGGGCTGGTTGACACGTTACGTGGCTGGTGGGGCGGGCGGGAGGCCGGATTCGGGCGCTATTTGTAGGACTTGTCCGAGGGGGTCCGTATCCTTGGCGAGGTGACTTCCGCCCTCCCCTATGCACTAGTGGCCACCGATCTGGACGGGACTCTGCTGCGCGCCGGAGACACCGTCTCGGCCCGCTCCCACAAGGCCCTCGCGACCGCCCGAGCGGCCGGTGCCCAGCACATCATCGTGACCGGACGCCCGGTCCCGCAGGTTCGCCACGTACTCGACGGCCTCGGCTACACGGGGCTCGCGGTGTGCGGGCAGGGAGCGCAGGTGTACGACGCGGCGCGCGGACGCCTGCTGCACTCCGTGTCCATGGACCGGGGCCTCGCCGAGGTCGCCCTCGGGAAGATCGAGGCGGAGATCGGCGAGGTCTACGCCGCCGTGAACCAGGAGGGGGTGAACGCGGAGATGTTGATAGGGCCCGGCTACCGGATGTGGCACCCGCACCTGCCGACGGTCCGCGTCCACAGCCGCGCGGACCTGTGGTCCGCCCCGATCAACAAGGTGCTGCTCCAGCACCCGCGCCTGGACGACGACGAACTGACCCGGGTCGCGCGGGGGGTGGTCGGCGACCTCGTCAACGTGACGATGGCCGGGGAGCACACCGTGGAGCTCCAGCCGCCGGGCATCGACAAGGCGAGCGGCCTGGCCCGGGCGGCGGAGGTCCTGGACCTGCCGGCGTCCTCGACGATCGCCTTCGGGGACATGCCCAACGACGTCCCGATGTTCGCGTGGGCCGCTCACGGCGTGGCCATGGCCAACGCTCACCGAGAGCTGGTGGCCGTCGCCGACGAACTGACGCTGTCGAACGAGGACGACGGCATCGCGGTGGTACTGGAACGCCTCTACGGCTGACCCGGCCGGGTGCCGGAGGGTGGCCGGCGCGTCAGCCCGCCGCCCTCGGCAGGCGCCGTTCCCACGTCCGGTGGAACACCACCTCGTCGCCGTCCCGGCACACCACCTCGTTCGACGTCAGGAACCCGCCCTCGTCGCAACGGATCTCCGACCGGGTCTCCACCCGGGTGTCCCAGCCCAGGTCCGGTCGGTGCAGGCGGATCCGCCAGTCCGACCGGGTGCGGGCGGACAGCGGGTCCGAGGAGTCGATCTCGTACACCTCCACCGCGTCCTCGGAGAACTCCAGCCCGTCCGGGTACACCCGCGTCCCCCCGTGGCGGGGGTCCACCTCCAGCCGCCAGGTCCCGGCCGCGACGTCGCGTACGACGAGCCGCTCCGGTCGGGGCTCCTCCAGGGTGTCGGGGTACACCACGCGCAGCGGCTCGGACTGTTCCGGGGCCTCGAAGACGATCCCGTGGTCGGCGGGGCCGGGCGTGCGCAGGGGGAGTTCGAGGGTGCTGCCGGCCGGGTCGAGCGTCCACCCCGCCTCGGAGCCCGCCCGCGGCCAGATCCAGGGCCAGTACGCGGAGGACACCGCCAGCCGGATCCGGTGCCCCGGCGGGAAGGCGTGGCCGATGCCGTTCAGCTCGAAGGTGACGTCCTCGGTCGCGCCCGCCGGCCACGGCGCCGCCCGGTCCCGCCCGCGCCGCGCGGACAGGTTCAGCACGCCCCGCGTGACCAGGGTGGAGGACCCGTCCGGGGCCACGTCGCACAGCCGGGCGATCACCTGACCGTAGGGGACGTCCATCCGCAGCCGCAGGGTGACCGAGGGCCGGCCGAGGATCTCCACCGGTTCGCCCGGCGCCACGGGGAACTCGAAGCACGCCGACTTGGCGTCCTCCTCGCGCTGGTCCGGCGGCAGGTCCGCGTCGTTGCCGAAGGGGAGGAAACGCCCGGCGTCCAGACCGGTGTGCTGCGGCGAGGCGACGGCCACGGGCGGGCCCTGGAGCCCGTAGGAGACGGGAACGACCGAGGGCGAGGGCCAGGCGGTGTCGCCGACCCAGCGGCCCTCCAGGCGCTCGTACACGGTGGCAGGGGGGTGTGACTCGCTGATCCAGGAACGCAGCAGCGGCTCGTCCATGACCCCGTTGTCCTCGCCCCGGAGCCAGTGGTCCCACCAGCGCAGGGTCTCCTGGAGGAAACCGATGGCCGGGCCCGGCGGCAGGCCCCGGTCGGGGTACTGGTGCGACCAGGGGCCGATCAGCCCCCGCACCCGGCCCGCCGGCAGGTGCTCGACCAGGCGCAGCACCGTGTCCCGGTACGGGTCGTGCCAGCCGCCGACGGCCAGCACCGCCGCGCCGATGGCGGAGTAGTCCTCGCAGACGCTGCCGTGGCGCCAGTAGTCGTCCCGGGTCTGGTGCCCGAGCCAGGTGTGGATCAGCGGCTCCACGGCCTCCAGCCGGGCGAGCCACCGCTCCCGCCACCCCTCGCCCGCGTACAGCGGGTCCGGCGGGCGGGAGGCGAAGGCCAGCATCGTGGAGGCCCGGGCGTGCATGTCCACGGCCAGCACCGAGCCGCCCATGTAGTGCACGTCGTTGTCGTAGCGGTCGTCGGTGGAGCAGACGGTAACGACGGCCTTCAGCGCCTCGGGGGCGAGCGCGGCGATCTGGAGGCTGTTGAAGCCGCCCCAGGAGATCCCGAACATGCCCACCGCGCCCGTGCACCACGGCCGCGCGGCGAGCCATTCCACCACCGCGACGCCGTCGGCCAACTCCCGGGCGTCGTACTCGTCGCCGGGGTCGCCGCCGCTGCACCCGTGGCCGCGCACGTCGACGCGTACGGAGGCGTATCCGTGGCCCGCGTACCAGGGGTGTCGCCGCCAGTCGCGGGGCGCGGTCCCGTCGGTGAGCCGGTACGGGAGGTACTCCAGCAGGGCGGGCACGGGTTCGTCGGTGACCGGGCGCCAGATCCGGGCGTACAGCTCGACCCCGTCGGACAGCGGGATCCGGACGTCCTCGCGGGTGGTCGCGTACGGGAAATCGGTGCGGATGATCATGCGGGAACCAGTCTCCGATCGCCGGTCGGCCTCAGTGGACGGGGGTGCATGGTGCGCTTGAGCCAGGGCGCCAGGGCGATCACGACGAGGCCCGCGGCGACCGCGATGGCCCGTCCGGGCCCACAGCGCGGCCACGACCGGCGCCGGCGCCACCTCGAAGGCACCGAGCGCCGAGGCGTACCGGCCGGCGGGGAAGTGGAAGCCGAGGATCGCCGTGCGGGCGTTGGTCGAGGCCGGCAGCATCATGACGGCGGTCGGCACGGCCATGGCGTGGTGGCCGCAGGCGATCGGGATGCCGCCGCAGAGCACCGCTCGACAGGAACCGAGGATCCGGTCGGCGAGCCATCCGCCGGCGACGGAGACGAGGTAGACCATGGTCCCGTAGGCCGCCGAGACGGAGGCCGCGCCTCGATCGGCTGCAGTTCTGGACAAAACGCCTTCTCTGGTTGTTTCGGCTCCTCCAGAACATACCGGTGCGCATCGGGCGGTGCGCGCGTGGCGGCCGGGCGGGCGCCCTGGGTGATCGAAAACAGACCGGATACGCTGGCTTGAGTGATGGCAGCGACACATCGACAATCCATGTGATCGTCAAGGTGATCGTCAGCAGACAGGAGTACCCCTCGTGACCGTCGTCGGGCCGTTCGGACTGAGCGTGCGGGACCAGGCTCTTGAGACCGATGTCCAGGCCGGACTGGCCGCCGTCGAGGCGGGTCTGCTGGAGGCCACCAAGAGCGAAGTCCCCTTCATCACCGAGGCCGCGCAGCACCTGGTGCGGGCCGGAGGCAAGCGGTTCCGGCCGTTGCTGGTGATGCTCGCGTCCCGCTTCGGGGATCCCTACGCCCCGGGCATCGTGCCGTCCGCCGTGGTGGTGGAACTCACCCACCTGGCCACGCTCTACCACGACGACGTCATGGACGAGGCGGACGTGCGCCGCGGCGTGGAGAGCGCGAACGCCCGGTGGGGCAACTCCGTGGCCGTCCTCACGGGTGACTTCCTGTTCGCCCGCGCCTCGCACATCCTGGCCGACCTCGGACCCGAGGCCGTCCGGATCCAGGCGGAGGCCTTCGAGCGCCTGGTGACGGGCCAGATCCTGGAGACCGCCGGCCCCCGCGACGGCCGCGACCCGGTCGCCCACTACCTCGACGTCATCGCCGGCAAGACCGGCTCGCTGATCGCGGTCTCCGGCCGCTTCGGCGCGCTGATGTCCGGCGCCGACGAGTCGGTCGTCGACATCCTGACCCAGTACGGGGAGCGGCTCGGCACCGCCTTCCAGCTCGCGGACGACGTCCTCGACATCGCCTCCGACTCGCACGAGTCCGGCAAGACCCCCGGCACCGACCTGCGCGAGGGCATCCCCACGCTGCCCGTGCTGCGGCTGCGCGAGATGGCGGAGCGGGACGGGAACCCGGACGACCTGGAGCTCGTGGGGCTGCTGGACGGCGATCTGACGGACGACGCCCGACACGCCGAAGTGCTGTCCCGGCTGCGCGTCCACCCGGCCCTGGAGCAGGCCCGACGGGACACCATCCGGTACGCGCAGGAGGCGCGGGCGACGCTCGCGCCGCTGCCCGAGTGCTTCGCCAAGTCGGCGCTCGAAGAGCTGTGCGACGCGGTGGTGCACCGCGCGGGCTGAGCCCCGCGGCGGACACCCTCCGAGATGGCGTACCGGGCTCGGCAACCCCTACGGGTGGGGGATGCCGAGCCCGTGTCGTGTCATCCCTGCGAGGTACGTGAACTTGAGTCCGGGGAGTGACGCCCCACCGCCCTCTTCTTTGGTCAGATGGAGGCACATCCCCACCAGATCGGGTGAGAGTGGCGGCGCGGGGTGGACGTGTACATGAATGACGGGTAGGTCGCCGCCGTACACACAGAGGTAGGGCAGACAACATGGCAACGAACACGAAGACCCACAAGGCCGCTCGGTACGCCGTACCGGTCGCGGTGTTCGGGGTGGCCGCGGCGACCATCGCGATGGTCCCGGCCTTCGCGAACGCCGGAGGACCGGACCTGCCGAAGGTGACGGCTCAGCAGCTGATCGAGAAGATCGCCGCCTCGGACGTCCAGGAGCTGTCCGGCAGCGCCCGGGTCAGCACCGACCTCGGCCTGCCGACCCTGGCGAGCGGCCTGCTCGGCGGCGGGGGCGTCGCGGGCGGCTCGGCCGACCCGCAGGACAAGGTCGCGCAACTGGCCAACGGCACGCACACCTTCCGCGTCGCGGCCGATGGCCCGGACCGCCAGAAGCTCACGTTCCTGGACGGCAAGGACGAGTACAGCCTCATCCACAACGGCGCCGACGTGTGGGGCTACGACAGCCAGTCCAACGAGGCCTGGCACGAGAAGCACGAGGAGACGGCCGCCAAGGGCAAGGGCAACCACAAGACGGCCGAGCGGCTCGGCGCCTCGCCGCAGCAGCTTGCCCAGGACGTCCTGAAGGCCGCCGGCCCGACCACCGACGTCAGCGTCGGCGACACCGCGCAGGTGGCCGGCCGGGACGCCTACCAGCTCGTGCTGAAGCCCAAGCAGTCCGGTTCCACCGTCGGCTCCGTCCAGATCTCGGTCGACGCCAAGAACGGCGTGCCGCTGCGTGTGCAGTTGCTGTCCAGCCAGGGCGGCAAGCCGATCGTGGACGCCGGCTTCACCAAGGTGGACTTCGCCAAGCCGGCCGCCGACGTCTTCGCCTTCACCCCGCCCAAGGGCGCCAAGGTGACCGAGGGCGCCGCCGAGGCGGACAAGGGCGCCAAGGGCGAGCACGGCAAGGAGTGGAAGGCCCTGGACGCCTTCCCGGGCCTCGGTGCCCTGACCGGCGGCGCGGGCGACGGCGACGTGAAGGTGCTCGGCGAGGGCTGGGCGACGGTCGCACAGATCTCCGTACCGGGCGGCAAGGGCCTGAAGGACGCCGAGGCCGCGGCGAACGGGAAGGACGCCCCCAAGGAGGCCAAGCAGTTCATCGACTCGCTCGGTGAGAAGGTCAACGGCTCGTTCGGTTCCGGCCGGGTCTTCTCGACCCGCCTGGTCAACGCGCTGATCACCGACGACGGCAAGGTCTACGTCGGCGCCGTCACCAAGGACGCGCTGGTGAAGACGGCCAACTCGGCGAAGTAGCCCGGCCGGCCCCACCAAGGGGCCACGCGGGCACGGAGGGTGGCCGGGGACTTGTGTCCCCGGCCACCCTTCTGTCGTTCCTCTCCTGCGTACAGCACGACCGCTGTACGGTGAACGCCATGTCGAGACACGTCACCATCCGCCTGGACGAAGAGTTCCACGAGCGCCTCAAGGCGCGCGCGGCGGCTTTGGGGACGACGGTGACCGCGCTGATCACCGAGGTCACCGAACGCGAACTGGACGAGGACCGGAAGTCGTTCCTCTCCGGCATCGAGGAGTTCGCCGACCACTGGAGCTACTTCCAGGAGCGGTTCGGCAATTGAAGATCACCATGGAGTGGGCCTGGACGGCCCTGGCTCATCACCTTCCGTCGGATCCCGCCGTGTGGGATCCCTCCGGGGTGGCCGCCGCGGTCGCCCGGCACCAGAACGACCTCGTCCTGGTGCCCGAACAGCCCGCCCCGGACACCGCGTGGCGGGCCGCCGCGTTTCTGCACACCCTCGCGGTCTGCCCGGCGCTGGAATCCCCGATGAACGAGTTCTACGCGGCCGCCGCGACCCGCTCGTACCTGCGGGTGGCCGGGGCGAAGCAGTTGCCCTCCCCGGAGGAGTTGGGGGACCTCGTCGAGGCGGCGAAGCTGGGCCGGTTGGACATCGGCGCGGTCGCCGACGAACTGCGCAGCCTCATCAGGGAACCCCTGCCGGCCTCGCTGCGGGGCCACGCGGAGGACGCGTAGCACGGTGCGGCGAGGCCGGTCCGGGAGGTTCCGGAGGCTTGCGAGGGCGCCGGGATCCCCGGGGCCCGAGGGTCCCGTGGATCGCGGGGCCCCTGAGGACCCGGGTCCCTGGGTCCCGAGGTCCTAGAAGGTGATCTTCCAGCTGTTGATGTAGCCGACGTCCTGCGCCGCCACGTCCTTGACCTGGAGTTTCCAGATCCCGTTGGCGACCTCGCTCGACGCGTTGACCGTGTACGAGGCGACGACGTTGTCGGCCGAGTCCGAGCTGGAGGAGTTCTTCAGCCGGTAGGCGCTGCCGTCCGGGGCGATGAGGTCGATCTGGAGGTCACCCCGGTAGGTGTGGACGATGTTCACGTCCACCTTGGTGGTCGCCGGGGCGTTGCCCGTGACGCCCGAGACGGTGACCGGCGAACTCGCCGCGGCACCGGGGGAGTCGGGGATGTTCACGTCGGCGGTGTTCTCGAAGGACTTGCCGGGCGGCACCGGGGTGCCGGCGCCCAGGTTCCAGATCGCGTAGGCGATGGCGTCCGCGTTGCGGTCCAGGGCGGTGTCGTTGATGTTCGCGGTGGTGTCGCAGGAGGAGTGGTAGCAGCGGTCGAAGGCCTGACCGGAGGTGCCGCCCCACTTCTGCGCCTGGGCCGCCGTCTTGGTGTAGTCGGCGCCCGAGAACAGGCCGCCGACCGGGATGCCCGCGTTCTTGAACGGCGCGTGGTCGGAGCGTCCGTCGCCCTCGGTCTCTATCTCGGTGGGTATGCCGAGGCCCGCGTAGTAGTTCTTGAAGGTCTGCTCGATCGTGGGGTCGTCGTCGTAGACGAAGTAGCCCGGGTTCGGCGAGCCGATCATGTCGAAGTTCAGATAGCCGGAGAACTTCGCCTTCTCGGTGGCCGACAGGCTGTTGACGTAGTACTTCGAGCCGACCAGACCCAGTTCCTCGGCGCCCCACCAGCCGAAGCGCAGGTGCTTCGTGGGCTGGAGCTGGGCACGGGAGACGGCCAGCGCGGTCTCGAGGACGGCCGCCGATCCGGAGCCGTTGTCGTTGATGCCGGGACCGGCGGTCACCGAGTCCAGGTGCGAGCCGGACATCAGGACGGAGTTGGGGTCACCGCCCGGCCAGTCCGCGATCAGGTTGTAGCCGGTGGCGCCGCTGGAGGTGAAGGTCTGGAGGCTGGTGGTGAACCCGGCCGCGTCCAGCTTGGCCTTCACGTAGTCGATCGAGGCCTTGTAACCGGCCCTGCCGTGGGCACGGTTGCCGCCGTTGTTGGTGGCGATGGTCTGGAGCTGCGTCAGGTGCGCCTTGACGTTGGCCAGCGGGATGTCGGGAGGGGTGGGAGCGGCGTTGACCGCCGTGGGCGCGGCGAGCGCGGCGGGGGAGGTGGCGGCGAACAGGCCGGCGACCGCGATCGCGGTCACGGCGGCGAGGCGCCGAGGGACGGACAGGCTCATGTGGGGGCTCCGGAATTCCGTATGGGGATGAGACGGAACGTGCGGGGATAGAGCGGGTGAGCATGAGTGCGTCAGTGCGAGCCTGATGTTCAGCGAGAGTATGACTATTCGTCAAGACCACAATCCGGTCAGGGCGGTTCGGAAAACGGACGATCCCCGGTACGGGGGTTCCGTACCGGGGATCGTGGGGCGGGAGGAGCGAGCCGCTACGCGGGCTCGCGGGCCGTCGTCGGCTCCGTCGGAGCGCTCGCCGGGGCGACCGGCGCGAGAGTCGCGGCGGCGGCCGAATGGGCCCGGGAGCGGCGCGAGGTCCGCAGTGCGTCCCAGGTCAGCAGGGCCAGCGCGGCCCAGACCAGGGAGAAGCCCGCCCACCGCTCGGGCGGCATCGCCTCGTGGAAGTACAGGACGCCCAGCCCGAACTGGAACACCGGGGCCATGTACTGGAGCAGGCCCAGCGTCGACAGCGGCACCCGGATCGCGGCCGCACCGAAGAACACCAGCGGGACCGCGGTGACCAGTCCGGTGGCGGCCAGCAGCGCGGAGTGGCCGAGGCCCTCCGTCGCGAAGGTGGACCGCCCCTGCGCGGCCAGCCACAGCAGGTAGCCGAGGGCGGGCGGGAACAGCAGTGCGGTCTCCGCCGTCAGCGACTCCAGGCCGCTCATGTTGAGCTTCTTCTTGATCAGCCCGTACGTGGCGAAGGAGAAGGCCAGCGCCAGGGAGATCCAGGGCGGCCGTCCGTACCCGATGGCCAGCACGAGCACCGCGGAGAAGCCGATGCCGACGGCCACCCACTGGGCCCGGCGCAGCCGTTCGCCGAGCACCAGGACGCCGATCGCGATGGTGACCAGGGGATTGATGAAGTAGCCGAGGCTGGCCTCGACGACCTGGCCGTTGTTGACCGACCAGATGTACAGGCCCCAGTTCACGCTGATCACGGAGGCGGCCAGGGCGGTCAGGGCCAGTTTGCGCGGTTGGCGCACGAGCTCGCTCATCCAGCTCCAGTGGCGCAGGGCGAGGAGGGCGATCCCGACGACGGCGAGCGACCACACCATGCGGTGGGCCAGGATCTCGATCGCCCCGGACGGCTTCAGGAGGGGCCAGAAGAGGGGGACCAACCCCCACATCCCGTACGCGCCGAAACCGTAGAGCAATCCCGTGCGCTGCTCGTTCTCTGCCTTCACGGGGCCTCCAGTACGGCTTCCGGCCAACTCGCCACCCGAGTCACAACCCCACGAAGGTATCGCCGTACAGCCCGGATGTCATGCCCGTAAGGGGGAGATACTCATGACATCCGGGCTGGTGGGGTGGAGGTCGAGTCGGCCTCGAACGGGCCTTGAGTCGGGCCGGCCCCCGGCGCGGCTCAGGCCAGGGCCGAGGCGATGGCCGCGGCCACCGGGGTCGTCGGGCGGCCGATCAGGCGGGCCAGGTCGCCGCCGGTCCCCGCCAGCCGGCCGCGCGAGATCGCCGCGTCCACGTCGACGAGGAGCGCCGCGAAGCCCTCGGGCACCCCCGCGCCGGTCAGGATCCCCAGGTGGGTGTCGGCCGGCACCTCGGCGTACGCGACCTCGCGGCCGGACTGCCCCGCGACCTCGGCCGCGTACTCCGCCAGGCTCCAGGCCGTGTCGCCGGACAGCTCGTACACCGTGTTCAGGTGCCCCTCGCCGGTCAGCACCACGGCCGCCGCCGCGGCGTAGTCCGCCCGCGCGGCGGACGCGATCCGGCCCTCGCCGGCGCTGCCGACGACCGCGCCGTGCTCCAGCACCACGGGCAGTTGGGCGGTGTAGTTCTCGTGGTACCAGCCGTTGCGCAGGAAGGTGTACGGCAGTCCCGAGTCGAGGATCGCCCGCTCGGTGACCTTGTGCTCGGCCGCCAGGTCGAAGTCCGCCTCGGGCCCGCCGAGGATCCCGGTGTACGCGAGCTGTGCCACGCCGGCCGTCTTCGCCGCGTCGATCACGGCGGTGTGCTGCGGAACCCGGCGGCCGACCTCGCTGCCGGAGATCAGCAGTACCCGGTCGCCGGCCCCGAAGGCCCCGGCCAGGCTCGCCGGCTCGTCGTAGTCGGCGATCCGTACGTCGATGCCGCGCGCGGCCAGGTCGGCCGCCTTCTCCTTGTTCCGTACGACGACGGCGACGCGCTCGGCGAGGACCCGTTCGAGCAGTTCCTCGATGACGAGGCGGCCGAGGGATCCGGTGGCTCCGGTGACGACGATGCTGCTCATGGTGCGCTCCTTGGTGGGACCGGCGGTGAGACCGGCGGTGGGGCCGGCCGTGCGGGGTGATGTCACTACCGTACGGAGAGCGCTAACTATTCGGTAGTACCCACTCTGAAGTAAGGTACTTGCATGAAGGTAAGTGTGAAGGCTCCCATGTGCCCCTCCCGCGGCGTGCTGGAGCACGTCACCAGCCGCTGGGGCGTCCTCGTGCTCGCCGCCCTGGTCGAGCGCTCGTACCGGTTCAGCGAACTCCGCCGGGAGGTGGCCGGGGTCAGCGAGAAGATGCTGGCCCAGACCCTCCAGACGCTGGAGCGCGACGGATTCCTGCTGCGCGAGGCGCAGCCGGTGATCCCGCCCCGGGTGGACTACTCGCTCACCGACCTCGGCCGCGAGGCCGCCGAGCAGGTGTGGGCGCTCGCCCGCTGGACCGAGCGTCGGACGGCCGACGTCCAGGCGGCCCGCGCCGCGTACGACGAAGCCCGGACCGCGTAGCGCGCTCCGGGCTTCCGCCGCACTTCGTTCCGTCGTCCGCTCGGCGTGCTCGCGCGCCGTACCGCGCGCCGTACCCCCGAGCCGTACCGCTCGTCATGCGGTGCCGCGCGTGGCGCGGTCGGCGGCGCGCGCCGGCCGGCGGTCCGTCAGCCGACCACGGTCCAGGTGTCGTTGCCGGTCAGTAGCGTCGTCAGGTCGCCTTTGCCGTTTCGCTCGATCGCGGTGTCGAGTTGGTCGGCCATGAGGGTGTCGTAGACGGGCCGTTGGACGCTGCGCAGGACTCCGATGGGGGTGTGGTGGAGGGTGTCGGGGTCGGCGAGGCGGGAGAGGGCGAAGGCGGTGGTGGGGCTGGTGGTGTGGGCGTCGTGGATGAGGAGGTGGGGGGTGTTCTCGGGGGTGAGGGTGACGGCTTCGAGGTCGCCGGTGGTGGGGTTGCGGATGACGCCCTTGGTGTGGTCGGTGCCGAAGCGGACGGGTTGGCCGTGTTCGAGGCGGATGAGGGCGTCTTGGGCCTGGTTGTTGTCCTTGAGGGCTTCGAAGGCGCCGTCGTTGAAGATGTTGCAGTTCTGGTAGATCTCGACGAGTGCGGTGCCTTGGTGGTCGGCGGCTTGGCGCAGGACGTCGGTGAGGTGTTTGCGGTCGGAGTCGATGGTGCGGGCGACGAATCCGGCTTCGGCTCCGATGGCGAGGGAGACGGGGTTGAAGGGGGCGTCGAGGGAGCCCATGGGGGTGGATTTGGTGATTTTGCCGAGTTCGGAGGTGGGGGAGTACTGGCCTTTGGTGAGGCCGTAGATGCGGTTGTTGAAGAGGAGGATTTTGAGGTTGACGTTGCGGCGGAGGGCGTGGATGAGGTGGTTTCCGCCGATGGAGAGGGCGTCGCCGTCGCCGGTGACGACCCAGACGGAGAGGTCGCGGCGGGAGGTGGCGAGGCCGGTGGCGATGGCGGGTGCGCGTCCGTGGATGGAGTGCATGCCGTAGGTGTTCATGTAGTAGGGGAATCGGGAGGAGCAGCCGATTCCGGAGACGAAGACGATGTTCTCCTTGGCGAGGCCGAGTTCGGGCATGAAGCCCTGGACGGCGGCGAGCACGGCGTAGTCACCGCAACCCGGACACCAACGGACCTCCTGATCCGACTTGAAGTCCTTCATCGACTGCTTCCCCTCGGCCTTGGGCACGAGGGACAGCAGATGATGCCCGGCTTCGGACACCTCGGTGACTTCAGTCATTGATGGCCTCCTCGAGGACCGTCGACAGCTGTTCGGCCTTGAAGGGCATCCCGTTGACCTGGTTGTACGACGCGGCGTCCACCAGGTACTTCGCCCGGATCAGGGTGGCGAGCTGCCCGAGGTTCATCTCCGGCACCACTACCTTGTCGTAACGCTTCAGGACCTCCCCGAGATTCCTCGGGAACGGGTTGAGGTGACGCAGGTGCGCCTGCGCGATCGGCAGTCCGGCGGCCCGTACCCGGCGTACGGCCGCGGTGATGGGGCCGTAGGTGGAGCCCCAGCCGAGGACGAGGACGCGGGCCTCGTCGGGGTCGTCCACGTCCAGGTCGGGGACCCGGATGCCGTCGATCTTGGCCTGGCGGGTGCGGACCATGAACTCGTGGTTGGCGGGGTCGTAGGAGATGTTGCCGGTGCCGTCCTGCTTCTCGATGCCGCCGATGCGGTGTTCGAGGCCGGGGGTGCCGGGGACCGCCCACGGGCGCGCCAGGGTCTGCGGATCGCGTTTGTACGGCCAGAACACCTCGGTGCCGTCCGCCAGCTCGTGGTTCGGACCGGCCGCGAACTGCACCGTGAGGTCCGGCAGGTCCGTGACCTCCGGGATCTTCCAGGGCTCGGAGCCGTTGGCGAGGTAGCCGTCGGACAGCAGGAACACCGGGGTCCGGTACTCCAGGGCGATCCGGGCGGCGTCGATCGCCGCGTCGAAGCAGTCCGCGGGGGTGCGCGGGGCCACGATCGGGACGGGGGCCTCGCCGTTGCGCCCGTACATGGCCTGGAGCAGGTCGGCCTGCTCGGTCTTGGTCGGCAGCCCCGTCGAGGGACCGCCCCGCTGGATGTCCACGATCAGCAGCGGCAGCTCCAGCGACACCGCCAGACCGATGGTCTCCGACTTCAGCGCCACACCCGGACCCGAGGTGGTCGTGACCCCCAGGGCGCCACCGAACGCCGCGCCCAGGGCCGCGCCGATCCCTGCGATCTCGTCCTCGGCCTGGAAGGTCCGTACGCCGAAGTTCTTGTGCCGGCTCAGCTCGTGCAGGATGTCGGACGCCGGCGTGATCGGGTACGAGCCCAGGTACAGCGGGAGGTCCGCCTGTCGGGCCGCGGCGATGAGGCCGTACGACAGGGCCAGGTTGCCGGAGATGTTGCGGTAGGTGCCCGTCGGGAAGGACTTCGTCGCCGGGGCGACCTCGTAGGAGACCGCGAAGTCCTCGGTGGTCTCGCCGAAGTTCCAGCCGGCCCGGAAGGCGGCCACGTTCGCCTCGGCGATCTCCGGCTTCTTCGCGAACTTCGTCCGCAGGAAGGCCTCCGTGCCCTCCGTCGGGCGGTGGTACATCCACGACAGCAGACCCAGCGCGAACATGTTCTTGCTGCGCTCGGCCTCCTTCCGCGACAGCCCGAAGTCCTTCAGCGCCTCCACCGTCAGCGTCGTCAGGGGCACCGGATGGATGTTGTACGCGTCCAGCGAGCCGTCTTCCAGCGGTGACGTCGCGTAGCCGACCTTGGCCATCGGGCGCTTGGTGAACTCATCGGTATTGACGATGATCTCCGCGCCGCGCGGAACGTCCGCGATATTCGCCTTCAACGCCGCCGGATTCATCGCCACCAGCACATTCGGGGCGTCGCCCGGCGTCAGGATGTCGTGATCGGCGAAATGCAGCTGGAAGGACGACACGCCCGGAAGAGTTCCGGCGGGGGCACGGATCTCGGCGGGAAAGTTCGGCAGGGTCGAGAGGTCGTTGCCGAAGGACGCGGTTTCCGAGGTGAAACGGTCGCCGGTGAGCTGCATTCCGTCGCCCGAGTCACCCGCGAATCGGATGATCACACGATCGAGGCGGCGGACTTCCTTGCCGCTCCCACCGGGCCGCAGCGACGTGCGCTGCTCGCCGACCACTGAGCCTTCGGCCCCGTCGGCCTGCTCGGCCGGGCTACTGACCTGGCTGGTCACTGAACTGGACCTCCTTCGAGGCGTGGGCGCTCGCTCCCAAGGCCAACCCTACGTCCGTGAGGTCATTCGTCCCTGGGTCGCCCGAATTCTGGACCGTCCTTTGGGGGGCGGTCTGTCCGACAGACGTCGTGCAGTACGCGAAATATTCCAAACCTCCGGGCGATGGCGCCGGACCCCGAAAGGTGCGTTTCGGGGCCGGTGCCACCACACCTCACCTGACAGAGTGTCAGTCGATCAAGATCTTAGATAGGTGAGAACCGCCAGTACACGCCGGTGATCCCCCTCGCTCGGGGACAGACCGAGCTTCATGAAGATATTGCTGACGTGCTTTTCCACCGCGCCGTCGCTCACCACGAGCTGCTTCGCCACCGCGGAATTGGTGCGCCCCTCGGCCATCAGGCCCAGTACCTCGCGCTCGCGCGGCGTCAGGTTCGCCAGCACGTCCTGCTTGCGGCTGCGGCCCAGGAGCTGGGCGACCACCTCGGGGTCCAGGGCCGTACCGCCCCTGGCCACGCGCACCACCGCGTCCAGGAACTCCCGGACCTCGGCCACCCGATCCTTGAGCAGATACCCCACCCCGGTGCTGGAACCGGCCAGCAGTTCGGTGGCGTACTGCTCCTCCACGTACTGCGACAGCACGAGCACCCCGACCCCGGGATGGTCACGGCGCAGCCGCACGGCGGCCCGCACCCCCTCGTCGGTGTGCGTCGGCGGCATCCGCACGTCGGCCACCACCACGTCCGGCAGCGCGCCCTGCGCCGCCAGCTCGTCCACTGTCTTGATCAGGGCTTCCGCGTCCCCGACGCCGGCGACGACGTCATGCCCCCGGTCGGTCAGCAACCGGGTCAGGCCCTCGCGCAGCAGCACTGAATCCTCGGCGATGACCACCCGCACCCTGTCTTCCACTTCTCAGCAGCTCCCGCATCCACTCGTCACCCGCATACCTGGCAGACCCAAGCATCCCAGCCGGCCGCCGCGACGGCGGCGAATCCGAGCCAACTGGTCGCCGTCGGCCGGTATTCGACCGTGCGGTGCGGTGCCGTGCGGTGCCGTGCCGTGCCGTGCCATGCCATGCGGTGCCGTGCCGTGCCATGCGGTGCGGTGCGTCGGGCTCGGTGCACCGGCCGCCGGGCATGCGGACGGACCCCCGCCCACCCGGACGGGGGTCCCACCGCGCGACGGCGACGACAGGGGCTGGTGCCGCGGTCACAGCACTAGCGACCCGGTACGCCCGCCGGCTCGCGGTCGCGCCACGGCAGCTCGGCGGTGGCCGTCGTACCGCCGCCGGCGGGGGAGTCCAGGACGAGCACCCCGTCCACCGCGTCCAGCCGTCCGGTCAGCCCCGCCAGCCCCGACCCGGCCGCGGCCGACGCCCCGCCCCGGCCGTCGTCCGCGACCTGGATCAGCACCCGGTCGCCGGACCGCCAGACGTCCACGCTCGCGGTACGGGCCATCGCGTGCCTGCTGATGTTCTGCAGCAGCTCCGACACCACGAAGTACGCGATGCCCTCGATCGCCGCCGCCGGCCGGGCCGGCAGGTCCACCGACACCCGCACCGGCACCGCGCACCGCGCGGCCACCGAGGACAGCGCCGCGTCCAGCCCCCGGTCCGTCAGGACCGCCGGGTGGATGCCCCGCGCCAGGTCCCGCAGCTCCTGGAGGGCGATCTTCACCTCGCCGTGCGCCTCGTCCACCATCCGCGCGGCCTCCCGGGGGTCCTCGGTCAGCTTCTCCTTCGCCAGCCCCAGATCCATGGCCAGGGCCGCCAGCCGGGCCTGGGCCCCGTCGTGCAGGTCCCGCTCGATGCGTCGCAGGTCGGCGGCGGCGGTGTCCACCACGACGCCCCGGTCGGACTCCAGCTCCGTGACCCGGTGGGCGAGCCGGGAGGGGCCCAACAGGCCGGTGACCAGCACCCGGTCCACGGTCGTCAGGGCGCGCAGCACCCAGGGGGTGGCGAGGGTGACGGCGAGTCCGACCAGGGAGGTGGTGGCGATGGCGAGCGGGGAGTTCAGGTAGAAGGAGTAGTCGTCGTTCTGGAACACCTGCAGTCCGGGCTGGTCGGTGAAGGTCGGGAAGACCCAGACCCAGAGCGGGTACAGCAGGAAGCCCCACCCGTACGTCCAGAACACCAGGGCCACGCAGAAGCCGAACACCGCCCACGGGAAGTGGAGCAGCGAGTACAACACGTGCCGCCAGGCGCTTCCGTTCTTGAGCAGGGCCCCCATGGCGGCCATCGCCCCGCTCTTGCGGGCCCTGATCGGCTCGGGATCCGCGACGTCCACCCGCAGCAGCCCCCGCACCCGGGCTCGCTCCACCTGTCCGAAGCCGCGGCACATCGCGAGCACCCCGGCCAGGACCGGAACCCCGAGGAAGGTCACGAGCAGACCGCCGCCGAGGCTCACTCCGGTGACGGCGAGGCAGAAGTACACGGTGCTCAGCGGGAACCCGAGCATCAGGAACCCCAACTCCCGCCAGGTCCGCGCCGCCACGGGAGCCCGCAACACCGTGCCGATCCCCGTGCTCGTGCCCGTGTCCTTGCCCATGATCCCGACCCGCCCTTCGTGTCCGCCCTTTACCCCTCAACCCTGCCGCCGGGCCGTCCCCGGGACCATGCGGCGGGTCGGCCTGTCCGGAGGGGGGTTAACCCCACCCCGCCCATCACGCGCACGTGAACCGGCCCGCGCACGCGAAAGCGGGACCCCCGTCCACCCGGACGGGAGCCCCGCACCCACCACTTCGCCGACGAAGACGACGGAGATGAACGAGACGACGGAGACGACGGAGATGAACGAGCCGAACCAGCCGAACGAGCCGAACCAGCCGAACGAGCCGAACGAGACGACAGGGCCTAGCGGCCCGGTACCCCCGCCGGTTCGCGGTCGCGCCACGGCAGCTCCGCCGTGACCGTCGTCCCCACACCCTCCGGGGAGTCCACGACGAACACCCCGTCCACCGCGTCCAGCCGCTCGGTGAGCCCCGCCAGCCCCGACCCGGCCCGCGCGGACGCGCCACCGCGCCCGTCGTCCGACACCCGGATCAGCAGCCGCGGACCCGTCCGCCACACCTCCACGCCCGCGCCCCGCGCCGCCGCGTGCTTGCTCACGTTCTGCAGCAGCTCCGACACCACGAAGTACGCGATGCCCTCGATCGCCGCCGCGGGCCGCGCCGCCAGGTCCACGTGCACCTTCACCGGCACCAGGCACCGCGCGGCCACCGAGGACAGCGCCGCGTCCAGCCCCCGGTCCGTCAGGACCGCCGGGTGGATGCCCCGCGCCAGGTCCCGCAGCTCCTGGAGCGCCAGCTTCACTTCCCCGTGCGCCTCGTCCACCATCGCGGCCGCGCCCTCCGGGTCCTCCAGCAGCTTCTCCTTCGCCAGGCCCAACCCCATCGCCAGGGCCACCAGACGGGCCTGGGCCCCGTCGTGCAGGTCCCGTTCGATGCGCCGCAGATCCGCGGCCGAGGTGTCGACGACCACCGCCCGGTCGGACTCCAGCTCCGCGATCCGCCGCTCCAGCTCGTCGGACGGGGACAGCAGGCCCCGTACCATCGCCCGGTCCACGCTCGTCAGCCAGCGGGCCACCCACGGCAGGACCGGCCACAGCACGAACAGCCCCGTCAACGCGACGGTGAAGGTGAGCACCCCCCAGGGCAGCCGGACCAGTTCGAACAGCACGGTCCGCCAGGCGACCGGGTCCTTGATGCTCGACCACAGCCAGGGGAAGAACCCGCCGGAGCGCAGCGGGCCGGGGATCGGCGTCGGCTCGTCCACCCGTATGCCCAACAGCCACCGGGAACGGGCCCGTTCCAGCTTGCCGAGCTGCCGCGAACCGAGCAGCCCGCACGCGAGCAACGGCAGCCCGATCGCGGTCACGGACAGACCGCCCGCGGTCGAGACCATGACCACCGTGTAGACGAAACCGATCAGCGCCGCCGGCAGATTGCTCAGCAGGTACGCGATCTCCTTCCACGTGGCCGCGCCGAAGGCGGCACGTACGGGTGGGAGGAGGTCGTCCTGGGAAGTGCGGATGCTCGCGGTCATGCCGCACAGCCTGCCAATTTCCATCCGGCGTCGCCATGGGGTGGCCCGGCGGCGGTGAACGGGGGATAACCCCACCCCGCCTGGCCCAGGCCCTAGACTCCCGTGCGTACCAGATCACCCAGATCGTCGACAGTGGCCGAGGAGCGAGGAACGGACGTGCCCGACCCAACGGTATCGACCGTGACCGTGCACGCGGCGGACTACTTCCGAAGCTATTCGGTCGTCGGCCTGCTCGCCGTGCTCGGCGTGCTGTTCGTCGCCGTGGCCTTCGGCGCCGGCCGACTGCTGCGGCCCGTGGTCCCCACCCCCGAGAAGCTCCTGACGTACGAGTGCGGCGTGGACCCCGTCGGCGAGGGCTGGGCGCACACCCAGGTCCGCTACTACGTCTACGCGTTCCTCTACGTCATCTTCGCCGTCGACTCGATCTTCCTGTTTCCGTGGGCGACCGTGTTCGCCGCCGCCGGCTACGGCGCCACGACCCTGGTGGAGATGTTCGTCTTCCTGGGCTTCCTCGCCGTCGGCCTGCTCTATGCGTACAAGAAGGGCGTCCTCGAATGGCTGTGACACCGGCGGGGACACCGGCCGAGCCGCAGCCGCTTCCCGAGCCGAAGCGGCTGGGAGTGCTCTCCCGACTGGCACCCGAACCCATGAAGGTGGTCCTGAACTGGGGCCGCCGCTACAGCCTGTGGGTCTTCAACTTCGGCCTGGCCTGCTGCGCGATCGAGTTCATCGCCGCGTCCATGGCCCGACACGACTTCATCCGACTCGGTGTCATCCCCTTCGCGCCGGGACCCCGGCAGGCCGACCTGATGATCGTCTCGGGCACGGTCACCGACAAGATGGCCCCCGCCGTGAAGCGGCTCTACGAGCAGATGCCCGAGCCGAAGTACGTCATCTCCTTCGGCGCCTGCTCCAACTGCGGCGGACCGTACTGGGACTCGTACTCCGTCACGAAGGGCGTCGACCAGATCATCCCGGTCGACGTCTACGTGCCCGGCTGCCCGCCGCGCCCCGAGGCGCTGCTCCAGGGGATCCTCAAGCTCCAGGAGAAGATCGCCCGAGAGTCGCTCGCGGACCGCTACGCGAATCCCTCCGTCGCCCAGCTCACCAGCGGTCTGGTCACGCCCCCGCCCGCACCCTCGGCGGGAGCGGGCGCGTGAACCTCTACGACTCCCTGCCCGACGCGGCGGCGACCGTCTTCGGCGCCGAGGCCGTGGGCTCGTTCGCGTACGACGTCCTCACGGTCGACGTGCCCGTCGGATCCTGGATCCCCTCGCTGGAGATCGCCCGCGACAAACTGGGCTGCACCTACTTCGACTGGCTGAGCGCGGTGGACGAGCCGGGCACCGGCTTCCAGGTCTGCGCGCACGTCGTCTCGTTGGAGAACCACCGCGTACGACGCCTGCTGCTGCGGACCACCGTCCCGCACGCGGCGGCCTCGCTGCCCTCCGCCGTCGCCGTCTACGCGGGGGCGGAGTGGCACGAGCGGGAGACCTTCGAGATGTTCGGGGTGACCTTCACCGACCACCCCCACCTCGTGCCCCTCCTGCTCCCCGAGAACTTCGAGGGCCACCCGCTGCGCAAGGACTTCGTGCTCGCGGCCCGCGTCGCCAAGGCCTGGCCGGGCGCCAAGGAGCCGGGCGAGGCACACGACCCCGACGCGCCGAAGCGACGACAGATGCTGCCGCCGGGCGTTCCCGACCCCAATGACTGGGGCCCGCTCAAGGGCCAACTGCCGCCGGCCCCCACCCGCCCCGCCCGCACCCCGCGCGCGGCCGGCGGCGCGGGCGCCCCGGCCCGCACGCCCCGCGAGGGCGCGCCGGTCCGCCGTACCCGCTCGGTGGCCGAGGGCTCCGCGACCCAGGCACCCCCGGCCGAAGGCGACGCCCCGGCGCGTCCGGTGCGGCGCAGCCGGTCGGTCGCGGACGGCTCCGCGAGCCAGGCCGGCCCGCCCGCGCCCGCGCCCGCGCCCGCACCCGCTCCGGCGCCCGCTCCGGCGACCGGGGCCCCGGACGCGCCCGCCGCGCCGCCGCCGGCCGGGCGAAGCAGCGACGCGCCCTGGCACGACCCGAAGCCCGCCTTCGAGGAACCGGCGCCGGCCGCGACGCCCGCACCGCCCGAGCCGCCCCCGGCCCCGGCCCCGGCGGACGGACCCGCTCCGGACAAGTCCCCGGACGAAACCCCGGGCAAGAAGCCGGACACGGCCCCGGACGAAACCCCGGGCAAGAAGCCGGACCCGGCCCCGGGCAGGAAGCCGGAACCGGCTCCCGGGTCCGAGTCCACCCCCGACCCCACCCCCGACAACGGAGGCGACGCGTGAACGACGTCCTCGACGTCGCCCTGCGACTGATCGTCGTCTTCGTCGTCTTCCTCGTGCTCCCGCTCGTCGTCGGGCAGACCGAGCACAAGGTGATGGCCCACATGCAGGGCCGCCTCGGCCCCATGTACGCGGGCGGCTTCCACGGCTGGGCCCAGCTCGTCGCCGACGGCGTGAAGTTCGCGCAGAAGGAGGACATCGTCCCGGCCGACGCCGACCGGCGGATCTTCCAGCTCGCCCCCGCCGTCGCGCTGCTCCCCTACCTCCTGGTCCTCCTCGTCATCCCCATCGGCCCCGGCGAGGGCGCGGTCGGCCAGGTCGTCGACGCGGGCCTGTTCTTCGCCCTCGCCGTCATGGGCGTCGGCGTGCTCGGCAGCCTGATGGCCGGCTGGGCGTCCGCGAACAAGTTCTCCCTGCTGGGCGGCCTGCGTACCGCCGCCCAGCTACTGGCGTACGAGCTGCCCATGCTGCTCACGGCCGCCTCGGTGGCCATGGCGGCCGGCACGGTCTCCCTCCCCGGCATCGTCGACGCCTTCCAGTGGTGGTGGCTGCCCTGGCAGATCGTCGGCGCGCTCGTCTTCTTCATCGCCGGCCTCGCCGAACTCCAACGGCCGCCCTTCGACATGCCCGTCGCCGACTCCGAGATCATCTTCGGCGCGTACACCGAGTACACCGGTCTGCGCTTCGCCCTGTTCCTGCTCGCCGAGTACGCCGGCATCGTCGTCCTGTGCGGCCTCACCACCGTCCTCTTCCTCGGTGGCTGGCACGGCCCCTTCGGCGGGGACGACCTGGGCTGGGTCTGGACCCTCCTCAAGGTCGCCGTCCTCGCCTTCGTGGTGATCTGGCTCCGCGTGAGCTACCCCCGGCTGCGCGAGGACCAGTTGCAAAAGCTCGCCTGGACCGTACTCATCCCCCTCGCGCTCGCCCAGATCGCGCTCACCGGCATCGTGAAGGTGGCGATCAACTGATGCCCGTTCCCGGATCCGGCCTGGCCAAGGGCCTCGCCGTCACCCTGCGCACGATGACGAAGCGCTCGCACACCGCCCAGTACCCCGAGACGCAGCCCGAACTCCCGCCGCGCAGCCGTGGCGTCATCGCCCTGTTCGAGGAGAACTGCACGGTCTGCATGCTCTGCGCGCGCGAGTGCCCCGACTGGTGCATCTACATCGACTCCCACAAGGAGACGGTGCCCGCCGCCGCCCCCGGTGGCCGCGAACGCAGCCGCAACGTCCTCGACCGCTTCGCCATCGACTTCTCCCTCTGCATGTACTGCGGCATCTGCATCGAGGTGTGTCCCTTCGACGCCCTCTTCTGGTCACCGGAGTTCGAGTACGCGGAGACCGACATCCTCGAACTCACCCACGAGCGCGACAAGCTCCGCGAATGGATGTGGACCGTGCCGGCCCCGCCCGCCCTGGACCCGGCCGCCGAGGAACCCAAGGAGATCGCCGCCGCCCGCAAGGCCGTGGACAAGGCGGAAGCCGCGGCAGCCGCGGCGGCGGCAGCCGAAGCCGCGGCCACCGCGACCGAGACACCGACCGACCCGGAGGGAGACGCGTGAGCCCCGCCGCCACCCTGGCCGCAACCGGCCCCGGCTTCCTCTCCCCGACGGGCGTCGAGATCGCCTTCGTCCTCGTCGGCCTCGCCACCCTCGGCGCGGCGCTCGTCACGGTCACCACCAGACAGCTCGTGCACGCCGCGCTGTGGCTGGTCGTGGCGCTCGGCGGGATCGCCGTCGAGTACCTGCTGCTGACCGCCGAGTTCATCGCGTGGGTTCAGGTGCTGATCTACCTCGGTTCCGTGGTCGTCCTGCTCCTCTTCGGACTGATGCTGACCAAGGCGCCCATCGGCCGGTCCCCGGATGCCGACTCGGGCAACCGCCCCGTCGCCCTCGGCGTCGCGATCGTCGCCGCCGTCGCACTCGTCTGGGTCGTCGTCGACGCCTTCCGCACCACCTGGATCGACCTCGACGGGGCCGCCCAGGGATCCACCCGGGTCACCGGCGAGTTCCTCTTCCAGCACTGGGTGCTGCCCTTCGAGGCCCTCTCCGTGCTCCTCCTCGCGGCCCTGATCGGCGCCATCGTCCTGTCCCGCAGGAACGACACCGCCGCCGGCCCCGACGACCAGAAGGGGCCGCGCTGATGCACCTCGCCTACCCGGCCGTCCTCGCGGCGCTCCTCTTCTGCGTCGGCCTGTACGGGGTACTCGCCCGCCGCAACGCCATCCTCGTCCTGATGGCCGTCGAGCTGATGCTCAACGCCGTCAACCTCAACCTGGTGGCCTTCGATGTCTGGCTGCGCGACGCCCTGCACGCCGGCCAGGCCCTCACCCTCTTCACCATCGCCATCGCCGCCGCCGAGATCGGCATCGGCCTGGCGATCGTGCTGACGGTGTACCGCAACCGGGGCACCTCGGACGTCGACAGACTGCGCGACACCGCCGAGGGCCACGAGCCCGCCCCGACCGATCCGAGCATCCAGAGCGAGGTCACCGCGTGAGCACCACGACCCTCGCGGTCCTCGTCCCCCTCCTGCCGTTCCTCGGCGCGGTGGCGGGACTGCTGTGCGGCCGCGGTGCCCCCGGCTTCGTCCGGCCGCTCGCCATCCTGCCGACGCTGGGCGCCGCCGTGCTGGCCGTGCTCGTCGCCGTCCGCCAGGGCGGCGGCCCGGCCATCGACACCGCGACCGAGCTGACCCCGACCGGCTCCGTGCCGATCGAACTCGGCCTGTACCTGGACGGCTTCGCGGCCCTGGTCGCCGTGCTGGTCGGCGTGGTCGCCACCTGCGTACAGCTCTACTCCACGGCCTACCTGCGCGAGGACCCGCGCTACCCCTCGTACGCCGCCCTGGTCTCCCTGTTCACCTCCGCCATGCTGGTCGTCGTCTACTCCGGCGACCTGATGGTGCTGCTCGTCGGCTGGGAGGTCATGGGCATCTGCTCGTACTTCCTCGTCGGCCACTACTGGGAGACCGAGGCGGCCCGCTCCGCCTCCCTGAAGGCCTTCCTCGTCACCAAGCTCGGCGACGTTCCCTTCCTCATCGGCCTGTTCGCGCTCGCCACCGACGCCGGCTCCTTCCGGATCACCGAGATCCTGGACACCGTCGGCGCCGGCGGCCTCGACCACCCGACGCTGATCGCGCTGCTCCTGCTCGCCGGGGTCGCCGGCAAGTCCGCGCAGTTCCCGCTCCACACCTGGCTGCCCGACGCCATGGCCGGCCCGACCCCGGTCTCCGCGCTGATCCACGCCGCGACGATGGTCGCCGCCGGCGTGTACTTCGTCGCCCGCCTGCTCCCCGTCTTCGCGGCCTCCCGGGCCGCGCTGGTGGTGATGGCCGCCATGGCGGCCGTCACCATGGTCGGCTCGGCCCTCGCCGCCCTGGCCCAGGACGACATCAAGCGCGTACTGGCCTACTCCACGATCGGCCAGCTCGGCTACATGATCGGCGCCCTGGCCGTCGGCGATCGGGGCGCGGCCGTCTTCCACCTCCTGTCGCACGGCGCGTTCAAGGCGCTCCTCTTCCTCGGCGCGGGCGTGATCATCCACGCCGCCGGGACGAACTCCCTGGCCGCGATGTCCCGCACGGCCGGCCTGGCCAAGCGCATCCCCGACGCGTTCTGGACGATGACGCTCGCGCTCCTCGCGCTCGCCGCCATCCCGCCCTTCGCCGGCTTCTTCTCCAAAGAGGCGATCCTCGTCGCCGCCGAGCGCACCGCCACCGGCCACTCCGACTTCGCCCCCGGCGCGGCCGGCTGGCTGGTGCTCGTCTCCGGCGTGCTGACCGCCCTGCTCACCGCCGCCTACGCCACCCGGCTGTGGCTGATGGCCTTCCGCGGACGGGGCGCCGCCGCCCCCGACCACGGCAAGGAGCCCGTCGCCATGACCGGCGTGCTGTGGCTGCTGGCGATCCCCACGGTGGGCTTCGGTCTCGCCGCCGGCCCCCTCGCCGACTGGTTCGACGGCGAGCAGCTCACCCCGTCGCTGGTCACCTCGATCCTCGGAGTCGGCGCCGCCGCCATCGGCGTCCTGCTGACCTACGGCCTCTGGCAGCGCGCCGCCGCCACGGCGTACGCGGCCCCCGCCGCGATCGGACCCGCGGCCGCCGCCGTCACCGACGAGCCCGCCGCCGTCGCGGCCCGTGTCTCCGCCGCCACCGCCGCGGCGGAGTCCGCCGCCGAGACCCCCGAGGTCGCGGAGGTCGCCCACGAGCACCCCACCGTCCCCGCGGGCCCCGCCCCCGACCCCGGCAAGGCGCTCCTCGGCCCGCTGCACCGCCACGCCGCGGACGGCTTCCACCTCGACGCCGTCTACGACCGGCTGTTCGTCCGCCCCGTACGGGCCGCCGCCGGCCTGGTCCGCTTCCTCGACCGGGAGGTCGTGGACACGTACGTCCGCGGCGCGGGCGCGGGCCCCCGGCTGCTCGGCGCCCTCGTCCGCCGCGCCCAGACCGGCAACGTGCAGAGCTACCTGAGCGCCCTGCTCGCCGGCGCCGTGGTCCTGGCGATCGCCACCGCCGTCCTCGCCAACGTCAACGCCGGATCGTGAGCCGTGAGTCAGCCGTGATTGATATCAGCCCGTCCGTGATGCAGTTCCTCCTGGCGTTCGTCGTGGCCGTACCGCTCCTCGGCGCCGTCGCCGCACTCCTGCCGGCCCCGCCCGGCCTCAAGGGCAGGAGCCCCGAACAGGCCGTGCTGCGCCACGGCGTGAGCGTGACCGGCGTGGTCCTCGCCGCGGCGATCGCCCTGACCCTGGGCTTCGACCACGACGCCCCGTCCCGCTTCCAGGCGACGACGGACATCGGCTGGATCCCCGCGCTGGACATCCGGATCCACCTCGGCATCGACGGCATCTCGCTCCCCCTGCTCCTGATGACCGCGCTGTTGTTCTTCCTCTGCGCGCTCTACAGCTACTTCAAGTTCCCCGAGGGCCCCTCCCCGAAGGCCTTCGTCGCCCTGCTGCTCGTCCTGGAGTCCGGCACCCTCGCGACCTTCGCCGTCCTCGACCTGCTGCTGTTCTTCCTCGCCTTCGAGATGGTCCTCATCCCGATGTACTTCCTCATCGCCCGCTGGGGCGGCGCTCAGCGGCAGGCCGCCGCCTGGAAGTTCATCCTGTACACCCTCCTCGGATCCGTGGTCATGCTGCTCGGCCTGCTGCTGATCGGGCTGGACAGCGGCACTTTCGACATGGTGGCACTCGCCTCCGACAACGGCCGCGAACTGTCCCACACCACCCAGCTCCTGGCCGTGCTCGCCATCGGTCTCGGCCTCGCCGTGAAGACCCCCATGTGGCCCCTGCACAGTTGGCTGCCGGACGCGCACACCGCCGCCCCCACCGTCGGATCGGTGCTGCTGGCGGGCGTGATGCTGAAGATGGGCACGTACGGGTTCGTCCGCATCCTGCTGCCGATCACCCCCGACGGCATGGCCACCTTCGCCCCCTACCTCGGCGCGTTCGCCGTCGTCGGCATCGTCTACGGGTCCCTCGCCTGCCTCGCGTTGGCCCGCAAGGGCAACAAGGGCGACCTCAAGCGGCTCATCGCCTACTCCTCCGTCGGCCACATGGGCTTCGTGCTCCTCGGCATCGCCTCCATGACCCCCACCGGCGTCAACGGCGCGCTGTTCGCCAACATCGCCCACGGCCTGATCACCGGCCTCCTCTTCTTCCTGGTCGGCGCCCTCAAGGACCGCTACGGCACCGCCGACCTCGACACCCTCGCCGGGGCCACCGGCGCCGCCCTCTACGGCCGCGCCCCCCGCCTCGGCGCGCTCCTCGCCTTCGCCGCCGTCGCCTCCCTGGGACTGCCCGGCCTTGCCGGTTTCTGGGGCGAGATGCTGGCCCTGTTCGGCGCGTTCGACCCGGCCGAGGGACTGCCCCGGTCGGCGTTCCTCACGTACACGGCCGTCGGCGCGTTCGGCACGCTGCTCACCGCCGGCTACCTCCTGGTCGTCGTGCGCCGGGTCTGCATGGGCGACCCGAAGGCCGGACCCGAGATCACCGTCGCGGACGTCCGGCACTACGAGTTCGCCGCCTGGACCCCGCTCGTCGCCCTCACCGTCCTCGCCGGCCTGTGGCCCGCCGTCCTCCTCGGCCTCACCGACCCGGCCGTCCAGAAGCTCCTCGCAGGAGGCAACTCATGACGGTCCTGTCCGCCGCGGGCGCGCAGACCCCGAGCCTGGTCCAGTCCGTGGACTGGCTCGCCATCGCCCCCGTCGTCATCACCGCCGCCGTCGCCCTCGTCGTCCTGGTCGCGGACCTCTTCCTGCCCGAGCGGCGCAAGCCGCTGCTCGGCTGGGTCTCCGTGGCCGGGCTGGCCGCCGCGACCGTCTCCCTGCTGCCGCTGCGCGCAGGCGACCGCGCGACCTTCTGCCTCACCGGCGACCCCGGCGCGTGCAGCTACACCGCCGACCACTTCGCGCTCGTCGTGCAGTTCCTGGTGCTGGCCGGCGCCCTGGTCACCGCCCTGCTGTCGGTCACCGCCGTCCGCGACGCCCGCATGCCGGCGGGCGAGTACTGGTTCCTGCTGCTCTCCTCGGCCGCCGGCGCGGCCCTGCTGCCCGCGTCCCGGGACCTCGCCACCCTGATCGTCGCCCTCGAAGTCGCCTCGCTGCCGGCCTTCGCCCTCGTCGGCATGCGCCGCGGCGACCGGCTGTCCTCCGAGGCCGCCCTCAAGTTCTTCCTGTCCTCGGTCACCGCCACCGCCGTGTCCCTGATGGGCGTCGCCTTCGTCTACGCGGCCACCGGCTCCCTGCACCTCGCCCAGGTCGCCGATCGGCTCGAAGACGTCCCCGCGCGGTTCGACACCCTCGCCATGGCGGGCGTCGCCCTCACCCTCGTCGGCTTCGCCTTCAAGACGGCGGCCGTCCCCTTCCACTTCTGGGTCCCCGACACCTACGTGGGCGCCCCGCTGCCCATCGCGGGCTACCTCTCGGTGATCGGCAAGGCCGTCGGCTTCACCGGCCTCATCCTCGTCACCGTCATCGCCTTCCCGGCGTACTCCGACATCTGGGGCCCGGCGCTGGCCGTCCTCGCCGCGCTGACCATGACCGTCGGCAACGTCGCCGCCCTGCGCCAGTCCGCCGACCGACCCAACAGCGCCGTCCGCCTCCTCGCCTGGTCCTCGGTGGGCCAGGCCGGCTACCTGCTGGTCCCGATCGCCGCCGCCGCGTACTCCGACCGCGACCAGATCGGCTCCACCGTCGCCTACGCCCTCATGTACGCGGCCGTGAACCTCGGCGCCTTCGCCGTCGCCGCCCTGGTCGCCCGTACCAAGCCGCTGCACCGCATCGAGGACTACCGGGGCCTGTACGCCGAGCGCCCCGCCGCCGCCCTGGCCCTGGCCTTCTTCCTGCTGTGCCTGGCCGGACTGCCGCCCGGCCTCATCGGCCTCTTCGCGAAGGTCACCGTCTTCCGCTCCGCGGTCGACGCCGGCCTGGGCTGGCTGGCCGTGCTGATGGCGATCAACGTCGTGATCGCCCTGTACTACTACCTGCGCTGGACGGCCCTGCTCTTCCGCGCCCCGCGGGAGGCCACGAGCCAGTCCACGGGCGAGGGCGCGGCCCCCGCCGGGGCCCGGGTGAAGGCCCCCCTGCCGATCACCGTCGCCATCGTGCTCACCGGAGTCACCGCCCTGGTCCTCTCGGGCGCCCCGCAGCTCATCCTGCGCTTCGCCGCGGGCAGCCTCTTCCCGCAGTAGCCGCCCGCCCCGCACGCACGCCCGCCCCCGCACGCCCGCCCCGCCTGCCCGTCCCACACGCCGTGACCCGTATGGAGCAATGCCCACGGCCGCCCCGCCGCCCGGCCCACCGGTGCGGCGTCCCCGTCGTGCCCCGGGAACCAGACGCCCTCACCTCGCGTTGACCAGGAAGGAAGGGTCCACTGGACCGGAGACCCTTCGCACCGAAGATCCTGGACGGGGTCCCCCTGCCGCACCACTTGGAGGGCGTACCGTGCACCGCCGGCACAACGGGCTGAAGACCGCCGTACTCCTCGGCGGGCTGTCCGCACTCATCATCGTCATCGGAAGCTTCTTCGGGCGGGGCGGCCTGATCGTCGCCGTCCTCATCGCCCTCGGGACGAACGCGTACGCGTACTGGAACAGCGACAAGCTGGCTCTACGCGCGATGCGCGCCCGCCCCGTGAGCGAGTTCGAGGCCCCCGAGCTGTACCGCATGGTCCGCGAGCTCTCCACCTCCGCGCGCCAGCCCATGCCCCGGCTCTACATCTCGCCGACCGAGGCCCCCAACGCCTTCGCCACCGGCCGCAACCCGCGCAATGCCGCGGTCTGCTGCACCGAGGGCATCCTGCGCATCCTCGACGAACGCGAGCTGCGCGGGGTGATCGGCCACGAGCTGAGCCACGTCTACAACCGCGACATCCTCATCTCGTCCGTCGCCGGAGCACTCGCCTCCGTGATCATGTTCCTGGTCAACTTCGCCTGGCTGATCCCCATCGGCCGCTCGAACGACGACGAGGGACCCGGCCTGTTCGGCATGCTGCTGATCATGATTCTCGGCCCGCTGGCCGCGTCCGTGATCCAGCTCGCCATCAGCCGCTCGCGCGAGTACGAGGCCGACGCCTCCGGAGCCCAGCTCACCGGCGACCCGCTGGCCCTGGCGAGCGCCCTGCGCAAGCTGGACGCCGGCACCAAGCAGCTGCCGCTGCCCCCGGAACCACGCCTGGAGACGGCGAGCCACATGATGATCGCCAACCCCTTCCGCCCCGGTGAGGGATTGTCGAGGATGTTCTCGACACACCCCCCGATGGCCGAGCGCATCGCCCGGCTCGAACAGATGGCAGGCCGTACGCAGTGAAGACAATCCTGAACGTGATCTGGCTCGTACTCAGCGGCGTCTGGCTGTTCCTCGGCTACTGCCTCGCGGGTGTGATCCTCTGCATCACCATCATCGGCATCCCCTTCGGCATCGCCGCCTTCCGCATCGCGGTGTACGCCCTGTGGCCCTTCGGCTACACCACCGTCGAGCGCCACGACTCCGGCGCCGGCTCCTGCGTCGGCAACGTCCTGTGGCTGATCCTGGCGGGCTGGTGGCTGGCCCTCGGCCACATCGTCACCGGCATCGCGCTCTGCGTCACGATCATCGGCATCCCCTTCGGCATCGCCAACTTCAAGATGGTCCCGCTCTCCCTGCTCCCGCTGGGCCGTGAGATCGTCCGGACCGACGCCCCCTTCGCCTCCCGTTGACCCGCCCCGCCCCGTAGGACGAGGCGGGCCCACGGGCCCTGGTCGTCGCCCTGGGCCGTCTCTCGCGGGCCTGACCGGCAAGATCCGAAAGAGACGGCCTAGGCGACGCCCTCGCGGCCGGGGAGGGGGGTGCGGGCACGAGCCCGCTCCCATCCGTCGAGGGCCGTCAGGCAGGCGTGGTCGAGGTGCCGCAGCCCGTCCAGGTCCAGCCGTACGCGCTGCCCGGGCGGCAGCGCGTCCAAGGAGTCCAACAGCTTCGGCAGCCGCAGGAAGTTGGCGTTCCCCAGCACCCGGACACACAGCACCTCCCCCTCCCAGACCTCCTCCAGGTGCACATGGGAGCTTTCCCAGGCCGCCTTGGCGATGGCGACACCCAGTCCGACCAGCACCCCCTCGAACAGGTTGGTCGCCACGATCGCGGACGCGGTCACCACCAGCACCACGGCCTCGCCCCGGTGCGTCCGCCACAGCGCGGCCACCGCCCTGGCCGGCAGCAGCTTCCACCCGGCGTACAGCAGCACCCCGGCCAGCGCCGCGAGCGGCACCACCTCCAGCACCTGGGGGAGGGCCACGGCGAACAGCAACAGCCAAGCCCCGTGCATCACCCGAGCCGCCCGGGTCCGAGCCCCCGCCTCCACGTTCGCGGCGCTGCGCACGATCACCGCGGTCATCGGCAGCGCCCCGAGCAGCCCGCAGGTGAGGTTCCCGACGCCCTGGGCGACCAGCTCCCGGTCGTAGTGGGTGCGCGGTCCGTCGTGCATGCGGTCGACGGCCGCCGCGCTGAACAGGGTCTCCGCGGACGCGATGAGCGCGAGCGCCACCACGGTTCCGACGGCTCCCACGGACAGCAGCACCCTGAAGTCGTCCAGAGCCGGCAGGGTCACCGCCTCCAGCACGCCCGTCACCCGCACCCGGTCCACCGGGAGCCGCAACAGCGTGGCCGCGGCGGTCGCCGCCGCCACGCCGACGAGCGCCCCCGGCACGAGCCTGATCCGGGCCGGCACGTGGCGCCAGAGCACCATCACGGCGATGGTCCCGGCCCCGAGCGCCACGGCGGCCCAGTCGGCCTGCGCCCCGAGCACGTGCACCCCGCCCAGCTTCGCGAGGGTCTGCCCGGGGGCCCGGACCCCGCCCAGCGCGTACAACTGACCGGCGATCAGCACGAGCCCGATCCCGGCCAGCATCCCCTGCACCACGGCGACGGAGATCGCCCGGAACCACCGCCCGAGCCGGAGCGCCCCCATGCCGAGCTGCAGCAGCCCGGCGGCCACCACCAGCGCCCCGAGCGCGGGCGGACCGTACGTCTGCACGGCCTCGTAGACGAGTACGGTCAGCCCCGCGGCCGGGCCGCTGACCTGGAGCGAACTTCCGCGGAACCAGCCGGTGACGAGGCCTCCGACCACCCCGGTGACGATGCCGAGTTCGGCCGGCACCCCGGAGGCGACGGCGACGCCCACACAGAGCGGCAGCGCGACGAGCGCGACGACGACGGACGCCCCGAAGTCTTCGCGAAACGTACCGGCCCCAGGCATGCGAGAACCCCCTGCCACGTGATGGATGGTTGCCACCAGCGTGGTGGGCGCACCGGCCCGCGCCCAGTGACCACAGGGGTCGGCGACGGAGCACGCGCCGCACACGCCCCGCACACGCGCGGCCCACCACCCGGACGGCCCGGGGACGACGGGGCACCGCCCCGAACCGGCGACCACCGGCGCCGGAGCGCAGCGGGCCCGTCCACGGACACGAACGGGCGCAGCCGTGACGGGCCTCTTCACCTCGTTGCAGGTGGACACCTCACCGCGCGGCATCTTCGCCGCGCGGGGCCTTCGTCGCGGGCGGGGTCACGGACGCGGGAACGGCGGCCGACACGTCGCGGGCGGCCTCGCGACCGCGCGCGGGACGCGGCTCTGCCGGATCTCTCGACGGCAGGCCGATGAAAGGCCGTTCACGGTGGAAGGGGCGGGGCGGCCGGATTCGAACCGGCGTCCTCCTCCATGCTGTGTAGGCGCACTACCTCTGTGCTACGACCCCGCTTGCCGTGATCATAGCCGGCCCGCCCACCACGGGGCCGGCGATTTTTTTGCCGACAGGCGCGCCGAGCCGCCCCTGCGGCCGGACGGCGAGGGCACAACGCGAGCACACGTCGAGACGGTCCTCGGCGCTGTGCCCCCGTTGTGCCCCGCCAAGCTCACCTAGAAGCGTCGGTGCAGGTCAGAGACCCTGATCAGCGGTAGTTCACAAACTGGATCGCGAAGTCCAGGTCCTTGCCCTTGAGGAGGGCCTGGATGGTCTGGAGGTCGTCGCGGCTCTTGGAGCTGACGCGCAGCTCCTCGCCCTGGACCAGAGCCTTGACGCCCTTGGGACCCTCGTCACGAATGATCTTCGCGACCTTCTTGGCGTTCTCCTGGGAGATGCCCTCCTCGATCGTCGCGAAGATCTTGTACTCCTTGCCGGACAGCTGCGGCTCACCGGCGTCCAGGGCCTTGAGCGAGATCCCGCGCTTGACCAGCTTGGTCTCGAAGACGTCGAGGACGGCCTTCACTCGCTCCTCGGAGTTCGCCTCCAGCAGGATCTTCTCGCCGGACCAGGCGATCGACGCGCCCGTCCCCTTGAAGTCGTAACGCTGGGACAGTTCCTTGGCGGCCTGGTTGAGGGCGTTGTCGACCTCCTGCCGCTCGACCTTCGAGACGATGTCGAAACTGGAGTCGGCCATGTGCTGTGGCTCCTTGAAGTCGGCTGTGTGGTGCCCCGGAGGGCGCGGCCGGACAACCCCGGCCCGCTCCGCAAAGCCTAGCCACCGCGCCCACGTGCGGCGCTGATCAATCCTGTGGCGAAGCACCCCCGGCCATCGGGTATTGTTTACGTCGTTGCCACGGAGCGCCGCCGCAAGGCGGAAAAACGGCAACATCTCTTGGCGGTGTGCCCGAGTGGCCAAAGGGAGCAGACTGTAAATCTGCCGGCTCAGCCTACCCAGGTTCGAACCCTGGCGCCGCCACGCGAAAGAGGCCCCCGTTCACCCAGTGAACGGGGGCCTTCTTCGTTCCCCGGCCGACCTCACTCCACCGTCAGGTGGTACGTGATGTCGACCCAGAAGCCGTTCGTCGCGGACGCCGCGATCTCCAGTACGTACTGACCCGCCGGAAGCGGGTCGAGTCCGCACCACAGGCCCCAGGCGACCCGGGGTATCCCCAGGGACTGGAACGGCTTCGACGAGAACTCCTCCAGCCTCAGCGGCACGCTGTTCAGGGCCGCCCGCGCCCGCGCCACGGTCGGTATCCACGGTCTCGTGACGAACGGGACCGCCGCCCGCTGGGTGTTCAACACCGGGAAGAACAACCGGCGACCGCTCGGGACCGTGCACCGCCGCACCACGCGGCCACCGTGGGTCCCGGCGAGGAACCACAGGTCCTCGGGCTGACGCCACCCGGCGTCGCGCCCCGTGGTGTCACCGACGGGGCTGCGGTCCTCCGGCGCGGACAGGGCCCACTTCCACCACCGGGCGGCGAGCCGAGCCCCCTCCGCCTCGCCGATCCGCCAGTCGCCGTCGCCCATGCCCCACCCCGGTGCCTCGTACGACCGTCCCCGCGGCCGAATCCGCAGTGACCCTATCGGGCGCCTCCCGCGCACCGATGGGGACGCCGGATCGTTCAAGGGGCGTGCATGGGACATCGGACACACGAGGCAAGATCGGGGGCGGCGTCCTGCTCGCCCTGCTCGGCGCCGGCATCCCGGCCCTGGTCGGGGCGGCTCTGGACACCCGCGTGGGGGAGCCGTACCAGGAGACGCGGCTGTACTTCGGTACCGAGCGCCCGGGAGGTCAGGGGCCGGTCGGGGAGGGGGAGTTCACCCGCTTCCTGGACGACGAGATCACCCCGGCCTTCCCCGAGGGGCTCACCGTCCACCACGGGCGGGGCCAATGGCGCGGCCGTGACGGCCGGATCGTCCACGAGACCTCGTACGAGGTGGTGTTGCCGTACCCCGAGAAGGAGGCGCAGGAGCGCGGCGCGCGCATCGAACGCATCCGGCGGACGTACGAACACCGGTTCCGGCAGGACTCGGTGGGCCGCTCGGACGACAAGGTCAGCGCGGAGTTCTGAACAACCCGGGGCCCGGTCTCCCGGTCCGGGCCCCGCGTCCGACGTCAGTTGCCCGCCACGTCCTTGACGGCCACCGAGACCGGGGTCGAGCCCGAGAGCAGTTCCAGGATCAGGCCCGCCGTCGCCGGGGTCTCGATCAGCTCCGCGAGGACCGCCGCCACGTCGTCGAGCGGGACCGACCCCCGGCCCGTGTCCGCCTCCAGGCGGACCAGGCCCGTGCCGGCCTGATCGGTGAGCGCGCCCGGGCGCAGGATCGTCCACTCCAGGCCCAGCCGGGTGCGGAGGTGGTCGTCGGCCTCGCCCTTGGCCCGCAGGTAGAAGTCGAAGACCTCGTCCCCGTCGTGGCGGGCGTCGGCGCCCATCGAGGAGACCATCAGGAAGCGCCGTACGCGGGCCCGTTCGGCCGCGTCGGCGAAGAGGACCGCCGCGGCCCGGTCCACGGTGTCCTTGCGGTCGATACCGCTGCCCGCTCCCGCCCCGGCCGCGAACACGGCCACGTCGGCGCCCTGGAGGATCCCCGCCACGTGCTCGACGGTCGCCGACTCCAAATCGCAGAGCACCGGTTCGGCCCCCGCGTCCCGCAGGTCGTCGCCCTGCTCCGGGTCGCGGACGATGCCCGCGACCTCGTACCCGCGCGCGGAGAGCAGGCGCTCCAGCCGCAGCGCGATCCGACCGTGTCCACCCGCGATGACGATGCGCATGCCCCGACCGTACGTCGAGCCGGGCGCCCGCGCCCGCGAAGCGGCGGCGAACGGCCCCCGCCGCTCAGGGCCCGGGCTCGGTGCGCCCCTGCCGGGGCAGGTCCAGGGCCACCGCGACCGCCGAGTCGCAGTACTCCCGTACGGCACTCGTCCGGGCTACGACCCGACCCCGGTGGATCACGATCCGGCTGTACGCCAGCGACAGCACCCCGGCGATGCGGTCCCCGCGCACCGCGAGCAGTTCCGCCGGGAAGCCCGCCTCCACCCGCACCTCGGGCAGACCCATGGCCTCGCGGGCGCGGGCGCTGACCGTCTCGTAGGCCTCCGCCGCCCGGAGTCCGCCCTGGGAGGCCAACAGGTACGCCGCTTCGAGCGGGTCGCCCCGGCCGACCGGGTTGCCGGCGTCGCGCAGGGCCCCGCTCCCGGCCGCGACCCGGACCCCGGCGGCACGGAGCAGCCGGACCGGTGCGGTGCGCAGCCCGCGCCGCTCCAGGGCCGCGCAGTCCCCCTGCGGCAGGCAGGTGACCCGTACGCCGGCCGCGGCCAGTTGGTCGGCGGCGCGGGTCGCCACGTCCAGCGGGAGCCGGGACAGACCGCCGCAGGGGCCGATGCCGACACCGGGGCGCAGCCCGCCGGCCATGGCCGCGAGCCGGGCCAGGCGCACCGGGTCGTCCCCGTCCGTGTGGAGGTCCACGGGGCAGCCGTGCTCGGCGGCGAGCTCCAGGACGGCTTCGACGAAGCCGGTGGGGTCGGGGTCGAGGTCCGGGCAGCCACCGATCACGGAGGCCCCCATCTTGACGGCGTCACGGAGCATGGCGAGTCCGTCCGCCCCGGCGACACCGGTCAGCAGCCGGGGCACGGCGACGGTGGTCAGGTCGGTGAGGCCGCGCAGCGAGCGGCGGGCCTGGAGCACGGCCTCCATCGGGCCGAGCCCGTGGACGTCGCCGATCCGTACGTGGGAGCGCAGGGCGGTGGCGCCGTGCCCGAGCTGGAGCAGCGCCGCCTCGGTGGCCCGTCGCTGCACCTCGTCGGGGGCGTGGGAGACGGGCCCCTCGCCGTCCGCGGTCAGGGCTGTGTCGCCGTGCGCGTGCGGCTCGGCGGGGGCCGGCAGCAGCAGGTACCCGGTCAGGTCGACGCGGGACAGCGCGGGGGCGGGCAGGCTCCCGGGGGTCCCGACGGCCTGGATGCGGCCGCCCCCGCCGAGCCGGACGTCGACGGTGCGGCCGTCGGTGAGGCGGGCGCCGGCGAGCAGCAGGGTGGTGGACTCGGGTCCGGCGGCGGGACCGCCCGCGTGACCGCGGGGGCCGTGTGCGGGTCCATGGCCGCCACCCTCGCCCCGGCCGCCGTGCGGGGAGTGGGACGGCTGCTGCGGCGGGCTGTCGGACATCGCGCTCCTGCGGTGGCTCGGGCGCTTCCCGGGTCCGTGGCCGCGGCCCGCGGCCCAAGATCACGCAGCGTGCCCCGAGCCTAGGGCGCGGGGCTCTCCGGTTCGCGGAGGAGCGAAATAGTCGTACCGGTGTGGTGCCCCGCGACGGGATCCGGAGTGCGCCGGCGCGGAAGAGGGCGCTCGTGATGCACAGAGCGTGAGATCGGGGCGGAAGCATCGGTGCGGACCGTGTGACCTCGCCCACATTCGACCCGGAAAGCCGTGGAAATGGAGGCGGGAGAGGAGCGCGGGCCGATCCGGCGATCCGGGCCGGACCCCTCGGAGCCCGGCCCCCGCAAAGGATTTGGGCGATCGGCGGGCAACCGTGTAATGTCTTCCTCGCTCGCCCCAATAGCTCAGTCGGTAGAGCGTCTCCATGGTAAGGAGAAGGTCTGCGGTTCGATTCCGCATTGGGGCTCTGGTGAGAGAGGTTCCCCACCCTCGGGTGGGGAGTCGATCACATCAAAGCGGCGTAGCTCAGTCGGTAGAGCAAGCGGCTCATAATCGCTGTGTCACCGGTTCAAGTCCGGTCGCCGCTACACACAGTAGCCGATTGCGGGGTCGGTCTCCCGGTCGGCTACTCTTGTATGCGTTCATCCGTCCCAATTGTCCGTCAAGGAGCACTCACGTGGCTGCCACCGACGTCCGCCCGAAGATCACGCTGGCCTGCGTGGAGTGCAAGGAGCGGAACTACATCACCAAGAAGAACCGGCGTAACGACCCGGACCGTCTTGAGATGAAGAAGCACTGCCCGCGTTGCAACTCGCACACCGCGCACCGCGAGACCCGCTGACCCTGGCGAGTCTCGAATACAGGCACCGTCACGAGGCCGTCCCCTTTCATCGGGGGGCGGCCTCGTGTCGTTTCCGCGTCCGGATCCCTTCCCGCCCCACCCCTGTTCCCCGTGCGTGACGTTCCCCGCGCCCGAGGGGCCCGAGGTCGCCGCGCGGGCACACGATCCGCGACGCGTTCCTCGTGACTTTCAGTCCCTCAACAGGAGGTAGTGAGCCATGGCCCTCGACCAGACCTTCGTGGGGCGGAGCTACCCGCCCACCGATCCGTACGAGGTCGGCCGGGAGAAGATCCGCGAATTCGCCGTCGCCATCGGTGACGAGAATCCCGTCTACACCGACCCCGAAGCCGCGAAGGCGCTCGGTCACCAGGACGTGATCGCGCCGCCGACCTTCGTGTTCGCCATCACCTTCCAGGCGGCGAGCCAGGTCATCGAGGACCCGCAGTTGGGTCTGGACTACAGCCGCGTCGTGCACGGCGACCAGAAGTTCGCGTACGTCCGCCCCGTGCGGGCCGGCGACCGGCTCTCCGTGACCTCCACCATCGAGGCCGTGAAGTCGCTCGCGGGCAACGACATCATCGACATCCGGGGCGAGGTCCACGACGCCTCCGGCGAGCACGTGGTGACGGCGTGGACCAAGCTCGTGTCCCGCGCTCCCCAGGAGGCCTGAGATGACCGCGCAGATCCAGTACGCCGACGTGGAGGTCGGCACCGAACTCCCCGCGGGGTCCTTCCCCGTGACGCGCGCCACGCTCGTCCGGTACGCGGGCGCCTCCGGTGACTTCAACCCGATCCACTGGAACGAGAGGTTCGCCAAGGAGGTCGGGCTGCCGGACGTGATCGCGCACGGCATGTTCACCATGGCCGAGGCGATCCGGGTGGTCACCGACTGGCTGGGCGACCCGGGCGCGGTCGTCGAGTACGGGGTGCGCTTCACCAAGCCCGTCGTCGTCCCGGACGACGAGCAGGGTGCGCTGATCGAGGTCACCGCCAAGGTGGCGGCCAAGCTGGACGACAACCGGGTCCGGGTGGACCTGACGGCGATGAGCGCGGGACAGAAGGTCCTGGGCATGTCGCGCGCGGTGGTCCGACTGGCCTGAGGTCGGCGCACGCGACCGTCGGCCGGGGCCGTCCCGCCCCGGCAGGACGGTCGCGGCTCCGCCGCGGACGTCCTACCGGGGGGCCGCGGCGAGCAGTCGGCGGGCGGCCTCCGCGACCGCCTCGCGGACGGCCGGGTCGGTGATCGTCCCCGTCTCCTCGTCCACTGCGGCCCGGGGTACCGGCACCCGCGCGCAGGCCTCCTCCACGACGCTCGCCCCCGTGTACCCGAGGACCGTGCGCAACGCCCGATGAGCCCCGGCGGCGCCGGTCGGGGACGAGGACGCGTTGATCCAACCGACCGGCTTGTCCACGATCTCGACGCCGCCGACCGTCCAGTCCAGCAGGTTCTTGAACGAGCCCGGGAGATCGCCCGCGTACTCCGGCGTGCAGAACAGCACCGCGTCCGCCCGCGCGATCAGCTCGCGCAGCCGGACGACCTCGGCCGGCAGGGGTTCGACGTCGTCGTCCGGATTGAAGTGCGGGAGCCTCGCCAGGTCGAGGTAGGGCGTGGCGCGCACCGTGTCGCCGAGGACCTCGGGAACCGTCAGGATCACCGAGGTGTTGGTCGAGCCGGCGCGGGTGCTTCCGCTGATCAGGGCGAGGTGCGGGGTTCGGGTCACGGACGTGATGCTACGGCCGTGCGCCGCCCCGGCCGAGGGGGTCGGGGGTGCGGCCCGCGAGAGGCGTTGACGAAGTTAGTGATTGAGTACTAACTTATCCGTATGGCAAGGATGAGCGCAGACGAGCGACGCGAGAGCGTCATTCGTGCGGCGATGCACGAGTTCGCGCGTGGCGGTTACCACGGGACCTCCACCGAGACGATCGCCAAGCGGGTGGGCGTCTCGCAGCCGTACCTGTTCCGGCTGTTCCCGAGCAAGCAGGCGATCTTTGTCGAAGCCGTCGCCCGCTGCACCGAGGACATTCGGCTCGCCTTCGAGGAGGCCTCCGAGGGCCTCGACGGCGAGGACGCGCTCAAGGCCATGGCGGAGGCGTACACGCGGCTCATCGCCGAGCACCCCGACAAGCTCCTGATGCAACTCCAGTCGAACGTGGCCGTGGCGGCCGCCGAGGCCGAGGGGGAGACGGAGTTCGGGGTGATGGTCCGGGCCGGTTGGATGCGCCTGTGGGACACCGTGCGGGCGGCGATCGGCGGCGACGCCGACCAGACCGCCGGCTTCATGGCGCACGGGATGCTCATCAACACCCTCTCCGCCCTGGGCTTCCCGCCCGAGCACCGCGTCTGGGAGGGGTGCCGCCTCCTGGACGCGGCGGGCGATCCCGCACCCGACATCCGTACGAGCGCTTAGCGCGCGACCGGTCGCGTCTCGGCCGGGCCACCGTTCGACGCCGTCCCGGCGGTCGTGCGGGCAAGAAAGTTAGTCAGCAATAACTAACAAACAGTATCCGTAGGGGGAAACGTGGACAGGCAAGGCATCGCACCCGGCGACACGAGCGCCGACACCAGGCTCAAGGCACCCGCCGTCTGGGCCCTCATCCTCACCGGCGTCGCCAGCTTCATGGCGGCCCTCGACAACCTCGTCGTCACCACCGCCCTGCCCGCGATCCGCGAGGACCTCGGCGGCAAGCTGGAGGACCTGGAGTGGACGGTGAACGCCTACACGCTCACCTTCGCCGTGCTCCTCATGTTCGGCTCCGCCCTCGGTGACCGCTTCGGCCGCCGCCGGCTGTTCATCGTCGGCCTCTCGATCTTCACCGGCGCCTCCGCCGCCGCGGCCCTCTCGCCCGGCATAGACGAGCTGATCGCCGCCCGGGCCGTCCAGGGCGTGGGCGCGGCGATCATGATGCCGCTCACCCTCACCCTCCTCACCGCCGCCGTCCCGGCCGCCCGGCGCGGCATGGCCCTCGGCATCTACGGAGCCGTCACCGGCCTCGCCGTCGCCAGCGGCCCCCTCATCGGCGGCAGCCTCACCGAACACATCTCCTGGCAGTGGATCTTCTGGCTCAACGTGCCGATCGGTCTCGCCCTGATCCCCCTCGCCCGACTCCGCCTCGCCGAGTCCACGGCCCCCGACTCCCGCCTCGACGTCCCCGGCACGATCCTGATCAGCGGCGGCCTCTTCGGCATCGTCTACGCCCTGGTCAACGCCAACTCCGACGGCTGGACCAGCGCCCCCGTGCTCACCGGCCTGATCGTCGGCGGCGCGCTCGTCGCCGCGTTCATCCGCCACGGCATACGCCACGCGAACCCCATGCTCCCCATGCGGCTCTTCCGTAACCGGGGCTTCCTCGGGATCAACCTGGCCAGCCTGCTGATGTTCCTCGGCATGTTCGGATCGATCTTCCTGCTCGCCCAGTTCCTCCAGGGCGTCGCCGGCTACTCGCCCACCGAGGCCGGACTGCGCATGCTCCCCTGGACCGGCATGCCGATGATCGTCGCGCCGATCGCGGGCATCCTCTCCGACCGGATCGGGGGCCGGCCGGTCGTCGCCGCCGGACTGGCGTTCCAGGCCCTCGGCCTCGGCTGGTTCGCGATGATCCTCAGCGCCGACGTCTCGTACGCCGCCCAACTCCCCGCCCTCATCCTCAGCGGCATCGGCATGGCCCTGTACTTCGCCCCCGCCGCCAACGTGCTGATGTCCACCGTGGCCCCCGCCGACCAGGGCAAGGCCTCCGGCACCAACAACGCCCTCCGCGAGGTCGGCGGAGCCCTCGGAGTCGCCGTCCTCGCCTCCGTCTTCTCCGCCCAGGGCGGCTACGAGAGCCCCCAGGCCTTCACCGACGGCACGATCCCCGCCCTGTGGATCGGCGCCGTCGCCGTCGCCCTCGCCGCCGGCCTCGCCCTCCTGCTCCCGGGCAAGGCCAAGACGCGGGACCAGGACCGCCCCGGGACTCCCGCGAGCCCCGAAGCCGCCGCCCCGGCGCCGGCCAAGGTGCCCGCCGCCGGCTGAGGCAGGGCCCCGTGTCGGCGGGCACCCCGCCGACACGGGCGAAGAACCGGTACGGTCCGTGGCCCCGCAGGGATGCGAGGGGGACGGACCGTACTCTTGTCCCCGTGCAGGAACTCCACGACGCCCCCCTCGCCCCGCTGACCACCTTCCGCCTCGGCGGCCCCGCGGCCCGGCTGGTCACCGCGACCACCGACGCCGAGGTGATCGCCGTCGTCCGCGCCGCGGACGAGAGCGGCACCCCACTGCTGCTCATCGGCGGCGGCAGCAACCTCGTCATCGGTGACCGGGGATTCGCCGGCACCGCCCTGCGCATCGCCACCACCGGGTTCACCCTCGACGGCACGAGCCTGGAGCTCGCCGCCGGCGAGAACTGGAGCGACGCCGTCGCCCGCACCGTCGAAGCCGGCCTCGCCGGCATCGAGTGCCTCGCCGGGATCCCCGGCTCCGCCGGCGCCACGCCCATCCAGAACGTCGGGGCGTACGGCCAGGAAGTCCGCGACACCATCACCGAGGTCGTCGCCTACGACCGCACCACCGGCGAGACGGTCACCCTCCCCGCCGACGCGTGCGGCTTCCGCTACCGCAACAGCACCTTCAAGGACCAGCCCGACCGCTACGTCGTCCTGCGCGTGCGCTTCGCCCTCGAAGACGCCGGCGGCCTGTCCGCGCCGATCAAGTACCCCGAGACCGCCCGCGCCCTCGGCGTGGAGGCCGGTGACCGCGTCCCGGCCACCACCGCCCGCGAGACCGTACTGCGCCTGCGCGCCGGCAAGGGCATGGTCCTGGACCCCGCCGACCACGACACCTGGTCGGCCGGCTCGTTCTTCCACAACCCGATCCTGACCGACGAGGCGTACGCCGCCTTCCTCGCCCGCGTCCAGGACCGCCTCGGCGCCGAGACCGCCCCGCCCGCCTACCCCGCCGGCGACGGCCGGACGAAGACCAGCGCGGCCTGGCTGATCGACAAGGCCGGCTTCACCAAGGGCTACGGCACCGGCCCCGCCCGCATCTCCACCAAGCACACCCTCGCCCTCACCAACCGCGGCGAGGCCACCACCGAGGACCTCCTCGCCCTGGCCCGCGAGGTCGTCGCGGGCGTCCACGCGGCCTTCGGCGTCACCCTGGTCAACGAACCGGTGACGGTCGGCGTCAGCATCTGAGGAGTCCCGGCCGCCATGCAATGCCCCCTGCACGGTGCCGGCACGGACCCCACCCGGCTGGTGGGACGCACGATCAGCGGCGTCGTCGCGTCCTGGCACGTCTACGAGGGCGAACGCTCCGAGGCGCCGCTCGACGTGTGGCTGATCGACAACGAGGGCGAGTCCACCCGCATCACCACCGGGTCCGACCAGTGCCTCATCGTCGAGTCGGAGTCACCGCACGCGCCCTACGACATGGGGGAGTGGGGCCGCATCGAGGTCGGCGAGGACCTCGGCGACCACCCCTTCCTGCGCCACCTCGGCGAGACCGTCGCCACCGTGGCCGAGTACGCCGTCCCCGAGACCGGACGCACCCACCTGGAGATCGGCTTCGTCGACGGCGACCGGGTCCGGGCCGACTGTCACGAGGGAGACCTGCGGCTCACCCGGTGAGCCAGTGGTCGATCCCCGCCAGCAGCTTCCCCTGGACGTCCTCCGGCGCGGCCGAACCGCGCACCGACTGCCGGGCAAGCTCCGCCAACTCCGCGTCCGTGAAACCGTGGTGGCGGCGCGCGATCTCGTACTGGGCCGCCAGCCGGGACCCGAACAGCAGCGGGTCGTCCGCCCCCAGCGCCATCGGCACCCCCGCCTCGAAGAGCGTGCGCAGCGGCACGTCCTCGGGGCGCTCGTAGACGCCCAGGGCCACGTTGGACGCCGGACAGACCTCACAGGTGACCTGCCGGTCCGCGAGCCGCTTCAGCAGCCGCGGATCCTCGGCCGCCCGCACGCCGTGCCCGATGCGGGAGGCGTCCAGGTCGTCCAGGCAGTCCCGCACCGAGGCCGGGCCGGTCAGCTCCCCGCCATGCGGGGCCGCCAACAGGCCGCCCTCGCGGGCGATGGCGAAGGCCCGGTCGAAGTCACGGGCCATCCCGCGGCGTTCGTCGTTGGAGAGACCGAAGCCGACGATGCCGCGATCGGCGTACCGGACGGCCAGCCGGGCCAGGGTCCGGGCGTCGAGGGGGTGCTTCATGCGGTTCGCCGCGATGATCACCCGCATCCCCAGGCCGGTCTCCCGGGAGGCCGCGTCCACGGCGTCGAGGATGATCTCCACGGCCGGGATCATCCCGCCGAGGAGCGGGGCATAGGAAGTGGGATCCACCTGGATCTCCAGCCAGCCGCTGCCGTCCCGCACGTCCTCCTCGGCGGCCTCGCGCACCAGCCTGCGGATGTCGTCGGGCTCGCGCAGACAGGACCGGGCCGTGTCGTAGAGCCGCTGGAAGCGGAACCAGCCCCGCTCGTCGGTGGCCCGCAGCTTGGGTGGTTCACCGCCGGTCAGGGCCTCGGGCAGGCGCACGCCGTACTTGTCGGCGAGCTCCAGCAGGGTCGACGGGCGCATCGAGCCGGTGAAGTGCAGGTGGAGGTGGGCTTTCGGCAGAAGCGTGAGATCGCGTACGTGCTCCATCCGGTGATCCTGCCGTACTCACGCGCCGAGCGGGAGGGCGTTTTACCCATCGGGGTCTTGCTCGAACGGGTGAGCGACTCCCGCCGGACCCCGCGGACGCCCGAGCGGCGGCCCCCCGAACCGGGGAACCGCCGCTCGTGAACCGCTCGGAAAGCCCCGTAGGACTAGGCCTTGGCCTCCGCCAGCAGCTTCTGGATCCGGGACACGCCCTCCACCAGGTCCTCGTCGCCCAGCGCGTACGAGAGACGGAGGTAACCCGGGGTGCCGAAGGCCTCGCCCGGGACGACCGCGACCTCGGCCTCGTCGAGGATCAGCGCGGCCAGCTCGACGGAGGTCTGCGGGCGCTTGCCGCGGATCTCCTTGCCGAGGACGTCCTTGACCGACGGGTACACGTAGAAGGCACCCTCGGGCGTCGGGCAGAACACGCCGTCGATCTCGTTCAGCATCCGCACGATCGTCTGGCGGCGGCGGTCGAAGGCGACGCGCATCTCGTGGACCGCGTCCAGGTTGCCGGACACGGCGGCCAGCGCCGCGACCTGCGCCACGTTGGAGACGTTGGAGGTCGCGTGGGACTGGAGGTTGGTCGCGGCCTTCACGACGTCCTTCGGGCCGATGATCCAGCCCACGCGCCAGCCCGTCATCGCGTACGTCTTGGCGACGCCGTTCACGATGATGCACTTGTCGGCCAGCTCGGGAACGATCGCCGGCAGCGAGACGAACTTCGCGTCGCCGTAGACCAGGTGCTCGTAGATCTCGTCCGTCAGGACCCACAGACCCTTGTCGGCGGCCCAGCGGCCGATCGCCTCGGCGTCGGCCTCGGAGTAGACGGCGCCCGTCGGGTTGGAGGGGGAGACGAACAGGACGACCTTGGTGCGCTCGGTGCGCGCGGCCTCCAGCTGCTCGACCGAGACCCGGTAGCCGGTGGTCTCGTCGGCGACGACCTCCACCGGGACGCCGCCCGCGAGGCGGATCGACTCCGGGTAGGTGGTCCAGTACGGAGCCGGGACGATGACCTCGTCACCCGGGTCGAGGATGGCCGCGAACGCCTCGTAGATCGCCTGCTTGCCGCCGTTGGTCACCAGGATCTGGGAGGCGTCGACCTCGTAGCCGGAGTCGCGCAACGTCTTCGCGGCGATCGCGGCCTTCAGCTCCGGCAGACCGCCGGCCGGCGTGTAGCGGTGGTTCCTCGGGTTGCGGCAGGCCTCGACGGCGGCCTCGACGATGTAGTCCGGCGTCGGGAAGTCGGGCTCGCCGGCGCCGAAGCCGATCACCGGGCGCCCGGCGGCCTTGAGGGCCTTGGCCTTGGCGTCCACGGCGAGGGTGGCGGACTCGGAAATGGCGCCGATACGGGCGGACACCCGGCGCTCGGAGGAAGGCGTTGCAGAGGTCATGGGTCCAATCGTCCCAGACGGCCCGGAAGCGCCGCACACCGTTTCAGGTACCGGACGAACGAGATCCGGACGCCCCTCGCGGCGGCTTCTGTTCGACGTCAGGGCCAGGAGCACGTATGCTCACCTGTCGTTGGACCTCGCCGACAGCTCCAAAGCGTGCGCACTCCGTGCACTCGCTCGGATGCGGTAGGTTGGGGAACGCAAAGGGTCGTAGCTCAATTGGTAGAGCACTGGTCTCCAAAACCAGCGGTTGGGGGTTCGAGTCCCTCCGGCCCTGCTCCACACTCCTTCTCGGACGTGTGCGCAGGTACGTACTTCGATGCAACGCCGTGCGGCGCAACCGGGCGCGGCTACGGCCACGACCCGGATTCAGGTGAGAGACGTGACGGACGCCCTGGGCTCCATCGACATGCCTGACGCCGAGGACGACACTCGCGAGAAGAAGGCCCGCAAGGGCGGCAAGCGCGGCAAGAAGGGCCCTCTGGGCCGGCTCGCGCTGTTCTACCGCCAGATCGTCGCGGAACTCCGCAAGGTTGTATGGCCGACCCGCAACCAACTCACGACGTACACCACCGTGGTGATTGTCTTCGTCGTCATCATGATCGGTCTGGTGACCGTGATTGACTATGGGTTCCAGGAAGCCATCAAGTTCGTCTTCGGCTGATCCCCGCGGAGGGCGGCGCCTTGATGGGTGCCGCCCGTTTTCGCATGTTCGACCACCTTTTGTATCCAGGAAGAAGCAGCCACCGTGTCTGACCCGAACCTGAACGTGAGCCCCGACTCCGTCGAGTCCGTCGAGGACGAGCTCGACATCGTCGAGGCTGCAGACGCCGTGGACCCCGACGAAGCCGAGCTCGCCGACGCCGAGGCGGGTGCCGCGGCCGAAGAGGCCGCGCTGCACGTCGAGGACGAGGTTGACGCGCAGGCCGAGGACGACGCGGAGGCCGAAGAGGCCACCGACGACGTCGAGACCGACGACGAGGACGCCGAAGAGGCCGAGGACGACGAGGCTGCCGAAGAGGCCGCCGAGGTCGAGCCCGCCGAGCCGGTCGACCCCACCGAGGCCCTGCGCCAGGAGCTGCGCTCCCTGCCGGGCGAGTGGTACGTGATCCACACCTACGCGGGCTACGAGAAGCGCGTGAAGGCGAACCTGGAGCAGCGTGCCGTCTCGCTGAACGTCGAGGAGTTCATCTACCAGGCCGAGGTGCCCGAGGAAGAGATCGTCCAGATCAAGAACGGCGAGCGCAAGAACGTCCGGCAGAACAAGCTGCCCGGCTACGTTCTCGTCCGCATGGATCTGACGAACGAGTCCTGGGGCGTCGTCCGCAACACCCCCGGTGTCACCGGATTCGTCGGCAACGCCTACGACCCGTACCCGCTGACCCTGGACGAGATCCTCAAGATGCTCGCGCCGGAGGCCAAGGAGAAGGCCGACAAGGCCGCCGCCGAGGCCGCGGGCCTGCCCGCGCCCGCCGTCAAGCGCACCATCGAGGTCCTCGACTTCGAGGTCGGCGACTCGGTCACCGTCACCGACGGCCCGTTCGCGACGCTGCAGGCGACGATCAACGAGATCAACCCGGACTCGAAGAAGGTCAAGGGTCTCGTCGAGATCTTCGGCCGCGAGACCCCGGTCGAGCTCAGCTTCGACCAGATCCAGAAGAACTGATCACGTTCCTCTGAGCAACTGCTTCGAACAGGTCAGATCGCCCCGAAAAGGGTGGTCTGACCTGCTCGGTTTTTAGCCTCGCACCGATACCCGTTATCGTGGTGCGGTATGCCTCCATCCGGATGACCGGATGAAGGCGAAAACTCTCACTAGGACCCGGAGAGAGCAATGCCTCCCAAGAAGAAGAAGATCACGGGGCTTATCAAGCTCCAGATCAAGGCCGGTGCGGCCAACCCGGCTCCGCCGGTCGGCCCCGCGCTCGGTCAGCACGGCGTCAACATCATGGAGTTCTGCAAGGCCTACAACGCCGCGACCGAGTCGCAGCGTGGCATGGTCGTGCCGGTGGAGATCACGGTCTACGACGACCGTTCCTTCACCTTCATCACCAAGACTCCGCCGGCCGCGCGCCTCATCCTGAAGAGCGCGGGCGTGGAGAAGGGCTCCGGCGAGCCGCACAAGACCAAGGTCGCGAAGCTCACGCGTGACCAGGTCCGCGAGATCGCCACGCTCAAGATGCCTGACCTGAACGCCAACGACATCGACGCGGCCGAGAAGATCATCGCCGGCACCGCGCGTTCGATGGGCATCACGGTCGAAGGCTGATTCAGCCACACCGCCCGGCAACACCAGTGGTAGGGCCAAGCGCTGGTCCGCACCACGACTCCACGCCTGAAGTCACAACACAGGAGCAGAAGTGAAGCGCAGCAAGACTCTCCGCGCTGCGGACGCCAAGGTCGACCGGGAGAAGCAGTACGCCCCGCTCGAGGCCGTCCGTCTCGCCAAGGAGACCTCCGCCACCAAGTTCGACAGCACCGTCGAGGTCGCCTTCCGCCTGGGTGTAGACCCGCGCAAGGCCGACCAGATGGTCCGCGGCACCGTGAACCTCCCGCACGGCACCGGCAAGACCGCCCGGGTCCTGGTCTTCGCGACCGGTGACCGTGCTGCGGCCGCGGAAGCCGCCGGCGCCGACATCGTCGGCGACGACGAGCTGATCAACGAGATCGCGAAGGGCAACCGCCTCAACGAGTTCGACGCCGTTGTCGCCACCCCGGACCTCATGGGCAAGGTCGGCCGCCTCGGCCGCGTGCTCGGTCCCCGTGGCCTCATGCCGAACCCGAAGACCGGCACCGTCACGATGGACGTCGCCAAGGCTGTCACCGAGATCAAGGGTGGCAAGATCGAGTTCCGCGTCGACAAGCACTCGAACCTGCACTTCATCATCGGCAAGGTCTCCTTCTCCGATGAGCAGCTCGTCGAGAACTACGGCGCGGCCCTGGACGAGATCCTTCGTCTGAAGCCGTCCGCCGCGAAGGGCCGTTACATCAAGAAGGCCGCCCTGAGCACCACGATGGGTCCCGGCATCCAGCTGGACTCGAACCGCACCCGGAACCTCCTCGTCGAGGAAGACCCGGCCGCGGTCTGAGCCTCACGGCTCTGAGCCCTCGGGCTCGCTGAACGGCAGAACGGGCCCCTCGGCTCCCTCACGGGAGCCGAGGGGCCCGTTTTCTTTGCCCGAACCATGTGGAGCGCGCCACACCTGCACGGATTGACGGGAAATGCGCACGACGAGTGTGGATCACGCCACGTATGGTCGAAATTAGTCAAACAATCACACCAGGGGTGGGGACTCCAACATGCTCGTACACCGCAACAAGACCGCCGGCGCCGTGCTGGCCGCCGTCCTGCTCGTGGGTGGCGCCACGGCCTGCGAGGACGGCAAGAAGGACGGAGCGGCCAAGTCGGCGGCCCCGGCCGCCGCGGCGCCGTCCAAGGCCGCCATCGAGGTCTCGCCGGCCGCGTACCTGGAGAAGGTGAAGAAGAAGTCCGAGGAGATCACCTCGCTTCGCTACACCATGTCCGGGAGCGCCATGGGCCAGAAGGTCTCCGGCGAGGTCTCCATGCGCATGAAGCCCACGGTGGCCATGGCCATGAAGATGGCCACCCCCGCTGACACGGGCGCCGCCGGGTCGGTCGAGATGCGCCTGCTGGACGGTGCCATGTACATGGGCAGCGAGGGCAAGTGGATGAAGTTCGACATGAAGGCGATGGGCGCCGAGACCTCCAAGAAGATGGAAGGCCTCGGTCAGGGCGCGCAGGGTGAGAACCCGGGAGACAAGGCCGACGAGCTGCTCAAGTCCGAGGACCTCAAGTCCCTCGGCGAGGAGACCATCGACGGCGTGAAGACGCGGCACCTCGTCGGCACCGTCCCCCTGGAGAAGATGCGGGCCTCGCTGGCGTCGGGCACCCCGGAGACCAAGGAGCGCCGGGAGAAGTCCCTCAAGGCGATGGAGGACGAGGGCATCAAGAGCCTGACCGTGGACATGTGGATCGACGAGCAGGACCACACCAAGCAGGTCCGCACCCGCGGCACCGCCGCCAAGGGCCCGATGGACATGACCATGAAGTTCCTCGACTACAACAAGCCGGTCGAGATCGTCGCCCCGCCGGCCGACCAGGTCATGGACCTCGCCGAGATGATGAAGGACGGCGGCGAGCAGGGCTGATCGGCCCCCTCCCGAACCCGCCGTACGAGCTGATCCCGAGCGGATTTGCTTGACAACGTCTGGTTCACGTACGATTCCCCGGAAGCCAAAGACCGCTGGTCGTTGCCGTGCTCGCAAGGGTGCGGTGGCCGAAGGATCCGCTGAATGCGGACGTCCTGCGCAGGTGTTCGTGGAAAGTTCCCGAAGTCATTCGGTTGAGCTACGCCCCGTGCGCTTGCGCCGGGGCGTTCTTGTTGTTCAGCCCCTTCTGAGCGGTCCTCATCACCCGGAAGGAGGCCGAAGCGCTATGCCGACGCCCAACAAGGCTGCCGCGGTAGCCGAGCTCAAGGACGCGTTCCAGAGCTCGAACGCCGCCGTGCTGACCGAGTACCGGGGTCTCACCGTGGCGCAGCTCAAGACGCTGCGTCGTTCGCTCGGTGAGAACGCCCAGTACGCCGTGGTGAAGAACACGCTGACCAAGATTGCGGCCAACCAGGCCGGGATCACCGCGCTGGACGAGCACTTCGCTGGTCCGACCGCGGTCGCCTTCATCACCGGTGACCCGGTGGAGTCGGCGAAGAGCCTGCGTGACTTCGCCAAGGACAACCCGAACCTCATCATCAAGGCGGGTGTCCTTGATGGTAAGGCGCTCACCGCCGATGAGATCAAGAAGCTTGCGGACCTCGAGTCCCGCGAGGTTCTGCTCAGCAAGCTGGCCGGCGCGTTCAAGGGCAAGCAGTCTCAGGCTGCCTCGCTCTTCCAGGCGCTGCCGTCGAAGTTCGTCCGCACCGCGGAAGCGCTTCGCGTCAAGCTCGCCGAGCAGGGCGGTGCCGAGTAATTCGGCTCGCGCACTGATCCACGCCGCCTAGTGCGTGGGTCGTAGCGGGCCGTTACGCCCGCCTCTATATACATCCGGCACCTGCCGAATTAGTGGAAGGATCGCCCATCATGGCGAAGCTCTCTCAGGACGACCTCCTCGCCCAGTTCGAGGAGATGACCCTCATCGAGCTCTCCGAGTTCGTGAAGGCCTTCGAGGAGAAGTTCGACGTCACCGCCGCCGCGGCCGTCGCGGTTGCCGGCCCGGCCGGTGGCGGCGCCGCTGTCGAGGCCGTCGAGGAGCAGGACGAGTTCGACGTCATCCTCACCGGTGCCGGCGACAAGAAGATCCAGGTCATCAAGGTCGTGCGCGAGCTGACCTCCCTGGGTCTGAAGGAGGCCAAGGACCTCGTCGACGGCGCTCCGAAGCCGGTTCTCGAGAAGGTCGCCAAGGAGGCCGCTGACAAGGCCGCCGAGTCCCTCAAGGCTGCCGGCGCGGCTGTCGAGGTCAAGTAACACCTCAGAGGCTCTCTGAAGCCTCTTCAAAGGGCGATCACCCGTAAGGGTGGTCGCCCTTTGGCGTACCCGGAGTGCCTGACTTGCCCTGGTCTCGTTGGGGAGTAGGGTGATCTTCGTTGCCTCGAAGCAGGGTCGGGAGATGATCCGCTCGGAGCAGGGGGCCTTGACGAACGGCCGGTGGCGCGCAATTCTCAGACCCGTCGTGAGATGGGTCGGCTCGCTCCGGTGATCCGAGGCGAGGATCGACGATCCGAGGCATGGATCGACTACGAAGAGGGCAGTACTGATACGCGCTCTGTGTGCGAGAGCGCCGCAGCGTTGGATGCAGGGTTGGTTTTTAAACGACACGGGGAAGGCCTGTTGCCGGTTTCCGGAAACCTGGTCTGGACATCAGTGAGCCGAGTGGCTACACTGACCCTTTGCGCTGCCTGTTAGCTGCCCCCTGCCCGTCGCCAGGGGCATGCCCACGCTTGAGCACACTTGATTGATCCGTCCTGACCTGGTCTTTCGGCCAAGTCGGGGGCTTCCGTCTTCTGTGTCGGCTGGGACCGGTACGCGCGTAGTGAGTCCGAGCCCTCGGAAGGACCCCCTCTTGGCCGCCTCGCGCAACGCCTCGACCAATACGAACAACGGTGCCAGCACCGCCCCGCTGCGCATCTCCTTTGCAAAGATCAAGGAGCCCCTCGAGGTTCCGAACCTCCTGGCGCTGCAGACCGAGAGCTTTGACTGGCTTCTCGGCAACGCCGCCTGGAAGTCCCGCGTCGAGTCGGCGCTTGAGAGTGGACAGGACGTCCCCACAAAGTCCGGTCTGGAAGAGATCTTCGAGGAGATCTCGCCGATCGAGGACTTCTCCGGGTCGATGTCGCTGACCTTCCGCGACCACCGTTTCGAGCCGGCGAAGAACTCTGTCGACGAGTGCAAGGAGCGCGACTTCACGTTCGCGGCTCCGCTGTTCGTCACTGCCGAGTTCACGAACAACGAGACCGGAGAGATCAAGTCTCAGACGGTCTTCATGGGCGATTTCCCGCTCATGACCAACAAGGGCACCTTCGTCATCAACGGCACCGAGCGTGTCGTCGTGTCGCAGCTTGTCCGTTCCCCTGGTGTCTACTTCGACTCCTCCATCGACAAGACGTCCGACAAGGACATCTTCTCCGCCAAGATCATCCCGTCCCGGGGTGCCTGGCTGGAGATGGAGGTCGACAAGCGCGACATGGTCGGTGTCCGCATCGACCGCAAGCGCAAGCAGTCCGTCACCGTCCTCCTGAAGGCTCTCGGCTGGACCACCGAGCAGATCCTCGAGGAGTTCGGCGAGTACGAGTCCATGCGCGCCACCCTGGAGAAGGACCACACCCAGGGCCAGGACGACGCGCTGCTCGACATCTACCGCAAGCTGCGTCCGGGCGAACCGCCGACCCGCGAGGCCGCTCAGACGCTGCTCGAGAACCTCTACTTCAACCCGAAGCGCTACGACCTCGCCAAGGTCGGCCGCTACAAGGTGAACAAGAAGCTCGGCGCGGACGAGCCGCTCGACGCCGGTGTGCTGACCACCGACGACGTCATCGCGACCATCAAGTACCTGGTCAAGCTGCACGCCGGTGAGACCGAGACGACCGGCGAGTCCGGCCGCTCGATCGTCGTCGAGACCGACGACATCGACCACTTCGGCAACCGTCGTCTGCGCAACGTCGGCGAGCTCATCCAGAACCAGGTCCGCACGGGTCTGGCTCGTATGGAGCGCGTCGTCCGCGAGCGCATGACGACTCAGGACGTCGAGGCGATCACGCCGCAGACCCTGATCAACATCCGGCCGGTCGTCGCCTCCATCAAGGAGTTCTTCGGCACCAGCCAGCTGTCGCAGTTCATGGACCAGAACAACCCGCTGTCGGGTCTCACCCACAAGCGCCGTCTGTCGGCGCTCGGTCCGGGTGGTCTCTCGCGTGAGCGGGCCGGCTTCGAGGTCCGTGACGTGCACCCGTCGCACTACGGCCGCATGTGCCCGATCGAGACCCCTGAAGGCCCGAACATCGGTCTGATCGGCTCGCTCGCGTCCTACGGTCGCGTCAACGCGTTCGGCTTCGTCGAGACCCCGTACCGCAAGGTCATCGACGGTGTCGTCACGGACGACGTGGACTACCTGACCGCGGACGAGGAAGACCGCTTCGTGATCGCCCAGGCCAACGCCGGCCTGAACGACGAGATGCGCTTCACCGAGAACCGCGTGCTGGTCCGCCGTCGTGGTGGCGAGATCGACTACATCGCCGGCGACGACGTCGACTACATGGACGTCTCCCCGCGCCAGATGGTGTCCGTCGCGACCGCGATGATCCCCTTCCTGGAGCACGACGACGCCAACCGTGCCCTCATGGGCGCGAACATGATGCGCCAGGCCGTTCCGCTCATCAAGGCGGAGGCGCCGCTCGTCGGCACCGGCATGGAGTACCGCTGCGCCGTCGACGCCGGTGACTCGATTCGTGCGGAGAAGGACGGTGTCGTCCAGGAGGTCTCGGCCGACTACATCACCGTCGCCAACGACGACGGCACGTACACCACGTACCGCGTCGCGAAGTTCTCCCGCTCGAACCAGGGCACCTCGGTCAACCAGAAGGTCATCGTCAACGAGGGTGACCGCATCATCGAGGCGCAGGTCCTCGCCGACGGTCCCGCGACCGAAGAGGGCGAAATGGCCCTCGGCAAGAACCTGCTCGTCGCGTTCATGCCCTGGGAAGGTCACAACTACGAGGACGCGATCATCCTGTCGCAGCGCCTCGTACAGGACGACGTCCTCTCCTCGATCCACATCGAGGAGCACGAGGTCGACGCCCGTGACACCAAGCTGGGCCCCGAGGAGATCACCCGGGACATCCCGAACGTCTCCGAGGAGGTCCTCGCGGACCTCGACGAGCGCGGCATCATCCGCATCGGTGCGGACGTCGTCGCCGGCGACATCCTGGTCGGCAAGGTCACGCCCAAGGGTGAGACCGAGCTGACCCCGGAGGAGCGTCTGCTCCGCGCGATCTTCGGTGAGAAGGCCCGCGAGGTGCGTGACACCTCGCTCAAGGTTCCTCACGGTGAGATCGGCAAGGTCATCGGTGTCCGCGTCTTCGACCGCGAGGAGGGCGACGAGCTTCCTCCGGGCGTGAACCAGCTGGTCCGCGTCTACGTCGCCCAGAAGCGCAAGATCACCGACGGTGACAAGCTCGCCGGCCGCCACGGCAACAAGGGTGTCATCTCCAAGATCCTTCCGATCGAGGACATGCCCTTCCTTGAGGACGGCACGCCGGTCGACATCATCCTGAACCCCCTGGGTGTCCCGTCCCGAATGAACCCGGGACAGGTCCTGGAGATCCACCTCGGCTGGCTCGCCAGCCGCGGCTGGGACGTCTCCGGTCTCGCCGAGGACTGGGCCGAGCGACTGAAGGTCATCGGTGCCGACCGCGTCGAGCCCGGTACCAACGTCGCCACCCCGGTGTTCGACGGTGCCCGTGAGGACGAGCTTGCCGGCCTCTTCGAGCACACCATCCCGAACCGCGACGGTGACCGTCTGGTCCTCCCGTCCGGCAAGGCGCGTCTGTTCGACGGCCGCTCCGGCGAGCCGTTCCCGGACCCGGTTTCCATCGGGTACATGTACATCCTCAAGCTCCACCACCTGGTCGACGACAAGCTCCACGCTCGGTCGACCGGTCCGTACTCGATGATCACGCAGCAGCCGCTGGGTGGTAAGGCGCAGTTCGGTGGCCAGCGCTTCGGTGAGATGGAGGTGTGGGCGCTCGAGGCTTATGGCGCCGCTTACGCCCTCCAGGAGCTGCTGACCATCAAGTCCGATGACGTCACCGGCCGCGTGAAGGTCTACGAGGCCATCGTCAAGGGCGAGAACATCCCCGAGCCGGGCATTCCCGAGTCCTTCAAGGTGCTCATCAAGGAAATGCAGTCGCTCTGCCTCAACGTGGAGGTGCTGTCCTCGGACGGCATGTCCATCGAGATGCGCGACACCGACGAGGACGTCTTCCGCGCGGCGGAGGAGCTCGGTATCGACCTGTCCCGGCGCGAGCCGAGCAGCGTCGAAGAGGTCTGACGGGCCTGACGGGGGGCTCGCTCAAGAGCCCCCCGTCATCCCCGGGACCGTTCAGACCATGATTGAGACTCGACCCCGAAAGAGGGATTGACGCACAGTGCTCGACGTCAACTTCTTCGACGAGCTGCGGATCGGCCTTGCCACCGCGGACGACATCCGAACCTGGTCGCACGGCGAGGTCAAGAAGCCGGAGACCATCAACTACCGCACGCTCAAGCCCGAGAAGGACGGACTCTTCTGCGAGAAGATCTTCGGTCCGACCCGGGACTGGGAGTGCTACTGCGGCAAGTACAAGCGTGTCCGCTTCAAGGGCATCATCTGCGAGCGCTGCGGCGTCGAGGTCACGCGCGCCAAGGTGCGCCGTGAGCGGATGGGCCACATCGAGCTTGCCGCTCCCGTCACCCACATCTGGTACTTCAAGGGCGTCCCGTCGCGCCTCGGATACCTGCTGGACCTCGCGCCGAAGGACCTCGAGAAGGTCATCTACTTCGCCGCGTACATGATCACGTTCGTCGACGACGAGCGTCGCACCCGCGACCTCCCGTCGCTGGAGGCGCACGTCTCCGTCGAGCGCCAGCAGATCGAGAACCGCCGTGACGCGGACCTCGAAGGCCGTGCCAAGAAGCTCGAGACCGACCTGGCCGAGCTCGAGGCCGAGGGCGCGAAGGCCGACGTACGCCGCAAGGTGCGCGAAGGTGCCGAGCGCGAGATGAAGCAGCTCCGTGACCGCGCCCAGCGCGAGATCGACCGCCTCGACGAGGTGTGGGCCCGCTTCAAGAACCTCAAGGTCCAGGACCTGGAGGGCGACGAGCTCCTCTACCGCGAGCTGCGTGACCGCTTCGGCACGTACTTCGACGGTTGCATGGGCGCCGCGGCGCTGCAGAAGCGCCTGGAGTCCTTCGACCTGGAGGAGGAGGCCGAGCGCCTCCGCGAGATCATCCGTACCGGCAAGGGCCAGAAGAAGACCCGTGCGCTCAAGCGCCTCAAGGTCGTCTCCGCGTTCCTGCAGACCAGCAACAAGCCCAAGGGCATGGTTCTGGACTGCGTGCCGGTGATCCCGCCGGACCTGCGTCCGATGGTGCAGCTGGACGGTGGCCGCTTCGCGACCTCCGACCTGAACGACCTGTACCGCCGCGTGATCAACCGCAACAACCGCCTGAAGCGCCTTCTCGACCTCGGTGCCCCCGAGATCATCGTCAACAACGAGAAGCGCATGCTCCAGGAGGCCGTGGACGCCCTCTTCGACAACGGTCGTCGTGGTCGCCCGGTCACCGGTCCCGGCAACCGCCCCCTGAAGTCCCTGAGCGACATGCTCAAGGGCAAGCAGGGTCGATTCCGTCAGAACCTCCTCGGCAAGCGCGTGGACTACTCCGCGCGTTCCGTGATCGTCGTCGGTCCTCAGCTGAAGCTGCACCAGTGCGGTCTGCCGAAGGCCATGGCGCTGGAGCTCTTCAAGCCGTTCGTGATGAAGCGCCTGGTCGACCTGAACCACGCGCAGAACATCAAGTCGGCGAAGCGCATGGTCGAGCGCGGCCGCACGGTCGTCTACGACGTGCTCGAAGAGGTCATCGCCGAGCACCCGGTTCTGCTGAACCGTGCGCCCACGCTGCACCGCCTCGGCATCCAGGCCTTCGAGCCCCAGCTGGTCGAAGGCAAGGCCATCCAGATCCACCCGCTCGTCTGCACCGCGTTCAACGCGGACTTCGACGGTGACCAGATGGCCGTGCACCTGCCGCTGTCGGCGGAGGCGCAGGCCGAGGCCCGCATCCTGATGCTGTCCTCGAACAACATCCTGAAGCCGGCAGACGGTCGTCCCGTCACCATGCCGACCCAGGACATGGTGCTGGGTCTGTTCTTCCTCACCACCGACGGCGAGCTCCGTGACGTCAAGGGCGAGGGCCGCGCGTTCGGCTCCACGGCCGAGGCGACCATGGCGTTCGACAACGGCGAGCTGGCTCTCCAGTCGGCCGTCGACATCCGCTTCCCGGTGGGCACCATCCCGCCGCGCGGCTGGGTGGCGCCGGTCGCCGAGGAAGGCGAGCAGGAGTTCCAGCCGGGCGACAGCTTCCGTCTGAAGACGACCCTGGGTCGCGCGCTCTTCAACGAGCTGCTGCCCGAGGACTACCCGTTCGTCGACTACTCGGTGGGCAAGAAGCAGCTCTCCGAGATCGTCAACGACCTGGCGGAGCGCTACCCCAAGGTCATCGTGGCGGCGACGCTCGACAACCTGAAGGCGGCCGGCTTCCACTGGGCGACCCGTTCGGGCGTCACCGTGGCCATCTCCGACGTCGTCGTGCCCGAGGCCAAGAAGGCCATCGTCGCGGGCTACGAGGCGATGGACGAGAAGGTCCAGAAGCAGTACGAGCGCGGTCTGATCACCAAGGACGAGCGCACGCAGGAGCTCATCGCGATCTGGACCAAGGCGACCAACGAGGTTGCCGAGGCGATGAACGCGAACTTCCCCAAGACGAACCCCATCTTCATGATGGTTGACTCGGGTGCCCGAGGAAACATGATGCAGATGCGACAGATCGCCGGTATGCGTGGTCTGGTGTCGAACGCGAAGAACGAGACCATCCCGCGTCCGATCAAGGCGTCCTTCCGTGAGGGCCTCACCGTTCTGGAGTACTTCATCTCCACGCACGGTGCCCGTAAGGGTCTGGCGGACACCGCCCTGCGTACCGCCGACTCGGGTTACCTCACCCGTCGTCTGGTGGACGTCTCGCAGGACGTCATCATCCGCGAGGAGGACTGCGGCACCGAGCGCGGCCTCAAGCTCAAGATCGGTGTCAAGGACGAGGCCGGCGTTCTGCGCAAGGCCGACGACGTCGAGACCTCCATCTACGCCCGCATGCTGGCCGAGGACGTCGTCATCGACGGCAAGGTCATCGCGCCGGCCAACGTGGACCTCGGTGACGTGCTCATCGACGCCCTCATCGCGAACGGCGTCGAGGAGGTCAAGACCCGCTCGGTCCTGACCTGTGAGTCCGCGGTCGGCACCTGTGCCTTCTGCTACGGACGCTCGCTCGCCACCGGCAAGCTGGTCGACATCGGTGAGGCGGTCGGCATCATCGCCGCCCAGTCCATCGGTGAGCCCGGTACCCAGCTGACGATGCGTACCTTCCACACCGGTGGTGTGGCCGGTGACGACATCACGCAGGGTCTGCCGCGTGTCGTCGAGCTCTTCGAGGCCCGTACCCCGAAGGGTGTCGCCCCGATCTCCGAGGCCGCCGGTCGCGTGCGGATCGAGGAGACCGAGAAGACGAAGAAGATCGTCATCACGCCCGACGACGGCAGCGAGGAGACGGCGTTCCCGATCTCCAAGCGCGCCAAGGTCATCGTGCACGAGGGCGACCACGTCGAGGTGGGCCAGAAGCTCACCATGGGTGCCACCAACCCGCACGACGTGCTGCGCATCCTCGGTCAGCGCGCGGTCCAGGTCCACCTGGTCGGCGAAGTCCAGAAGGTCTACAACTCGCAGGGCGTGTCGATCCACGACAAGCACATCGAGATCATCATTCGGCAGATGCTCCGCCGCGTGACGATCATCGAGTCCGGCGACGCGGAGCTCCTGCCGGGCGAGCTGGTCGAGCGGTCGAAGTTCGAGACCGAGAACCGTCGTGTGGTCACCGAGGGCGGTCACCCCGCCTCCGGCCGTCCGCAGCTGATGGGTATCACCAAGGCCTCGCTCGCCACCGAGTCGTGGCTGTCGGCGGCGTCCTTCCAGGAGACGACCAGGGTTCTGACGGACGCGGCGATCAACGCCAAGTCCGACTCCCTGATCGGCCTCAAGGAGAACGTCATCATCGGTAAGCTCATCCCGGCCGGTACGGGTCTGTCCCGCTACCGCAACATCCGGGTCGAGCCCACCGAAGAGGCCAAGGCCGCGATGTACTCGGCCGTCGGCTACGACGACATCGACTACTCGCCCTTCGGCACCGGCTCCGGCCAGGCTGTCCCGCTGGAGGACTACGACTACGGCCCGTACAACGGCTGAGTCGGACCAGAGCAGTAACCGCAGGGCGGTCACCCGAGAGGGTGGCCGCCCTGCGGCGTTTCCACCGTGTGGCTCGGAGGTACCGCCGGAGGTGGTGCAGCCGGGTGCGGTGGTCGGGGTGGGTGGAGAGGACGCGCCCACGGCCCCGCACCGCTCCCTGCCTGGGCGCGGTGCGGGGTGGACAGACGAGCTCACGGTCGGCTGAAGAGCGGCTTCCAGCGGCTCTGGAACGCACGAATCGCCCTGCGCCGGCGCGTCAGGGGGTGGGCGTGGTGCGGCGCCGGCGCGTCAGGGGGTGGGCGTGGTGCGGCGCCGGCGGCGGTGGCCCGTGACCGTTACCGAGATCAGCGCCAGGAGGGCCAGGGCGGCGGCGGCGAGGCCGGGGGCGAGGCCCTTCGGGGTGAAGGTGCAGGAGACCTTGTCCGTGCCCGCGGGGAGGGGCAGGGAGACCAGGCCGTTGAAGTCGGCCGGGGGCGCGGCCGGTCCGGAGCCGGCCGAGCACTGCCAGCCCGGGACGGCGGTCATCGCGAACACGGCGGTGCCGGCGGCGCCCTTGGGGAGGGAGGCCTCGATGCCGTGGCCGCTCGCGGTGACCTTGGTGGCGCCAGTGGCGGTGAGCCGCTCGACGGCCGCGTCGAGCTTGGCGCGGTTCAGGCAGCCGATGGGGTGGGCACCGGCGTCGGCGTTCTTGGTCCGGGTGTTCACGGTGACGTCGAGGCGGCCGGAGGCGGGGACCTGGCCGAGGGGCAGGACGCCGCTCATGCGGTCTTCCAGGGGGAGCTTGACGCCGTCGGCGCGGAGCGTGCCGTTGAGGGCGGGGGAGTACCAGAAGGCCTCGGAGCCGGGCACGCACCGGGCCGTGTACGTCTGCTCGGTGGCGCTGCCGCCGCGGGTGACGTCGGGGACCTGGTGGACGGCGGCGCCCAGGACGTTCTCCTGGCGGGCGTAGACGCTGTCGGCCGGGGCGGGCGAGGTGAAGGGGCCCGTGCGCACGGTGACCAGGGGAGGGGCGGGGAACTTCGAGGCGTTCCAGCTGTTCTTCGAGTCGCCGGGCCGGACCCGGGCGCCGATCGAGAAGATCGCGTCCAGGACGGGGTTGTCGGCGCCGAAGAAGGTCCGGCCGTCGTTCTTGTAGCCGTAGCCGAGGGGCTCCAGGGCCTTGTAGGTGGCCTCCGGCAGGTAGCTGCTGTAGTACTGCGGACCCTCCGCCCGAAGGGACAGGGCGTCGTTGTACGAGGTCTGCGGCGTGCCCGAGTCCGTCCGGTACGCGGGCCATCCCTCCACGCCGCGGACGGCGTCGGCGTGGTTGCCGATCGATCGGTTCGAGGTGGCGGCCGGCTGCGCCCAGCGTTCGCGGGCCCGCCGGGTGTCGGCGTTGACCGCGGCGGCCGTGGACTCGGCGAAGACGACGCCGACCATCAGGACGGCGGCCACGGGGATCAGCACGCGGCGCTTCTCACCGAGGGCGAGCAGGACCAGGGCGAGCAGCGAGACCGCGCCGCCGCCGAGAACGGCCGGCCAGGTCGAGCCGCCGAAGTCGTCGGTGTCGCGGAGCACGAAGGTGGCCACGACCAGCAGGCCGGCGGCCAGGGCCACGTGCCGGGGGCGCGGCCTGTTGGCCAGCGCCAGCCATGCCACGGCCACCACCATGCCGCTGAAGACGAAGGCCTCGCGGTACGGATTGCCGTTCGGGATGGCCAGGCCGTGCCAGACGTACTGGGTCGGCGGGAACTGGAAGGACGCCACCACCAGCAGCGTCACCGCGGCCCACACCAGCCGGGTCTTCTTGGCGATCGCCGTGTTGAACACGAACGTCCCGGCCAGGATCAGTCCCAACGAGGCCACGTACAGTCGCGGCCGCCCGCCCCACAGGTGGGTGGCGGGCAGCATGCCCGCCAGGAACACGTCGATCCGTACCGGGTCGAACGCGGCGGCCTTGGTGGGCTGCGAGGCCCCGCTGGACAGGAACGACGGCAGGAGCAGCGGCAGGGTGAGCAGGATGCCCGTCGCGGCGGCGGTGGAGGCCCGCCACACGGCGCGCAGCCGCTGGGGACCCGTCATGTCACGGGTGAGGAGCCGGATCCCGAGCAGGACGCAGGCGGCGATGGTGGCCATCATCGCGGTGTAGAAGTTCCCGAACCAGGCGAGCGCGACGAACAGTGCCACGCCGGGCCAGCGCCGCCCCTCCAGGCACCATTCGACGGCGATGCCGAGCATCGGCAGCGCGACCAGGCCCCACAGCCACATCGGGATGTACGAGGCGTCGCTGAGCGCCCACCCGCACAGGCCGTACGTCGCTCCCAGCACGCCCCGCTGCCACCACGGGCCGGGCTGCAGCTTGCCGAGGTACACCGTCATCAGCGCGGCGGCGGTGCCCATGGTGATCGGGGTGATCGCGAAGACGGCCAGGTCCACGTGCTCCCGGGGGACCAGCACGGCCAGCCAGGAGAACGGGTTGCCGAGGTACGTGTGGTAGTCGGACAGGAACTGCTGGCCGAAGCCGCCGCGCCAGGTGAACAGCACGTCGCCGGCGGCCTGGCCGTGTACGAGGTCCCACAGCGCACGGTGGAAGGGCACGTACTGGTTGGCCTGGTCGTTGATGGCCCGGCCGGTGTTGCCGAAGGGGAAGGAACCGCGGGCGACCCACGCCGTGCAGAACGCGGCCGCGGTGACGAGGAAGGCGAGCAGCGGGCCGTACCAGCGGTGGAGCCGGCGCTTGGCGGCCGGCCTGCGCGGGTCGGGGGACGAGGTGTCCTGCGCTGTGGGCTCCGAGGCCACGGTCCCCAATGCACTGCTCCCTGCTGATCGACTGAGCCGGGCGACGTTTGTCCGGCTCGCCAGTCTAGGGCGGTGCACGGCGGCGTCCCGCGCCGCGGTGTGGGTGGAGGGGGCGTACCACATGCGCGCGGCTTCCGCACAGCCGTGCCGGCGGCGCAGGGCGTCGACGCCCCGAAACCCTTGGCGCGTCTGGCCTGCGGGTGTGCGGTCGAGGGCGGGTGAAAGTCGCTGCCGGGCTTTTGTTTTGACCGGAGTGCGCGCGGTAGGTACGCTCAGACCTTGTGCCTGGGGTGTGTCTGGGCTCCCGTGCGTGTCCATCAACCGCATAAGAGCCGAATCAGCCACCGCGATCCAAGCGTTTCCGTGCTTGCACGGAGGTCCGCCGGATCCGACACACCCGACCGCGTGGGTCGGCGAAGTTCCAGGTTAGTTTCACTACACGGCACACAGAAACCGGAGAAGTAGTGCCTACGATCCAGCAGCTGGTCCGGAAGGGCCGGCAGGACAAGGTCGAGAAGACCAAGACCCCCGCGCTTGAGGCTTCGCCCCAGCGCCGTGGCGTCTGCACGCGTGTGTTCACGACCACCCCGAAGAAGCCGAACTCGGCGCTCCGTAAGGTCGCGCGTGTGCGTCTGACCTCCGGCATCGAGGTCACGGCCTACATTCCGGGTGAGGGGCACAACCTGCAGGAGCACTCGATCGTGCTCGTGCGTGGTGGCCGTGTGAAGGACCTGCCGGGTGTTCGTTACAAGATCATCCGCGGTGCGCTTGACACCCAGGCTGTCAAGAACCGCAAGCAGGCCCGCAGCCGCTACGGCGCCAAGAAGGAGAAGTAAGAATGCCTCGTAAGGGCCCCGCCCCGAAGCGCCCGGTCATCATCGACCCGGTCTACGCATCTCCTCTGGTGACGTCGCTCATCAACAAGCTCCTCCTGAACGGCAAGCGCTCCACCGCCGAGCGCATCGTCTACGGCGCCATGGAAGGCCTCCGCGAGAAGACCGGCGCTGACCCGGTCATCACGCTGAAGCGCGCGCTGGAGAACGTCAAGCCGTCGCTCGAGGTCAAGTCCCGCCGTGTCGGTGGCGCCACCTACCAGGTGCCGATCGAGGTCAAGCCCGGTCGCGCGTCCACCCTCGCGCTGCGCTGGGTCGTGGGTTACTCCCGCGCCCGCCGCGAGAAGACCATGACCGAGCGCCTCATGAACGAGCTGCTCGACGCCTCCAACGGTCTTGGCGCTGCCGTCAAGAAGCGCGAGGACACGCACAAGATGGCCGAGTCCAACAAGGCCTTCGCGCACTACCGCTGGTAGTCCCACCCCACATCGAGACCGAGAGAAGACCGAAGCCTTATGGCTACCACTTCGCTTGACCTGGCCAAGGTCCGCAACATCGGGATCATGGCCCACATCGACGCGGGCAAGACGACCACCACCGAGCGCATCCTGTTCTACACCGGTGTGTCTTACAAGATCGGTGAGGTCCACGACGGCGCCGCCACGATGGACTGGATGGAGCAGGAGCAGGAGCGTGGTATTACCATCACGTCTGCCGCGACGACCTGCCACTGGCCCCTCGAAGACGTTGACCACACCATCAACATCATCGACACCCCGGGCCACGTCGACTTCACCGTCGAGGTGGAGCGTTCGCTCCGCGTCCTCGACGGTGCCGTCACCGTGTTCGACGGTGTCGCCGGTGTCGAGCCGCAGTCCGAGACGGTGTGGCGCCAGGCCGACCGTTACGGCGTGCCGCGCATCTGCTTCGTGAACAAGCTGGACCGTACCGGCGCCGAGTTCTTCCGCTGCGTTGACATGATCACGGACCGCCTCGGCGCGACCCCGATCGTCATGCAGCTCCCGATCGGCGCCGAGATGGACTTCCAGGGCGTTGTCGACCTGGTGCGCATGAAGGCCCTCGTCTGGTCCGCCGAAGCCTCCAAGGGCGAGATGTACGACGTCGTCGACATCCCCGCCTCGCACACCGAGCTCGCCGAGGAATGGCGCGGCAAGCTCGTCGAGGCCGTCGCGGAGAACGACGAAGAGCTCATGGAACTGTTCCTGGAGGGCGTCGAGCCCACCGAGGAGCAGCTCTACGCCGCTGTTCGTCGCATCACCATCGCGTCCGGCAAGGGCGGCGACACCACCGTCACCCCCGTGTTCTGCGGCACCGCGTTCAAGAACAAGGGCGTTCAGCCCCTGCTCGACGCCGTCGTGCGCTACCTGCCCTCCCCCCTGGACGTCGAGGCCATCGAAGGCCACGACGTCAAGGACCCGGAGGTCGTGGTCAAGCGCAAGCCGTCCGAGTCCGAGCCGCTGTCGGCCCTCGCGTTCAAGATCGCGAGCGACCCGCACCTCGGCAAGCTCACCTTCGTCCGGATCTACTCCGGTCGCCTGGAGGCCGGCACCGCGGTGCTGAACTCCGTCAAGGGCAAGAAGGAGCGCATCGGCAAGATCTACCGCATGCACGCGAACAAGCGTGAGGAGATCGACTCGGTGGGCGCCGGCGACATCGTCGCCGTCATGGGCCTGAAGCAGACCACCACCGGTGAGACGCTGTGTGACGACAAGAACCCGGTCATCCTGGAGTCCATGGACTTCCCGGCCCCGGTCATTCAGGTCGCCATCGAGCCCAAGTCCAAGGGTGACCAGGAGAAGCTGGGTGTTGCCATCCAGCGTCTCGCGGAGGAGGACCCCTCCTTCCAGGTTCACTCGGACGAGGAGACCGGCCAGACCATCATCGGTGGTATGGGCGAGCTTCACCTCGACATCCTCGTCGACCGCATGCGTCGCGAGTTCAAGGTCGAGGCGAACGTCGGCAAGCCGCAGGTGGCCTACCGCGAGACGATCCGCAAGACCGTCGAGCGTCACGACTACACCCACAAGAAGCAGACCGGTGGTACCGGTCAGTTCGCCAAGGTGCAGATCGCGATCGAGCCCATCGAGGGTGGCGAGGCGACCTACGAGTTCGTGAACAAGGTCACCGGTGGCCGCATCCCGCGTGAGTACATCCCCTCCGTGGATGCCGGTGCGCAGGAAGCCATGAAGTTCGGCATCCTCGCCGGCTACGAGATGACCGGCGTCCGCGTCATTCTTCTCGACGGTGGCTACCACGAGGTCGACTCCTCCGAACTCGCGTTCAAGATCGCCGGTTCGCAGGCCTTCAAGGAGGCCGCGCGCAAGGCTTCTCCCGTGCTCCTTGAGCCGATGATGGCCGTTGAGGTCACCACGCCCGAGGACTACATGGGTGAGGTCATCGGCGACATCAACTCTCGCCGTGGCCAGATTCAGGCCATGGAGGAGCGTCACGGTGCTCGCATCGTGAAGGGCCTCGTGCCGCTTTCGGAGATGTTCGGCTACGTCGGAGACCTCCGCAGCAAGACCTCGGGTCGCGCCAGCTACTCGATGCAGTTCGACTCCTACGCCGAGGTTCCCCGGAACGTCGCTGAGGAGATCATCGCGAAGGCCAAGGGCGAGTAACTCTTCCGAGTACACGCTTTAGGCTTGTCACCGGAGCCTCTGGGGCAACAGGAGCAAACCTCCCGCTGCCCCGGGGGAACCGGCTATCCAGCAAAGATCACCTGGCGCCGATCTGTAAGGCGTACAGAACCACTCTCCAGGAGGACCCCCGTGGCGAAGGCGAAGTTCGAGCGGACTAAGCCGCACGTCAACATCGGCACCATCGGTCACATTGACCACGGTAAGACGACCCTCACGGCCGCCATTACCAAGGTGCTGCATGACGCGTACCCGGACCTGAACGAGGCCTCGGCCTTCGACCAGATCGACAAGGCTCCTGAGGAGCGCCAGCGCGGTATCACCATCTCCATCGCGCACGTCGAGTACCAGACCGAGGCGCGTCACTACGCCCACGTCGACTGCCCCGGTCACGCGGACTACATCAAGAACATGATCACGGGTGCCGCGCAGATGGACGGCGCGATCCTCGTGGTTGCCGCCACCGACGGCCCGATGCCGCAGACCAAGGAGCACGTGCTCCTGGCCCGCCAGGTCGGCGTTCCCTACATCGTTGTCGCCCTGAACAAGGCCGACATGGTGGACGACGAGGAGATCCTGGAGCTCGTCGAGCTCGAGGTCCGTGAGCTGCTCTCCGAGTACGACTTCCCGGGCGACGACCTTCCGGTCGTTCAGGTCTCCGCGCTCAAGGCTCTTGAGGGCGACAAGGAGTGGGGCGAGAAGCTTCTCGGCCTGATGGCCGCGGTCGACGAGTCGATCCCGACCCCTCCGCGTGACACCGAGAAGCCGTTCCTGATGCCCGTCGAGGACGTCTTCACGATCACCGGTCGTGGCACCGTCGTCACCGGCCGCATCGAGCGTGGTGTCCTGAAGGTCAACGAGACCGTTGACATCATCGGCATCAAGCAGGAGAAGACCACCACCACGGTCACCGGCATCGAGATGTTCCGCAAGCTGCTCGACGAGGGCCAGGCGGGCGAGAACGTCGGTCTGCTCCTCCGTGGCATCAAGCGCGAGGACGTCGAGCGCGGCCAGGTCATCATCAAGCCCGGTTCGGTCACGCCGCACACCGAGTTCGAGGCCGCCGCGTACATCCTGTCGAAGGACGAGGGTGGCCGTCACACCCCGTTCTTCAACAACTACCGCCCGCAGTTCTACTTCCGTACCACGGACGTCACGGGCGTTGTGACCCTTCCCGAGGGCACCGAGATGGTCATGCCCGGTGACAACACCGACATGACGGTCAACCTCATCCAGCCTGTCGCGATGGAAGAGGGCCTGAAGTTCGCCATCCGTGAGGGTGGTCGTACGGTCGGCGCCGGCCAGGTCACCAAGATCACGAAGTAATTTCGCGGTCTGACCTGGTGGCTCGCGAGAGCGGGCACCACGTTTGACAGAGGGGCCCCCTCCCCGACGCTTCGGCGTCGAGGAGGGGGCCCTTCGTCGTACCCGGGGCGAGGTCGTGCCCGGGGCGAAGGGGGCGAAGGGGAGGGGCGGGGCGGGGCGGGCTCGGGGGGAGGTCTAGGCGGCGGCCGTGCCGGCCCGGCACTCACCGCACAGCCCCGGTACCGGTGACCGGAAGGCGAGGCCGCAGTCGTCGTTATCGCAGGTCTGGAAGGGGTCCGGCGGTACGTGGGCGGGCGCGCGGGGGCCTTCGTCGGGCAGGGCGGGCGGCAGTTGGGCGGTGAGCCGGTGGGCGATCAGTCCGGCGGGGTTGCGCGGCTGCGCCGGCAGGTTGGCGGTGAGCGCCGCGAGGATGCCGGCCGGTCGGGCCCCGCGCTCCAGCCAGGCCTCGACGGCCGGGGTGAGCCGCTCGATGTCCTGCCGGCCGAGCAGGAGCCGGGCGTCGGCGCGGCGGAGATCGGTCAGGACGGCCGTGGCGGCGTCGCGGCGCCAGGGGTTGTCCGGGTTCACCGGCCGGGGCAGAGCGGGACGCTGTGGGGCCACCGGGGCCACCGGGGCCACCGGGGCGTCCTGGGCCACCGGGGCCTCTGAGGCGGGGGAGAGCGGGGCCGGCGCCCGGTTCGGCGCCGGGGGTGTCACCGGGGGCGCCGGGGGCTCCGGGGGCGACGTGTCGGGCTCCGTGGCCTCCACCAGGAAGCCGGGGCGGTTGTAGGACACGGTCCGGGTGACGATCTGCCCGCCGGGGAGCCGTACGCGGGTCCGCTTCAGGTACCCGTGCCGCTCCAGCTCCCGCAGGGCGGCGGCGATGCGGTACTCGCTCTCGGGGAAGCGGGGGGCGAGGTCCCGGATGCCGATGGGGGCGCCGGTCGGCAGCGACTGGATGTGGACCGAGAGGCCGATCGCGACGAGTGACATCTCGGCGTGCTGCGAGAGGTGGTTGCCGACCACGATGAATCGCCGGGTGTGGCGGACGTTGACGTGGATGACGCCTGATCGAGGGGTGTCGCCCGGATTCCGTCCGGGGGCGCGCACGACGGCGGTACTCTTCTGGCTATCCATCGGGAAGCTCTCTACTTCCTTGCTGGTAGGCCCCCGCCGGGATTGCGAGTCCCGTCGGGGGCCGACGCGTGTCTGGGGTTGTCGCGGCGAGCATATGCCCGACAACCCCCGTGCATGCCGGCCCAGTTGGCGTAGTTCACTCGTGTGAGCGACGCGCCCCCCGCGGGAGGCTGGAGGGGTTTGGCGTGGTTCTTTGGCTTCCGGAGTACTTACACCAAGACGTCGAAGCGGACCGCGACGCGGCCCACCGTGTCGTGGTCCTCGCGACCCGGTCGCGGCGTGCGCGCGAGGACGGCCGGCGGCTCGGACAACCACCCCCGCAGGGAGACGAGTCGGGCGCGACCGGGCGTGGCGCCGACGCCTTCGGGACCCCGAACTCGAATGCAGGGAGGGGCTGTTCGCGCACCTTTCAGGCCCTGTGGAAGCGCGTTGCGCGGGGTGTGTAAAGATCCGCAGCGAATGGGTCGGATCTTTACGGGGGCGGGGAAATGGGCAACAACGACGACGCCGGCAGACCGGGCGTTTCCGACGAGGCCTGGGAGCGGTTCGTACGGGAGTCCGGTGCCGGGGGAGGGGCGGTTCCGCGCGAGCCGTCCGCACGGGCGCGGATGGTGACCGAGCGGCTGCGCCGGGAGGACGAGGCGCGGGCCGCGGCGGAGCGCGGACGGTGGCGGGGGCGCCGGGCCCGGGCCGCCGAGCCGGAGGGGTGGCGGACCGGGCCGGCGTGGCAGGGGCGGGACGGGGGCCGGACGGGCAACCGGCGCCTCAAGGCGACCGCGGGCATCGTGTTCATCGCCGCCCTGGCCCTGGTCGTCGTACGGCCGGAGCTGCTCATCGACCGGCTGACCGGGGAGGCCGGCCGAGAGGCGGCCTCGGCCGCGCCGCTGCCCGCCGAGTCGGTACGGCCCACGGAGGCCCCACCCGAGGCGTTCCCGGACCAGCCGACCCTGAGGGAGCCGTTCAGGGGCTCCCCGGCCCTCCAGTGGGCCGACGGCGCGGCCGGTATCGAGGTCCCCGAGGCGAAGGCCCTGGCCGGGCTGGACCGGGAGCAGGTGGCGGACGGGCTCGCCAGGACCCGGCAGTTGCTGACGGCGGCCAACCTGGATCCGAACACCCTCCGCGGCGGGCACCCCCGCGCGGCCCTGGAGATGCTGGACCCGCTCCAGCCGTCCGGCCGAGGCGTGCTGGAACGCGCGCTCGCGAAGCCCTCCGCGGAAGCGGACCCGCTCTGGCTGTTCAGCCGCTTCGACCCGGCCGAGGTGCGCCCCTACGGCGAGGTCGTCAAGACGCGCGGGCGCATGTGGTTCGACAGCGCCCGCGAGGGTCAGGTGCTGGTGCACACCGACTACACCTTCGTCTACCCGGTGGTGCGGGCCGCGCCCGGCTCGCAGGAGGTGGCACGCACCATCGTGCGCCGCGAACTCACGGTGGCGGTGTCCGATCCGCGGGTGATCGAGGTGACCCCGGGAACGCTGACCATCGTCACGTGGTCCGAATCGGCGGGCAACGACGACTGCGACCGGAGCGGAACCGGCTACCTGCACCCGATGTTCCGCTCGGACGCGCAGGCGCTGCCGGGCGCGGAGCCCTCGGGGCCGCGCACGGATCCGTACGACCGAAGCCGGGACATCTCGCGGCTGCCGGAGGAGTGCGGGACGGTCACGCGCTCCTGACCAGCGGCCCGACGCGGGCCCCCGTCGCGCGGCACGGTTTGACGTGTCTGCGCGGCGGGGTATTGTTCTGCGCCCGATTGGCGCAGTACGTGTCTTGTATGGCAGACTACTCAAGTTGCTCGGTTGAGTGCCGATGCTGCGCGCCTCCCGCCGGGAGGACCGGAAGCGAGTCCCACAGTACTCGTCGCCCTTACCTGCCCCTCAGGGCAGCAATGGGGGCGGACGTACGGGAATCTTCTGGGAAGTGTCAGCACGGTGCGGACCAGGCACCCGGTGGGTGTTTCTCCCCCGAAGCGCGGTCTTGGGACCGTACCCCCTTGGACGAGGGAATTTCCGTATGGGAATTTTCTGTAGAGGGTGTGCGACACGCCCGACCGCGTGGGTCGGAGGGAAGCAGTGGAGAGATCCACAGCCGCCCGGGAGCCAGAGCGTTTCCACAACAGACAGGACTACGGAGTAGCCATGGCGGGACAGAAGATCCGCATCCGGCTCAAGGCCTACGACCACGAGGTCATCGATTCGTCGGCGAAGAAGATCGTCGAGACGGTGACGCGCACTGGTGCGTCGGTCGCGGGCCCGGTGCCGCTGCCCACTGAGAAGAACGTGTACTGCGTCATCAAGTCGCCGCACAAGTACAAGGACTCGCGCGAGCACTTCGAGATGCGCACGCACAAGCGCCTGATCGACATCCTCGACCCGACCCCCAAGACCGTTGACTCGCTGATGCGCCTGGACCTTCCGGCCGGCGTTGACATCGAGATCAAGCTCTGAGAGGCGTCGAGAAGATGGCAAAGCAGATCAAGGGCGTCCTGGGCGAGAAGCTCGGCATGACCCAGGTCTGGGACGAGAACAACCGTGTCGTCCCGGTGACCGTGGTCAAGGCCGGACCCTGCGTCGTTACCCAGGTCCGTAAGAACGACATCGACGGCTACGAGTCGGTCCAGATCGCCTTCGGCGAGATCGACCCTCGCAAGGTGAACAAGCCCCTCAAGGGTCACTTCGCCAAGGCCGACGTCACCCCCCGCCGCCACCTGGTGGAGCTCCGCACCTCCGACGCCGGCGAGTACACGCTCGGCCAGGAGATCACCGCCGCTGTGTTCGAGTCGGGCGTCAAGGTCGACGTCACGGGCAACAGCAAGGGCAAGGGCTTCGCCGGTGTCATGAAGCGTCACAACTTCAAGGGCCTCGGTGCCGGTCACGGTGTCCAGCGCAAGCACCGCTCCCCCGGTTCGATCGGTGGCTGCGCCACCCCTGGGCGTGTCTTCAAGGGCATGCGCATGGCCGGTCGTATGGGCAACGAGCGCGTCACCACCCAGAACCTGACCATCCACGCGGTTGACGCGGAGAAGGGTCTGCTCCTCATCAAGGGCGCGGTCCCCGGTCCGAACGGCGGCCTCGTCCTGGTCCGTACCGCGGCCAAGGGGGCTTGAGGTAATGAGCACCATTGACATCCTTTCGCCGGCAGGCGACAAGGCCGGTACCGTCGAGCTCCCCGCGGAGATCTTCGACGCGAAGACCAGCGTTCCGCTGATCCACCAGGTCGTTGTCGCTCAGCTGGCCGCTGCCCGTCAGGGCACGCACAAGACCAAGCGTCGTGGCGAAGTCCGTGGTGGTGGCCGCAAGCCGTACCGCCAGAAGGGCACCGGCCGCGCCCGTCAGGGTTCGACCCGCGCTCCGCAGTTCGTCGGCGGTGGCGTCGTCCACGGCCCGCAGCCGCGTGACTACTCCCAGCGGACCCCGAAGAAGATGAAGGCCGCCGCTCTCCGCGGTGCCCTCTCGGACCGCGCGCGTCACTCCCGCATCCACGTCGTCACCGGCGTGGTCGAGGGTGCCGCCTCCACGAAGGCCGCCAAGACGCTGTTCGGCAAGATCTCGGAGCGCAAGAACCTGCTCCTGGTCGTCGACCGCGCCGACGAGGCCGCGTGGCTGTCCGCCCGCAACCTGCCCCAGGTTCACATCCTGGAGCCGGGCCAGCTGAACACGTACGACGTGATCGTCTCTGACGACGTGGTCTTCACTCAGGCCGCTTTCGAGTCCTTCGTGTCTGGCCCCAAGGCCGATGAGACCGAAGGGAGCGACGCCTGATGTCTGAGGCGACCGTTACCAGCAAGACCTTCACTGACCCGCGCGACCTGCTGATCAAGCCGGTTGTCTCGGAGAAGAGCTACGCGCTGCTGGACGAGAACAAGTACACGTTCATCGTCGCGCCTGGCGCCAACAAGACCCAGATCAAGCAGGCCGTCGAGGCGGTCTTCTCGGTCAAGGTCACCGGGGTCAACACGATCAACCGTCAGGGTAAGCGCAAGCGCACCAAGACCGGTTTCGGCAAGCGCGCGAACACCAAGCGCGCCATCGTGACCCTCGCTGAGGGCGACCGAATCGACATCTTCGGCGGCCAGGCCTCCTAACGGAGTCCTGAGTCGTCCGGAATCGGACGAGGACTGAGAAATGGGTATCCGCAAGTACAAGCCGACGACCCCGGGCCGTCGTGGCTCCAGCGTCGCCGACTTTGTCGAGATCACGCGGTCCACGCCGGAGAAGTCGCTGGTTCGCCCGCTGCACAGCAAGGGCGGCCGTAACAACACCGGTCGGATCACTGTTCGTCACCAGGGTGGCGGCCACAAGCGCGCCTACCGTGTGATCGACTTCCGTCGTCACGACAAGGACGGCGTGCCGGCGAAGGTCGCGCACATCGAGTACGACCCCAACCGCACCGCGCGCATCGCGCTGCTGCACTACGCCGACGGCGAGAAGCGCTACATCATCGCGCCGAAGGCCCTGAAGCAGGGTGACCGGATTGAGAACGGCCCGACGGCCGACATCAAGCCCGGCAACAACCTGGCGCTGCGCAACATCCCGGTTGGTACGACGATCCACGCGATCGAGCTGCGTCCCGGTGGCGGTGCGAAGTTCGCCCGCTCCGCCGGTGCGTCCGTGCAGCTGCTGGCGAAGGAGGGCACCATGGCCCACCTTCGTATGCCGTCCGGAGAAATCCGCCTGGTCGACGCGCGCTGCCGCGCCACCGTCGGTGAGGTCGGCAACGCCGAGCAGTCGAACATCAACTGGGGCAAGGCCGGCCGCATGCGCTGGAAGGGCGTTCGCCCCTCCGTCCGCGGTGTCGCGATGAACCCGGTCGACCACCCGCACGGTGGTGGTGAGGGTAAGACCAGTGGTGGTCGCCACCCGGTCTCCCCGTGGGGTCAGAAGGAGGGTCGTACTCGCTCGCCGAAGAAGGCTTCGAGCAAGTACATCGTCCGCCGCCGCAAGACGAACAAGAAGCGCTAGGAGCGGGTTTAGATGCCGCGCAGTCTCAAGAAGGGACCCTTCGTCGACGGACACCTCATCAAGAAGGTGGACGTACAGAACGAAGCCGGTACCAAGAACGTCATCAAGACCTGGTCCCGTCGCTCGATGATCATCCCGGCCATGCTGGGTCACACCATCGCGGTGCACAACGGCAAGATCCACGTCCCGGTGTTCGTCACCGAGTCGATGGTCGGCCACAAGCTCGGCGAGTTCTCGCCGACTCGCACCTTCCGCGGCCACGTCAAGGACGACCGGAAGTCGAAGCGCCGCTAAAGGCGGGGTGGTTATGACTATGACTTACACCGAAGGGACAACCATGGAAGCCAGGGCCCAGGCGCGGTACATCCGCGTCACGCCCATGAAGGCCCGCCGAGTGGTGGACCTTATCCGTGGCATGGATGCCACGGAGGCTCAGGCGGTCCTGCGTTTCGCCCCGCAGGCCGCGAGCGTGCCGGTTGGCAAGGTGCTGGACAGCGCCATTGCCAATGCCGCACACAACTACAACCACCCGGACGCCTCCACGCTGGTCATCAGCGAGGCGTTCGTGGACGAGGGCCCGACCCTGAAGCGGTTCCGTCCGCGTGCGCAGGGCCGTGCCTACCGGATCCGCAAGCGGACCAGCCACATCACCGTGGTCGTCAGCAGCAAGGAAGGTTCCCGGTAATGGGCCAGAAGGTAAACCCGCACGGGTTCCGGCTCGGCATCACCACCGACTTCAAGTCGCGTTGGTACGCCGACAAGCTGTACAAGGACTACGTCAAGGAAGACGTCGCCATCCGTCGGATGATGACGTCCGGCATGGAGCGCGCCGGCATCTCGAAGGTTGAGATCGAGCGCACCCGTGACCGCGTGCGTGTGGACATCCACACCGCTCGTCCCGGCATCGTCATCGGCCGTCGTGGCGCCGAGGCCGACCGCATCCGCGGTGACCTCGAGAAGCTCACGGGCAAGCAGGTCCAGCTGAACATCCTCGAGGTCAAGAACCCCGAGCTCGACGCTCAGCTGGTTGCCCAGGCCGTTGCCGAGCAGCTCTCCTCCCGCGTCTCCTTCCGTCGCGCCATGCGTAAGAGCATGCAGGGCACGATGAAGGCCGGCGCCAAGGGCATCAAGATCCAGTGCGGCGGTCGCCTCGGCGGCGCCGAGATGTCCCGCTCCGAGTTCTACCGCGAGGGTCGTGTGCCGCTGCACACGCTGCGCGCGAACGTGGACTACGGCTTCTTCGAGGCCAAGACCACCTTCGGCCGTATCGGTGTGAAGGTCTGGATCTACAAGGGCGACGTCAAGAACATCGCCGAGGTTCGCGCCGAGAACGCCGCGGCCCGTGCGGGCAACCGCCCGGCTCGTGGTGGCGCGAACGACCGTCCGGCCGGTGGCCGCGGTGGTCGTGGTGGCGAGCGTGGCGGCCGTGGCGGCCGCAAGCCGCAGCAGGCTGCTGGTGCCGAGGCCCCCAAGGCCGACGCTCCCGCCGCCGCTCCGGCTGAGAGCACCGGAACGGAGGCCTGACCGACATGCTGATCCCTCGTAGGGTCAAGCACCGCAAGCAGCACCACCCCAAGCGCCGCGGTATGGCGAAGGGCGGTACTGAGGTCTCGTTCGGCGAGTACGGCATCCAGGCGCTCACCCCCGCCTACGTGACGAACCGCCAGATCGAGGCGGCTCGTATTGCGATGACCCGTCACATCAAGCGTGGCGGCAAGGTCTGGATCAACATCTACCCGGACCGTCCGCTCACGAAGAAGCCCGCCGAGACCCGCATGGGTTCCGGTAAGGGTTCTCCCGAGTGGTGGATCGCGAACGTGCACCCGGGTCGGGTCATGTTCGAGCTGTCCTACCCGAACGAGAAGATTGCTCGTGAGGCGCTCACCCGCGCTGCTCACAAGCTTCCGATGAAGTGCCGGATTGTTCGGCGCGAGGCAGGTGAGTCGTGATGGCGACGGGAACCAAGGCGTCCGAGCTGCGTGAGCTCGGCAACGAGGAGCTCGTTGGCAAGCTGCGCGAGGCCAAGGAAGAGCTGTTCAAGCTGCGCTTCCAGGCGGCCACGGGCCAGCTGGAGAACAACGGCCGGCTCAAGTCCGTCCGTAAGGACATCGCCCGGATCTACACCCTGATGCACGAGCGCGAGCTCGGCATCGAGACGGTGGAGAGCGCCTGATGAGCGAGAAGAATGTGACTGAGACCCAGGACCGCGGCTTCCGCAAGACCCGTGAGGGCCTCGTCGTCAGCGACAAGATGGACAAGACTGTCGTCGTCGCCGTCGAGGACCGCGTGAAGCACGCCCTGTACGGCAAGGTCATCCGCCGTACGAACAAGCTCAAGGCTCACGACGAGCAGAACGCTGCCGGCGTCGGCGACCGCGTCCTCATCATGGAGACGCGTCCGCTGTCGGCGAGCAAGCGCTGGCGCATCGTCGAGATCCTCGAGAAGGCCAAGTAAGTACCTGAGGCCCTGAGCAGAAAGTTCAGGGGCCCCTCAGGTTCGTTCCGCCAGGCTCGGTGGGGGCCTCGCTCCTCGGAGTGAAGCCCCTGCCGGGAACCGGCAGACAATCAGGAGATAGACGTGATCCAGCAGGAGTCGCGACTGCGTGTCGCCGACAACACTGGTGCCAAGGAGATCCTTTGCATCCGTGTTCTCGGTGGCTCCGGTCGCCGCTACGCGGGCGTCGGTGACGTCATCGTCGCCACCGTCAAGGACGCGATCCCCGGCGGCAACGTGAAGAAGGGTGACGTCGTCAAGGCCGTCATCGTTCGCACCGTCAAGGAGCGCCGCCGCCAGGACGGCTCGTACATCCGTTTCGACGAGAACGCCGCTGTCATTCTCAAGAACGACGGCGACCCTCGTGGCACCCGTATCTTCGGCCCGGTGGGCCGTGAGCTGCGCGAGAAGAAGTTCATGAAGATCATCTCGCTCGCGCCGGAGGTGCTGTAAGCATGAAGATCAAGAAGGGCGACCTGGTTCAGGTCATCACCGGCAAGGACAAGGGCAAGCAGGGCAAGGTCATCACGGCCATCCCTACTGAGAACCGCGTCCTCGTCGAGGGTGTCAACCGGGTCAAGAAGCACACCAAGGCCGGGCAGACCGCTGGTGGTTCGCAGACCGGTGGCATCGTGATCACCGAGGCGCCGATCCACGTCAGCAACGTTCAGCTGGTTGTGGAGAAGGACGGCCAGAAGGTCGTCACCCGCGTCGGATACCGCTTCGACGACGAGGGCAACAAGATCCGCGTTGCCAAGCGGACGGGTGAGGACATCTGATGGCTACCACTCCGCGTCTCAAGACGAAGTACCGCGAGGACATCGCGGGCAAGCTGCGTGAGGAGTTCTCCTACGAGAACGTCATGCAGATCCCCGGCCTCGTGAAGATCGTGGTCAACATGGGTGTGGGCGACGCCGCCCGCGACTCCAAGCTGATCGACGGCGCCATCAAGGACCTGACGACGATCACCGGTCAGAAGCCGGCCGTCACGAAGGCCCGGAAGTCCATCGCGCAGTTCAAGCTGCGTGAGGGTCAGCCGATCGGCTGCCACGTCACCCTCCGTGGTGACCGCATGTGGGAGTTCCTGGACCGTACGCTGTCGCTCGCGCTTCCGCGTATCCGTGACTTCCGTGGTCTGTCGCCGAAGCAGTTCGACGGCCGTGGCAACTACACCTTCGGTCTCACGGAGCAGGTCATGTTCCACGAGATCGACCAGGACAAGATCGACCGTACCCGGGGTATGGACATCACCGTGGTCACCACGGCGACCAACGACGATGAGGGCCGTGCCCTCCTTCGTCACCTCGGCTTCCCCTTCAAGGAGGCGTAAGCGAGATGGCGAAGAAGGCTCTCATCGCGAAGGCTGCCCGCAAGCCCAAGTTCGGTGTGCGTGCGTACACCCGCTGCCAGCGCTGCGGTCGCCCTCACTCCGTGTACCGCAAGTTCGGCCTGTGCCGCGTCTGCCTTCGTGAGATGGCTCACCGTGGCGAGCTGCCGGGCGTGACCAAGAGCTCCTGGTAAATCCCTCCTGTCCTTAGGGACTTGGAGAGAACCAGAGACTCTCGGTAAGCATCTGGACGGCAGGGGCCCGGCCGCGCATGCCTTAGGCTTGTGTGGTTGGGCGTCTGCCGCCCATAACGACTTACTACGCCGTAGGTCCCCGCACCGCACCCGTCCCGCCACTGAGTGGGGAGAGGGATGGCGCATACAGGAAACCCCGGCGAGAGAGGCCGAAGGCCACTTCATGACCATGACTGACCCGATCGCAGACATGCTCACGCGTCTGCGTAACGCTAACTCGGCGTACCACGACACCGTCGTGATGCCGCACAGCAAGATCAAGTCGCACATCGCGGAGATCCTCAAGCAAGAGGGTTTCATCACCGGCTGGAAGGTCGAGGACGCCGAGGTCGGCAAGAACCTCGTCCTCGAGCTGAAGTTCGGGCCGAACCGTGAGCGCTCCATCGCGGGCATCAAGCGGATCTCGAAGCCCGGTCTGCGCGTGTACGCGAAGTCCACCAACCTGCCCAAGGTGCTCGGCGGCCTGGGCGTGGCGATCATCTCCACGTCCCACGGTCTCCTCACCGGCCAGCAGGCAGGCAAGAAGGGCGTAGGTGGGGAAGTCCTCGCCTACGTCTGGTAGTCGGGAACGGAGGAAAAGCAATGTCGCGAATCGGCAAGCTCCCCATCCAGGTTCCCGCCGGTGTGGACGTCACCATCGATGGCCGCACGGTCGCGGTGAAGGGCCCCAAGGGTTCCCTCTCGCACACCGTCGCTGCGCCCATCGCCGTCGCCAAGGGTGAGGACGGCGTTCTGAACGTCATCCGCCCCAACGACGAGCGTCAGAACAAGGCCCTTCACGGCCTGTCCCGCACGCTGGTGGCGAACATGATCACCGGTGTGACCACGGGATACGTCAAGGCTCTCGAAATCAGCGGTGTCGGTTACCGCGTCGCCGCGAAGGGCTCCGACCTGGAGTTCCAGCTTGGCTACAGCCACCCGATCCTGATCGAGGCGCCCGAGGGCATCTCCTTCAAGGTCGAGTCGCCCACCAAGTTCACGGTCGAGGGCATCGACAAGCAGAAGGTCGGCGAGGTCGCCGCCAACATCCGCAAGCTGCGGAAGCCCGACCCGTACAAGGCCAAGGGTGTCAAGTACGCCGGCGAAGTCATCCGCCGCAAGGTCGGAAAGGCTGGTAAGTAGCCATGGCATACGGTGTGAAGATCGCCAAGGGCGACGCGTACAAGCGCGCTGCCAAGGCTCGCCGCCACATCCGCATTCGCAAGAACGTGTCGGGTACGGCGGAGCGTCCGCGCCTCGTCGTGACGCGTTCCAACCGCAACATCGTTGCTCAGGTCATCGACGACCTCCAGGGTCACACCCTGGCGTCCGCGTCGACCCTGGACACCTCGATCCGCGGTGGCGAAGGCGACAAGAGCGCCCAGGCCCAGGCCGTCGGCGCGCTCGTGGCCGAGCGTGCGAAGGCTGCCGGAGTCGAGACCGTTGTCTTCGACCGCGGTGGCAACCGATACGCCGGGCGCATTGCCGCTCTGGCTGACGCCGCCCGCGAAGCCGGGCTGAAGTTCTAAGCCCCGGTTCCGGGACTCACGGACGTAACAGAGAGAGGTAATCCAATGGCTGGACCCCAGCGCCGCGGAAGCGGTGCCGGTGGCGGCGAGCGGCGGGACCGGAAGGGTCGCGACGGTGGCCCTGCCGCCGAGAAGACCGCTTACGTTGAGCGCGTTGTCGCGATCAACCGCGTCGCCAAGGTTGTCAAGGGTGGTCGCCGCTTCAGCTTCACCGCGCTGGTCGTGGTGGGCGACGGTGACGGCACTGTAGGTGTCGGTTACGGCAAGGCCAAGGAAGTTCCCGCGGCCATCGCCAAGGGTGTCGAGGAAGCCAAGAAGAACTTCTTCAAGGTTCCGCGCATCCAGGGCACCATCCCTCACCCGATCACGGGCGAGCGTGCCGCGGGCGTCGTGCTCCTGAAGCCGGCTTCCCCCGGTACCGGTGTTATCGCCGGTGGTCCGGTGCGCGCCGTTCTGGAGTGCGCCGGCGTTCACGACATCCTGTCGAAGTCGCTCGGCTCTTCCAACGCGATCAACATCGTGCACGCGACCGTGGCGGCCCTCAAGGGCCTGCAGCGTCCCGAGGAGATCGCGGCTCGCCGTGGTCTGCCCCTCGAGGACGTCGCCCCCGCGGCTCTGCTTCGTGCACGTGCCGGGGCGGGTGCGTAATGGCTCGCCTCAAGATCACGCAGACGAAGTCGTACATCGGCAGCAAGCAGAACCACCGCGACACTCTGCGTTCGCTCGGGCTCAAGCGCCTGAACGACGTGGTCGTCAAGGAGGACCGCCCCGAGTTCCGCGGAATGGTGCAGACCGTCCGCCACCTCGTGACGGTTGAGGAGGTTGACTAACATGGCTGAGAACAGCCCGCTGAAGGCCCACAACCTCCGTCCCGCCCCCGGCGCCAAGACCGCGAAGACCCGTGTCGGTCGTGGTGAGGCGTCGAAGGGTAAGACGGCCGGTCGTGGTACGAAGGGCCAGAAGGCCCGTTACCAGATCCCGCAGCGCTTCGAGGGTGGGCAGATGCCCCTCCACATGCGTCTGCCGAAGCTCAAGGGCTTCAAGAACCCGTTCCGCACCGAGTTCCAGGTCGTCAACCTGGACAAGCTCGGCGCTCTCTACCCCGAGGGTGGAGAGGTCACGGTGGCCGACCTGGTCGCCAAGGGCGCGGTTCGCAAGAACAGCCTCGTCAAGGTCCTGGGCCAGGGCGAGATCTCCGTTGCGCTGCAGGTCTCGGTTGACGCCGTTTCCGGCTCCGCCAAGGAGAAGATTGCCGCCGCGGGTGGCACGGTCACCGAGCTCGTCTAAGACGAAACTCAGTGATTAATAGCTGAAACCCGACCGGGGATGCCTCACATATGGGGCATCCCCGGTTGGTCGTTCCACGGAGGGCCGTGTCGCCGGTAAGGTGGCCTGCACCTTTGCTTGTACGTATTCGTCGATCCCTCAGACCGTCACCTCTGACGCAGTAGCGCGGGGGTCGCAGGAGGCACCGTGCTCACCGCGTTCGCCCGGGCGTTCAAGACGCCCGACCTGCGCAAGAAGCTGTTCTTCACGCTCGCCATCATCGTGTTGTTCCGCCTCGGGTCCCACGTCCCGGTGCCCGGCGTGAACTACAAGAACGTTCAGTTCTGTGTGGACCAGGCCGGAAGCGGCAACAGCCTGTTCGGTCTCGTCAACATGTTCAGTGGTGGCGCGCTGTTGCAGATCACGATCTTCGCGCTCGGCATCATGCCGTACATCACGGCGAGCATCATCCTGCAGCTGCTGACCGTGGTCATCCCGAAGCTGGAGAACCTCAAGAAAGAGGGTCAGTCCGGCACGGCGAAGATCACTCAGTACACGCGTTATCTGACGGTCGCCCTCGCGATCCTCCAGGGCACCGGCCTCGTCGCCACGGCGAAGAGCGGCGCCCTCTTCGGGTCCTGCCAGCTCCGCAGTCAGATCGTGCCGGATCACTCGATCTTCACCATGGTCGTCATGGTCATCACGATGACCGCCGGTACCTGTGTCGTCATGTGGCTCGGTGAGCTGATCACCGACCGCGGCATCGGCAACGGCATGTCGATCCTCATGTTCATCTCGATCGCCGCCGGCTTCATCGGCGCCCTCTGGCAGATCAAGCTCCAGGGCAAGATCGCCGACGGTTGGGTCGAGTTCGGCGTCGTCATCCTGGTCGGGCTCGCGATGGTGGCCCTCGTGGTCTTCGTCGAGCAGGCGCAGCGCCGCATCCCGGTCCAGTACGCGAAGCGCATGATCGGTCGTCGTGCGTACGGCGGCACCTCGACGTACATCCCGCTCAAGGTGAACCAGGCCGGTGTCATCCCGGTCATCTTCGCCTCGTCGCTGCTGTACATCCCGGCCCTGATCGTCCAGTTCAGCGGTTCCACCGCCGGCTGGGCCACCTGGATCCAGAAGCACTTCGTCAAGGGCGACCACCCGTACTACATCGCCGTCTACTTCCTCCTGATCGTCTTCTTCGCGTTCTTCTACGTGGCGATCTCGTTCAACCCCGAGGAAGTCGCCGACAACATGAAGAAGTATGGTGGCTTCATCCCGGGCATCCGCGCCGGCCGACCCACCGCCGAGTACCTCAGCTACGTACTCAACCGGATCACCTGGCCGGGGTCGCTGTACCTGGGTCTCATTGCTCTCGTGCCGACGATGGCGTTGGCGGGCTTCGGAGCGAACCAGAACTTCCCGTTCGGCGGGACGAGCATCCTGATCATCGTGGGTGTCGGTCTGGAAACCGTGAAGCAGATCGAGAGCCAGCTCCAGCAGCGCAATTACGAAGGGTTCCTCCGCTGATGCGAATCGTCCTCGTCGGACCCCCCGGTGCGGGCAAGGGAACGCAGGCCGCGTTCCTTGCCAAGAACCTGTCGATCCCGCACATCTCCACGGGCGACCTGTTCCGCGCCAACATCAGCCAGAACACGGAGCTCGGCCGGCGCGCCAAGGCGTTCATGGACGCCGGTGACCTCGTCCCCGACGAGATCACCATCGGCATGGCGAAGGACCGGATGGAGCAGGCGGACGCCGCGAACGGCTTCCTGCTCGACGGTTTCCCGCGGAACGTGTCGCAGGCCGTCGCCCTGGACGAGATGCTCCGGACCGCCGGCATGAAGCTGGACGCCGTCCTCGACCTGGAGGTCGAGGAGGACGAGGTCGTCAAGCGCATCGCCGGTCGCCGGATCTGCCGCAACGACTCCGCGCACGTCTTCCACGTGACCTACGCCCCGGCCAAGGCCGAGGGCGTCTGCGACACCTGTGGCGGCGAGCTGTACCAGCGCGGTGACGACTCGGAGGCCACGGTCCGCAACCGGCTGGAGGTCTACCACACGCAGACCGAGCCGATCATCGACTACTACAAGGCCCAGGGCCTGCTGGTGACCATCCCCGCCCTCGGTGAGGTCGCGGACGTCACGAAGCGCGCGATGGAAGCCCTGAAGAAGTAGTACCCCTGCTGTGCAGGTACGGCCGCGGTGTCCTCAGGGCGCCGCGGCCGTACTGTTGAGAAGTCCCGATTCAGAAGGTGGAAGGCACGTCCATGGTGCAGCTCAAGACGCCCGAGCAGATCGCCAAGATGCGGGAGGCGGGGCTGGTCGTCGCGGCCATCCACGCGGCGACCCGTGAGGCGGCCGTGCCGGGCGCCACGACGCGGGATCTGGACATGGTGGCCCGCAAGGTCATCGCGGACGCCGGCGCGAAGTCGAACTTCCTCGGCTACGGCGGCTTCCCGGCGACGATCTGCACCTCGGTCAACGAGGTCGTCGTCCACGGCATCCCGGACGACAAGACCGTCCTCAAGGACGGCGACGTGATCTCGATCGACGCGGGCGCCATCGTCGACGGCTGGCACGGCGACGCCGCGTACACCGCCTTCGTGGGCACTGGACACGCGCCTGAGCTCCTGGAGCTCTCCCGGGTGACCGAGGAGTCCATGTGGGCCGGCATCGCCGCCATGAAGCTCGGCAACCGTCTCGTGGACATCTCGAAGGCGATCGAGGGCTACATCCGCCGCCAGCCGCGTCCCGCGACGGGCAAGTACGGGATCATCGAGGACTACGGCGGCCACGGCATCGGGTCCGAGATGCACATGGACCCCCACCTGCTGAACTACGTCTCGCGCAAGCGGGGCAAGGGGATCAAGCTCGTCCCGGGCGTCTGCCTGGCGATCGAGCCGATGGTCTCCCTGGGCACGCCCCAGACGGAGGTACTGGCGGACGACTGGACGGTCATCACGACCGACGGCACCTGGTCCTCCCACTGGGAACACTCCATCGCCCTGACCGAGGCGGGTCCGATCGTGCTGACCAGCCCCGACTGCGGCAAGGCGAAACTGGCGGAGTACGGGGTCACCACGGCCCCGGACCCCCTCGGTTAATGATCTACAATGTGGGGCAAACTTTCCGGATTCGTCTTTCCGGATGCCCTGACGTAGACTGATGCGTCGGCTCTCGTGCATCCCCATGCCCTGCATGGGCGAGGCACGGCGCCGATCAAGGTAGCCGATTCGAAAGGCGAAGCGTGGCCAAGAAGCAAGGTGCCATCGAAATCGAGGGCACCGTGATCGAGTCCCTCCCGAACGCGATGTTCAAGGTGGAACTCCAGAACGGTCACAAGGTCCTCGCGCACATCAGCGGCAAGATGCGCATGCACTACATCCGCATCCTCCCTGATGACCGGGTTGTCGTGGAGCTCTCTCCGTACGACCTGACGCGTGGCCGGATCGTCTACCGATACAAGTAGATCTTGTCTTCACTCCCGTCTGGGCGTCTTGTCCTGGCGCGGGTGGTGGCACTGACCCGGAGAACCTCACCCAATGAAGGTCAAGCCGAGCGTCAAGAAGATCTGCGACAAGTGCAAGGTGATCCGCCGTCACGGTCGGGTCATGGTCATCTGCGACAACCTGCGCCACAAGCAGCGCCAGGGCTGACGCACGCCGACCGACCTGCACTCCGCAGTTCTTCGCGCGACGTAAAGAAAACGTACACACGCAGAATCCGCCCAGCCCTGACCAGGGCCGGCGGCACCTCCGGCGGGGGCCGGGGACCCGGACGTACCACCACCCATCAGGTGTGGTCGGCGGTCGGGGTTGATTCTGCTGAAGACCCCCGAACACACAGGAGCCATTGAATGGCACGCGTTTCCGGTGTTGACATCCCGCGCGAAAAGCGCGTGGAGATCGCACTCACCTACGTCTTCGGTGTCGGTCGCACCCGGTCCAAGGAAATCCTTGCGGCCACCGGTGTGAACCCCAACACCCGCGTTCGTGACCTGGCCGAAGAGGACCTGGTCAAGATCCGCGAGTACGTGGACGCCAACCTCCGCACCGAGGGTGACCTCCGCCGCGAGATCCAGGCCGACATCCGCCGCAAGGTCGAGATCCAGTGCTACCAGGGTGTTCGCCACCGTCGTGGCCTCCCGGTGCACGGTCAGCGCACCAGCACGAACGCTCGTACCCGCAAGGGTCCGCGTCGCGCGATCGCCGGTAAGAAGAAGCCGGGCAAGAAGTAGTCCTGTTCAGCGGTCTTGCGCTGTAGGACCGACCACCTCCCGTAGGAGATTTAGATGCCCCCCAAGGGACGTCAGGGCGCTGCCAAGAAGGTGCGCCGCAAGGAAAAGAAGAACATCGCTCATGGGCACGCCCACATCAAGAGCACGTTCAACAACACCATCGTCTCGATCACGGACCCCTCGGGCAACGTGATCTCCTGGGCCTCCGCCGGCCACGTCGGCTTCAAGGGCTCGCGCAAGTCCACCCCCTTCGCCGCGCAGATGGCCGCCGAGTCGGCCGCCCGCCGCGCGCAGGAGCACGGCATGCGCAAGGTTGACGTCTTCGTCAAGGGTCCGGGCTCCGGCCGCGAGACCGCGATCCGCTCCCTCCAGGCCACCGGCCTCGAGGTCGGCTCGATCCAGGACGTCACCCCCACCCCGCACAACGGCTGCCGTCCGCCGAAGCGCCGCCGCGTCTGACGCGACGGACGCACCTGTGCGTCTTTGAGTGTCCGGGCGGTACGAACCCCTCGCGGGGGACGTGCCGCCCGTACCCTTGCTGTACGTAGTGCCCGTCGGACGTCAAATAGTGGGCGTCCACGACTGAAGGAACACACATGCTTATCGCTCAGCGTCCTTCGCTGACCGAAGAGGTCGTCGACGAGTACCGCTCGCGGTTCGTGATCGAGCCGCTGGAGCCGGGCTTCGGCTACACCCTCGGCAACTCCCTGCGCCGTACGCTCCTGTCCTCCATCCCGGGTGCCGCTGTCACCAGCATCCGCGTGGACGGCGTCCTGCACGAGTTCACCACCGTGCCGGGCGTCAAGGAAGACGTCACCGACATCATCCTCAACATCAAGCAGCTGGTCGTCTCCTCGGAGCACGACGAGCCGGTCGTGATGTACCTGCGCAAGCAGGGTCCCGGCCTGGTCACCGCTGCCGACATCGCGCCCCCGGCCGGTGTCGAGGTGCACAACCCGGACCTCGTCCTCGCCACGCTCAACGGCAAGGGCAAGCTGGAGATGGAGCTGACCGTCGAGCGCGGTCGCGGCTACGTCTCCGCCGTCCAGAACAAGCAGCTGGGCCAGGAGATCGGTCGCATCCCGATCGACTCCATCTACAGCCCGGTCCTCAAGGTCACCTACAAGGTCGAGGCGACCCGAGTCGAGCAGCGCACCGACTTCGACAAGCTGATCGTCGACGTCGAGACCAAGCAGGCCATGCGCCCGCGTGACGCCATGGCGTCCGCCGGAAAGACCCTGGTCGAGCTGTTCGGTCTGGCCCGCGAGCTCAACATCGACGCCGAGGGCATCGACATGGGCCCCTCGCCGACGGACGCGGCCCTGGCCGCCGACCTGGCGCTGCCGATCGAGGAGCTGGAGCTCACGGTCCGCTCCTACAACTGCCTCAAGCGCGAGGGCATCCACTCCGTGGGTGAGCTCGTCGCCCGCTCCGAGGCCGACCTGCTCGACATCCGCAACTTCGGTGCGAAGTCGATCGACGAGGTCAAGGCGAAGCTCGCCGGCATGGGCCTGGCCCTCAAGGACAGCCCGCCCGGATTCGACCCGACCGCCGCCGCCGACGCCTTCGGCGCCGACGACGACGCGGACGCCGGTTTCGTGGAGACCGAGCAGTACTGAGCCTCGGCTCGCAGCAAGAGACTTTCCCGGGGCGTCCGCCCCGGGGGAACTGACACCGGTACCTGACACGGCCGGTGCAGATATGAAGGAGTATCACCATGCCGCGTCCCGCAAAGGGTGCCCGTCTGGGCGGCAGCGCCGCGCACGAGAAGCACCTCCTCGCGAACCTCGCGAAGGCGCTCTTCGAGCACGGCCGCATCACCACCACCGAGGCCAAGGCCCGCCGCCTGCGTCCCTACGCCGAGCGTCTGGTCACCAAGGCCAAGAAGGGCGACATCCACAACCGTCGCCTGGTGCTGCAGACGATCACGGACAAGAGCATCGTGCACACGCTGTTCACCGAGATCGCCCCGCGCTACGAGAACCGCCCCGGTGGTTACACGCGCATCACCAAGGTCGGCAACCGTCGTGGCGACAACGCCCCGATGGCGGTCATCGAGCTGGTCGAGGCCCTGACGGTCGCCCAGCAGGCCACCGGTGAGGCCGAGGCCGCCACCAAGCGCGCCGTGAAGGAGTCCGAGGCCAAGGCCGAGGCTCCCGCCGAGACCGAGGCTCCGGCCGAGGAGACCAAGGAGGCCTGATCCCCCTGGGGATCTCGCTTGCTTGAACGGCTCTGAACGGGCCCGCCCCTTTCCGGGGCGGGCCCGTTCTGCGTTGTCCGGTGGTTTCCGTGTTTCTGAGAGGATCGCTCACGTGAGTGACGAGGTGGAGCCCGGGCACGTCCGGGTGCGGCTGGACCTGTCGTACGACGGCAAGGACTTCTCCGGCTGGGCGAAGCAGCGCGTGCTGCGGACCGTGCAGGGCGAGCTGGAGTCGGCCCTGAAGACCGTGATGCGGCTGCCCGAGCCGGTCGAGCTGACCGTGGCCGGGCGCACGGACGCCGGGGTGCACGCCCGCGGCCAGGTCGCCCAGTTCGACCTGGCCGAGGAGGTGTGGGCCGAGCACCACGACAAGCTGCTGCGCAGGCTCGCCGGGCGGCTGCCGCACGACATCCGGGTGTGGCGGGCCACCGAGGCCCCCGAGGGCTTCAACGCCCGGTTCTCGGCGATCTGGCGCCGGTACGCCTACCGCGTCGGCGACCACCAGGCCGGCGTGGACCCGCTGCGCCGCGGGCACGTGCTGTGGCACCAGTGGCCGCTGGACGTGGACGCCATGAACGAGGCCTCCGTCCCGCTGCTCGGGGAGCACGACTTCGCCGCGTACTGCAAGAAGCGCGAGGGGGCCACGACCATCCGCACGCTCCAGCGGCTCTCCTGGGAGCGCGGCGAGGACGGGATCGTCACCGCGACCGTCCGGGCCGACGCCTTCTGCCACAACATGGTCCGCTCGCTGGTGGGGGCCCTGCTGCACGTCGGCGACGGCCACCGGCCTACCGACTGGCCGGGCAGGGTGCTGGCCGCCGCCGTACGGGATTCCTCGGTGCACGTGGTGAAGCCGCACGGGCTCACCCTGGAGGAGGTCGGCTACCCGGCCGACGAGCTGCTGGCCGCCCGCAGCAAGGAGGCGCGGAACCTGCGCACCCTCCCCGGGGCCGGCTGCTGCTGACCCCGGAGTAAACCGGTTTGGGCGCACGAGCGCCGGCCGGGAGAATGCCCGGCATGGGACATCTCGAAGTCAACCACCTGGAGTACTACCTTCCCGACGGGCGGGTCCTGCTCCCCGACGTCTCCTTCCGGGTGGGGGAGGGCTCGGTGGTGTCCCTGGTGGGGGCGAACGGCGCCGGAAAGACCACGCTGCTGAAGCTGATCTCCGGGGACCTCCAGCCGCACGGCGGCGGGGTCACCGTGAGCGGCGGGCTCGGCGTGATGTCGCAGTTCGTGGGCTCCGTCCGCGACGAGACGACCGTGCGCGACCTGCTGGTGTCGGTGGCGCAGCCGCGGCTGCGGGAGGCCGCCAAGGCCGTGGACCGGGCCGAGCAGCTGATCCTGACGGTGGACGACGAGGCCGCGCAGATGGCGTACGCGCAGGCGCTCAGCGACTGGGCCGACGTCCAGGGCTACGAGGCGGAGACCCTGTGGGACGTCTGCACCATGGCCGCGCTGGCGATCCCGTACGACAGCGCGCAGTTCCGCGAGGTGCGCACGCTGTCGGGCGGTGAGCAGAAGCGGCTGGTCCTGGAGGCGCTGCTGCGCGGGCCGGACGAGGTGCTGCTGCTCGACGAGCCGGACAACTACCTGGACGTCCCCGGCAAGCGCTGGCTGGAGGAGCAGCTGAAGGCGACGCGCAAGACGGTGCTGTTCGTCAGCCACGACCGGGAACTGCTCACCCAGGCCGCCCAGAAGATCATCAGCCTGGAGGCGAGCCCGACCGGCAGCGACGTGTGGGTGCACGGCGCGGGCTTCGGGACGTACCACGAGGCCCGCAAGGAGCGCTTCGCGCGCTTCGAGGAGCTCAAGCGGCGCTGGGACGAGGAGCACGCCCGGCTGCGGGCCCTGGTGCTGCGGCTGCGCAACCAGGCGGCCTCCAGCCCCGACATGGCCTCGCGGTACCGGGCGATGCAGACCCGCTTCCAGAAGTTCGAGGAGGCCGGTCCGCCGCCGGAGCCGCCGCGCGAGCAGGACATCCGGATGCGGCTCAAGGGCGGCCGTACGGGCGTGCGCGCGCTGACCGTGGAGAACCTGGAGCTCACGGGGCTGATGAAGCCCTTCTCGCTGGAGGTGTTCTACGGCGAGCGGGTCGCGGTGCTCGGCTCGAACGGCTCCGGCAAGTCGCACTTCCTGCGGCTCCTCGCGGGCGAGGACGTCAAGCACACCGGTACCTGGAAGCTGGGCGCGCGGGTGCTGCCGGGCCACTTCGCGCAGACCCACGCGCACCCCGAGCTCTTCGGGCGGACCCTCGTCGACATCCTGTGGACGGAGGCGGCGAAGCCGCTCGGCGCGGCGATGGGCGCCCTGCGCCGCTACGAGCTGGAGCGTCAGGCCGACCAGCCCTTCGAGAAGCTCTCGGGCGGGCAGCAGGCGCGTTTCCAGATCCTGCTGCTGGAACTGGCCGGCACCACGGCGCTGCTGCTGGACGAGCCGACGGACAACCTCGACCTGGAGTCGGCGGAGGCCCTCCAGGACGGTCTGGAGTCCTACGACGGCACTGTGTTGTGCGTCACGCACGATCGCTGGTTCGCTCGCACATTTGACCGTTATCTGGTCTTCGGTTCGGACGGTGTCGTGCGGGAGACTCAGGAGCCCGTGTGGGACGAGCGGCGGGTCGAGCGGAAGCGCTGAGACCCTGCGGTGCGTTTCGACGGGCGGAGTCCGGCGCGGCCGACCGAAGCCTCTGAGGCCCCTGGGCCGAAGGGTGCGAGGGCGGCGGTGAGGGATGGGTCTCAGGAGCCCGTGTGGGACGAGCGGCGGGTCGAGCGGAAGCGCTGAGGCGGGTCGAGCGGCGGAAACGCTGAGGCGGGTCGAGCGGAAGCGTCGGGGCGGACCACCCCGGCGCGGATTTCGAGGGGGAGACGGCGTGCGGCTGCGGCCTGGCATCTGGCTCGTGAGGCGGGATTCCCGACCTGGCGCGGGGGCGCCCGCGCCCGGGGGCGGGCGGCTCGCCTGGCTGCTCCGGCCGGCGCCCCGGTCCCTGTGGGCGGTCTCCCTCGCGATCGTGCTGACGATCGCGGTCTCGACGAGCCTGCGGGAGAACTGGGGCTCGGACAACGCCTTCGTGGTCAAGGCCGCGGACGCGCTCCTGAACGGTGTGTCCCCGTACGAGGACAAGCGGTTCCTCTACCTGCCGAGCGCGGTCCTCATGGCGGTGCCGGAGGCGCTGCTGCCCACGTGGGCGCTGCGCTGGCTGCTGCCTCTGGGGATGTCGGGGCTCGTCGGCGTCGGCTGGTGGGCCGCGCTGCGGCTGTTCGCGGTGCCGGTGACCTCGCGGTTCGCGATCGGCGGCTTCGGGCTCTTCGCCCTGGCCTACAAGCCGTACCTGAACCTGGTGCTGATCGGGAACTGGACGGCGATCTCGGCGGCCGCCCTGCCGGTGGCGCTGCTGCTGGCGCACCGGCGTTCGTGGGCGGCGGCGGGGCTGGTGGTGGGTCTGGCGATCGCCTGCAAGCCGATGCTGGTGCCGATCGGCGTGTTGTTCCTGGTGGCCCGGCAGTGGCGGGGGCTGGCCGCGGCGGTGCTGACACCGGTGGCGCTGTCGCTGCTGGGGGCGCTGATGATGCCGAGTCCGACGCTGTTCTTCACCAAGACGCTGCCGTTCCTGCTCCAGGGGCAGGACGAGTACGCCCTGCCGTGGGACGCCTCCCCGATCGCGGTGCTGCCGCGGCTGGGGGCGCCGGGGGTGGTCGCCGTGCTGGTGGCGTCGGCGGGGGCGGCGGGCGGCCTGTGGGCGGCCTGGGTCCGCTGGCGGCGTACCGACGACGCCGACGACGGGGAACTGAGGCTGGTCGAGACGGCCTGCATGGTGATGCTCGCCGCATTCCTGGTGTCGCGGCCCTCCTTCGACCACTACCTCCTGGTGGTGCTTCCGCTGCTGTTGGTGTCGGGGGTCCGGGCCGGTTCGACCCCGCGCTCGCCCTGGTTCTGGGCGGCGCTGGTGCCGCAGTTGGCGGGGGTCCCGTGGCCCACCGAGCTGGCCCGCAAGAGGCGGGCGTTCCGGGACTGCATGACGCTGTGCGGGCTCGCGATCGTGCTGGCGCGTCGTGGGTGGCCCTCCGGTCGGGTTACTCTGGACCCGGTAACAACTGCGGGGTCCCCACCCAGGACCGAACCGGAGTGCGCCGCGAAGCCGAGAGAGTCGGCATCGCGGACCGCGTTTTGACCCGTACGGGTCTGCTTGGGTACCCTGCTGGTTTGTTCTGCGTATTGGCTTGCTCATTCTCACGTGAAAGGGCCTTGCGCCGGTCCACCGGACCGATGACCAGCAGTTCGCACACGGGTTGCGTCCCCGTTGTGAACGAGGGCTGTCGTGATCGTCCGTGGTGACCCTGTCAGGACCTTCCCGTGGGGCTTGCGCCCTTGGGATACCACCACTGAAGAAGCGAAGGCATACGCGTGCGTACGTTCAGCCCCAAGCCCGGCGACATCTCGCGCCAGTGGCTCGTCATCGACGCCCAGGACGTTGTCCTCGGCCGTCTGGCGACCCAGGCCGCTGCCCTCCTGCGGGGTAAGCACAAGCCGACCTACGCCCCCCACATGGACATGGGCGACTTCGTCATCATCGTCAACGCCGACAAGGTTCACCTGTCCGGCAACAAGGCGACCCAGAAGATGGCGTACCGCCACTCGGGCTTCCCGGGCGGTCTCCGCTCGGTGCGCTACGACGACCTCCTGGCGAACAACCCGGAGAAGGCCGTCGAGAAGGCCATCAAGGGCATGCTCCCCAAGAACACCCTGGGCCGTCAGATGCTCTCGAAGCTGAAGGTCTACTCGGGCGACCAGCACCCCCACGCTGCCCAGCAGCCGGTGCCGTTCGAGATCACCCAGGTCGCGCAGTAGTTCCGGCCACCCCCTAAGACGTAGAAAATTCTGAGGAGCATCGTGGCCGAGACCACCGCCGAGACGACCCCCGTCGAAGAGTTCGAGGGCAACGTCGAGGAGTACACCAGCGAGTCCGAGGTCGTCGTCGAGGGCGACTACACCTCCGAGTCCCTTGCCGGTCGCTTCGGCGACCCCCAGCCGGCCGCCGGCCTGGGCCGTCGCAAGAACGCCATCGCCCGCGTCCGGATCGTTCCGGGCACCGGCAAGTGGAAGATCAACGGTCGCACCCTTGAGGACTACTTCCCCAACAAGGTGCACCAGCAGGAAGTCAACGAGCCGTTCAAGCTCCTGGAGCTGGACAACCGTTACGACGTCATCGCCCGCATCTCGGGTGGCGGCGTTTCCGGCCAGGCCGGCGCCCTGCGCCTCGGTGTGGCCCGTGCGCTGAACGAGGCGGACGTGGACAACAACCGCCCGGCGCTGAAGAAGGCCGGCTTCCTCTCCCGCGACGACCGTGCGGTCGAGCGCAAGAAGGCCGGTCTCAAGAAGGCCCGTAAGGCTCCGCAGTACAGCAAGCGTTAATCTGCGCCTGCTGTTCCGCAACGAAACCGCCCCGGCAGCACTCTTCGTGCTGCCGGGGCGGTTCGTTTACCGCCACAAGCGGCACATATTTGTCACAGCGGTCACAAAGCGAAGCGTTAACTCGGGAGGACAACAGTGGGACGACTCTTCGGGACGGACGGTGTACGGGGCGTTGCCAACGCGGATCTGACGGCCGAGCTCGCGCTCGGCCTCTCCGTGGCGGCCGCACACGTACTGGCCGAGGCGGGCACGTTCGCCGGTCATCGGGCCACCGCGGTGGTCGGCCGCGATCCGCGCGCGTCCGGTGAGTTCCTGGAGGCCGCGGTCGTCGCCGGCCTCGCGAGCGCGGGCGTGGACGTCCTGCGCGTCGGTGTGCTGCCCACCCCGGCGGTGGCGTATCTCACCGGTGCGCTGGGCGCCGACCTCGGCGTGATGCTGTCCGCCAGCCACAACGCGATGCCCGACAACGGCATCAAGTTCTTCGCGCGCGGCGGCCACAAGCTGGCCGACGACCTGGAGGGCCGGATCGAGTCCGTCTACGAGGAGCACCGCACCGGCGCTCCCTGGGACCGGCCCACCGGCTCCGGTGTCGGCCGGGTCTCCGACTACGACGAGGGCTTCGACAAGTACGTCGCGCACCTCATCGGTGTCCTGCCCAACCGTCTCGAAGGCCTCAAGGTCGTTCTCGACGAGGCGCACGGGGCGGCCGCCCGGGTCTCGCCCGAGGCGTTCACGCGGGCCGGCGCGGAGATCATCACGATCGGCGCCGAGCCGAACGGCCTGAACATCAACGACGGCTGCGGCTCCACCCACCTCGGGCTGCTCAAGCAGGCCGTCGTCGAGCACGGAGCCGACTTCGGCATCGCGCACGACGGCGACGCCGACCGCTGCCTGGCCGTGGACGGCAACGGCGAAGAGGTCGACGGCGACCAGATCCTCGCCGTGCTGGCGCTGGCCATGCGCGAGGCGGGCCAACTGCGCGAGAACACCGTCGTCGGCACCGTGATGTCGAACCTCGGCTTCAAGCTGGCCATGGAGGGCGAGGGCATCCAGGTCGTACAGACCGGTGTCGGCGACCGCTACGTGCTGGAGTCGATGAAGGAGCACGGCTACGCGCTGGGCGGCGAGCAGTCCGGCCACGTGATCATCCTCGACCACGCGACCACCGGCGACGGCACGCTGACCGGCCTGATGCTGGCCGCCCGCGTCGCCGCCACCGGCCGGTCCCTGGCCGACCTGGCGGGCGTCATGCAGCGGCTGCCGCAGGTCCTCATCAACGTCCCGGACGTGGACAAGTCCCGGGTCACCACCTCGGCCGAGCTGGCGGCGGCGGTCACCGACGCCGAGCGCGAGCTGGGCACCACCGGCCGCGTGCTGCTCCGTCCGTCCGGTACGGAGCCGCTCGTACGGGTGATGGTGGAGGCCGCCGACATCGAGCAGGCCCGCGCGGTCGCGGGGCGGCTCGCGGACGTGGTGAAGTCGGCCCTCGGCTGACCGGACCGGCGCCTCAGCTCTTCCCGTGGCGGACCCAGCGACCTCGCTGGGTCCGCCACAGCAGTTTCTGCCCGGCCAGGGTCAGGATGCCGGCGAGCATGATGCCGCCGAGGTTCACCATCAACTGCTCCGCGGAGCCCCACATCTGGGCGAACTCCCCGTAGCCGAGGGCCACGGCGGCGTTCGCGGCCGCCGGGACGGTGGTGACCGAGATCGCCACGCCGACCAGTGCCCCGGACTTCGCGGAGGTCAGCGAGAGCACCCCGGCCACGCCGGCGAGCAGCGAGACCACGAAGGAGAGCGGATCCGGCTTCCAGATGAAGCCGGTGTTCGGCCGGGGGCTGTCCAGCATCGTCCGGTCGAACTGGCCGATCCAGTCCATCCCCAGGGTGAACACCGTGGTGGCGACGATCGCGAGGGCGAAACCGATCAGCAGCGCGCTCAGCGAGCGCAGGGCGAGCCGGGGGACGCCGCGTACGACCGCCGTGCAGACCCCGGCGAGCGGGCCGAACTCCGGGCCGACCGCCATCGCGCCCACGATCAGGATCGCGTTGTCGAGGACCACGCCACAGGCCGCGATCATCGTCGCGAGCATCATGAAGGCGCAGTAGGTGATGGTGAGGGTGGACTCCTCGTGGGTCGCCTCGGTCAGTTGCTCCCACAGCACGGCGTCGGCGCCCTCGCCGGGAGCCTCCTCCTCGGCCGCGTCGGCCCGCCTCGACAGCGACAGGTCGATGTTCTCGACCGCGATCGAGCCGTCCTCGTCGATCTTCAGGGCGCGGAGTTCCTGGAGGAGTTCGTCACCGGCCTCCCGGGCGACGTCGCACAGGACGAGATCGCCGCGGGGGTCACGGCCGGCGCCGGGCAGGACGACGAGGTGGGCGGTGCCGACCGTGGACTCCACGACGTCGACGACGGCGTCCGTGCGTTCGGGCGGGATGATCATCCGCAGATGCAGCATGGCCGCACCCTAGTGCTGTGGCCGTGCGGTCAGAGCTTTCGCAGGCTCAACTTCTGGACCTTGTGGTCCGGGCCCTTGCGGACGACGAGCGTGGCCCGGCCGCGGGTGGGTGCCACGTTCTCCAGCAGGTTGGGCTTGTTGATGGTCCGCCACATGGTCTGCGCGTACTCCACGGCCTCTTCCTCGGAGACCTGCGTGTACTTGCGGAAGTAGGAGAAGGGGTTCTGGAAGGCGGTCTCGCGCAACTTCCGGAAGCGGCCCAGGTACCAGCGCTCGATGTCCTCGGGACGCGCGTCCACGTAGACGCTGAAGTCGAAGTAGTCGGCGAGACCCACGCGGGTGCGGCCGTCCTTGCCCGGCAGGGCCGGTTGGAGCACGTTGAGCCCCTCGACGATCAGGATGTCCGGGCGGCGCACGACGAGTTGCTCGCCCGGGACGATGTCGTAGATCAGGTGGGAGTAGACGGGGGCGGTGACCTCGTCCTTGCCCGCCTTGATGTCCGCGACGAAACGGGTCAGCGCGCGCCGGTCGTACGACTCGGGGAAGCCCTTGCGGGCGGTCAGGCCGCGGCGCTGGAGTTCCTTCATCGGGTACAGGAAGCCGTCCGTGGTGACGAGCTCCACGCGCGGGTGCTCGGGCCAGCGGGCCAGGAGGGCCTGCAGGAGGCGGGCGACCGTGGACTTGCCGACCGCGACGGAGCCGGCGACCCCTATGACGAAGGGGGTGCCCGTCTGGGCGCCGTGGCCGTTGCCCGCGTCACCGAGGAAGGTGTTCAGGGTGCCGCGGAGGTTGTTGGTGGCGCCGACGTACAGGTTGAGCAGGCGCGACAGCGGCAGGTAGACGTCCCGGACCTCGTCGAGGTCGATCACGTCCCCCAGACCCCGGAGCCGCTCGACCTCCTCGGCGGTGAGGGGGAGCGGGGTCCGTTCGCGCAGGGCGCTCCACTCGGCCCGGGTGAGGTCGACGTACGGGGAGGCGTCGGGAGCCCGGCGATGGCCGGCGCGCTCCGTTGCGCGGTCCGGCGTGCTTCGTGGCGGCGAAGTGATCACCCTGCCATTGTCGGGGCTCGGGACCGCTTGTGGGTGGTGTGGTCGGTCACGTGCGGCAGGGCCCGGGGGCGTGCGGCGGCCGGTCTCGATTCGACGCCCCGGCGGTATCACCGGGGTCACGATTGGGCCGATGGCCGAAAATCCCGATCGGGTCATCGGCTTTTACTTTATCTTGATGTGCGTCGCAGCTCCGATGCGCGCCCCTCACCTGGGCGTTTCCGGAGCCGTCCGGCATGCCTTTCGACTTTTCTGTGCACCGCCTGTGGGGGAGAAACACCGTGCGTTCCGCTCTTGTCCGTCGTACCGTCCTGACCGCTTCCGCCGTGTCCCTGACGCTGCTGGCCACCGCCTGCGGCTCCGACAAGGCCTCCGACACCAAGACGGACGGCAAGGCGTCCGCGCCGGCCGCTCCCGCCGCCAAGGGGAAGACGGCCGCCGAGCTGGCGCCGCTCCTGCTCACGCAGGCCGAGCTGCCCACGCACAAGATCGAGCCGTTCAAGGAGGAGAAGACCGGCCCGGTCGACTCCGACAAGCCCGAGTGCAAGGTGCTGGCCCAGGCCCAGTCCATGCAGCCGCTCGCCCCGTCCACCGGCGTGGGCCGGATCATGACCGTCGAGCTGCCCAAGCCGGCGGCCGAGGGCGCGAGCGTGGACGAGAAGCTGGAGGCGGCCATGGGCGCCCTGAAGTCGACGGCGACCTCGGTGACCCTCTCCTCCTACGACGGCAAGGGCGCCGAGGACGCGTTCGCCTCCGTCAAGACCGCGATCACGGCCTGCGCCGGCGGGTTCGCCGTCACTCAGAAGGGCGAGAAGAGCACCCCGATCGGGAACGTCGCGTCCGAGCCGACGACCTCCGGTGACGAGGCCGTCGGGTTCTCCAGCGCGATGGACATGGGCGACGGCCAGAAGAAGAAGACGCACACGGTCGTCGTGCGCAAGGGCAACGTCCTCGCGACGTTCTGGGCGCTGAACCTGGCCGGTGACTCCGTGCAGCCGAAGGCCGTCGTCGACGCGCAGGTCAAGAAGCTCGGCTGACCCCTGCGGCACAGCCGCCCCCACCGCCCCGGCGTGTCCGCCGGGGCGGTCTTTTTTCGTCCTGTTCAGGTACCGGGCAGGAGGCCGACCACGGCGTACCCTGCCGCCTATGTGCGGAATTGTGGGTTACGTAGGAGCGCAATCTGCGCTCGATGTGGTCATCGCCGGACTCAAGCGACTGGAATACCGCGGCTACGACTCGGCGGGCGTCGCCGTGCTCGCGGACGGGGAACTCTTCTCCGCGAAGAAGGCCGGGAAGCTCGTCAACCTGGAGAAGGAACTGGTCGGGCACCCGCTGCCGGCCGGGTCCACGGGCCTGGGGCACACGCGGTGGGCGACCCACGGCGGGCCCACCGACGTCAACGCGCACCCGCATCTCGACAACGCGGGCCGCGTGGCCGTGGTGCACAACGGGATCATCGAGAACTTCGCCGAGCTGCGCGCCGACCTGGCCGGGCGCGGGCACCGCCTGGAGTCCGAGACGGACACCGAGGTGGTCGCCCACCTGCTGGCGGAGCGGTTCGAGGTCTGCGGGGACCTCACCGAGTCGATGCGTCAGGTGTGCCGGCTCCTCCAGGGGGCGTTCACGCTGGTCGCGGTGCACGCCGACCAACCGGACGTGGTGGTCGGGGCGCGCCGCAACTCGCCGCTGGTGGTGGGCGTCGGGGAGAACGAGAACTTCCTGGCCTCGGACGTGGCCGCCTTCATCGCCCACACCCGGTCCGCGATCGAGCTGGGCCAGGACCAGGTCGTCGAACTGCGCCGCGACGGGGTCACGGTGACCAACTTCGACGGCTCGGTCGCGTCCGTGCGGGCGTACCACGTGGACTGGGACGCCTCGGCGGCCGAGAAGGGAGGGTACGACTACTTCATGCTCAAGGAGATCGCCGAGCAGCCGAAGGCCGTCGCCGACACCCTCCTGGGCCGCATCGACGCGAGCGGCCTGCTGACCCTCGACGAGGTGCGCATCCCGCCGTCCGTGCTGCGCGAGGTGGACAAGGTCGTGATCGTGGCCTGCGGTACGGCGTACCACGCGGGCATGATCGCGAAGCTGGCCATCGAGCACTGGACCCGCATCCCGTGCGAGACCGAACTGGCCAGCGAGTTCCGCTACCGCGACCCGATCCTCGACCAGCGGACGCTGGTGATCGCGATCTCGCAGTCGGGCGAGACCATGGACACCCTGATGGCGCTGCGCCACGCGCGCGAGCAGGGCGCCAAGGTGCTCGCCGTCTGCAACACGAACGGCTCCACGATCCCGCGCGAATCGGACGCCGTGCTGTACACGCACGCCGGCCCGGAGGTGGCCGTCGCCTCGACCAAGGCGTTCCTCACGCAGTTGGTGGCCTGTTACCTGGTGGCGCTGTACCTCGGGCAGGTGCGGGGCACCAAGTGGGGCGACGAGATCGAGTCCGTGATCCGGGAGCTGTCGGACATCGCGGCGGCCGTGGACACCGTCCTGGAGACGATGGAGCCGGTACGGCAGCTCGCGCGCTCGCTCGCCGACAAGAACACCGTGCTCTTCCTCGGCCGGCACGTGGGCTACCCGGTGGCACTGGAAGGCGCGCTCAAGCTCAAGGAACTGGCGTACATGCACGCCGAGGGCTTCGCGGCGGGCGAGCTGAAGCACGGGCCGATCGCACTGATCGAGCAGGACCTGCCGGTGGTCGTCGTCGTGCCGTCGCCGCGCGGGCGTTCCGTGCTGCACGACAAGATCGTGTCGAACATCCAGGAGATCAGGGCGCGCGGTGCGCGGACGATCGTCATCGCGGAGGAGGGCGACGAGGCGGTGGTCCCGTACGCCGACCACCTGATCCGGATCCCGGCGACCCCGACCCTGCTCCAACCGCTCGTGGCGACCGTTCCGTTGCAGGTGTTCGCGTGCGAGCTGGCGACGGCGCGGGGCAACGAGGTGGACCAGCCGCGTAACCTCGCCAAGTCGGTGACCGTGGAGTGAGCCAAGCCCGCGGGCGCCGATCCGTCGCCGCGGTGGTGACGGGGGAACACGGGCTGCGTGGGAGTGGTGTGCGTCGTGATTGTCGGTGTGGGCATTGACGTTGCCGAGATCGAGCGGTTCGGCGCCGCGCTGGAGCGGACGCCGAACCTGGCCCGACGGCTCTTCCTCGACGCCGAGTTGACGCTGCCGAGTGGCGAGCGGCGCGGCACCGCCTCGCTCGCCGCCCGGTTCGCGGCCAAGGAGGCGTTGGCCAAGGCGCTCGGCGCGCCCGGCGGACTGCTGTGGACCGACGCCGAGGTGTACGTGGAGGAGACGGGGCAGCCCCGGCTGCGGGTGTCCGGGACCGTCGAGGCCCGGGCGCTGGCCCTCGGGGTGAAGTCCTGGCACATCTCGCTCAGCCACGACGCCGGCGTGGCGTCGGCCGTGGTGATCGCCGAGGGGTAGGCCGGCTCTCGCGGCTCTCGCGGCTCTCGCGGCTCTCGCGGCTCCAGCGGCTCGCACGGGGCTCTTCCGGCTCCTGACGGGCTCGGGAGCCGGGGCCCGGGCCGGGTTTTCGGGCAGGCTGGTGCCATGCGTACTGCTTACAGCGTGGAGACCGTACGGGCCGCCGAGCGCGAGCTGATGGCCGGGTTGCCGCAGGGCGCCCTGATGCTGCGGGCGGCGGCCGGACTCGCCGCCGTGTGCGCGGGCCTGCTGACCCGGCGTCGGGGCAGGGTCTACGGGGCGCGGGTCGTGCTCCTGGTCGGCCCCGGTGACAACGGCGGAGACGCCCTGTACGCCGGCGCGCGGCTGGCCCGGCGCGGCGCCGGGGTGACGGCGGTGCCGATGGACCCCGCCCGGGTGCACCCGGGCGGGCGCGCCGCGCTGCTGGCCGCGGGGGGCCGCATGGCGTCGGACGTCCCGGAGCGCGCCGACCTGGTCGTGGACGGGCTCGTCGGGATCGGCGGGCGGGGCGGCCTGCGACCGGCGGCCGCCGCGCTGGTGGAACGGATCCCGACGGGCGCGGTGGTGGTCGCCGTGGACCTGCCGAGCGGGGTGGACGCGGACACCGGGGAGGTGGCGGGGCCGGCCGTACGAGCCGACGTGACGGTCACGTTCGGGGCGCACAAGCCCGGCCTGCTCATCGACCCGGGGGCCGAGCTGGCCGGGGTGGTGCGGCCGGTGGACATCGGGCTCGCGCTGCCCGCCCCGGAGCTGGAGGCCCTGCAACACGCCGACGTGGCCCGGCTGCTGCCCGAGCCGACGGCCGAGAGCGACAAGTACCGGCGCGGTGTCGTGGGCATCGTCGCCGGCTCCGCGCGCTACCCGGGCGCGGCGGTGCTGGCCGTGGCCGGCGCGCTGCGGGGCGGCGCGGGCGCGGTGCGGTACGTGGGCCCGGCGGCGGACGCGGTGCTCGCCCGGTACCCGGAGACCCTGATCGGGCCGGGCCGGGTGCAGGCGTGGGTGGTCGGGCCGGGGCTGGGGGACGCGCGGGCCGACGAGGTCGCGGACGTGCTGGCGCGGTCCGACGTACCGGTACTGGTCGACGCCGACGGGCTGCGCGGCCTGGACCCCGAGGTGCTGCGCGGGCGGTCCGCGGCGACCCTGCTGACCCCGCACGCGGGGGAGGCCGCGGCGCTGCTGGGCGTGTCACGGGAGGAGGTGGAGGCGGGGCGGCTGGCGGCGGTGCGCGCGCTGGCACGCCGCTACGGCGCCTCGGCCCTGCTGAAGGGCTCCACGACGCTGGTCGCCTCCGACGGCGATCCGGTCGTCCGGGTGAACCCGACGGGGACGCCGTGGCTGGCGACCGCGGGCAGTGGGGACGTGCTGTCCGGGGTGGCGGGGTCGCTGCTGGCGGCGGGGCTGTCCGGGGCGGACGCCGGGGCCGTGGCGGCGTACCTGCACGGACTCGCCGGCCGCTTCGCCTCCGACGGGGCGCCGGTCCTCGCGCAGCAGGTGGCGGACGCGGTGCCGAGGGCCTGGCGGGACGTCCGGTCCGGCTGACCCCGCACCCGTTCGGCCCCCGACACGCGGGGGAGCGGAGGCCCCCGGGGGGTTCTGAGAGACTGTGCGGGATGAACGAGACACCGACGCGCGCCTACGCCGAGATCGACCTTGCCGCCGTGCGGAGCAACGTGCGCGCGCTGCGCGAGCGGGCGCCCCGGGCCGCGCTGATGGCCGTCGTCAAGTCGGACGGCTACGGGCACGGGGCCGTGCCCTGCGCCCGCGCGGCCCTGGAGGCCGGGGCGACCTGGCTCGGGACCGCCACGCCCGAGGAGGCGCTCGCGCTGCGCGCGGCCGGCATCGAGGCGCGCATCCTGTGCTGGCTGTGGACGCCCGGCGGGCCCTGGCGGGAGGCCGTCGAGGCCGACCTGGACGTCGCGGTCAGCGGTATGTGGGCGCTGGAGGAGGTACGGGAGGCCGCGCGCGCCGCCGGGCGCCCCGCGCGGATCCAGCTCAAGGCCGACACGGGGCTCGGGCGCAACGGCTGCCAGCCCGCCGACTGGGCCGAACTGGTCGGCGCAGCCGTCGCCGCGCAGGCGGAGGGGACCGTCGACGTCACCGGCGTCTGGTCGCACCTCGCCTGCGCCGACGAGCCCGGACACCCCTCGATCGCGCTCCAGCTCGCCGCGTTCCGCGACATGCTCGCGTACGCCGAGAAGGAGGGCGTCGAGCCCGAGGTGCGGCACATCGCCAACTCGCCGGCCACGCTCACGCTGCCGGAGACCCACTTCGACCTGGTGCGCTGCGGGATCGCCGTGTACGGCGTGTCGCCGGCGCCCGAGTTGGGCACCCCGGCCCAACTGGGGCTGCGGCCCGCGATGTCCCTGAAGGCGTCCGTCGCGCTCGTGAAGAGCGTCCCCGCCGGCCACGGAGTCAGCTACGGGCACCACTACGTGACGGACCGGGAGACCCGACTGGCCCTGATCCCCACGGGTTACGCCGACGGGATCCCGCGCCACGCCTCCGGCTCGGGCCCCGTCCTGGTGGGCGGCGAGATCCGGCGGGTGGCCGGGCGGGTGGCCATGGACCAGTTCGTCGTCGACATCGGCGACGCCGATGTCGCGGCCGGCGATCCGGCGATCCTCTTCGGCCCCGGTGACCTCGGCGAACCCACCGCGGAGGACTGGGCTCAAGCGGCGCACACGATCGCGTATGAGATCGTCACCCGTATCGGGGGGCGCGTGCCCCGGGTGTACCGCAACGGCTGAGTGAGGACGGCGACGGCGTGAGCGAGAACTGGCGCAAGGCCGGCTGGGCCGGAGCCGCGATCGGTGTGATGGCCGCCGGCGCGGCGGCCGGTGTCGCCGTCGAACGGATCACGGTGGGCCGCGGCATCCGGATGAAGGCCCGGCTGGCCCTCGACGCCGCCGGGGACTACGGCTCCCTGCGCGGCACCCAGGGGACCGCCCGGGCCGAGGACGGCACCGAGCTGTACTACGAGGTGGACGAGCCGCCCGCGGAGGACCCGGGCAAGCGGCGCCGGCCGCGCCGCAGGACCCCGCCGGCGGTCACCGTCGTCTTCTGCCACGGCTACTGCCTGGGCCAGGACTCCTGGCACTTCCAGCGGGCCGCCCTGCGCGGGGTGGTCCGCGCCGTGTACTGGGACCAGCGCAGCCACGGCCGCAGCATGCGCGGCCTCGCCCAGGCCGCCGGCGAACCCGTCACCATCGACCAGCTCGGCCGCGACCTCAAGGCCGTCCTCGACGCCGCCGCCCCCGAGGGGCCGCTGGTGCTGGTCGGGCACTCCATGGGCGGCATGACCATCATGGCGCTGGCGGAGCAGTTCCCGGAGCTGGTGCGCGACCGCGTGCTCGGGGTGGCGCTGGTCGGCACCTCCAGCGGTCTGCTCGGCGAGGTGACCTACGGGCTGCCCGCGGTCGGGATGGGCGCGGTACGCCGGCTGCTGCCCGGGGTGCTCAAGGTGCTCGGCTCGCAGGTGGAGCTGGTGGAGCGGGGCCGGCGCGCGACCGCGGACCTCTTCGCGGGCATGATCAAGCAGTACTCGTTCGGTTCGCGGGACGTGGACCCGGGCGTCGCGCGGTTCGCCGAGCGGTTGATCGAGGCGACGCCGATCGACGTGGTCGCCGAGTTCTATCCGGCGTTCCAGATCCACGACAAGACCGCCGCGCTCCAGCGGTTCGCCGGGATCCCCGTCACCGTGATCGCGGGCGACCGGGACATGATCACCCCTCCGGAGCACAGCGTCGCCATGAAGGAGGCCCTGCCGGCCGCCGAACTGGTGGTCCTGGAGAACACCGGGCACCTGATGATGCTGGAGCGCCCGGAGATCGTGACCGGGCTGCTGACCGGGCTGCTGGCCCGCACCGGAGCCGTGCCGGACAGCGGATCCGAAGCCGCTAACGTTGGCGGGCATGGAAGAAGCATCGTGGGAAGCGCGGCGCGGCCAGGCTCTTGAGGCCGGCGCCGCCACCGAGACCCTGATCACCGTCGACTCGCCCGAATCCATGCAGGAACTGGGCCGTCGCGTCGCCGCCCTGCTGCGCCCCGGCGACCTGGTCCTGCTGACCGGCGAACTCGGCGCCGGCAAGACCACCCTCACCCGGGGCCTGGGCGAGGGCCTCGGCGTGCGCGGGGCCGTGACCTCGCCCACCTTCGTGATCGCCCGGGTGCACCCGTCGCTGGTCGGCGGCCCGGCGCTGGTGCACGTGGACGCGTACCGGCTCGGCGGCGGCCTGGACGAGATGGAGGACCTGGACCTCGACGTCTCGCTGCCCGAGTCCGTGGTCGTCGTGGAGTGGGGCGACGGGAAGGTCGAGGAGCTGTCCGACGACCGGCTGCACGTGGTGATCGCCCGGGCGGTGGGGCACGAGGAGGTCCTGGACGACGTACGCCAGGTCACGGTGCGCGGCATCGGATCGCGCTGGGCGGACGCCGGGCTCGCGGGGCTCGCCGAGGTGACCGGGCGGGTGGATCGGGCCGCGCGGTAAAAGGTACCGACAACTCGTCGGGAAAGCGTTGCGCAGGTGGGTGCGCTCGTGGTGACATGGTAGCGAGCGCTGGTTAGGTGTACCTAAGTGCGGCGTCCCGGGCCCGTCCAGGAGGCATCCATGTCGGCAGCAGGAGCAGCAGCGGGAGCGGAGCGAACCGCCCGCACGGTCGTGTCCATGCGGGCCCTGCTCGCCTCGTGCGCGGCCGCCAGAGCCGTCTCGACGCCGCCCGCGTGGGAACCGACCTCCCAGGCGCCCGTGAACACGGAACAGGCCGCTCCGGAGTCCGAAGCGGCCTGATTCCCACGTACGGGTGAAACGGGCGGACCCGCGCGCGGGTCCGGGAACGCGGTCCCGGTCGGGAACGCGGGTCCCGCGTCAGGGAACGACGACGACCTTCGAGTTGATCGTCGCGAACGTCCACATCGCGTCACCGTCGAGCCGCGACATGCGGATGCCGCCCGTCTTCTTGGCCGGGTCAGGCGCCGGGGTCTTGCCGTCCACCCGGGCGCTGAACCCGACCGAGACGCCGTCCACGCTCGCGAACCGCACCACGTGCTCGATCGGCGCCCCGTCCGAGCCGGGCACCGCGCCCGCGCGGGAACCGACGACGTAGGTGCCCGCCGCCGGGTGCACCGTGCTCGGCGTCACCGCGAAGGTCTTCGCCGCGCGGCCGTCCGCGGCCACCAGCCAGACCCGCTTCCCGGACACCGAGTACACGACGCGCTCGCCCGTGCCCGAGCCCTCCGGCACGGCGGTGGTCTTCGCCGGGTCCTGCTTGGCGGGGGACTGGCTCGGAGCGCCGGACGCCGGTGCCTGCGGGGAGGCCTTCACGGGGTGCGCGGGCGCCGTCGCGGAGGCCTGGTAGCCGAGGAAGCCGACGGCGGCGAGCGCCGCCACGGTGAGCCCGGCCACGATTCCCGAGCTGCTGCGTGCCACCTTGCTCCACCTCTCCGCGCGGTCCTGAAAGCGTTGTGCCGAAACGACCGGCCGGGCCTGCCCCGGGGCGTTCGGGCGGTACCTCGCGGTACCCCGGTCGAAAGGTAGCAGTCGGGGTGCCCGGCGACCGGCCGCAAGGGCCCGGGGCCCCGGAGTCGTAGGCTGTTCGCGTGCTCTTGCTCGCTGTAGATACCGCCACGCCCGCCGTCACCGTCGCCCTGCACGACGGCGAGTCCGTCGTCGCCGAGTCGAACCAGGTCGACGCCCGCCGCCACGGGGAGCTGCTGCTGCCCTCCGTCGACAAGGTGCTCGCCGAGGCCGGGCTGAAGCTCGACGCCGTCACCGGCGTCGTCGTCGGCGTCGGCCCCGGCCCCTACACGGGACTCCGTGTCGGCCTCGTCACCGCCTCCACCTTCGCCTCCGTCCTCGGCGTCCCCGTCCACGGACTGTGCACCCTCGACGGGCTCGCGTACGCCGCGGGCGCCGCCGGAGTCGAGGGCCCCTTCGTCGTCGCCACCGACGCGCGGCGCAAGGAGGTCTACTGGGCCCGCTACGAGGACCCGCGCACCCGTGTCGGCGAACCCGCCGTGGACCGCCCCGCCGACATCGCCGAACAGGTCGCGGGCCTGCCCTCCGTCGGCCAGGGCGCCGTGCTCTACCCCGACGTCTTCACCGACGCGCGGGCCCCCGAGCACCAGTCCGCCGGCGCCCTCGCGGCCCTGGCCGCGGAACGACTGGCGGCCGGGGCGGAGTTCCTGCCCCCGACGCCGCTGTACCTGCGCCGCCCCGACGCCCAGGTACCCAAGAACTACAAGGTGGTCACCCCGCAGTGACGGCCCCGACCGTGGTGCTGCGCGACATGCGCTGGTGGGACATCGAACCGGTGCTGGAGCTGGAGCACGAGCTCTTCCCCGAGGACGCCTGGTCCGCCGGGATGTTCTGGTCCGAACTCGCCCACGCCCGCGGCCCGCACGCCACCCGCCGCTACGTGGTCGCCGAGGACGGGGCCGGCCGACTGGTCGGCTACGCCGGACTGGCCGCCGCCGGCGACCTGGGCGACGTACAGACCATCGCGGTCGCCCGCGAACAGTGGGGCACCGGCCTCGGCGCCCGGCTGCTCACCGACCTGCTGCGCGCCGCGACCGCCTTCGAATGCGCGGAAGTGCTCCTGGAAGTGCGCGTGGACAACACGCGGGCCCAGAAGCTCTACGAGCGCTTCGGCTTCGAGCCCATCGGATTCCGACGCGGCTACTACCAACCGGGCAACGTCGACGCGCTCGTGATGCGCCTCGCCGACCCCGCGAACTCCCTGAGCTCCGCACAACCCGTGAGAAGTGAGTCCCATGGCTGACGAACCCCTCGTCCTCGGCATCGAGACGTCCTGCGACGAGACCGGCGTCGGCGTCGTCCGCGGCACCACCCTGCTGGCGGACGCCATCGCGTCGAGCGTCGACGAGCACGCCCGCTTCGGCGGAGTCGTCCCCGAGGTCGCCTCCCGGGCCCACCTGGAGGCGATGGTGCCCACCATCGAGCGCGCCCTGAAGGAGGCCGGGGTCAGCGCCCGCGACCTCGACGGCATCGCCGTCACCGCCGGCCCGGGCCTCGCCGGAGCCCTGCTGGTCGGCGTCTCGGCGGCGAAGGCCTACGCGTACGCCCTGGGCAAGCCGCTGTACGGGGTGAACCACCTGGCCTCGCACATCTGCGTCGACCAGCTCGAACACGGCCCGCTGCCCGAACCGACCATGGCCCTGCTGGTCTCCGGCGGGCACTCCTCGCTGCTCCTGGCCCCGGACATCACCACCGACGTACGGCCGCTCGGCGCGACCATCGACGACGCGGCGGGCGAGGCCTTCGACAAGATCGCGCGCGTGCTCCAGTTGGGCTTCCCCGGCGGCCCGGTCATCGACCGGCTCGCGCGCGAGGGCGACCCGAAGGCGATCAACTTCCCGCGCGGCCTGACCGGCCCCCGCGACGCGGCGTACGACTTCTCCTTCTCCGGGCTCAAGACGGCCGTGGCCCGCTGGATCGAGGCCAAGCGGAAGGCCGGCGAGGACGTGCCGGTGCGCGACGTGGCGGCCTCCTTCCAGGAGGCGGTCGTGGACGTGCTGACCCGCAAGGCGATCCGTGCCTGCAAGGACGAGGGCGTCGACCACCTGATGATCGGCGGCGGCGTCGCGGCCAACTCCCGCCTGCGCTCGCTGGCACAGGAACGCTGCGACGACGCGGGGATCGTGCTGCGGGTGCCGCGGCCGAAGCTGTGCACCGACAACGGCGCGATGGTCGCGGCGTTGGGCGCGGAGATGGTCAAGCGGAACCGACCTGCCTCGGACTGGGACCTGTCCGCGGACTCCTCGCTGCCGGTGACGGAACCGCACGTGCCGGGGACCGCGCACGACCACGACCACGAGGGCCACGCACACGGGCACTCCCACGACCACGACCACGTGCACGAGCTGAGCAAGGACAACCTCTACTCGTGAGCACCGTCACGCTGATGTGGGAGGCCCGCGCCGTCGCCGGGCGGGGCAACGAGCTGCTGGAATGGGCCCGTTCCCGGGTGCTGGCCCGGGAACCGCTGCGCCGCGAGGTGTTCCGCGCCGCCCAGGACCGGGTGCTGGTCCTCACCTGGTGGGACGCCCCCGAGGGGGCGTCGGCGGAACTCCCCGAACTGCCCGAGCCGGACGCGGACCTGATCACCCGGGCGGTGCACCGCTGGCGGTTCGAGTCGGTGGAGGTCACGGGCGGCTGAACCGGGGCTTTCGGCCGAGCGGGGCGGGCCCCGGGGGGCGGCGGCCCGGTGGCGGCTCCCGCGCCCGTCCCGGTTCCCTCCGGCGGTCCTGGTCCCCTCCGGCGTTCGCTGTTCCCTCCGGCGTTCCCTGTTCCCTCCGGCGGTCCAGGTTCCCTCCGGCGGTCCTGGAGCGGCCCCCGCTACGGTCGTGCGCATGCCTCGCCGTGACCTGCCTCCTCCGCCGCCGCCCGCGCACCTGCGCGAGTGGCTGGACGAGTCCGTCGTACGGGCGGACCGCGCGCGCTCCCTGGCGGAACTCGTCCGCCACAACCTGGGCATCGAGCGGCTCCTGCTGCTCTGGGCCGTCGCGGCCGTCTTCGCGCTCGGCTGGTCCTTCGTCGGCATGTCCCTGATGGCCTTCGAGGACGGCGGCACCCGCGCCCGCGCCCTCGGCCTCGTCTTCGCCGCGCTCGCCGCCGGGGTGCTGGTGTCCGGCGGCATCTGGTTCGGCCGGGGCGCCCGACTGGACCGGCGGATACGGCGACTGCAGTGCGCCTGGGCGGCCTCGGACCGCGACCCGGCCGCCGACCGCCGGCTGCGCGCCCCCGGCCGGAGCCTGGCCTGGCTGCTGTCCTCCCTCGCCCTGGGCGCGCTCGGGCTCCGGGTGACCTTCGGGGCGGCGGCCGGGACCCGGCCGGGGGAGGGCGCGTACGCGGAACTCGTCCTGACGATGGGACTCGGCCTGATCCTGTGGGTCACCGCCCTGCTCGGCCTCGGCAAGGCCGGCGCCCACTACCGCTGGGCACTGTGCGCCCTGCGATCCGCCGGGCCGGCCACGTCGCACGGGCCGGCCACGTCGCACGGGTCGCCCGCGTCGTACGGGCGGGCCACGACGTCCGGGCCTCGGATCAGTCCCGGGGAGCCGGCGCGCCGATCAGCATCGACGGGGCGCCCGCCACGCGCGTCAGGAACACGGTCGCGGAGTTCGGGCCCTGCGGTTTGACCTTCCTGCGCAGCTCCTCCGGCTCGATCGCCGAGCCCCGCTTCTTCACGGTCAGGATGCCCACCCCGCGCTCGCGCAGCAGGGCCTTGAGCTTCTTGAGGCCGAAGGGCAGGACGTCGGTGATCTCGTACGCGGTCGCGTACGGGGTCGCGCGCAGCTCGTCGGCGGTGATGTACGCGATGGTCGGGTCGATGAGCCGGCCGCCCAGCTTCTCGGCGACCTCCGCGACCAGATGGGCGCGGATCACGGCCCCGTCGGGCTCGTACAGCCAGCGCCCGACCGGTCCGGCCTCCGGGTCGGGCAACGGGTCGGCGGTCTCCAGTACGCGCGGTCCGGGCAGCAGGGTGGCGCGCACGGTGCCGGGCGAGGTCCCGAACCACAGCACCGCCTCCTTCACGTCGCCCTGGTCGGAGATCCACTCGGCCTCCGCCTCGGCGGGCACGGCCTCGTGCGGGATCCCGGGAGCGATCTTGATGGCGGCGTACCGGGCCGCCCGCGCGGCCTCCACGGCCCAGGAGAGCGGCGGCGAGTAGCCCTCGGGGTCGAAGATCCTCCCGCGCCCGCCGCGCCGGGCCGGGTCGATGAAGACGGCGTCGTACCCGGTGGTGTCCACGTCCGTCACGTCGGCTTCCCGGACCTCGATCAGGTCCGCCAGCCCCAGCGCCTCGGCGTTGGCCCGTGCGACGGCGACCGTCAGCGGGTCGCGGTCCACGGCCAGCACCCGGATCCCGAGGCGGGCCAGGGCCAGGGCGTCGCCGCCGATGCCGCAGCACAGGTCGGCGACGCCGCGCACGCCCAGGGCGGCGAGCCGCTCGGCGCGGTACCCGGCCACCGACGCGCGGGTGGCCATCTCGCCGCCGCCGGGCGTGAAGTACATCCGGAACGCGTCCTCGGCCCCGAACTTCGCGACCGCCCGCTGCCGCAGCCGGGCCTGACCGAGCGCGGCGGAGACCAGCGCGGCCGGGTGCTCGCGGCGCAGCCGGGTGGCGAGGGCGAGCTCCTGGGCGGGGTCGTGGTCGCGGAGCGAGGCGAGGAGGGCGTCGCCCTCGGGGGTGAGCAGTGCGGCGAAGTCTTCGGGGGTCACCGGTTCATTGTGGGCCAGTCGATGGAAGGTCCGGATCCGGCCGAGGTGTCGCCGGGGACGCGCCGGGCGGTGCTGTAAGGATCCGGCGTTATGCAGCCTGTACGACAAAAGGGAAATAAGACGCAACAAGGTCACCGGTCAGCGGCGCGTCCGCGCGGCCGGTACGGCGTGGCCCTCGCCGCGCTGCTGGTCGCCGCCCTCGGCACGGCGTGCAGCTCCACGGAATCGGGCCCCGCCACCAAGCCCGGGACCGGCGCCGAGGGCGCCGCCGGCGCGCTCGTCAACCCCGCCGAGCGGGCCAAGGCCGTCCAACGGGCCCGGGTCGTCGCGGCGAAGCGCTGGGGCCTGGCGAAGGTCCCGCTCGTCGCGCCGGCGCCGCCCAAGGTGAAGCCGGAGATCACCACGCGGGACGGCTTCGAGGTCGAGGACCAGTCGGAGTACCCGCCGGTCTTCACCACGATCCCCACCGAGGAGAAGGTCGTCTTCCTGACGGTCGACGACGGGGCCGAGAAGGACCCCGAGTTCCTGAAGATGATGAAGGAACTCAACATCCCGTACACGGCGTTCCTCAGCGACTACGTCGTGAAGGACAACTACCCGTACTTCAAGGAGATGCAGGCCGCCGGCGTCACCCTGAACAACCACACGCTCAACCACCGCTACATGCCCGCGCTCTCCTACGAGCAGCAGCGCGAGGAGATCTGCGGCCAGCAGGACACGATCCAGAAGCAGTTCGGCAAGCGGCCGAGCCTCTTCCGGCCGCCGTACGGCAACTACAACCAGGACACGCTGCGCGCGGCCAAGTCCTGTGGCATCAAGGCGGTCCCGCTGTGGAACGCCGAGGCCTTCCCCAACCGCATGGACTGGCGCGAATGGGACCGGGACCTGCACGCGGGCGACATCATCCTCACGCACTTCCGCGGCAAGGAGGACTGGAAGGCCACCATGACCGACATGGTGCGCCACACCCTGAAGACGGTCACGGACAAGGGCTTCGCCATCGGGCGGCTGGAGGACTACGTCTGATCCCCGCCGACTGATCCCCGCCGACTGACCCGCGTCGGCTGATCCCCGCCGACCGATCCGCGTCGGCTGCGTCGGCTGATCCTTGTCGACCGATCCGCGTCGACCGACGAGCGGTGGGCGTGCGGAATCCCTCCCCGCGGGGAAACCGGCTCCGCACGCCTCCGTCGTACCACCGGTACCGTGCGTTTCGGCCGCCCCGACTGGTCATATCAGCGGAATATCCCCATCCGGGTATAGATTCCGCACGTGCGTATGACTTTCAAACACCCTTCCCGTACTGCTCCTTCAGGGGGCGCGCGTCACTTCGGCGGTCGTCCCCTCGGCCCCACCGCCCGCCGAGGTCTGGCCGGGGCGCTCGCGATCGGCGCCCTCGTGGCGTCGCTGGCGGGATGCGGCAACAGCGTGGAGCCCATCGAACGACTGGGCCGCAAGACCAAAACGGAGTCGGGTGCGGCGTCCCCGTCCGCCTCGGTCTCGGCCCCGGTGTCGAGCGCGCCCGCCGGAGCGCCCGGGACGGCGGAGCAGCCCTACCTGAAGTGGGGGCTGAAGGCCCCGGTCGCCTACGCGCCCAAGCCGGCGCAGAAGCCCCGGCTCCCCAAGCCCGCCCCGGGCAGGCCGACTCTGGTGGACCGGATACCCGTGGCCCCCTCCGAGAAGGTCGTCTTCCTGACCTTCGACGACGGCGCGGAGAAGAACCCCGAGTTCCTGAAGATGGCGGCCGACCTGAAGCTGCCGATCGGCATGTTCCTCACGGACAACGTGGCCTCGTCCGACTACGGGCACTTCCAGGCCCTGCGCGACAACGGCAGCGGCAGCACGATCAACAACCACACCCTGACCCACCCCAACCTCCGGACCCTGTCCTACGCGGCGCAGAAGAAGGAGATATGCGGGCAGCAGGAACGCCTGGCGAAGCGGTTCGGCGCCAAGCCGACGCTCTTCCGGCCGCCGTTCGGCAACTACAACGACGACACCCTCAAGGCCGCCTCCGAGTGCGGCATATCGACGGTCGTCCTCTGGCGGGCGTCGATGCAGATCAACGACTTCCAGTACGCCGAGGGCTCCGCCCTCAAACCGGGCGACATCATCCTGGCCCACTTCCGCGGCCCGTCGGAGCTCAAGGGCTCCACCGAGATCGAGATGACGACCCGGATGCTCAAGCGCATCCAGGAGCAGGGCTACGCGATAGGCCGCCTGGAGGACTACCTGTAGGCGTACCGCGCGGGAACGTACCGCGCGGGAACGTACCGCGCGGGAACGTACCGCGCGGGAACGTACCGCGCGGGAACGTACCGCGCGGGAACGTACCGCGCGGGAACGGACCCGGCGGAGCCGAACACCCGGGGGCGGTCCGCCCGCGGGCGACTACCCCGGGGCGCCGGCCCCCGTCGAGGCCCGGTCCCCCGTGCCCGCCACCACCACCGGGGTGATCGTCGTCTCCGCCGGGCCGCGGGCGTCCGCCTCGCGTTGGCGTTCCGAGCTGTCGCTGATCCGCAGCAGCAGGGCGATCATGATCCAGTTGGCCAGGAGCGACGAGCCGCCCTTCGCCAGGAACGGCAGCGCCTTGCCCGTCAGCGGGATCAGCCCCGTCACACCGCCCGCGACCACGAAGACCTGGAGCGCCAGCGCCGCCGACAGGCCCACCGCGAGCAGTTTCCCGAACGGGTCGCGCGCGGCCAGCGCCATCCGCAGGCCCCGCTGGACCAGGAGCGCGTACAGGAGCAGCACCGCCATCACCCCGGCCAGGCCCAGTTCCTCGCCCACGGTGGTCAGGATGAAGTCGCTGCGCCCCGCGAACGCGATCAGCTCGGGGTGGCCCATGCCGAGACCGGTGCCGGTGACGCCGCCCGTGCCGAAGCTGAACAGCGCCTGCGCGGACTGGTCCGAGACGACCCCCGGCGGCCGGTCCTTCCAGTAGTAGGAGAGCGGATTCAGCCAGGCGGCCACCCGCCCCTTGACGTGCGGTTCGGTCGAGCCCACCACGAAGGCGCCGACCGAGGCCATCAGCACGCCGCAGACGATCCAACTGGTGCGCTCGGTGGCGACGTACAGCATCACCACGAACACGCCGAAGAAGATCAGCGACGTACCCAGGTCGCGTTCGAAGACGAGCACCAGCAGGGACAGGATCCACACGGTGATGATCGGCCCGAGCTGCCGCATGGGCGGCAACCGGACGCCCAGGAACCGCCGGCCCGTCAGCGCCAGCGAGTCCCGGTGGATCACCAGGTAGCCCGCGAAGAAGATCGCGATCATGATCTTGACGAACTCGCCGGGCTGGAGCGAGAAGCCGCCGACGACGATCCAGCGCTTCGCGCCGTAGGTGTCGGCCGGTGAGAACACCGGGGCGATCAGCAGCACCAGCGCCACGGCCATCGTGATGTAGATGAACCGTTGCAGCAGCCGGTGGTCGCGCAGCAGCGCCACCACGAGGATGCAGGCGGCGACCCCGACCACCGACCACAGCAGTTGGCCCGGGGCGTTCGCGTCCGAGTTGTACCGCTCGATGTACCCCTGGTCGAGCCGGTGGAGCAGGACCAGCCCCAGTCCGGTCAGCAGCATGGCGAGCGGGAAGATCAACGGATCCGCGTACGCCGCGAACCGGCGGATGCCCAGGTGCCCCACCAGTGACAGCAGCGTCAGGCTGATGACGAAGCCGGTGAGGTTGCGCGGCAGCTCGTCGTTCATCGCCAGGCTCGCCGAGCAGTGGCCGAGGACGGCGATGCCGACGACGAGGACGAGGAGCAGTGCCTCGGTGCGGCGGCGCGCGCCCGCCTCCGTCAGGGGCCTCAGTCCACGCACGGGACGCCGCCACCGTCGATCTTCTCCGGCTCCGAGGGCCCGGGAGACGGCGGTGCGGGCGGCGGTGAAGACGGCGGGGACGACGCGCCCGGTCCGGAGGGGGCGACGCCCGACGCGCTCGGACTCGCAGGGGCCTTGGGCCCGATCTGCTCGGCAATGAGGCGCTTTATCTTCATATCATCTACGACGTTGATGTCCCCGTCATGGTTCCTCGCGAAGCCCTCGACGGGGAGTGTCGAGAATTGCACTTTCCCGCCGGACAGGTTCTTGGCCTGCTTCACGAACGACAGCAGATCCCAGCCGGCGTCGGTCACCACGTCCTCCTTCGCCGCGTCGACGAGCCTGATCAACTTCACCGGGTCCGTGAAGGTGCCCGCCTCGTTCAGCTTCTTCGTCGCGCCCGCCAGGAACGCCTGCTGTCGCTTCGTCCGGTCCAGGTCGCCGCCCGGGAGTCCGTGCCGCTGCCGCACGAAGGCCAGGGACTGCTGCCCGTTCAGCGTCTGCGGGCCGGCGGGGAAGTCCGCACCCGAGTACCTGTCCTTCACCGCCTTGTTCAGACACACCGGCACCCCGCCCAGGGCCTCGGCCAGGTGGTGGAAACCGGCCAGGTTCAGCTCGGCGAAATGATCGACCGGCACCCCCAGGAAGGTCCGTACGGTCTCGATCTCGGTCTTGCGTCCCGCCTCCCGGCCCTCCCGCTCCAGCCGCCGCCGGTCCTTGACCCCCTCGCCCGCGAGCTGCTCCTCGCGCAGCGCCTTCGCCCGCCCGTAGGCCTCCTTGATCTTGGCCTTGCCGGCGGCCGTGCCCGGCGCCCGGCCCGGCATCCCGTGCAGTTCCACGTAGTCGTCGCGCGGGATCGAGAACGCCCGGGCCCGACTTCCGTCGCCGGGTACGTGGAGCAGGATCAGGGTGTTGGTGTTGTAGCCGCCGATGTCGGAACCGCCCGCGTGCAGCTTGTCGAGGATCGATTCCGGGAGCGGCTCGCCGTTCTGGTCGCGGCGGCTGTCCAGCCCCATGAGCAGGATGTTCGTGTCACCGTGCGCCGACTTCCGCGCTCCCTCCAGGGCCTTGGAACTGCCGATGCTCGACGACAGGTCCCGGTAGACGTACCAGGCGGTGCCGCCGGCCAGGACCGTCAGCACACAGCCGGCGGTCAGCAGGGTGCGGCCGAGGCGGCGCCGCCTCGGCAGGCGGCGGCTGGTCTTCCTGCGGTGCGCGCTCATGCCTGTCGATGCTGGGGGAGCCACGCTGAAGGAAACCTGAGGGTCCTGAAGCCGCCTTCAGGCCGGGCCGGGCGCGGGACCGGGGACGCCGCCTCTCAGGCCGGCCGGACCCGTGCCCCGGGCCGGACCCGTGCCCCCCGCCGGGGATCCGGAGCATCAGGCGGGCGCCACCGCCCGGCGCGATCCCCGCCCGGACGTCACCGCCGTGGGCGCGGGCGATCTCGCGGGCGATGGGCAGGCCCAGGCCCGTGCCGCCGCTCGCCCGCCCGCGGTCCGCGTCCAGCCGGACGAACCGCGCGAACACCCGCTCCCGGTCCGCCTCCGCGATTCCCGGGCCGTCGTCGGACACCTCCAGCACCCGCCACGCCCCCTCCGAGGCCGCCCGTACGACGACCCCCGCACGGGCATGGCGCAGCGCGTTGTCCACCAGGTTGGCCAGCGCCCGCTCCAGCCGCGCCGGATCCCCGTACGCGGGTACGGCCGCCCCGGCCTCCAGCCGCACCGGCACCCGGGGCGCCGGCCTGCGCGCCACGTCCTCCGCCGCCAGCAGTGCCAGGTCCAGCGGTTCGGACCGGGGCGGCGGACCCCCGTCGAGGCGGGCCAGCAGCAACAGGTCCGCCGCGATCCGCTGGAGCCGCTCGGTGTCGGCCAACGCGGCCGCCACCGACGCCCGGTCGGGCCGCTCCAGGGCCACCTCCAGCCGGGACCGCACGGCCGCGAGGGGGTTGCGCAGCTCGTGCGAGGCGTCCGCCGTGAACTGCCGCTGCCGGGCGTCGGAACGCTCCAGCCGGGCGAGGGTGTCGTTGACGGTCCGGGCGAGCCGCGCGATCTCGTCGGCCCCGCCCGGATCCGGGACCCGGCGACCCGGCTCGCTCGCGGTGACGGCCGCCAACCCGGTGCGGATCGCCGTGACCGGGCGCAGCGCCTGCCCCGTCACCCACCAGGCCAGCGCCGCCGCGAAGGCGATCAACGGGGGCGCGCCGGCGAGCAGCCCGACCCCGATGGCCCGCGTCGCGTCGTCCACGTCGCGCAGGACGGTCATGGCGTACACGGTGTACGGGCCCCCGCCCCCGGGCGGCCCGGGGGAGCGGACCACCACCGCCGCGCCCCGCTCCGAACCGGCGGGCCCGACGGGCACCACGGCCGATCGGGAGTCCTCCCCGGCCGCCGGGCGCAGCCCGTCGAGGTCCGGGGCGCCGCGCGGGTCCCGGTTGCCGGCGACGGTCCGCCCGGCCGCGTCCCGGACGAGGACCAGGTCCACCCCGCCCTCGGGTGCGGCCAGTCGGCCGCCGGGCGGCAGGGTCCGGGTGTCGAGCTGCGCGACGACCTTCCGTGCGGCCAGCTCCGTGCGCCCGGTGGTGTTGTCGAGCAGGTTGGCCCGCAGCAGCGTGTAGAGCCACAGCCCGCCGGCGCCGAGCACCGCGGCCATGGCGAGGGCGGCGGCCGCGGCAGCCCTCGCCCGGAGGGTCCTAACCACCGTCGGGTGCCATCCGGTAGCCGGTCCCGTGCACGGTGAGGATCGAGCGGCGCCCGAACGGCGCGTCGATCTTCCGGCGCAGCGAGGACACGTACACCTCGACGATGTTCGGGTCGATGGCGTGCGGGACGTCCCAGACCTCGTCGAGGATGTCCTGCTTGGCGACCGCCCGGCCCGGCTGCTGCATCAGGCAGGCGAGCACGCCGAGCTCGCGCGCGGTGAGTTCGATGTCCCGCTCGCCGCGCCGGCAGCGGCGACCGGACGGATCCAGGACGAGATCGCCGGCCCGCAGGACGCCGACCCGCGGGGTGGCGGCGCGGCGGGCGAGCGCGCGCAGCCGCGCGGCCAGCACGACGAACGAGAACGGCTTGGTGAGGTAGTCGTCGGCGCCCGCGTCGAGCCCGTCGGCCTCGTCGTGCTCGCCGTCCTTGGCGGTCAGCATCAGCACGGGCGTGCGGTCGCCGTGGGCGCGCATGCGGGTGCAGATCTCGTGGCCGCCGAGGCCGGGGAGCATCAGGTCGAGGAGCACGGCGTCGTACGGCCCGCCGGTGAGCGCCAGGTCGAGGCCGCGGTGTCCGTCGTGGGCGACCTCGACCCAGTGCCCGTCGGCGGACAGGCCGAGCCGCAGGGACTCGGCCAGCCCCTCTTCGTCTTCGACCACCAGGATGCGCACGGCCCAAGCGTCACATATCGGTCGCCGGAGCCGATGTCGGGCCCGGAGCCCGGAGCCCGGAGCCCGGAGCGCGGGGCCCGACCCGACACGAGGTCGCGTCGCGCGGACCTCAGACGGCCGGCGTCGGCGCGGTCGCGGAACCGGGCCGGACCTCCGGGCCGCGACGGGCGGTGCGGGCGAGGGTGCGGAGGTTCCAGAGGCCGAAGCCGAGGACGATCAGGCCGGTGACGCCGGGGACGACCGACTTCTTCAGGTCCCGGGATACGGCGCCCGTCGCGTCCGGACCGTCGACGAGGGCCTTGACCGGCTCGGTCGGGGCCTTGTCGAAGGTGGTGTCGACGGCCAGGTCGGCGATGGTGAAGGAGTTGTCCGCGGCGGTGAAGGAGCCGCTGCACAGGACGGAGCGCTTGCCGCTGTCCGGGTCGTAGAGCTTGCAGGAGCGTGCGGTGAAGGAGCCCTCGACGCCCGTCAACTGGGTCGCCATGCGCGGGATGACGAAACCGGTGAGGAGCAGGCCGCCGACGAGGGCGGTCAGGATGGCGAAGGAGCGCTTGAAGCCGGCGGCGCGTATCGCCGCGCCCCAGCCCACCCCCGTGGTGTTGTTCATGGTCGGCACCTTAACGCCCGCCGAACGCCTGCCCGAAGGAGCGAGTCGGGTGACTTCCGAGGGGGTCGGGCGCAAGGGCCCCGCCCCCCCCGCGCACAGGGCCGGCCCGTCCCCGGCGGCCGGCTCGAAGCGCGCCTCGCCGGGAGGCAAATTGGCACTCCGCTTGACCGAGTGCTAATCGCCGGAATAGTGTCGCACCTGGCACTCGCCCCTGGTGAGTGCCAACACAGCGACAGGCAGGTCCGGCACCCGCGACGACGGATCGACCTGGTCGCCACCTCAGACAGTTAACCCCGGATCTCCGAAGGGGGAGGTCGGATCGTGACGACCACCAGCTCCAAGGTTGCCATCAAGCCGCTCGAGGACCGCATCGTGGTCCAGCCGCTCGACGCCGAGCAGACCACGGCTTCCGGCCTGGTCATCCCGGACACCGCGAAGGAGAAGCCCCAGGAGGGCGTCGTCCTCGCGGTCGGTCCGGGTCGCTTCGAGGACGGCCAGCGTCTCCCGCTGGACGTCAGCGTCGGCGACATCGTGCTGTACAGCAAGTACGGCGGCACCGAAGTGAAGTACAGCGGCGAGGAGTACCTCGTCCTCTCGGCTCGCGACGTACTCGCGATCGTCGAGAAGTAAGTCGAACGAAGCAGGCAAGAGGAGCGATCCTCTTCCTCTTCACCAGTTTTGCTTTGAGCTGCGCCCCTGGTCACCCCGCTGATTGCCGGGCGGCGAGGGGCGCAGTTCGTTGAACCCGAGTTATCGAGAGGGCTGAACCGCTTCCATGCCGAAGATTCTGAAGTTCGACGAGGACGCCCGTCGTGCCCTTGAGCGCGGCGTCAACAAGCTTGCCGACACGGTCAAGGTGACGATCGGCCCCAAGGGCCGCAACGTCGTCATCGACAAGAAGTTCGGCGCCCCCACCATCACCAACGACGGTGTCACCATCGCCCGCGAGGTCGAGCTGGACGACCCGTACGAGAACCTGGGCGCGCAGCTCGTGAAGGAGGTGGCGACCAAGACCAACGACATCGCGGGTGACGGCACCACCACCGCCACCGTGCTGGCCCAGGCGCTGGTCCGCGAAGGTCTGCGCAACGTCGCCGCCGGCGCCTCCCCGGCCGCCCTGAAGAAGGGCATCGACGCCGCCGTCAAGGCCGTGTCCGAGGAGCTCCTCGCGACCGCGCGTCCGATCGAGGACAAGTCCGACATCGCCGCCGTGGCCGCGCTCTCCGCGCAGGACACCCAGGTCGGCGAGCTCATCGCCGAGGCGATGGACAAGGTCGGCAAGGACGGTGTCATCACCGTCGAGGAGTCCAACACCTTCGGCCTGGAGCTGGAGTTCACCGAGGGCATGGCCTTCGACAAGGGCTACCTCTCGCCGTACATGGTCTCCGACCAGGAGCGTATGGAGGCCGTCCTCGACGACCCGTACATCCTGATCAACCAGGGCAAGATCTCCTCCATCCAGGACCTCCTGCCGCTGCTGGAGAAGGTCATCCAGGCCGGCGCCTCGAAGCCGCTGCTGATCATCGCCGAGGACGTCGAGGGCGAGGCGCTCTCCACCCTCGTCGTCAACAAGATCCGCGGCACCTTCAACGCGGTCGCCGTCAAGGCCCCCGGCTTCGGTGACCGTCGCAAGGCGATGCTCCAGGACATGGCCACCCTCACCGGTGCCACCGTCATCGCCGAGGAGGTCGGCCTCAAGCTCGACCAGGCCGGTCTGGACGTACTGGGCACCGCGCGCCGCGTGACCATCTCCAAGGACGACACCACCATCGTCGACGGTGGCGGCAGCTCCGAAGAGGTCCTCGGCCGCGTCAACCAGATCAAGGCCGAGATCGAGTCCACCGACTCGGACTGGGACCGCGAGAAGCTGCAGGAGCGCCTGGCGAAGCTCGCCGGTGGCGTCTGCGTCATCAAGGTCGGCGCCGCCACCGAGGTGGAGCTCAAGGAGAAGAAGCACCGCCTCGAGGACGCCATCTCGGCGACCCGCGCCGCGGTCGAGGAGGGCATCGTCTCCGGCGGTGGCTCCGCCCTCGTCCACGCCGTGAAGGTGCTCGAGGGCAACCTCGGCCTCTCCGGCGACGAGGCCACCGGTGTCTCCGTGGTCCGCCGCGCCGCCGTCGAGCCGCTCCGCTGGATCGCCGAGAACGCCGGCCTCGAGGGCTACGTCATCACGGCGAAGGTGGCCGAGCTCGACAAGGGCCAGGGCTTCAACGCCGCCACCGGCGAGTACGGCGACCTGGTCAAGGCCGGCGTCATCGACCCGGTCAAGGTCACCCGCTCCGCGCTGGAGAACGCCGCTTCCATCGCCTCGCTGCTGCTCACGACCGAGACCCTGGTCGTCGAGAAGCCGGCCGAGGAAGAGGGCGACGCCGGTCACGGCCACGGTCACGGCCACAGCCACTGAGGTTGAGCCGCAGGGCGCCCGCCGCTTCGGCGGGTCCCCGCTGATCCGAGGGAAGGCCCCGGTCACCACCGCCCAGCGGTGGTGACCGGGGCCTTCCCCGTGTCCGGGTCCTTCCGGCTTCGGACGGCCTACGAGGCGTCCGTCATGCCCATCTGCCGCATGAGCCCCGGCGCGTCGTAGTACCACCAGCCCTCCGCCACCTGGCCGTTCTCGATGCGGAAGGTGGTGCAGCCCGACATCGTGACGTCCTTCCCGGTCGGCGGGACGCCCATGAACTCGCCCTTCTGGGTGCCGGTCCAGGTCCACAGCGTGGAGACGCAGTCGCCCTCGGCGATCTGACGGTGCAGGTCGAACGAGAAGTCGAACGCGTCGCGCCACATGCCCATCGTCCGCTTCATGCCCTGCCGACCGTCGCCCGTGCCGGGCGCCGCCATGATGTCGTGGTCGACGTAGTCGGCCGCGACGCACTCGTCGACGACCGCGAAATCACCCTTCTCCGCGACGTCCTCGAAGATCCGGTTCACGACGAGCTTGTCGAGGTACTCGTTGCGGACCACGTCCAGGTTCATGAACTTCGGCATGCCCTCGCAGAGGGCCACCATCTCCTGGAACATCCCGTCCGTCTCCGGGAGTCGGGAGTTCCTCATGGCGTCCTCGTACGAGGGGAACTCGACGAGGTCGAGGTAGTGCGTCCGCGCTTCGCGGTCCCGGCCGATCATGGTGTGCGTGACCGTGCGACGACCGCTCGCCCGCTGCGCCCAGCGGTCGATGAGGTCGTTCATCTCCTCGAACCGCGTGGTTTCGTAATCGATTACCTGTACGAATGTCATGGCGTCGCCTCCCGCACTGGATGGGACAGGTCCAGTTTAGGGAGATTTCACCCGTTTGGTGGGTTTGGTTGGTTCAGATGTGTCCCGTCGAGGCGGCCGTCCACGTCACCGCGGGCCGTGCTACTGCGGGCCGTACTTGCGACCCGTACGGGAGGACATGCCGCCGAGCAGCCCGCGCGGAGTCAGCTTCACCACGCCCATCAGCGCCTTGTAGCGGGGATCCGGGATCGAGACGGTCTTGCCGCGCGCCAGGTCGGCCAGCGCCGAGGCCACCAGCTTGTCGGCGTCCAGCCAGAGCCAGCCCGGGATGTTGTCCGTGCCCATGCCGGCCCGCTCGTGGAACTCCGTGCGCACGAAGCCCGGGCACAGCGCCATCAGGCGCACCCCGGAACCCGCCAGGTCCTTCGCCGCGCCCTGGGTGAACTGCACGACCCAGGCCTTGCTCGCCCCGTACGTGCCGCGCGGCAGGAAGGCGGCGACCGAGGCCACGTTGATCACGCCCCCGCGCCCGCGCGAGCGCATCGACTCCCCGGCGGCCGAGGTCAGCCGCAGCACCGCCTCGACGTGCACCTTCACCATGGTCAACTCGTCGGCCATGGAGACGTCGAGGTAGCGGCCCTTGTTGCCGAAGCCCGCGTTGTTGACCAGCAGGTCCACGGGGTGGGTGCGGTCGCCGAGGCGGGTCTCGACCGCCGCGATGCCCTCGTCGGTGGAGAGGTCGGCCGTCAGCACCTCGGCCTCGATGCCGTGGCGGTCGTGCAACTCGGTGGCCTGCTCCGCGAGTCGCTTGGTGTCGCGGGCCACCAGCACGAGGTTGTGGCCCTGGGCGGCGAGCCGCCGGGCGAAGGCGGCGCCGATGCCCGCCGTGGATCCCGTAATCAACGCAGTCGTCATGTGCGCAACCTAGTCGTCGCCGCGGGGCCCTGTCGTCAGGGTCCCGTCCGGTTCGTCGCACCCCGCGTCAGGGCCCGCCCGTCGTAACGGAGTCGGGCCGCGCCCCGGTGGAACCGTGTCGCGGCCCGTCCGCCGCCGGCGCCCGTCGAGCCGTGCCGCGTTCAGGTCGACGCCGATCGGGCGCATGCGGACGCACCGGCCGAGGTCCTCAAAGAGTCGACCGAATATTGGCGCCACAATCAAAGATGCCCTTATGCTCGAAGAGTGATCGAAGCACGTCATCTCCGGGTCCTGCGCGCCGTCGCCGGGACCGGCTCCTTCTCCGCCGCCGCCCGCGAGCTGGGCTGCACCCAACCGGCCGTGTCCCAGCAGATGAAGGCGTTGGAGCAGTCCGCCGGCACCCCGCTGCTGATCCGCACGGGTCGGGAGATGCGGTTGACCCAGGCGGGTGAGGCCCTGGTCCGACACGCGGCCGGAATCCTGGCCGGCCTGACCGCCGCCGAGGAGGAGGTCGCGGCCATCGCCGGGCTTCGCGCCGGCCGGGTGCGGCTGGTCTCCTTCCCCAGCGGCAGTTCCACACTGGTGCCGACCGCGCTGGCGGCCATGCGCGCCGAGCACCCGGGCACCCGGATCTCCCTGGTCGAGGCCGAGCCGCCGCGTTCGGTCGAGATGCTCCGCGAGGGCGACTGCGACGTGGCGCTGGCCTTCCGGTACGGGGGCTCGTCGACCTCCGCGGCCGAATGGGAGGACCTGGTGGTGCGCCCGCTGCTCACCGACCGTCTCGTGGGGCTGGTCCCCGAGGGGCACCGACTGGCCGGGGCCGAGCGGGTGGGCATCGCCGAACTGGCCGACGAGCCCTGGATCGCGGGCTGCCCGCGCTGCCGCCGGCACCTGGTGGAGGTCTGCGAGGACGCGGGTTTCACCCCGCGCATCGACTTCGCCACCGACGACTACCCGGCCGTGGTCGGCCTGGTGGGCGCGGGGCTCGGCGTGGCGGTGCTGCCCGAGCTCGCCGTGGAGTCGGTACGGGCCAAGGGCGTGAGCACCGTGGCGGTGGAGCCCGCCGTGGAGCGGGAGGTCGTGGCGCTGACCCTGACCGACCTGGCGAGGGTCCCCGCGGTGGCGGCGACGCTGACCCAACTGGAGCGGGCCGCGACGCGTTGACGTACGGCAGGCGCCCGACGGCCGTGGGCGGGCCGCGGGGCCCCCGCCGGGCGGTCCGTCGGGCCTGCCGTACGGCGGTACGGCCGGGCGGGTGACGGACCGGGCCCGGGGGGTCCGTGACGCGCACGTGAGCGTCACGGATTCGAGGAAACGTTCCTTCGGGCGTTTCGCGCGAACCGGCTAGTGCGGTGCGATCGGGCCGATCGTGCTCGACGCGGGGATCAGGCGGTGCCGGGCTCGACCCATCAGCTCTTCGCGTTCGTCCTCGGTGAGGCCGCCCCACACCCCGTAGGGCTCGCGGACGGCGAGGGCGTGCGCGGCGCATTCCGAACGGACCGGGCAGCGCATGCAGACCTCTTTAGCCGAGGCCTCGCGCGCGCTCCTGGCCGCGCCCCGCTCGCCTTCCGGGTGGAAGAAGAGGGAGCTGTCGACCCCGCGGCAGGCAGCCAGCAGCTGCCAGTCCCAGAGGTCGGCGTTCGGTCCGGGGAGGCGGGAGAAATCTGCCATTGGTAGTCCCTCTTGGTGCCGGTACTGAGGCGGATACGGTCCATGTCTCCACACCTACTGTCGGAGTAGATGTAAATATGACTCATTGGGAATCTAGCCTCAGACACGTGCCAAACGGAAGGAAAGCCGCCAAATAGGGCATAGCTCCAGATGGAGGACAGGCCGTCCGCGCCTCCGACGTCGTGATCGCTTCCTCACGTAGAGTGCCGAAGGTGTCCGTCCGACCCGTAACTCTTTCGAGTGACCATCGTTGAGAGTGCGAAGGCGGTTGAACCAATAAGTTCTCGGACAGGTGTCCGGGGGCATCGACCGCACAGGTGACGATACGTACCAGCCTGGAGGCTCAAGGTGACGCGCATCAGCAGCTGCGGAGGGCGGTCATGACATCCGTCCTCGTCTGCGACGACTCCCCGCTTGCCCGAGAGGCGCTCCGTCGCGCGGTTGCCACCGTGCCCGGCGTCGAGCGTGTGACGACGGCAGCCAACGGCGAGGAAGTCCTCCGCCGCTGGGGTGCCGACCGCTCCGATCTGATTCTGATGGATGTACGGATGCCCGGCCTGGGCGGTGTCGAGACGGTCCGTCGGCTGCTCTCGGCCGATCCCGGCGCCCGCATCATCATGCTGACGGTCGCCGAGGACCTGGACGGCGTGGCCCTCGCGGTCGCCGCCGGCGCCCGGGGATACCTGCACAAGGACGCCTCGCGCGCCGAACTGCGGGCCACGGTCACCCAGGCCCTCGCCGACCCCACCTGGCGACTGGCCCCGCGCCGGCTCCGCTCGGCCGAGATGGGCGCCGCGCCCACGCTCACCGCGCGCGAGATCCAGGTGCTGGAGGGCATGAGCCACGGCCGGTCCAACGCGGAGATCGGGCGAGAGCTCTTCCTCTCCGAGGACACGGTCAAGACGCACGCCCGTCGGCTGTTCAAGAAGCTGGGCGCCTCGGACCGGGCGCACGCCGTGGCGCTCGGGTTCCGATGGGGCCTGGTCCGCTGATCGCGGACCGTTGAGAGTGTCCCGCCCGGACCCGGTGCGAAACCGGGGATTGGCGGGGCACAATCCGGGGGACGTGTCGCTTCGTGCGCGATGCCGCATCCTTGAGGGTGTGCCGCATTCTCGAAGATGTGGCCTAGGGACCATTCGGGCCGAGCGGAGGGGAGGGCGCAGGCGATGAGTTCTGGCGCACCCGCTCATAACGCTTCGACGTACAACAAGGACCACGGTGCCGCGAATGCACCCGCGCCAAGGCACCATGGATTGATGCGCGACGACGAGGCCCCGGGCTCACCCGCGGCCACAGGCTCCACCGGCACCGCCAAAGGCGGCGGAGCCGGGGCCGTCAGCGCTCTCGTCCGCCGGGCCGTGGACGGCGACGAGCAGGCCACGCACGATCTGCTGGCCTTCGTCCACCCCCTCGCGATCCGCTACTGCCGCACCCGGCTGTCGCGCCTTCCGGGTGACGCTCGCCACTTCGTCGAGGACCTGGCGCAAGAGGTCTGTGTCGCCGTCCTGATGGCGCTGCCGCGCTACCGGGACACCGGACGACCCTTCGAGGCCTTCGTCTTCGCCATCGCGGCGCACAAGGTCGCCGACCTCCAGCGGGCCGCCATGCGGCATCCGGGGAGCACGGCGGTCCCGTCGGACGAGATGCCCGAGCGGCCCGACGACTCGCTCGGCCCGGAGGAGCGGGCGCTGCTCAGCAGCGACGCCGCCTGGGCCAAGAAGCTGCTGGCCAACCTGCCCGAGAACCAGCGCGAACTGCTCGTGCTGCGGGTGGCCGTCGGCCTGACCGCCGAGGAGACCGGGCAGATGCTCGGGATGTCCCCCGGAGCGGTGCGCGTGGCCCAGCACAGGGCGCTCAGTCGGCTCCGGGCACTCGCGGAGCAGTAGAGCGCCGACCGCGCGGTCCGGGGCGGGGTCCGGCAGGGGAGTCCAGTAGTAGGAAACGACGAAACTTCTGCTTGACCTTGGTCGTGGAATGAGACGCGTCGCGATCCCGTTAGCATGGACATCCGCGCTGAGCAAGACCATTTGGGAAGGTGTCATGACTGTGAACGCCGATGGAGTGCCCGACAAATTCGCCACACTCGGCCTCACGTATGACGACGTGCTGCTGCTCCCCGGCGTGTCGGACATGGCGCCGGACCAGATCGACACCTCCTCCCTCATCTCCCGCAACGTCCGCGTCAACGTCCCGCTGCTGTCCGCGGCCATGGACAAGGTCACCGAGGCGCGGATGGCCATCGCGATGGCCCGCCAGGGCGGCGTCGGCGTCCTGCACCGCAACCTCTCCATCGTCGACCAGGCGAACCAGGTCGACCTCGTGAAGCGCTCCGAGTCCGGCATGGTCACCGACCCGATCACCGTGCACCCGGACGCCACCCTCGGCGAGGCCGACCAGCTCTGCGCCAAGTTCCGCATCTCCGGCGTCCCGGTCACCGACGGGGCGGGCAGGCTCCTCGGCATCGTCACCAACCGCGACATGGCCTTCGAGTCGGACCGCAGCCGCCAGGTGCGCGAGGTCATGACCCCGATGCCGCTGGTCACCGGCAAGGTCGGCATCTCCGGCGTGGACGCCATGGAGCTGCTGCGCCGCCACAAGATCGAGAAGCTGCCGCTGGTCGACGAGGCGGGCATCCTCAAGGGCCTGATCACGGTCAAGGACTTCGTCAAGGCGGAGAAGTACCCGAACGCGGCCAAGGACAAGGAAGGCCGGCTGCTCGTCGGCGCGGCCGTCGGTGTCGCGGGCGACGCGTACGAGCGGGCCCAGGCCCTGATCGAGGCGGGCGCCGACTTCATCGTCGTCGACACCGCCCACGGCCACTCCCGTCTCGTCGGCGACATGGTCTCCAAGATCAAGTCGAACTCCTCCGTCGACGTCATCGGCGGCAACATCGCCACCCGCGACGGCGCCCAGGCGCTCATCGACGCCGGCTGCGACGGCATCAAGGTCGGCGTCGGCCCCGGCTCCATCTGCACCACCCGCGTCGTCGCCGGCATCGGCGTCCCGCAGGTCACCGCGATCTACGAGGCCTCCCTGGCCGCCAAGGCCGCGGGCGTCCCGGTCATCGGCGACGGCGGCCTCCAGTACTCCGGCGACATCGCCAAGGCCCTGGTCGCGGGCGCCGACACGGTGATGCTGGGCTCCCTGCTCGCGGGCTGCGAGGAGTCCCCGGGCGAGCTGCTCTTCATCAACGGCAAGCAGTTCAAGTCCTACCGGGGCATGGGCTCGCTGGGCGCGATGCAGTCCCGCGGCGAGCAGAAGTCCTTCTCCAAGGACCGCTACTTCCAGGAGGGAGTGGGCGGCGACGACAAGCTCATCCCCGAGGGCATCGAGGGCCAGGTCCCGTACCGCGGCCCGCTCTCCGCGGTCGTGCACCAGCTCGTCGGCGGCCTGCGCCAGTCGATGTTCTACGTCGGCGGCCGCACGGTTCCCGAGCTGCAGGACCGCGGCCGGTTCGTCCGGATCACCTCGGCGGGCCTCAAGGAGAGCCACCCGCACGACATCCAGATGACGGTCGAGGCGCCGAACTACTCCCGCAAGGGCTGAGCGGCCCGCGCACACGCGTGAACTGGGCGGTTCCGGTCGATCCGGGCCGCCCTTCACCATTCCCGGAAGCCGGGATTCCGTCCGAGCCCGGGCGGACCGCGTCCGTACGGCGGTCACCGGAACGCGGGCCCCCGGGGTTCGGGGATACTGGACGGGCAGACCCAGAGGAAAGGCCACCACACGTGACTGAGATCGAGATCGGGCGCGGCAAGCGCGGCCGCAGGGCGTACGCGTTCGACGACATCGCCATCGTCCCGAGCCGGCGTACGCGGGACCCGAAGGAGGTCTCGATCGCCTGGCAGATCGACGCGTACCGCTTCGAGCTCCCCTTCCTGGCCGCCCCCATGGACTCCGTGGTCTCCCCGCAGACCGCCATCCGGATCGGCGAGCTCGGCGGCCTCGGCGTGCTGAACCTCGAAGGTCTGTGGACCCGGTACGAGGACCCGCAGCCGCTGCTCGACGAGATCAACGAGCTGGACCAGGAGGCCGCCACCCGCCGCCTCCAGGAGATCTACGCCGCGCCGATCCAGGCCGACCTGATCCGGCAGCGCATCAAGGAGGTGCGCGACTCCGGCGTCGTCACCGCCGCCGCGCTGTCCCCGCAGCGCACGGCCGAGTTCTCCAAGGTCGTCGTCGACGCGGGCGTGGACATCTTCGTGATCCGCGGCACCACGGTGTCGGCCGAGCACGTCTCCGGCGCCGCCGAGCCGCTGAACCTCAAGCAGTTCATCTACGAACTGGACGTCCCGGTCATCGTCGGCGGCTGCGCCACCTACACCGCGGCCCTGCACCTCATGCGCACCGGCGCGGCCGGTGTGCTGGTGGGCTTCGGCGGCGGCGCCGCGCACACCACGCGCAACGTGCTCGGCATCCAGGTCCCGATGGCCACCGCCGTCGCCGACGTGGCCGCGGCCCGCCGCGACTACATGGACGAGTCCGGTGGCCGCTACGTGCACGTCATCGCCGACGGCGGCGTGGGCTGGTCGGGCGACATCCCGAAGGCCGTCGCCTGTGGTGCGGACGCCGTGATGATGGGCTCCCCGCTGGCCCGTGCCACGGACGCGCCCGGCAAGGGCAACCACTGGGGCATGGAGGCCGTCCACGAGGACGTGCCGCGCGGCAAGAAGGTCGACCTCGGCACGGTGGGCACCACCGAGGAGATCCTGACCGGCCCGTCGCACTCCCCGGACGGCTCGATGAACATCTTCGGCGCGCTGCGCCGCTCGATGGCCACCACCGGCTACAGCGAACTCAAGGAGTTCCAGCGGGTCGAGGTCACGGTCGCGGACTCGCAGCACAGCCGCTGACCGGCCGCCACACCTGTACGCCGGAGGGCCGGCACCCCGCTCGGGGTGCCGGCCCTCCGGCGTGTGTGGGCCGGTGTCAGTCGCTGACCTTCTTGGCAGCGCCGAAGGCGACGAAGCCGCCGATGCCGAGGAAGAGGTAGTCCATGGCCTCGGCCGACTCCTTCCAGATGTCGTTCAGGGCGCCGATGCCCGGGTCGCTCAGCACGTCGGCGACGCCGATGTGGGCGTAGTCGGCGAGCGCGAGCGCGACGAAGAACAACTGGCCGAGGTAGACGGCGCCGATCGAGAGGATCGCGCTGACCACGGGGAGCACCGGGTTCCTGCCGCCGACCTTGCCCGCGGCGAGGCCGACGAGGAGCCCCACGCCGACCGCGGCGTAGCCGACCTGGCGATCGATGGCGTTCATGATGCCGCCGTACGCACCCGCGGCGGCCAGGGCGACGACGACGGCCGCGAGGATGCCGAGGCCGAGGTTTCCGACGCGCGCCGGGGCCGGGGCGGGCGCGGCGGTGTAGGAATCGGGCGCGGGCGGCTGGAACTGCTGGCTCAAGAGAAATCCCCCCAGGGAAAACGGCACACGTCTGGGTCAACCGGTGTCCACCGGCGACGTATGCGCGAGATAAGAACGCCGCAGGTTAACAGCGGGCCCTGACATTCGGCGGGGGGTTTATCGGCGGGACCCCGTCCGCCGGCCCCCGGAGCGGCCGGCGAGGGCCGCTCCGGGGGCCGGCGGACGGGCGTCAGAGACGGTGCGCCGCGCCGATCGGGCTGGCGCCCCGGGTGTCCAGCAGGAGCTGCGCCTTGACCGCCAGGCCCTGCAGGTCGTAGGTGCGGTGGTGCTGGAGCAGGATCGTCAGGTCGGCGTTGGCGGCGGCCTCGTACAGCGAGTCGGCGCGCGGGACGGGCCTGTCGCGGACCCGCCAGGCCGGGATGTACGGGTCGTGGTAGCTGATCTGGGCCCCGAGATCGATGAGCCGGCTGGCGATCTCGCGCGCCGGCGAGCCCTCCTGGTCGGCGAGGTCCGGCTTGTACGTCACCCCGAGCAGCAGGACCCGGGCGCCGCGGGCGGACTTACCGTGCTCGTTCAGCAGGGCGGCGGAGCGCTGGATGACGTACTGCGGCATCCGGTTGTTGATCTCCTGGGCCAGGCCGACCATGCGCAGCGGGTGACCGGGGGTGCGGGTGGTGTGGGGGAGGTAGTTCGGGTCGAGCGGGACGCCATGGCCGCCGACGCCGGGACCGGGGCGGAACGCCTGGAACCCGTACGGCTTCGTCTCGGCGCACCGGATGACGTCCCACAGGTCGACCCCGAGGTCGTGGCAGAGGACGGCCATCTCGTTCATGAGCGCGATGTTCACGTGCCGGTAGTTGGTCTCCAGCAGTTGCACGGTCTCCGCCTCGCGCAGGCCGCGGGCGCGCACCACCTTCTCGGTGAGGCGGGCGTAGAAGGCGTGCGCGGACTCGGTGCAGGCGGGGGTGAGGCCGCCGATCACCTTGGGGGTGTTGGAGATCCCGTGCGTCCGGTTGCCCGGGTCGTGCCGGCTGGGGGAGTAGGCCAGGTGGAAGTCCCGGCCCGCGCGCAGCCCGGATCCGGCTTCGAGGATCGGGCGCAGGTAGTCCTCGGTGACCCCCGGGTGGGCGGCGGACTCCAGGATGACGGTGGTGTGCGGGCGCAGCCGGGCGGCGAGCGCGCGGCCCGCGTCGCCGACCGAGGTGAGATCGAGCGCACGATCGGCGCCGAGCTGGGTAGGGGCGCAGATGACGGCGGTACGGACCCGGCCCAGTTCGGCGGGGTTGGTGGTGACCCGGAAGCCGGCCGCCGACATGCGGCGGATCTCGGCGGCGGTGAGGGTGCTGTCCGTGGTCGGACCGCTGTCGAAGCCGACGGTCTCGATTCCGGCGGCGACGGCCGCCTGAGCGAGAGGGAGGCCGAGGTGGCCGAGTCCGATGACGGCGAGATCTGCGGGCATGGAGGTGCCGTCCCTTCCCTTCCCTTGCATGAGGGGGCTGGGCGCGCAAGTCCTGTGGAGGGCTGGAGCAGGCGCAATGTCAGACTAGGCGTATATATGACAGATATGTCGCATTGTGAGGTGGTGGCTGCCGTTGTGTTGTCCACAGGCGGTGGCCGATGTGAGTACGGAAGGTCAGAATCAACAGCGGGGAATGTGAGCGGGATCACCCGCATCGAGCGGGGATCCCCCCGCAGCAACGGGAGGCAGCCGTGAGGACAGCGACACTGGGACCGGTTCAGCGGGCCGAGGCACTTGCCCGGATGGCCGAACGGGAGCTGGACGTGCTGGTCGTCGGCGCGGGAGTGGTCGGCGCCGGCACCGCGCTCGACGCGGCCACCAGAGGCCTGTCCACCGGGCTGGTCGAGGCGCGGGACTGGGCCTCGGGCACGTCGAGCCGCTCCAGCAAGCTGATCCACGGCGGACTGCGCTACCTGGAGATGCTCGACTTCGCCCTCGTCCGCGAGGCCCTCAAGGAACGCGGGCTGCTGCTGGAGCGGCTCGCGCCGCACCTGGTCAAGCCGGTGCCGTTCCTGTACCCGCTCCAGCACAAGGGCTGGGAGCGCCTCTACGCCGGCTCGGGCGTGGCCCTGTACGACGCGATGTCCTTCTCCAGCGGGCACGGGCGCGGGCTGCCGACCCACCGGCACCTCTCGCGCAAGCACGCGCTGCGGGTCGCCCCGGCGCTGCGCAAGGACGCCCTGGTGGGCGCCCTGCAGTACTACGACGCCCAGATGGACGACGCCCGGTACGTCACCACATTGGTCCGAACGGCCTCCGCGTACGGGGCGCAGTGCGCCAACGGCGCGAGGGTGGTCGGCTTCCTCCGCGAGGGCGAACGGGTGGTCGGAGCGCTGGTGCGGGACGTGGAGGGCGGCGGCGAGTACGAGATCCGCGCGAAGCAGGTCGTCAACGCCACCGGGGTGTGGACGGACGACACCCAGGCCCTGATCGGGGAGCGCGGCCAGTTCCACGTACGGGCCTCGAAGGGCATCCACCTGGTCGTCCCGAAGGACCGGATCCACTCCTCCACCGGGCTGATCCTGCGCACGGAGAAGTCCGTGCTGTTCGTCATCCCCTGGGGACGCCACTGGATCGTCGGCACCACGGACACGGACTGGGACCTCGACAAGGCGCACCCGGCGGCGTCCAGCGCGGACATCGACTACCTGCTGGAGCACGTGAACTCGGTGCTGGCGGTTCCCCTGACGCGCGACGACGTCCAGGGCGTCTACGCGGGCCTGCGGCCCCTGCTGGCCGGCGAGTCCGACGCGACCAGCAAGCTCTCGCGCGAACACACGGTGGCACACCCGGTGCCGGGGCTGGTCGTGGTGGCGGGCGGCAAGTACACGACGTACCGGGTGATGGCCAAGGACGCCGTGGACGAGGCGGTGCACGGGCTGGACCAACGGGTCGCCGAGTGCGTGACCGAGGACGTCCCGCTGGTGGGCGCGGAGGGGTACCGGGCCCTGTGGAACGGCCGTGCCCGGATCGCCGCGCGCACGGGCATCCACGTGGCGCGGGTGGAGCACCTGCTCAACCGGTACGGGTCGCTGACGGAGGAACTGCTCGACCTGATCGTCGCGGATCCGGGGTTGGCCGAGCCGCTCACGGGGGCAGAGGACTATCTGCGCGCGGAAGTCGTCTACGCGGCTTCGCACGAAGGGGCCAGGCACCTGGACGACGTGTTGACGCGTCGGACGCGGATCTCGATCGAGACCTTCGACCGGGGCACGCGATCGGCGCGGGAGTGTGCGGAATTGATGGCTCCGGTGCTGGGCTGGGACAAGAAGCAGATCGAGAACGAGGTCGAGCACTACGAGAAGAGAGTGCAAGCGGAACGGGAATCGCAGCGCCAACCGGACGACCTGACGGCGGACGCGGCCAGGCTGGGAGCTCCCGACATCGTTCCGTTGTAACTCCGGGATGCGGAGGGGGGAACCGTTGCCCCGGGGCGCCCGTCCGTTGCGGAGTGAGCAACAATGAGGTTTCTGCCGGGGCGGGTTACCGTGCCCCTCGGCGGCTGCCGGGGCAGCCGGGCAGGCTGCACGATCGCAGAGGGGACGCATGTCGAAGCCGGAGCACACCGAGTCGCCGGATTCCGCGGGTAAGGCGCCGAGCGCCGAACCGAGCACCGAGCCGGCGGGTGTGAAGCCGAGCCCGCGCAAGGCCGAGCCCGCGGCGGAACCCGAGGGTGTGAAGCCCGAGGGTGTGAAGCCCGACGCCGCGAGGCCCGGCGCGAGGCCCGGCGGCGCCGCGAAGCCGAAGCCGAACCCGGCCGGGGCCGCCGCCGCGAAGGCGGACACCCCGGCGGGTGACGGGTCGCGGGGCGCGAAGCCCGCCGCGGCGAAGCCGGGTCCGTCCGGGGCGAAGTCCACCCCGGCACGGCCGAGCCTGGCCAAGTCGCCCGCGCCGAAGGCGGAACCCGCGGACGCCGTGCCGGTGGACGGGTCCGAGCCGAGCGCATCCGAGCCGAGCGCATCCGCGCGGGCCGGGTCCGCGCGGGCCGGGTCCGCGCCGGGTGCGGGCGCGCCCGCCACCCCGGCGGCGAAGCCCGACCTCGCCAAGGCCACCCCCACCGCCGACGCGGAGTCCGACGGGCCGCGGGACGCGAAGTCCACCGCCCCGGCGGACGCGAAGCAGGCGACCCCTGCCGACGCGAAGTCCACGACCCCGGCGGACGCGAAGGCCGCCGCCCCGGCGGACGCGAAGCAGGCGACCCCTGCCGACGCGAAGTCCGCGACCTCGGCGGACGCGAAGTCCACCGCCCCGGCGGACGCGAAGTCCACGATCCCCGCCGCCGCGAAGCCCGTCCCGAAGCCGCGTACGGCCAAGGCCGTGCCCGCGAACGCGCCCGCCGGCAGGCCCGCGTCGGGTGGCGAGAAGTCCGCGTCCTCCGCCGCTTCCGACCCGGCCACGGCCGCTCCCGCCGCGAAGGCGGGATCCGCGTCGGCCGTCAAGGTGGCCTCCGTCGAGCCCGAGGACGCCAAACCCGAGGACGCCAAGCCCCAGGGCGCCAAGCCCGAGGCCGCCAAGCCCGCCCCGGCGAAGCCGGACCCGGTCAGGACTGGCGCCGGGAGGTCCGAGGTCGTGCCCGCACAGCGGACGCCCGAGGGCGCGAAGAGCGCCGCGGCCACCGCGGAATCCGGTCAGGACGAAGGGCGGTTGCTCGCCCGCCGGTACCGGCTCGGGTCCGTCCTCGGCAAGGGCGGCATGGGCACCGTGTGGCGCGCCGAGGACGAGATCCTCGGGCGGACGGTCGCCGTCAAGGAACTCCGCTTCAGCATGGGCGTGGACGAGGACGAGAAGCGCCGCCTCATCACCCGTACCCTCCGCGAGGCCAAGGCGATCGCGCGGATCCGCAGCGGCGGCGCCGTCACCGTCTACGACGTCGTGGACGAGGACGGCCGCCCGTGGATCGTCATGGAACTCATCGAGGGCCCCTCCCTCGCCGAGTTCGTGCGCGAGCGCGGCCCGCTGACGCCCCGCCGCGCGGCCGAGGTCGGCCTCGCCGTTCTCGACGTACTGCGCGCCGCCCACGACCAGGGCATCCTGCACCGTGACGTGAAGCCGTCCAACGTGCTCATAGCGGACAACGGCCGTGTCGTGCTCACCGACTTCGGCATCGCGCAGGTCGAGGGCGACCCCTCCGTCACCTCCACCGGCATGCTCGTCGGCGCCCCCTCCTACATCTCTCCCGAGCGCGCCCGGGGCCAGAAGCCCGGCCCGCCCGCCGACATGTGGTCGCTCGGCGGCCTGCTGTACGCCTGCGTCGAGGGCGTGCCCCCGTACGACAAGGGCTCCGCCCTCGCCACCCTCACCGCGGTGATGACCGAGCCGGTGGAACCGCCCAAGAACGCCGGTCCGTTGACCGAGGTCATCTACGGCCTGCTGGTCAAGGACCCGGCCGGGCGGCTCGACGACGACCGCGCCCGGGCGATGCTGAAGGCGGTGCTCGACGCCCCCGAGCCCGCGCCGGCGATGCCCCCGGCCGTCGAGGAGACCAAGGCGATCTCCCTCGCCGACGCCAAGGAGGCGGCGGACAGGATCGCGGCCGAGAAGGCGGAGAAGGCCGAGGCGGAGAGGGCGGAGAAGGCCGAGGCCAAGGCCGCCGCCGAGCGCGTCGCCGCGGCCAAGGCAGCCGAGAAGGCGGAGAAGAGGGAACGCGAGCGGCGCGAGCGTGAACAGCGCGAGCGGGCCCGGGCGGCGCTGAAGTCCGCCCGCAAGGCCGCCGCGGCACAGGCCGCCGCCGCGGCTGCCGCCGCCTCGACGGCGTCCGCGGCCGAGGCTCCGTCGTCCCGTCCCAAGCCGATCCCGGCGTCGCTCACCGATGTCATGTCGCGACGCACCATCGCGCTCGCCATCGCCGGTGTGGTCGTCGTCCTGGCGGTGATCGGCTCGCTGATCGTGTGGGCGTTCAGCGGCGACGACGACAAGGGCAAGGACAAGGCCGGCCCCAAGCCGTCCGTCTCCGGGTCGGCGAACCCGGGTACGGCCGTCGGCGCGTCGGCGGGATCCGCCGGCAACGCGTCCTCGAACGGGGGATCCGGCGGCGGCAAGAAGAGCGGCGAGCCCAGCCCGGCGCAGAGCCAGGGGCAGGGCCAGGCCCAGACCCAGGGCCAAGGGCAGGGGCAAGGCCAGGGACAAGGCCAGGGCCAGAACACGGGCCAGACACAGGGTCAGGGCGCCAGCCCGGGCACCGGGCTGCCGGCCGGCTACGCGAAGGTCACGGACACCCGGTTCCACTTCTCCATGGCGATGCCCGAGGGCTTCCACCAGACCGACACGGCCGGCGAGAACTCCGGCGGCATATACAGCCGCGACGGCGGTTTCCCGCGCATCCAGGTCGACTTCACCGACAGTCCGACGGGCGACGCACGACTCGCCTGGTCCCAGTTGGCCCCGGCCGTCCAGGGCAGCAGCACGGGCTACCACCTGATCCGGTTGGACGGCGTGGACTACCGCGGCTATCCGACCGCGGCGGACTGGGAGTTCGAGCGCGAGCAGAAGGGCATCAAGGTCCACGTGCTGAACCGCGGCTTCAAGGTGGACGGGAAGCACGGCTACGCCATCATGGTCAGCTGCCCGGCCGACCAGTGGGACGGCCCCGAGTGCACGCAGATGCGCAACACGGCATTCGAGACCTTCCAGCCCCTGGGCTGAGACCGGTCGTCCCCCTGGCGGGGGCGGGCCTTGCCAGGCCCGGGACGCGGGCGCCCCGGGCGACGTATCGTGTCCGCGGGAACGATGGGGTTGGGTACCGCACTCGGGGGAGGCGATGTGGAGGACTACGCGGGTCGGATCCTGGCCGACCGGTACCGCCTGCCGCTGCCGCCGTCGGACGAGTACGAGCCGGTGGAGACCCGGGCCTTCGACACGCGCAGCGGTCAGGAGGTCCTGGTCCGTCAGGTGCCGTTGCCGGAGATCGTGGACGCGGAGCTGCTGGACGGGACGCGCGGTCCGGCGACGGGGCGCCGGGCGCCCGGCGAACTCCCGGCCGTGCGCCGGGCCATCGCGGCGGCGCAGGCCGCCGCCTCGGTACCCGACCACGCGCGCCTCGACCAGGTCTTCGACGTCTTCGCGGAGGGCGGTTCGCTGTGGATCGTCAGTGAACTGGTCCCCGCCCGCCCGCTGGCGGCCCTGATCGCCGAGGAGCCGCTGAGCCCCTACCGGGCGGCGGAGGTCGCCGCCGACGTGCTGACCGCGCTGCGGGTGCTGCACGCGCACGGCTGGACCCACCGCAACATCACCGCCCGGACCGTGTTGATATGCGATGACGGCCGGGTCGTCCTGACGGGGCTCGCGGCGGGCGCCGCGGAAGAGGCCCTGTGCGGCTACGACCCGGTGCCCGAGGGCGCCGGGATCGGTACGGAACCCTCCGTGTCCGGGCCGATCGACCGGTACCCGGCGGGCCATGAACCCGCACGCCGGGAAGCAGACTTCGGTCGGCGGTCGACCGACCCGTTCGGCCGGATTCCCGGACCCGGCGGGCCGTCGGCCGCCCCGGAGCCCACGCCCGAGTTCGCATCCGAGCCCACGCCCGAGTTCGCATCCGAGTCCGAGTCCGAGTCGCTGTCCGAGCCCCGGACGCTTCCGCCCGTGCGGGAGTCCGGTGGCATCGCGTACGCACCGCTGGTGGCCCCGGGGTACGACACCGGGCCGCGGTACTCCGACCACATCACCCCGGAGCGACCTCCGATCCCCGTGCTTCCGGCGCTCCAGGCCGGTTCCGCGGCGACCCCGGACCCCTCCGCCGAACGGCCCGACCTCAAGGCCGCCGCGCGGGCCGGCACCATCGCCGCCTACCGGGCCGGCGCGCGGGCGGCCGCGGCCAAGGTCGAGGAGGAACGCAGGGCGGGCACCGGCGCCGCACCCGAGCCGCGCCCGGAGGGTTCGAACCTGCCCCAGGGGTACTCGTACCCGTACGGGGGCCCGGCCGCCGCGCCGGCCGCGCCCTGGCACGGGGCCACCCCGCGCCACCGGCCGGACCAGGACACGACCGCCGAGCGGGAACCGGCCCCCGACCGGGACTCCACGTACGAGCCTGCGGCCGGGCAGGACCCCGCGTATGGGCCGGACACCGGGCAGGACCCCGCGTACGGGCCGGACACCGGGCAAGGCCCCGCGTACGGGCCGGCGGCCGGGCAGGACCCCGCGTACGGGCCGGACACCGGGCCTGAGCACGCCCCCGCGCCCGCCGCGGAGTCGTCGGGCGCCGCGAACATGCCCGCGCTGCCCGCGCGGCTCGCCCTGCCCCAGGGGTACCACCAAGCCGAACCCCCGGAGCCGACCGGCCCCTTCCCGGCCGTGCGGCCCGGCGAGGCGCGGCCCGGGGCCGGGGTCGCCGTGCCCCGCCCGGCCCCTCCGCGCCCGACCCCGCGCTCGGTCCCCGAGCCGGTCCCGCCGGTGGCCCCGCAGCCCGTCGGCGTCGTCGGCTGGTCCGGCGCCCGCATCGGCGGTGGTGGCCCCAAGACCGGCCTGGACGCCGAGCGCGCGCGGCAGACCCGGATGGCCGTCGTGGGAGCCGTCACCGAGCGCTGGGCGCCCGAGCAGGCCGGCCCCGTGCACGGACACTGGCAACTGGCCGCGCCCGTCGGACCCGCCACCGACCTGTGGGCGCTGGGCGCGCTCCTGTACCGCGCCGTCCAGGGGCACGCCCCGTACCCCGAGGAGAGCGTCCCCGACCTCGTGGAGATGGTCTGCTCCGAGCCCCCGGCCTTCGCCGAGGAATGCGGCCCGCTGCGCCCGATCGTCGAGTCGCTGCTGCGTCAGGACCCCACCGAACGACCCGACTTCGAGGAGCTGCGCGGCTGGCTGCGTTCGCTCGTGCGCTCCGCCCCCGAACCCGACGGCGCCTTCGGGATGCTGCCGATGTCGGACCCGGACCCGACGCGGCTGCCCGTGGTGCGCAGGCGCGGCGACGTGCACGGCCGCCACCGCAGCGCGGACGCCCCGCGCCGCACGCCGCGCTCCCTCGGGCGGACCCTGCTGGTCGGCGTCCTCGCGTTACTGGCGGCGGCGGTGGGGTACGCCCTGCTGTTCATGCCCCGCTCCGCGGACCAGCGGGCGCAGGGGGAGCCGGGCGGTTCCACTCCCCGGGCTCCCGCCTCCACCGCGCCGCCCACGTCCGGCCAGGGCCCGGGCCGGACACCCTCGGGCACCCCGGAGTCCAAGCCCGCCTCGCAGAGCAATGCCCCCGTGCCCGCTCCGCCCGGCTACACCACCCAACAGGACCCCGAGCACTTCCAGATGGCGGTTCCCGACGGCTGGGAACGGCGCGGCATCAACGAGGCGGGCCAGGTCCGGTACGTGGACGGGCAGTTCGTGTTGACCGTGGTGCCGGGACGGGACAAGGTCGAGGGCGGTAGGCCGGATCCGCTCACGTACCAGAAGGACAAGGAGCCGGAGCTGTCCCCGTACCGCAATTCCAGTTGGGCGAGCGGTGGGGACGTCAAGTCGACCACGGTGGGCCGACAGGTCCGGGTCACCGGGCGGTACACGTGGATCGACTCGGCGGGACGCAGCGTGGTGGCGCGGAACTTCGTCGTCGCGTTGGGTGGGGTCTATCACGTGGTCCTGGTGACCGGGCCGCAGGACGAGGAAGGAAGGGTCACCGAGGTCTTCGAGAAGGCCACGGGGAGTTACACATCAGGGGGTTGACAGAGCGCTGACGGCATGTCAATGCGGCGATTGCGTCACAGTGCTGTCTCACCGCGCCCGCGCGGTGTCGGCATCGCGCGCAAGCTCCGTAATCTGGCCCGAAGTGCACAGAGCGGCGAGGTTTCGTGGAACAGCAGACAGGTGCGGGTGCGGTGCTCGCGAGCCGGTACAGGCTCGTCGAGCCCATCGGCCGCGGCGGCATGGGCAAGGTGTGGCGCGCGCATGATGAGTTGCTGCACAGGACCGTGGCGGTCAAGGAGCTGACGGCAGGTCTGTACGTCGCCCAGGCCGACCGGGAGGTCATGCATGCCCGGACGCAGAAGGAGGCCCGGGCCGCGGCCCGGATCCAGCACCCGGCGGTCGTGACCGTCCACGACGTGTTGGAGCACGACGACCGTCCGTGGATCGTCATGGAGTACATCGACGGGCCCTCCCTCGCCGAGGCGGCGAAGGCGGCGGGCCGCATCGAGCCCCGCGAGGCCGCCCGGATCGGGCTGCACGTGCTGGGCGCCCTGCGGGCCGCACACGCCGTGGGGGTGCTGCACCGGGACGTGAAACCGGGCAACGTCCTGCTCGCCAAGGACGGACGGGTCCTGCTCACCGACTTCGGCATCGCCGCGATCGAGGGCGACTCGTCCATCACGCGCACGGGTGAACTCGTCGGCTCCATCGACTACCTGGCCCCCGAACGGGTCACCGGCGGCGCCCCCGACCCGTCCTCCGACCTGTGGTCGCTCGGCGCCACGCTCTACACCGCGGTCGAGGCCCGCTCGCCGTTCCGGCGCACCTCGCCCATCTCCAGCCTCCAGGCCGTCGTCAACGACGAGCCGCCCGCGCTGCGTCAGGCCGGGGCGCTCGGCCCCGTCATCACGGCGCTGCTGCGCAAGGATCCCGCGGAGCGGCCCTCGGCTTCGGAGGCCGAGCGGATGCTGATCGAGGCGATGGAGGGCCGGGAGCCGAAGTCGGCGCAGGCGTACGTCCCGACGCGTGCGATGAGCGCGGAGGAACGGGTTCCCGCCGCCCGGGAGGCCGGCGGGGGCGAGGAGTCGGCCCCGGAGCCCCCGAAGCGACCCCCGACGGCCGGCGAACCCGGCGGCACGACCGTCCTTCCCGAGCAGTCGTCCCCCGCCCCGGTCCCGTTCCCGGGCCGCCTCAAGCGGGCGGCGGCCCTGGCCCTGGTCGCGGCGTTGCTCGGCGGCGGCGGGGTCTTCGGGGTGCTCAAGTACACGGAGGGCAGGGCCGAGGGCGAGGACAAGAACGTCAGCGCCCCCGACCAGGGGCAGTCCGGCGGCGACGCCGAACAGCAGGCGGCGGCCACCCCGCCCGCGGGCTGGAAGAAGGTCGTCGACCCGGCGGGCTTCACGCTCTTCGTCCCGGAGGGCTGGGAGCGCCAGATGAACGGCACGCAGATCGACTACACCCCGGACAACGGCAACCACTTCGTGCGGATCGCCTTCGACCCGACCCCGGACTACGACAATCCGTACGTGCACCTGCAGGACCTGGAGAAGCAGCTCAAGCTGCGGTCGGACTACAAGCGGCTGAAGCTGGAGCAGAACGGCTTCCGGGACACCGTCCGCGCCGCGATCTGGGAATTCACCCTGACCGAGAAGGGCACGCACGCCGGTCCGCGCCGGGCCATCGAGCAGATGTACGTGGCCCCGGACGACACCGAGTACGCGGTCTACATGTCGAGCCCGGCCGCCGACTGGGCGAAGACCCGGCAGCAGTTCGACACGGTGCTCAGCGGCTGGCAGCCTCCGCCCAAGGAGGAGTGACGGGGGTCCGGGGGCCCCGGCGCGGGTGCCTTGTCCGGCCATCCTGCCAGCGATCACTGGCGGAAATGTCAAAATCCGGTTACCCACGGGTACCCAAAGGCCCGCAGGCGGAATACGCTCACCGCCATGACGGACTCGCAGGCCCCCGCCGCCCCCCTCCGCGCCGCACCGCAGCCCACCAACCCGGTGGCCGCCGCCCCGGCCGGCGCCCGTACCGCCGCCGACGTGGTGACCCCCGACCTGGTCGCCCGGCTGACCCGCGGCGTGATCGGCTCCGGTCGCACCGCCAACCACACCCCCTTCACCGGGGACGAACTGGCGGACCTGCCCGAGGCCGGGCCCGAGGACGTGGCCGAGGCCTTCGCCCGGGCCCGCGCCGCCCAGCCCGCCTGGGCCGCCGTCTCCGCACGCGGCCGGGCCGCCGTCCTGCTGCGCTTCCACGACCTGGTGCTGGCCCGGCAGGCCGAGGTGCTCGACCTGATCCAGTTGGAGACCGGCAAGGCCCGGCTGCACGCCCACGAGGAGGTGCAGGCCGTCGCGGTCGCCGCCCGCCACTACGGCCGCAAGGCCCCCTCGTACCTGCGTCCCAAGGGCCACACCGGCGCCATCCCCACCCTCACCAAGGTCACCGAACTGCGCCAGCCGCGCGGGGTCGTCGGCCAGATCGCCCCCTGGAACTACCCCCTCGAACTGTCCGTCGGCGACGCGCTGCCCGCCTTCGTCGCGGGCAACGCCGTGGTCATGAAGCCCGACACGGAGACCGCGCTCACCGCCCTGTGGGCCCGCGACCTGCTGATCGAGGCCGGTCTGCCCGCCGAGGTCTTCCAGATCGTCCTGGGCGAGGGGCCCGTCGTCGGCCCCGAGGTGGTCCGGCACGCCGACTACGTCTCCTTCACCGGCTCCACCCGCACCGGCCGCGAGGTCGCCCGGGGCGCGGCCGATCGCCTCGTCGGCGTCACCCTCGAACTCGGCGGCAAGAACGCCATGCTCGTGCTGCGCGACGCCGACGTGGAGAAGGCGGCGGCGGGCGCCGTCCGCGCCTGCTTCTCCTCCGCCGGACAGTTGTGCATCTCCATCGAACGGCTCTACGTCCACGAGTCGATCGCGGACGCGTTCGTCGAACGGTTCGCCGCCCGCACGAAGGCCATGCGGCTCGGCAACTCCCTCGCGTACGGCGCCGACATGGGCTCGCTCGTCGGCGAACGCCAACTGGAGACCGTCCAACGGCACGTGGACGAGGCCGTCGCCAAGGGCGCCACCCTGGTCGCGGGCGGTGTCGCCCGCCCCGACATCGGCCCGCTGTTCTACGAGCCCACCATCCTCGACGGCGTCGAGACCCCCATGGCGGTCTGCGGCGAGGAGACCTTCGGCCCGGTCGTCTCGATCTACCGGTTCACCGACGAGGACGAGGCCGTGGCGCAGGCCAACGCCACCGCCTACGGACTCAACTCCAGCGTCTGGACGAAGGACGCGCGCCGCGGCCACGCCGTCGCCGCCCGCCTGCGCACCGGCACCGTCAACATCAACGAGGGCTACGCCCCCGCCTACGGCAGCGCCCAGGCGCCCATGGGCGGCATGAAGGACTCCGGCCTCGGCCGCCGGCACGGCTCCGAGGGCATCCTCAAGTACACCGAGGCGCAGACCGTCGCCCACCAGCGGCTGCTCCCGATGGCCCCCTCGCTGGGCATGGACGACGAGAAGTACGCGGCGTTCATGACCCGCAGCCTCAAGGTCATGAAGGCGCTCCGATTCCGTTAGGCACGACCGCCCGGGAGGCAACGCAGTGTCGTACGACTACGACGTGATCGTCATCGGATCGGGCTTCGGAGGGTCGGTCTCGGCACTGCGGCTCACCGAGAAGGGCTACCGGGTCGGCGTCCTGGAGGCAGGGCGCCGCTTCACCCGCCAGAGCCTGCCGAGGAACAGCTGGGACCTGCGGAACTACCTGTGGGCCCCGGCACTCGGGCTCTACGGCATCCAGCGGATCCACCTGCTCGGCAACGTGATGGTGCTCGCGGGCGCCGGCGTGGGCGGCGGCTCGCTGAACTACGCCAACACCCTCTACGTGCCGCCCGCCGCCTTCTTCGAGGACCGGCAGTGGGCCTCCATCACCGACTGGCGCGAGGAACTCGCCCCGTACTACGACCAGGCCAAGCGGATGCTCGGGGTCCGGCTCAACCCGACGACGACCCCCTCGGACGTCCACCTGAAGGCGGCCGCCGAGCGGATGGGCGTCGCCGACTCCTTCCACATGGCCCCGGTCGGCGTCTTCTTCGGCGACGGCGAGGACGCCGAGGGCCGGCACAGGGCCAGGGCCGGCGAGGAGGTCGCCGACCCCTACTTCGGCGGCAAGGGCCCCGCCCGCAAGGCGTGCACCGAGTGCGGCGAGTGCATGACCGGCTGCCGGCACGGCGCGAAGAACACCCTGAACGAGAACTACCTGCACCTCGCCGAGCGCGCCGGCGCCGTCATCCACCCCATGACCACCGTCACCGCGATCTCCGAGCACCCCGACGGCGGCCACCGGGTCCGCACCGTCCCCACAGACCATCGCCGCCGCGGCAAGGCCAAGGTGCTGCGCGCCCGGTTCGTGGTCGTCGCGGCCGGCACGTACGGCACCCAGACCCTGCTGCACACGATGAAGGACCGGGGCGAGCTGCCCCGGCTCTCCGACCGGCTCGGGGAACTGACCCGCACCAACTCCGAGGGCCTGGTCGGCGCCCAGACCGACGACCGGCGCTACCGCAAGCGGCACGGCGAGGGACGCCGGGCCGACTTCACCCACGGGGTGGCCATCACCTCGTCCGTACACCCCGACGCGAACACCCACATCGAGCCCGTCCGCTACGGCAAGGGCTCCAACGCCATGGGGTTCATGACCATCCTCCAGGTGCCCTACGGCAAGCACCGGGTCCGGGCCTGGTTCGCCCGGACCGCCAGGCACCCCGTGCAACTGGCGCGCTCGCTCTCCAACCGGCGCTGGTCCGAGCGGACGATCATCGGGCTCGTCATGCAGTCCCTGGACAACTCCCTCACCACGTACCGCAAGCCCGGCGGGATCGGGAAGGGACTGCTGACCGCCCGGCAGGGCCACGGCGCCCCCAACCCGGTACAGATCGCGGAGGCCACCGAGGCCGCGACCCTGCTCGCCGAGGAGATCAACGGGTTCGCGGGCAGCAACGTCGGCGAGCTGATGGGCACCCCGCTGACCGCGCACTTCCTCGGCGGCTGCCCGATCGGCGAGAACCCGGGCGAGGGAGTCGTCGACCCGTACCACCGGCTGTACGGTCACCCCGGCATCTCGGTGGTCGACGGCTCGGCGGTCTCCGCCAACCTCGGGGTCAACCCGTCGCTGACGATCACGGCGCAGGCCGAGCGGGCCATGTCGTACTGGCCGAACAACGGCGAGGAGGACCCGCGGCCCGCCCAGGGCGCCGGATACGTCCGCCTCTCGGCCGTGGAACCGGTCCGGCCGGCCGTCCCGAAGGACGCCTTCGGCGCGCTGCGACTGCCGTTCCTCGCCGTTCCGGAAATTCCTCCGAGGCAACCGGAACCGGAGCACTGAGGCCGGATCCGAGCCGGGTACGACAGCGGCGGACACCGCGCTCCCCCTCCGAGCGCGGTGTCCGCCGATGTACATGAGTGACCGGTGGTCGGCCCGGAAGGTTGTAGCGGAACCGGCCCGACACGACTGTGGTGTCCATCACATGGTCAACGAGGCAACCGGCCCGCACCCCGGACGGTCAACGGGGGCATGAGAAAGCGCATCTCCCTCCTGGCCGCCTGCGGCCTGGTGGCCGTGGGCCTGGCCACCACCCCCGCGCACGCCGCGGACCCCGCCTTCCCGGTGAGCGGCCCCACCGCCCTCCCGCTCCCGATGTCCCCGGCGACCGGCAGCCCGAGGGAAGAGTCGCTCGTCTTCACCCTCGACGTCCCCCAGGCCGGCGGCGCCGCCGGCTTCGGCGGGGAGGCCGTCCTCACCGTCGACCTGACCAAGGTCGCCGGCATCGCGACCGTCCGGGAGGACGCGCACGGCGCCAAGGAGAAGTGCACGACCGGCGCCACCGCGCTCGTCTGCACCGTGCGCGGCACCCTGCCGCGCGTCGAGCTGTTGGTCGCCGCCGCCAAGAACGCCAAGAACGGCGCCACCGGCGAGATCACGGTCACCGGGAAGACGACCGGGGCCACCATCACCCCGACCACCACGAAGCTCACCGTCGGCGGCCCGGACCTCGTCATGCGGGAGATGGCGCTCAAGAGCGACCCGCGGCCCGGCGAGAGCCAGCCGCTGCCGCTCGTGTTCACCAACGCCGGCACCCAGGCCGCCAAGGGCGTGGTGCTGGAGCTGGAGACCACCCGCGGCATGAGCCTCGTGGAGACGTACGACAACTGCCGCACCCGCACCGTCGCCGACATCACCACGGCCCTGTGCTCGGTCGACGGGGACTTCGAGCCGGGCGAGACCTACGAACTCGCCGGGGAGAGCCCGCTGCACGTCAAGGCCAACCCGAACGCCTACAGCGACCGGCTCGGCTACGGCATCCACCCGGCCGGCGACGAGCCGAAGGCCGCGCAGTGGGACGGCAAGACCGCCTCGGGCAAGCGCCTGGGAGTCGCCAAGCGGGCCGCGAAGGCCGCCGCGAACGCCCGCGCCGTCGACCTGAACCCGGGCGACAACCGGCGCGCCTTCGACTTCCACGTCCGCAACACGGCCGACTTCACCGCGCCGGCCGTGACCCTCGAAGGCGACTCGGGCGACACCCTCACGACCGCGTTCGTCTTCGAGAACAAGGGCCCGGCCTGGATCCGCGGCGCTCGCGCCGGGGACTCCGCGGCCCGCACCGTCATCGTGATGCCCGACGGCGTACGGGTCGTCCGCAAGCCCGACGGCTGCACCGCCACCACCGCCACCGGCGGCGAGCGCGCCGAACAGCTCGGCGCGCCCCGCTACGTGTGCGCGCTCGGCGACACGGTCCGCGAGAACCAGCGGGCCGTCTACCCGTTCGACCTCAAGGTGGAGAAGACCCTGGTCAACGCCAAGGGCTCCATCACCGTCGGGGACTGGGGCGCGACCGCGCCGCGACCGCACGCCTTCGACCCGAACCCCGCCAACAACACGGCCGTCCTCGTGGTGAACGCCCAGGGCGGCGGCACCGGCTCGCGCCCGACCCCGCGCCCCTCCACGAGCGCCGGCACCCCCTCGCCGGGCGCCTCCGCGACCCCGACGGCGACCGCGTCGGCCACGGCCGCCGGCGCCAAGGGCACGGGCGCCGGCTCGGGCACGGGCACCACCGCCCACGGGAGCGGCAACCTCGCCTCCACCGGCGTCACCGCCGGCCCGATCGCGCTCGGCGCCGCCGCCCTGATCGCCGCAGGCGGCGCGCTGTACGTGGCGGTCCGCCGCCGGGGCCCCGCGCGTACGTAGGTCCAGGGCGCACGCAGGTCCCGCGCGGCCTTTTCACGCGCGGCTTTCTCACGCGCGGCTTTCTCACGCGCGGCTTTCTCACGCGCGGCTTTCTCACGCGCGGCTTTCTCACGCACGGCTTTCTCAGGAGCACAGCAGAACGGCCGGCCCGGGGCGTCCCCCGGGCCGGCCGTTTTCTCACGTGGTGACCGGACTGCTGTCCCCTGCCGTCCGGTCACGTGAAGGAGCGAGGTCCCACGACGCACGACCGTCGGGCCGTACGTCTCATCGCTCCGGCAGAGCCACGCGTGGTGGTGCGGACCCGCGCCTGGCCGGCGCGGACACCCCCTCAACGAGGGGTGCCGGGGCCGGTCACGGTCCGGACGAGTGACGAACACCCGCCCGCGACGGGGTCCGCGCGCCCCGCGCCCGCCTCAGACACGACCTCGGCACAGCTCCAACAGGGTCATCGCGAGCTGGGTGCCGGGCTTGCCGAGGGCGTCGCTCCAGTGCGAGAGCACCTCCATCTCGCGTGAGAGGTGCACCCGACGGCCGCCCGAGCCGATCCGGGCGTCCTGGATCACCGTCGAGACGGCCATCCGTTCCTGGATCAGGCCGATGATCCGGTCGTCGATGGCGTCGATCCGCTCGCGGGAGTCGGTGATGAGCTGCTCGGGGGTGGTGACGGACATGAGGTTCTCCTGTGGGTGTGGGGCCCGACAGGGGCGGGAACGCCAGAGCGCCCCGGTCCTGTCGGACCGGGGCGCTCTGGGAAGTCAGCGGCTCAAGCGAGCATCACGATGACCCATGGCGACCGGACCGACCGGTGCCATAGGTAAAGAGGAAGCTCAGCTGCTCGCGCATGAACGGATTATGACCTTCCACCCCGCTCCCGGCCAAACGGGTTCGGATGGTGAGACGAAGCGGCCCACCCGTCCCCCGTTAGAATCGACAAAACACACCCTCTTCCGCCGGAAGGCCTGCCCGTGCCTGAAGCACACACCGCCGCCCACGACAGCGCCCCGGACACGGTTCTCGTCGTCGACTTCGGTGCCCAGTACGCCCAGCTCATCGCCCGTCGCGTCCGCGAGGCCCGGGTCTACAGCGAGATCGTGCCCGGCACGATGCCCGTGGCCGAGATGCTCGCCAAGAACCCCAAGGCGATCATCCTGTCCGGAGGCCCGTCCTCGGTGTACGAGGAGGGCGCGCCCACCATCGACCGCGCCCTGTTCGAGGCCGGCGTCCCCGTCTTCGGCATGTGCTACGGCTTCCAGCTGATGGCGGTCACCCTCGGCGGTCAGGTCGACAACACCGGCGCCCGCGAGTACGGCCGCACCCCGCTGGCCGTCTCCAAGTCGGGATCCACCCTCTTCGAGGGCACCCCCGACAACCAGTCGGTGTGGATGTCCCACGGCGACGCCTGCTCCGCCGCCCCCGAGGGCTTCACCGTCACCGCCTCGACGAACGTCGTCCCGGTCGCGGCCTTCGAGAACGACGAGAAGAAGCTGTACGGGGTCCAGTACCACCCCGAGGTCATGCACTCCACGCACGGCCAGCAGATCCTGGAGCACTTCCTCTACCGAGGTGCCGGCCTGGCCCCCACCTGGACCACCGGCAACATCGTCGAGGAGCAGATCGCGGCCATCCGCGAGCAGGTCGGCGACAAGCGCGCCATCTGCGGCCTCTCCGGCGGCGTGGACTCCGCCGTGGCGGCGGCGCTCGTACAGAAGGCCATCGGCTCGCAGCTCACCTGCGTGTACGTCGACCACGGTCTGATGCGCAAGGGCGAGACCGAGCAGGTCGAGAAGGACTTCGTCGCGGCCACCGGCGTCCAGCTGAAGGTCGTCGACGCGCAGGAGCGCTTCCTGAACGCGCTGGCCGGCGTCTCCGACCCGGAGACCAAGCGGAAGATCATCGGCCGCGAGTTCATCCGCGTCTTCGAGCAGGCCCAGCTGGAGATCCTCCAGGAGGACGGCCCGGCGGTGGCCTTCCTGGTCCAGGGCACCCTGTACCCGGACGTCGTCGAGTCCGGCGGCGGCAGCGGCACCGCGAACATCAAGTCCCACCACAACGTCGGCGGCCTCCCCGACGACATCGAGTTCGAGCTCGTCGAGCCGCTGCGCCAGTTGTTCAAGGACGAGGTCCGGATGGTCGGCCAGGAGCTGGGCCTGCCGGACGAGATCGTCCAGCGCCAGCCCTTCCCCGGCCCCGGCCTCGGCATCCGCATCGTCGGCGAGGTCACCAGGGAGCGGCTCGACCTGCTCCGCGAGGCCGACGCCATCGCCCGCCACGAGCTGACCGCCGCCGGACTCGACCGGGAGATCTGGCAGTGCCCGGTCGTCCTGCTCGCGGACGTCCGCAGCGTCGGCGTCCAGGGCGACGGCCGCACCTACGGCCACCCGATCGTGCTGCGCCCCGTCTCCTCCGAGGACGCGATGACCGCCGACTGGACGCGCATGCCGTACGAGGTGCTCGCCCGGATCTCCACCCGCATCACCAACGAGGTGCGGGACGTGAACCGCGTGGTCCTGGACTGCACGAGCAAGCCCCCGGGCACCATCGAGTGGGAGTAGTCCCCGCCCGGCCCCGCCGGACCTGACGAAGCCGCCGTTCCCCTCGGGGAGCGGCGGCTTCGGCGTTCCCCTGGCCAGTTCAGGGGGGTGCCGGTACCTTGCGCCGCGAGTCGACGCCGACCGAGGAGTGGCCATGCCCGACCAGCAGCCCGCCCTGGAACCCGTTCCCGCCGACCGGCTGCGCTTCGAGCTGCCGCCCCGGCACCCGGACCCGGCCGACGAGCGCGCCCACCGCAAGGAACGGCTCGCCGGCGCGCTGCGGCTGTTCGGGCGCCTCGGGTACGAGGACGGCGTCGGCGGCCACGTCACCGCGCGGGACCCCGAGTTCGAGGACCGCTACTGGGTGAACCCCTTCGGTCGGGCCTTCGCCGGGCTGGGCGCCGAGGACCTGCTGCTGGTCGACGGGGACGGCCGGGTGCTGCTGGGGGAGCGGCGGGTCAACCAACTGGCGTTCGCCGTGCACGCGGCCGTGCACCGGGCCCGGCCCGAGGTGGTGGCGGTGGTGCGCACCCAGGCCCCGTACGGCAGGGCGCTGGCCGCCCTCGGCGAGCTGCTGGCCCCCGTGACCCGGGAGGCCTGTGCCTTCTACGAGGACCACGCGCTCCTCGACGAGTACGCCGGGGACGGTGACGGCGAGCGGATCGGCCGCGCGCTCGGCCCGTACAAGGCGCTGATCCTGCGCAACCAGGGGCTGTTGACGGTCGGGGACTCCGTGGACGCGGCGGCCTGGTGGTTCATCGCGGCGGAGCGGGCCGCGCAGGTGCAGCTGATCGCCCGGGCGGCCGGGAAGCCGGTGCCGGTCGACCACCGCGCCGCGGTCGCCACCAGGGAGCGGTTCGGGACGGACCTCGCGGCCTGGGTGAGCTACCAGCCGCTCTGGCAGACCGTCGCGCCGCAGGACCGTTCCGCGCCGCCGGAAGGGTGACGTCAACATCATGAACGGTTAATCACCTGCTCTGACATCGTGCGCAATCCGGAGCACTGCCGCAGTGGTGCACAATTCGCTGGCATCGCACCGGAGTTCAGAGAGGCGGCACGCACGTGGCTGTCCAAGAGATCCCCAGAAGTACCCACGGTGGCACCTGCACCTGCGACGACTGCCCCCACGGAGCCAGGGAGGGACACCGCCGGGCGGTGGCCGCCTTCCTGGAGAAGCGCGAGGAGTTCGCCGCCGGCCAAGGCCTCCCGGCCGCCGTGTCCCGATCCGCCGGCGCCTCCCGCCAGTGGGTCTCCGACGAACTGACCCTGTCCGCCCGCACGGTCGCCGACCGGGGCCGAGAGGCCGGGCACTCCTGGCTGTACCTGCTGTCCCGGCGGGCCGTCCTCGCCCTGTGGATCGCCGCCGGGGTGCTGCTGCTGGTCCAGGTCGGCACCGCGCTGGGCGCCGGCTGGTCGTCGGCGCGCACCGCCGGACTGCTGGCCGCGCTGGTGCTGGTGGCGCTGCTCACCGTCGGGTCCCGGGCCCAGTCGCTGCGCGGCGGACTGCTGGCCCCGCTGGTCGGCGAGGACAACCGGCTGTCCACCTCCAAGGCCGTGCCGAGCGCCTGGCTGATCCTGATCGCCTTCTCCGTCCTGCTGCCCGCACTGCGGCTCGCCGTCTCCTCGCCGGGGCCCGAACGCGACGCCCTGTACGCGGGGCCGGCGCTCGGGCGGGCGCTGCCGTTGCTGGCGGTGCTCGCGCTGACGTCGGGGGTGGCGGTGCTGGTGCGCCGGGTGGTCTCCGTACGGATCATGGGGCAGCGGCTCCAGAAGTTGCCCGCCGACCGGCCCTCGGGCGCCGACCTGTTGACGGACGACGCGGGCCGGGGGAGCCTCGCGGACGCCCAGTACGTGCTGGTCTCCACGGTGGTGCTGGCCTTCGCGGCGGTGTCGCTGGCCCGCTTCCCCGACCGGCTGCCCCGACTGCCGTGGGCGCTGGCCCTGCTGGTGGCCCTGTCGGCCGCCGTGTACCTCGCGGCGAAGTACGCGGAGGGCAGCCGCCCGCTGGTGCTGTCGGTGGTGCGCAGACGGGAGCCCGGGGACCTGGACTCGGCCGTCCGCCCCGGGGACGACATCGAGATCCGGGGCGTCGGCTTCGTGCCGCCCGGCGCGCAGACGCCGGAGATGCTGGCCCGGCTGGTGGTGCGGATCGGAACGGTCCACGTGCACGTGCCGTTGGTGCCGGTGGCCGGCGGGTTCACCAATCCGTCCGACGCGGTGCTGACCGTGCCGGTGCCGGCGGAGGTGGAACCGGGGCGCGTCGACGTCTCGGTGGTGACCGCCGCCGGAGTGGAGTCGAACCGCTGCGGCATCGACGTGGCGGAGTGAACGACGACGGGGTAGACATGGGGCGTGACCCGAACTGACGGCGTGACCCGAACTGACGTCCCTTCCGGCGCCGCCCCCGGACTGCGGGAACTCGCCGCCCGGCACGCCCTCCTCCCCCTGCGGATCTTCCTCGGCGTGACCTTCGTCTACGCGGGTCTGGACAAGCTGACCGACTCCGCGTTCCTCTCCGCCGGCGGCGACGGCTCCATCGGCGAACTGATGCGCGGGGTCCGCGACACCTCCGCGATCCCCGCCCTGGTGGACCTGTCGTTGAGGGCGCCCGTCGGCTTCGCCGTCACCCTGGCCGTCGGCGAGCTCCTGGTGGGCCTCGGGCTCCTGGCCGGACTGCTGACCCGGATCGCCGCCCTGGGCGGTGCGTTGATCGCCCTCAGCCTGTGGCTCACGGTCTCCTGGGCGGTCACCCCGTACTACTACGGCAACGACCTGATCTACCTGATGGCCTGTACCCCGCTGATCCTCGCGGGGGCGCCCTACCTGTCGCTGGACTCCGCGATCCGCTCGCGCCGGTCCCGACGCACCGCGTAGGTCACCACCCCGACGACGGCCGCGAGCGCGAGGCCGCCCGCGGCCATCGGGACCACGGCGAGCCAGGGCAGGTCCACCTCGCCGGCCGCGTCCAGCAGGCGCAGCGTGCCCGCGGTGAGCAGGACCAGCCCCGCGATCAGCCGTCCCGGCTGGAACTCATGACGCCGCACGGGCCACCTCCACCTGTCCCACACCCGCTTCGAGGTGCAGCTCGATCGTTCCACCGGCCTCGGTGCCGGCGGCGGGGGGCAACGTCTGGGACCGGTGTTCCCCGCCGGTCTTGACGCGTACCTGCCCGCCCCTCTCTCCGGGCAGCCGCAGGTCACCCAACCGGATCGTCATGTCCGACCGCGCGGTGACCTCGCGGGGCACGACCACCTTCAGCCGGCCCGCGTCGATGGAGGCCCGGACGGACAGCGTGGCGCCCTTCGGCACGTCCAGCCGGCTCAGGTCCAAGGTCGCCAGCCCGGTGCCCGCCTCGTACGAGGGCCGTACGTCGGCCACCGCGGCGGGCCGCCAGGAGACGTCCCGCCAGTCCGTGCCGATCTCCTTCGGCAGCGAGCCCGCCGCCGCCAACAACCCGGCGGTCATCAGGGACAGCAGGATCGTCCCGAAGCCGGTCCGGCCCTTGACCGAACTGACGGCCAGCCCCAGCCCGAAGACGACCAGCGCGGCGGCCAACCCGACCGTGAGGGCGTGCGAGAGCGTGCTGCCCTCCCACACCGAGGCGGTGGCGACCGCCCCGCCGAGCAGCGCCAGCACGAACACCCGCCCGCCGATGCCGCCCCGCCCGACCGCCCGGGACACGGGCGCGGCAGGCGCCTGCTTCCCGCCGGCGGGGGCGTCCACGTCCGCCGGACCCCACAGGTACCCGGTGGCCCCCACCGGGCCGGTCGTACCGTCCTTGACCAGCGGGTCCCGCCACCAGGAGGGGCTGCCGGGCGCGGGCGGCGCCTGCGTCTCGGGCGGCGGCACCGCACGGTGCGCGGGCGGCGCCTCCGCCTCCGGCGCGCCGCCGGCCCGCCGCCGGGACCAGTACGAGGCCCCGCCGAGCGCCAGGATCACCAGGATCGAGAACACCCCGAGCCCGCCGTTGTCCACCATCGTCAGGAACAGCGCGCAGCCCACCAGCGCCGCGAACAACGCCGCCAGGGTCGCCCCCTCCACCCGGCCCGTCAGCAGCTTCTTCGCCTCGGACTCCTCGTCGCCGTCCTGGGGGAGCAGCAGCCAGGCGAACCCGTAGAAGATCAGGCCGACGCCCCCGGTGACGGCGAGGACGGCCAGCACGATCCGGAACACCACCGGGTCCAGGTCGAAGTACCGGCCGAGTCCCGCGCACACGCCGGCGAGCACCTTGTCGCGCCTGCCGCGGCGCAGCGGAGGGTGTTCGGGAGGGGCGGGAGCCCCGGAATCCGTCGGCGGGGCCTCGTGTACTTCGGTCATGGGTCCATGGTGACGGGCCGTCCACCCCCGAGGCATCCGGCCCGACCCTGGGACAACCCTGATATCCCCCCGATCGAAGTGGGGGGCTGCCCTGATGCCCCGCGCCCGCCGACCGTGTGACCATCAGTGCCATGCCCGCAGCAGCCGCCCCCCGCATCCCGCACGTACAGGAGACCCCGCCGGGCTCCGAGGCACCGCACCGCAAGCTCTACCGCAGCGCCGACGGCCGGATGCTCGGCGGGGTCGCGCGCGGACTCGCCGGGCACCTCGGGCTGCCCGTCGTCTGGGTCCGTCTCGCGTTCCTCGGCCTGTTCATGTGGGGGGACGGCCTCGGGATCCTGCTGTACGCCGCGTTCTGGGTCTTCGTACCCCTCGGCATCGGCGGCCGCACCGGACACCGCTCCTACTTCGAGACCCTCGCCGACGGCGGCCGGCGCCTGCGCAAACCCGACAAGGGGCAGGTCACCGCACTGATCGCGCTGTGCGTGGGCGCGGGCATCTTCTTCTCCCAGCTCCGGGTCGGCGGCGCCAACGGCCGCTACGTCTGGCCCACGTTGCTCGTCGGCGCCGGCGTGGTGCTGGTCTGGCGGCAGGCCGACAACGCCCGCCGCGCCCACTGGAGCGCCGCCGCCGGACGGCACGGCCGGCTGCTCCAGGCGGCCAGGGCGCTCGCCGGGGTGGCGCTGGTCTGCGTGGGCCTGACCGTGTTCATCGTCGTACGGGGCTCCGCCGCCCAACTCGGCAACGTCCTCACCGCCACCCTCGCCGTCCTCGTCGGCGTCGCCCTGCTCGCCGGCCCCTGGCTGATCCGGATGACCCAGGACCTCTCCGAGGAACGCCTGATGCGCATCCGCGCCCAGGAACGCGCCGAGGTCGCGGCCCACGTCCACGACTCGGTGCTGCACACCCTCACCCTGATCCAACGCAACGCCGAGGACGTCGGCGAGGTCCGCCGCCTCGCCCGCGCCCAGGAACGCGAACTGCGGAACTGGCTGTACAAGCCCGAGGGCACCGGCAAGGACGAGGCCGAGGAACCCACCACGCTCGCCGACGCCGTGAAGCGGACCGCCGCCGAGGTCGAGGACCACCACGGCGTCCCCATCGAGGTCGTCGTCGTCGGCGACTGCCCGCTCGACGAGAAGCTGTCCGCCCAGATCCAGGCCGCACGCGAGGCGATGGTCAACGCCGCCAAGTACGGTGGCGAGGGCGGACCGGTACAGGTGTACGCGGAAGTCGAGGGCCGCACCGTGTTCGTGTCCGTACGGGACCGCGGCCCGGGATTCGACATCGACGCGGTACCGGACGACCGGATGGGCGTACGAGAATCGATCATCGGCCGGATGCAGCGCAACGGCGGGACCGCGCGACTGCGGTCCGCGCCCGACGGCGGCACGGAAGTCGAGCTGGAGATGGAGAGGGCGGCGAACGCAGCATGACCGAGGACAACGCGAACACCGGCGCGCCGACCGGGGGAGCCCCCGACGCCGGCCCGGGGAGGGTCCGGGTGGTGCTCGTCGACGACCACCGGATGTTCCGCACCGGCGTACAGGCCGAGATCGGCGAGACCGCGCGGACCGGCGTCGAGGTCGTCGGCGAGGCCGCGGACGTGGACCAGGCCGTCACCGTCATCACCGCCACCCGCCCCGAGGTGGTGCTCCTCGACGTGCACCTGCCCGGCGGCGGCGGGGTCGAGGTGCTGAGGCGCTGCGCCCCCCTGATGTCGGCCGCCGAGAACCCGGTGCGGTTCCTGGCCCTGTCGGTGTCGGACGCCGCCGAGGACGTCATCGGGGTCATCCGCGGCGGCGCGCGCGGCTACGTCACCAAGACCATCACCGGCACCGACCTGGTGAACTCGATCTTCCGGGTGCAGGACGGGGACGCGGTGTTCTCCCCCCGGCTGGCCGGTTTCGTGCTCGACGCCTTCGCCTCCACCGACGCGCCGCCCGTGGACGAGGACCTCGACCGGCTCACCCAGCGCGAGCGCGAGGTACTGCGGCTGATCGCGCGCGGCTACGCGTACAAGGAGATCGCCAAGCAGCTCTTCATCTCGGTGAAGACCGTGGAATCCCACGTCTCGGCGGTGCTGCGCAAGCTCCAGCTCTCCAACCGGCACGAGCTGACCCGCTGGGCCACGGCCCGCCGCCTGGTGTGACCCCGAGGGGGTCGCTGGCCGCGGCCCTGTGATCCACGACGCGCCGGCGGAGGGGACGGGACACGTTCCGAGGGCCTCTTCGCCGGCGTGACGAGCCTGACCGGCAGGTCAAGACGCCGTGGGAGCCGGCGCGGTCGCCCCGCGGGTCCGGGTCTACGCGGGTCGGGACGCGCCCGCCCAGGGCATCGAGTCCACGGGGGCCACCCGGACCGTCGAGCCGGGACGCGGGGCGTGGATCATCTGGCCGTTCCCGATGTACAGGCCGACGTGCGTCACCCCGGAGTAGAAGAACACCAGGTCGCCCGGGGCGAGTTGGTCGCGGGAGACCCGGCGTCCGGCGTTGATCTGGGTGTAGGTGGTGCGGGGCAGCGAGACCCCGGCGGCCCGCCAGGCGGCCTGCGTCAGGCCCGAGCAGTCGAACGACCCCGGCCCGGTGGCCCCCCAGACGTACGGCTTGCCGATCGCCCCGTGCGCGAAGGCGATGGCCCGCGCGGCGCGCGAACCGTCGGCGGGCGCCGCCGCGGCGGTCCGCAGGGCGACCGGTGACACCGCGCCGCCCGGCGCGCCGGCGGCGGTGAAGGTGCCCGGCGCCGAGCGGGCCTCGTACGCCGCCCGCTCCTCCGCGGTGAGCTTCGCCAGCAACCGCTTGGCGCCGGCCAGCCTGCCCTCGACGAGGGCCTTGGTCTCGGCGAGTTCGTCCCGCCGCCCGCGCAGGTCCGCCAGCCGCCCGGAGGCCTTCTCGCGCACCTTCGCGACCTGGTCCAACTGCGCCCGTACGGAGGCCACCTCGGCCGCGGTGCGGTCACCGGTCCGGTTCAGGAACGCGGCCCGCTCCAGGTACTCCTGCGGATCCTCGGCCATCGCCAGTTGGACCGCGGGCCCCAGGCTCCCGCTGCGGTACTGCCCGGCGGCGAGCGAACCCAGGGCGGTGCGCGCGGTGTTGAGCCGGTCCGTTCGGCGGGCGGCCTCGTCGCGCAGGCCGGTCAGCTCCCGTTCGGCCTCGTCGGCCTTCTCCTTCGCCCCGTTGTGCCGCTCGGTCGCCGCCTCGGCCTCCTCGTAGAGCCGGTCCACGTCCGCCGCGACCTGGGCGGGACTCTGACGGGGCTCGGCCTGGGAGACGCCTTCGAAGACGGTGGCGGTGGCAGCGCCCGCGAGGGCGAGGGTGGTGGCCGCGGTCCGTACGGCGGGGCCGGAGAGCGGGCGCTGCCTGGGCTTTCGATGACTTGCCACGGGGGCGTCACGTCCTTCCGTTGGTCTTGGGGGAGGACGTTAAACCTGAAGGTAACGGGCCGATGACGAGATGACCCGAATCGACCGCAGTTGACCGGTCAGTGCCAGAGCAGGGCGATAAAGATATTGGCGATGGTCAGTCCGCCGACCGCGCCGAAGAGGGCCTTGTCCACCCGCTCCTCGTCCCGCTTCACGTAGACCAGCGCCAGGATCACGAAGAGGACGGCGAGCTTCACGCCTATCTTCACCTGGTTGACCGTTCCGCCGTCCATCTCCCGGAAGCCGACCAACAGCACGCCGGTCACGAGCATGGTCAGCGCGCCGTGCAGCATCGCCGGGACGAAGCGGGCGGCGCCGGCCCCCATCGCCTTCATCTGAGTGAGGAATCCGCCGAGGAGCGAGGCGATCCCGATGATGTGCAGGCCGACGAAGACCTTGATCAATACGTCCATGCCGTCGAGCGTACGGGGCGTCCCCCGAGCCGAATCCGGCAGGTCGGTTGCGGCCCGCACGGCCCGGCGAGGCCCGTCCTGGCCTGCGTAGAGTAAGGACATGGCCGCCACTCCCGCCGCTGAACCACCCCACCCCGACATCGACCGGCCGGACGTCGACCGACCGCACGTCGACCGGCTGGAACTCGACCGACCGCACGTCGACCGACCGCACGTCGACCGGCTGGAACTCGTCGACGTCCTCGCGGCGCTCGGTCACCCCGTCCGGCTGGAGATCGTGCGCAGGCTCGCCTCGGGCACGGAGGCGTTCTGCGGCGAGGTGGTACCCGACCTGCCGCGCTCCAGCGTCACGCACCACCTCAGGACGCTGTACGAGAGCGGAGTGATCACCCGCCGCCCCGCCGGACGCCGGCTCTACCTGGCCCTGCGGCGCGAGGACCTGGAGCTGCGCTTCCCCGGACTGCTGGCGCTCGTGCTCGACTGACCCGCCCCCGGGAGGGGGTCGGACGGGCCGGATACGGGCATATGCCGCCGATTTTTCGGGGCCGGGACCGGCTGTCGGTCCGGCCCCCTAAACTCGGAAGGCGATGAGCAGCCTCTTTGACGACAGTTTCCTGGCGGACCTCTCCCCCTCCGACGAGGTCCAGCCGCCGCCCGAGGATCACGCCGCCCCGGAAGCGGGCGCGGACGACCTCTTCGGCGGCCGGTTCGACGTACCCATGAGCGGGGACTCCCACTACCGCGACGGGGCGCCCAAACCGGTCATCGACCCGGCGGCGCTCCTGGACGGGCTCAACACCGAGCAGCGCGCCGCCGTGCTCCACGCGGGTTCCCCGCTGCTCATCGTGGCCGGCGCCGGCTCCGGCAAGACCCGGGTCCTGACCCACCGCATCGGCCACCTGCTGGCCGCGCGCGGGGTCCACCCGGGGCAGATCCTGGCGATCACCTTCACCAACAAGGCCGCCGGCGAGATGAGGGAACGCGTCGAGGGCCTGGTGGGCCCGCGCGCGAACGCCATGTGGGTCTCGACGTTCCACAGCGCGTGCGTACGGATCCTGCGCCGCGAGTCGAAGCGCCTCGGCTTCACCTCCTCGTTCTCGATCTACGACGCGGCCGACTCGAAGCGCCTGATGGCGCTCGTCTGCCGCGACCTGGACCTGGACCCGAAGAAGTTCCCGCCGAAGTCCTTCAACGCCAAGATCTCGAACCTCAAGAACGAGCTCATCGACGAGGACGCGTTCGCGGGCCAGGCGGCGGACGGGTTCGAGAAGACGCTGGCCCAGGCGTACGCGATGTACCAGGGGCGGCTGCGCGAGGCCAACGCCCTCGACTTCGACGACATCATCATGACCACGGTGCACCTGCTCCAGGCGTTCCCGGAGGTCGCCGAGCACTACCGGCGCCGCTTCCGGCACGTCCTCGTCGACGAGTACCAGGACACCAACCACGCCCAGTACACCCTGGTGCGCGAGCTGGTCGGCACCGGCTACCCGGACCTGCCGCCCGCCGAGCTGTGCGTGGTGGGCGACGCCGACCAGTCGATCTACGCGTTCCGCGGCGCGACCATCCGCAACATCCTCCAGTTCGAGGAGGACTACGCGGACGCGACGACGATCCTGCTGGAGCAGAACTACCGCTCCACGCAGACCATCCTGTCCGCCGCCAACGCCGTCATCGAGCGCAACGAGAACCGCCGCGCGAAGAACCTGTGGACCGAGGCCGGCACCGGCGCGGTCATCACCGGCTACGTCTCGGACACCGAGCACGACGAGGCGCAGTTCGTCGCCGACGAGATCGACCGGCTGACCGACGCGGGCGATGCCAAGGCCGGCGACGTCGCGATCTTCTACCGCACGAACGCGCAGTCCCGCGTCTTCGAGGAGATCTTCATCCGCGTCGGCCTGCCCTACAAGGTCGTCGGCGGTGTCCGCTTCTACGAGCGCAAGGAGGTCCGCGACGTCCTCGCGTACCTGCGCGTCCTGGCGAACCCGGAGGACAACGTCCCCCTGCGCCGCATCCTGAACGTACCCAAGCGCGGCATCGGCGAGCGTGCCGAGGCGATGATCGACGCCCTCGCGATGCGCGAGAAGATCACCTTCCCGCAGGCGCTGCGGCGCGTGGACGAGGCCTTCGGCATGGCCGCGCGCTCGACCAACGCCGTGAAGCGGTTCAACGTGCTCATGGAGGAACTGCGGACCATCGTGGAGTCGGGCGCGGGCCCGGCGGTGGTGCTGGAAGCGGTGCTGGAGCGGACGGGCTACCTCGCGGAGCTCCAGGCCTCGACCGACCCGCAGGACGAGACGCGGATCGAGAACCTCCAGGAACTCGCCGCGGTGGCGCTGGAGTTCGAGCAGGCCCGCGCGGCCGGCCCGCAGACCCCGGCGGTCGACGCGGGTGCCGAGGGCGGTGTCGACGCCGACGCCGACGCCGACGCTGATGCCGATGCCGATGCCCCCGCGGCCGGTCCCGGGCCGGGCACGCTGGCGGAGTTCCTGGAGCAGGTCGCGCTCGTCGCGGACTCCGACCAGATCCCCGACGAGGACACCGACGGCAGCGGCGTCATCACGTTGATGACCCTGCACACCGCCAAGGGCCTGGAGTTCCCGGTGGTCTTCCTGACCGGCATGGAGGACGGGGTCTTCCCGCACATGCGCGCGCTGGGACAGACCAAGGAACTGGAAGAGGAGCGACGCCTCGCGTACGTCGGCATCACGCGGGCGCGCGAGCGGCTCTACCTGACGCGCTCCTCGATGCGCAGCGCCTGGGGAACGCCCTCGTACAACCCGCCGTCACGCTTCCTGGAGGAGATCCCGACCGAGTACCTCCAGTGGAAGCGCACGGGCGCGACCCAGAAGCCGGCCGGACCGATGCGCGGTTCGGGCTACGGCTCGGGCTCCTCGGGCGGCTCCGGTTCCAGGAGCTCGTTCGGGACCTCTCCGGAGTCGTTCCTTTCCTCGTCCCGCACGAAGTCGGGCCCCTCGGGGTTCGCCACGCGGCGCGCCTCCGACAAGCCCGTCATCACGCTGGTGGTCGGGGACCGCGTCACGCACGACCAGTTCGGGCTGGGCACGGTCATGGAGGTCAAGGGCGCCGGCGCGGACGCCCAGGCCACCATCGACTTCGGGGACGACAAGCCGAAGCGGCTGCTGCTGCGGTACGCGCCGGTACAGAAGCTCTAGCGCGGACGGCGGACGGCGTGCGGCGTCCGCCGGCGTGCGGCGGGGCGGCCTGTGGATCGGATCGACCCGCCGCTCGACCCGTCGGCCGGGGCCGTGGGTCGGGGCCGTGGGTCGGGTTCGTGCCTCGGGATCGTGCCTCGGTGGGAGGGGGCGTGCTCTAGCTCGGGTCCAGGCCGTGGCTGCGCAGCCATGCCTGGGGGTCGATCGGGGAGCCGCCGCCGGGCCTGACCTCGAAGTGCAGGTGCGGGCCGGTGGAGTTGCCGGAGTTGCCGGAGTAGGCGATCACCTCACCGGCCTTGACCTTGCCGGACCGGATCTTGGTGCTGCTCAGGTGGCAGTACCAGGTCTCGGTGCCGTCGGGCGAGGTCAGTATGGCCATGTTCCCGTAGGCGCTGTTGAACTGGGTGCGCACGGTGCCGTCGGTGGCGGCCATGACCGGAGTGCCGTACGAGACCGGGAAGTCGATGCCGGTGTGCACCGACATCCACATGCCGCCGGCCTGGCCGAAGCCGGCGCTCAAGCCGTGCTGGGCGACCGGGACGGCGAACTTGGGGCGGGCGGCCTCCTTGGCCGCGGCCTCCTCGGCGCGCTTCTTCTTCTCTTCCAACTGGCGTTCGCGGAGGTCGATGCGCTCCTGGGTGCGGCTCGCCCGGTCGGCGAAGTCACCCGCGTCGGCGCTGAGCGCGGCCAACTGCGTGTCCAGCTTGTTGTTCGCGGCGATCGGCTTCACCGAGGCCGGGTCGGGCGCCGCCATGGTGACGGGTTCCTCGGCGGGCTTCTCGGCGCCGCCGGTGAGTCCGCCTACGGACGCGGCGGCGACTCCCGCGACCCCCATCACGCAGGCGGAGGGAACGGCCACCGTCAACAGGGCGGAACGCTTCGCCGGAGTGCGCCGACGGCTGTTGCCGCCCGCCCTCGCGGAATTCTTGACGGCGCCCTTGGCGGGAGCGCCGGCGCGGCGCGTGCCACGCGGCTCGTTCTCCGCACGGGGCGTCACGGGCATGGCCTGGGTGGGCATGTCGTGCACGGCGCCCCGCGGTTCCGGCTCGTCGTCCGGGAGCGCGTCGGAGACGGCCTCGAAGACGGCGGTGTCGGCGGCGTGCAGATCGACGTTCGGCTGCCGCTCGTTGTTCGCGTACGGGTCGGCGTTCGCGTACGGATCGGTGCTCGGGTACGGATCCGTGCTCGGGTACGGATCGGCGACGATGATCGGGACCACGGTCGTCGCCTCGTACGCGGGCTCGTAGGCGGCCTCGTACGAGAGGGAGTCCGCGGGGGCGGCCTGCGTGGTGTCGTGGCCGTACGCGTACGCGTATCCGCCGTCGGACTGCGACGGGTAGTCCTGGACACTCGCGGTGACCGTCGCCGCACCGGTGAGGTCGAACCCGTCGGCCCCGCCGTTCCACGCGGTGGCGTCGTACGCGCCGGTGTCCTGGGGGTAACCGGTGAAAGTGGACCACTGGCCGGTCTGCTCCGCGCCGCCGGACTCGTAACCGAAGGATGTCGGTTGGTAGTCGGAGCCGGCGGAGTTCCAGGCGCTCGCGTCCCACTGCCCGGTGGTGTCCTCGGGGGCTCCCTGGGTGGGGACGGTCGACAGGTAACTCTCCTGCGAGGCCCAGGCGGTGGTGTCGTACGTACCGGTGGACTCGTACGAGCCGTAGGCGTCGTAGGTGCCGGATACACCGTAGTTGTAGCCCTGGCCCTGCGTTTCGTAGGAAACGTAGGCCTGGTCACCAGCGAAATTGGTGGTGGAAAGGCCGTCGTACCCGGTTTCGGGGTACTGGCCCGACGGGGGGCGGTCGTTCACCAACTTCTCTTTCGCCTCGGCAGTGGGGGGCCTGGGTGGCCGGTGAACTCAAGGTTCACCGGAGGAGAGCAGTGGCGCGACTGTACCCGTCGGTCACAGGCAACGACAATCTTCGGCGGAGTTCGGTATCGCGGGAACCGGGCATTCGGCCGCCTTTCGGTCGCACAAAGACGCAGCCTTGGCCTTGAGTTCGAAATGTGTTCGACTCTGAGGGCGGAATGTGCAAGACGTCCGTCTCGGTGAAACCGCCCGGTGGGGAGGGTGTCGCGAAGGCCGAGCGGCTCGTCGTCACCGTGCGTCAGAGCGGACTTACCGATTCCGGTGCCTGGGGCTGATGTTCCGCCGGTTTCGTCCCGGATCCCGGTGTGTCGTGACCGTGTGGGTCGGGGCTCAGATGGCCATGCTCCGGCCCTCGGGTCCCGGGTCGGTGGCGCGGTTGACGGGATGGTCGGCCGCGCGGTCGGTGGTTCGGTCGCCGGGTCGTGAGTGGGCGGTGGTGAGGTCGTCGAGGGCTCGACGTACCGCGGCGATCACCGCGGGGTGGACCGCGAGGGCCAGGTGTCCGATGCCGGTGACCAGCACGTTCTCCGCGTCCAGGTCAGGGTGTTCGATGCGGGCGGTCCCGGTCGGTGCCATGATCGCGTCGAACTCGCTCCAGAACGCCACGTACCGGGTCCGGCAGCCGGGCGAGGGGGCGGCCAGCTCGGCCATCACCTCGGAGTCGGGTCGCATCTGGCGGACCAGTGGGTGCGCGTTCATGAAAGGGGCCACGCGGGTGCCGGCGTGCGGGGTGCCCAACGTGACGAGTGTCCGTACACGGGCGTCACCGCCCAGCCGCTGGACGTAGTACCGCGCGACCAGCCCACCGAGGCTGTGCCCCACGAGGTCCACGCGCTCCTGCCCGCTGCGCTCGCACAGGTCCTCGACGCGACGGGCGAGATGACGGGCGGTGGCGCGCAGATCCCGGGTGAAGGGCGAGTAGTTGTACGTTTCCACGCGCCGCAGACCGTCCGCTCCGAGGGCGCGCCGCAGCAGGACGAAGATCGAGCGGTTGTCGTTGAAGCCGTGCAGCAGCAGGACGGCCGGCCGCTGCCCGCAGGCCCCGGCGGCCGGCCCGGCGGCCGGGCGCTCCTCCCGTACCCCGGTGGGATACAGCAGCAGGTGCCCCGTGAACACCACGGCCTCCAGCGCGGCGGCGCGCAGGGCGGCCCCGGAGACGATCAGCGACAGGGGCAAGGACAGGGAGAGAGACAAGGACAGGGGGAGGGGCAGGGACAGGGACGGCAGGGGCACGCGGTTCGGGGCGGACTCCGGGACCACGTCCGGCACGGATCCCGGAACGGGCCTCGGCGCGGATCCCGAAACGGGCCTGGGCACGGATCCCGGAACGGGCCTCGGCGCGGATCCCGAAACGGGCCTGGGCACGGATCCCGGAACGGGCCTGGGCGCGGATCCCGAAACGGGCTTCGGAACGGATCCCGGAACAGGCCTCGGTCCGGGAAGTGGGAGAGACGGCGGCGTGCTCGACAGCCCCATGAACGGCCTCCCCTGGGCCTCTTGGGTGTGTGGCTGGGTACGCGGCCGTGATGCCGAGGTGGCCCCACCGCCGCGCCGGGCGGCTGACGGCGCGGTGGCGGGGCGACTCGGTGCGGTGAATCAATGGCGTCCCACGTGTGATTTCCCCCTCGTGGTTGACCGCGAAACGGCGGCGTGCGCGATGCTGTACTTAACGTTCGTTCACTCGGGAGGCAGTGCGATGGGTGTGACCGGTCCGATCCGTGTGGTGGTGGCCAAGCCGGGTCTCGACGGCCACGACCGCGGCGCCAAGGTGATCGCGCGTGCGCTGCGGGACGCGGGCATGGAGGTCATCTACACGGGCCTCCACCAGACTCCCGAGCAGATCGTCGACACCGCGATCCAGGAGGACGCCGACGCGATCGGCCTGTCGATCCTCTCGGGCGCGCACAACACGCTGTTCGCGCGCGTGCTGGAGCTCCTCAAGGAGCGCGACGCGGAAGACATCAAGGTCTTCGGCGGCGGGATCATCCCGGAGGACGACATCGCCCCCCTCAAGGCCAAGGGCGTCGCCGAGATCTTCACCCCGGGCGCCACGACGACGGCGATCGTGGACTGGGTCAACGGCAACGTGCGCCAGGGCTAGGCCGTCTCTTTTCGGATCGTGCCTGACCCGCGCCGCCCGGTACCGCACCTCGCCGCGTTGTCGAGGCACCCGAGGACGTCCGGTACTCGGGAGCCTCTCCGCCTTGCGATGCACGGCACCGGACGACGCGGGCTTGACCGGAAAGATCCGAAAGAGACGGCCTGGTCCGTCCCCTTCGGCCCCTGCCGAGGCCGCGGCGCTCGGCACCGCGACTGACGGCGCCTGCGGAGGCCCGCTCGGCCGGCACCGCGACTGACGGCGCGCGTCGGCGCGCCCGCGTGCGTCCAGCGCACGGGCGGCCCTCCGCCTTGCCAGGCACGGCACCGGACGCGGCGGCCCTGACCGACAAGGTCCGAAAGAGACGGCCCAGTCCGCCCCTTGGGGCCTTCCCGTGCCCGTGCCCGTCGCCGCGCCTGGCGGCGTTGTCGGGGCGCCCGTGTGGGTCCCCCGGTGCGCCGGGTACCTTCCGTGCGCGGTGAGGCCCTTCGCCCTTCCCGGTGCAACGCAGGCCGTTCGGCACGACGCAGGCTGTCCAGTACGACGCCGGCCGTCCGGTGCAACGCCGGCCGGTCCGAGAGGACGCCGGCCACCGCGAGCCCCGCGGCCCCGGCCGGCATGACCGGGGGAGCGGCCCCTGAGGCCTCCCGGCGGCCACAACCTCGGGGAGCGGCCCCTGCGACCCCAGGCGGGCACAACTTCGGGGAGCGGCCCGGCCAACTTCGCTCGGAAGGTGCCGTGCCCGCCGTGCTCGCCCCGCCCGCCGCCCCGCCGTCCGGACGAGGCGCTGCCCGGACGGGACGAAGGGCCGAGCCGCCGCGCCCGCCGAGCCGCCGCGCCCGCCGAGCCGCCGCGCCCGCCGACCGGCCGACCCGCCGACCGGCTGACCCGCCCGCCGCCCGGACGGGACGAAGGGCCGAGCCGCCGTGCCTGCCAACCCGCCGCCCCGCCGCGCCCGCCGACCGACTCGCCGACCCGGCCGGGACGGGGGGCCTGCAGGCAGGGCTTCGCCGGTCCTGTTCGGGCCGCCGCCATCAAGCGGCGGACGGCGGGCGACCGGAGGGTCAGTCGGGCGGGGTCAGTTCCGCGAGCATGGCCGCGCGCACGCGCAAGGTGGCGACCAGCCGCTGAAAGGCCTCCGCCCAGTAGGCGGCCGCTCCCGGCGACGCGTCCGGCGGGTCCTGTGACGCCGCGGTCAACGCCTCCAGCCGACCCGCTTCCGCCGGGTCCAGGCAGCGCTCCGCCAGCCCCATCACCCCGCTGAAGCTCCACGGGTAGCTCCCGGCCTCCCGTGCCCTGTCCAGCGCGTCGACCACCGCCCGTCCCAGCGTCCCCGCCCACGGCACCACGCAGACCCCCAGCAACTGGAACGCCTCCGACAATCCGTGGGCCCGCACGAACTCCGCCACCCACTCGGCCCGTTCCCCGTCGGGCAGGATCGACAGCAGCTTCGCCCGCTCCGCCAGCGACGCCGTACCCGGTCCCGCCGCAGGTGGCGCGGAGGCCGAACCGAGCAGTGCCTTCGACCACGCGGGGTCACGCTGGCGCACGGCCGCCCGGCACCAGGCCGCGTGCAGTTCCTCCGCCCAGCCCTCGGCGACCGGCAAGGCCACGATCTCCGCCGGATTCAGGCCCCCGAACCGGCCCCGCCAACAGGACAACGGCGCGGCCTCCACGAGCTGCCCCAACCACCAGGCCCGCTCCCCACGTCCCGCCGGCGGTCGCCTCACCACCCCGTCCCGGAGCATGCCCGCGTCGCAGTCGGCGGGTGGTTCCACCCCCTCGGGGCCCACACAGGCCAGTGCCCGCTCCGCCATCCGGCCGGCCAGCGCCGAACCCGTCAGCGCGGACAGCAGCTCGGCCGCCGTCGCCCGGACGTTGCGGCTCCGATCGCCCAGAGCCGACTCCAGGAACTCCTCGTCCGCCGGCGACAGCCCCACCCGCAACGAATCGAGGAACATCAACCGGTCCTCGGCCCGCTCGGTGGCCCAGGTGGTCGACAGCAGCCGGACCGCCGCCGCCGGCTCATGAGCTCGTACGGCGCCCAACAGGGCCACCCGCTCGGCGAACAGGCCCTCCTCCCAGAGGAGTTCCGTCGCCTCTCGATCCGCCGCGTCGGGCAGCTCCCCGGCGCCCCCCGCCCCGCCCCGAAGCGCGAACCGCCAGTCCGGATTCAGCCGGGCCAGCCACAGGCCCCGCGCCCCGGTCAGGGCCAGGGCCGGCGGCCGCAGATCGGTCCGGGCCCGGGCCGCGTCCAACAGCGCCGGTACGAGCGCCGCCGGCGCGCGGTAACCGTGGCGTCCGGCCGCCGCCAACCACTGCGGCAACAACTCCGTCAGATCCGGGGCGGCCCCCCGCCGCCCACCGGACCCGCCCGCGGCGGTCCGGCCCGCCAGCAACTGCGCGAGCCGCCGGCGGGCCGCGTCCGGCGGCTCGGGTCGCGGATCGTGCGCCGCCGGCTCCGGTCTCGGGGCCGCCTCGGCGGGCCGCAGCCCGGCCCGGCGCCGTACGGTCCGCACGGCCGCCGCGTCCAACAGGGCCTCCGGTGAGCCGCCCCGGCGCCGACCCGTGCCCAGCAGCGCGGCGCCGACCAGCTCGTCCCACTCCTCATGTGCCGTGTCCATGCGACCCCCTCCCTCGTGATGTCCCCGTGCTCCGGTCCCGCCCCCTCCACGGGACCGGAGCAGTACTTGGATTTGTCGCGCTAAATCGTGTTTCAGCTGGCGTGGTTGTCGTCCATCAAAGCCCCCCGGCTTTCTCGTTCACACACGACGGCGCCCCGCGCCGCCGTTCCCTCCCCGGCGCCGCCGCTCCCCCGCGTCGGTCGCCTCCTGCTCTTCCCTCCGGTCCGATCCGGGCCCCCGGCCCGGTCAGACCAGCGGTATCGGTTCGGCCGATCCCGGCTGCCAGGCCGTCAGGGGCGTGAACCCGCGATGGCCGACCTCGCCGAACACCGTCACCGGGCCCCCGCCCGACAGCGCGGCCAACTGCCACAGGCCCGCTCGGGACCCGCTGCCCGACCCCGACAGGGGTATCGGCAGGGCGGACGTCCCCTCCGAGTCCGCCAGTTGCCAGCCCGCCTCACCCGGTATCGGCACCACCGGGCTCAGCACCACCGGCCAGGACTCCAGCCAGGGGTCCACCCGCAGAGCGGCCCCGTACGCCTCCAGCGCGGCCGCCGTACCGATCCCGGCCGGCGCCCCGGTGCCCGGCGTCGCCGCCGAGAGACGCTCCCCGAGGTCGACACGCAACCCCGCGGAACCCGGGCGGAAGCGGGCTTCCGCCTCCCACACCAGTCCGATCGGCAACGCCAACCCCGGAGGTCGCCCCGGTGGACCGAAGTCCAACACCAGTGCCGGACGACCGCTCTCCTGCCCCCGCAGCCAGATCCGGCGGGTGGTGAGCCGCCCGTCCGGGGAAACCGAGTCGTACTGGGCCAACACGAGCCAGCGGTCCCGTACGACCTCGCCCTCCGCGGACACCGGCACACCCACCCGGTTCCTCGTCGTCGCGGCCAACTGCTCCGGCAGCCCGGACACCCCCAACCAGGCCTTGTTCAGCAGGTGCAGCAGCGCGAACTCCTCAAGCATCCGGGCGGGCCAGCCGGGGCCGCAACCGGGTATTGTCCCCAACTCCCGCACCCGCGCGGCCAGTCCGGGCGCCTGGGCGTCGACCATCCGCGCCGCGGTCTCCTCCCAGCCCGCGTACCCCGCCTGTTCCTGCCCGGCCAGACCTCCGTGCAGCAGATCGGTGAGCCGACGTTCCAGCTCGACGACGCCCGCGCCGACCCGGGCCGCCCTCCGCTCGGCCCGCCGGCGAGCCCCCTCCTCGTCCACCGGCCCGGCCGGCCCGGCGGCCGGCCGGGCCGCCTTCTCCGCCCGCCCGGTCAACCACTCCCGCGCCCAATCCGGCGCCGGCGCCGGGTCCCCCACCCCTTCCGCGGCCCAGAGCAGCAGCAGTCCCAGCGCGTGCTTGCACGGGAACTTCCGGCTCGGACACGAGCACGTGTACGCGGGACCCGTCAGATCCACGACCGTCCGGTACGGCCGACTGCCACTGCCCTTGCACAACCCCCACAGAGAACCGGAAGCGGAACCTCCGATCTGCGACCACGGACCCGCCCCACCAAGCTTTCCCCCCGCCTTTCTCGACACGTCGTCAGGAGCCAGAGCCAGTACCTGTTCCGCCGTCCAGCGGACCTCCCGCTCAGTCATGTGTCCCACCGTAGAGACCCCCACTGACAATCGCTCTGACCTGCAACAACCATGTTGCGGAAGGGCGTTGTCAGTGGGGTGGTGCACCGTGGTCACAGCAGTCGAAGGCGGCTGCCGAGCATTGGAGGGGGACCATGACCATGCCCGAGAACGGCACCGGTACCGAAGTGCTGCGCCCGCACGCCGAAGACGCCTTCGCGCACGAACTGAAAGCCTTGGCCGCGGCCGACGACCGGCCCCGCCCGAGCCGCTGGAAGCTCTCCCCGTGGGCCGTCGCGACCTACCTCCTCGGCGGGGAACTGCCCGATGGCACGGTCATCACGCCCAAGTACGTCGGACCCCGGCGCATCGTCGAGGTCGCCGTCACCACGCTCGCCACCGACCGGGCCCTGCTCCTCCTCGGCGTCCCCGGCACCGCCAAGACCTGGATGTCCGAACACCTCGCCGCCGCCGTCAGCGGCGACTCCACCCTCCTCGTCCAGGGCACCGCCGGCACTCCCGAGGAAGCCATCCGGTACGGCTGGAACTACGCCCGCCTCCTCGCGCACGGCCCCAGCAGGGAAGCCCTCGTACCCAGCCCCGTCATGCGCGCCATGGCCGACGGCATGACCGCCCGCGTCGAGGAACTCACCCGCATCCCCGCCGACGTCCAGGACACCCTGATCACCGTCCTGTCCGAGAAGACACTGCCGATACCCGAACTCGGCCAAGAAGTGCAGGCCGTGGGCGGCTTCAACCTCATCGCCACCGCCAATGACCGCGACCGCGGCGTCAACGAGCTCTCCAGCGCGCTCCGCCGCCGCTTCAACACCGTCGTCCTGCCGCTGCCCGCCACCGCCGAGGCCGAGGTCGACATCGTGGCCCGCCGCGTCGACCAGATGGGCCGCGCCCTCGACCTGCCGGCCGTGCCCGAGGGCCTGGAGGAGATCCGCCGCGTCGTCACCGTCTTCCGCGAGCTGCGCGACGGAATCACCGGTGACGGCCGCACCAAGGTCAAATCGCCCAGCGGCACCCTCTCCACCGCCGAGGCCATCTCCGTGGTCACCGGCGGTCTGGCCCTCGCCGCCCACTTCGGCGACGGCGTCCTGCGCTCCTCCGACGTGGCCGCCGGCATCCTCGGCGCCGTCGTCCGCGACCCGGCCGCCGACCGGGTCGTCTGGCAGGAGTACCTGGAGAGCGTCGTCCGCGAACGAGACGGCTGGAAGGACTTCTACCGCGCCTGCCGGGAGGTGTCCGCATGAGCCCCGAGGCCCCCGGGCCACTGCTGTTGGGCGTCCGGCACCACGGACCGGGCTCCGCCCGCGCGGTGCGGGCCGCGCTCGACGCCGCGACCCCGCGCGCGGTCCTCATCGAGGGCCCACCCGAGGGCGACGCCCTGCTGCCGCTGGCCGCCGAGCCCGGGATGAGACCGCCCGTCGCACTCCTCGCGCACGCCGCGGACGATCCCGGCAGGGCCGCGTTCTGGCCGCTCGCCGGGTTCTCCCCGGAGTGGACCGCCCTGCGCTGGGCGCAGGAACGCGATGTCCCCGTCCGCTTCATCGACCTCCCCGCCGCGCACACGCTCGCCGCCCCCCGGGATCCGCGGGCACCCGATCCCGACGCGGTACGGATCGACCCGCTCGCTGTGCTCGCCGAGACCGCCGGGTACGACGACCCCGAACGCTGGTGGGAGGACGTGGTCGAGCACCGGGGCAGCGGAGCCGTCCGGGACCCCCGCGCGACCTTCGAGGCCCTCGGCGAGGCCATGGGGGCCCTGCGCGAGGCGTACGGGGACGGCGGGCACCCCGGCGACCGGGTGCGCGAGGCCCACATGCGGCAGCGGATGCGCGCCGCCCGCAAGGAGTTCGGCGACGCCTACGCCGTGGTCTGCGGAGCCTGGCACGTCCCGGCCCTGCGCGCGAGGACCACCGCCGCCGCCGACAAGGCCCTGCTCACCGGGCTGCCCAAGGTCAAGGTGGAGACCACCTGGGTGCCCTGGACCCATCGCCGGCTCGCCCGGGCGGACGGGTACGGAGCCGGCGTCACCTCGCCCGGCTGGTACGCCCACCTCTTCGAGTCCCGGGACCGACCCCTCGAACGCTGGCTGACCCGGGCCGCCGGGCTGCTGCGGGCCGAGGACCGGCAGGTCGGCCCGGCCCACGTCATCGAGGCGGTCCGGCTCGCCGAGACCCTGGCCGTCGTGCGCGGACGCCCCGTAGCGGGCCTCGCCGAGACCCTCGAAGCGGTGCGGGCGGTGATGTGCGACGGCTCCGAGATCCCCCTCGCACTGATCGAGGACCGCCTCGTCGTCGGGGACGTCCTCGGCGAGGTCCCCGACGCGGCACCCGTCGTACCGCTCCAACGGGACCTCACACGAAGGCAGCGCGCCCTGCGGCTCAAGGCCGAGGCACAGCAACGGGACCTGGAACTCGACCTCCGCAAGGACACCGACACGGCCAAGTCCCTCCTGCTGCACCGGCTGCGGCTGCTCGGGATCGACTGGGGGACACCCACCGCCTCCCGGGGCAGCACCGGAACCTTCCGCGAGACCTGGCGGCTCCGCTGGGAACCGGAGCTGTCGGTACGGGTCGCGGAAGCCGGCATCTGGGGCACCACCGTCGTCGGCGCCGCCACGGCCAAGGTCGAGGCCGAGGCGGTCGCGGCGAGGGAGTTGGGCGAGGTCACGGCCCTGGCCGAGCGGTGCCTGTCGGCCGGTCTGTCCGAGGCGCTGCCCGTCGTCCTACGGGCCCTCGCGGACCGGGCGGCGCTCGCCACCGACGTGGCGCGGCTCGCCGAGGCCCTGCCCGCCCTGGCCCGTTCGCTGCGGTACGGGGACGTACGCGGCACCGACGCGACGGCCCTCGGCAGGGTCGCGGCCGGGCTCGCGGACCGGATCTGCGTGGCCCTGCCGCCCGCCTGCGCGACGGGCCTGGACGCCGACGGCGCGGCCGAACTGCGCGGACACGTGGACGGGGTGCACGGCGCGATCGCGCTGCTGGAGGTGGACGGCCTGCCCGAGCGCTGGGCGGCGGTGCTGCGGACGCTCGCCGGTCGCGAGGGCGTGCCCGGGACGATACGAGGCCGCGCCACCCGCCTGCTGCTCGACGACGGACGGTTGCCGCCCGAGGAGACGGCCCGGCTCATGGGGCTGGCGCTGTCCCCGGCGGCCGCCCCGGTCGACGCGGCGGGCTGGATCGAGGGTTTCGCGGGCGCCGGCGCGGGCGGCGGGACGCTGCTGATCCACGACGCCCGACTGCTGGGCCTGATCGACGCGTGGCTGGTGTCGGTGCCGGAGGGGGCGTTCATCGACGTACTGCCCCTGCTGCGCCGGACGTTCGGGGCGTACGAGTCGGGCGTGAAGCGGACCCTGGGCGAACTGGTCCGCCGCGGCCCCGGAGACCGGACCGGGAGGAGCCGGACCGGTGCGGGCTCCGACGGCTTCGCCGCCGAGCCGGACCTGATACGCGCCGACGCCGCGGCGGAGTTGGTCCGGCTGATCCTCGCGACGCCGGCGGGTTGACGGCGCCGATGGCGACCCCGGCGGGTTGACGGCGCGGGCGAGACGGTCGGGGGAGGGGACGGGGGCTCGGGGCGATGGGGAACGAAGCGGCAGTGGGGGACGGGGCGATGGGGAACGGGGCGGCAATGCGTGACGGGGCCATGGGCGACAGCGCGACGGGGAGGGCGGGGCACATGACGGCGACGGAGAACCTCGCGGCGGCGGGGACCGGGACGACGGAGAACACCACGGCGACGGGGACCGGCACGACGGACGCGGAGCGGCTGCGTCGCTGGCGGTTGGTGCTCGGAGGGGGCGAGGGCGACGGGACCGGCCACGCCCTCGCCGGGCGGGACGCCGCGATGGACGCCGCGCTCGGCGCCCTGTACGGCAGTCCCGGCGGCGCCGGCGGCGGCAGGCCGCAGGGCGAGCGGTCCGCCGGTCTCGGTGGGTCGGCGCCCCGGGTGGCCCGCTGGCTCGGGGACATCCGGACGTACTTCCCCGCCTCCGTGGTCCAGGTGATGCAGCGCGACGCGATCGAGCGGCTCGGTCTGGCGTCCCTGCTGATGGAGCCGGAGATGCTGGAGGCCGTCGAGCCGGACGTCCACCTGGTCGGCACCCTCCTCTCCCTGAACAAGGCGATGCCGGAGACGACCCGGGAGACGGCGCGGGCCGTGGTCCGCAAGGTGGTCGAGCAACTGGAGAAGCGGCTGGCGGCCCGCACCAGGGCCACGCTCACGGGCGCCCTGGACCGTTCGGCGCGGATCAGCCGCCCCCGTCACCACGACATCGACTGGGACCGGACGATCCGCGCCAACCTCAAGAACTACCTTCCCGAGCACCGCACGGTCGTCCCCGAGCGACTGATCGGATACGGCCGGGCCGCCCGGTCCGTGAAGAAGGAGGTGATCCTCTGCATCGACCAGTCCGGCTCGATGGCGGCCTCCGTCGTCTACGCCTCCGTCTTCGGCGCGGTGCTCGCCTCGATGCGCTCGATCGCCACCCGCCTCGTCGTCTTCGACACCTCCGTCGTGGACCTCACCGACCGGCTCACCGATCCGGTGGACGTCCTCTTCGGCACCCAGCTCGGCGGTGGCACGGACATCAACCGCGCCCTCGCCCACTGCCAGGCCAAGATCACCCGGCCCGCCGACACCGTCGTCGTCCTCATCAGCGACCTCTACGAGGGCGGCATCCGCGACGAGATGCTCAAGCGGGTCGCCTCCATGAAGGCCGCCGGAGTGGAGTTCGTGGCCCTGTTGGCACTGTCCGACGAGGGCGCCCCCGCCTACGACCACCAGCACGCGGCGGCGCTCGCCGCGCTCGGCGCGCCCGCCTTCGCCTGCACCCCCGACCTGTTCCCGGACGTGATGGCCGCCGCACTGGAGAAACGTCCCCTGCCCGTTCCCTGAAGCCCCTGACCACCGATGGCCTCAGACGGCACACCGGTGGTCCACCGTCCGCCCCACCCGCCGTCCACTCCCGGCGAACACCGCCCGCTCATTCCCGGCCCATCGCGTCCGCACATCGGCAGATCACACGAACGCGCAGTTCAACCGTCAGGCGATCTGTGACAGGTATCACCGCTCAGGTGTGATCTGCGATTTAGGGACCCACGGCCCACGGGGATAACCTGCGGGACGGACATGCCGCGTCCACGGTCACCGTGTGCGCCTTCCTTGTGACAGCGCCGTCACGTTGCCCTCCGCGGCACGCCCACGCAGATAGCAGACAACCGCGAATCACTGCGAATCTTTGAAGACAAGGGACGGACGCGCGTGGACCTGTTCGAGTACCAGGCGAGGGACCTCTTCGCCAAGCACGGTGTACCGGTGCTGGCCGGTGAAGTGATCGACACGCCTGAGGCGGCGCGCGAGGCCACCGAGCGGCTGGGCGGCAAGTCGGTCGTCAAGGCGCAGGTGAAGGTCGGCGGCCGAGGCAAGGCCGGCGGCGTCAAGCTGGCGGCGACCCCGGACGAGGCCGTGGCCCGGGCGACGGACATCCTCGGGATGGACATCAAGGGCCACACGGTCCACAAGGTGATGATCGCCGAGACCGCTCCCGAGATTCTCGAGGAGTACTACGTCTCGTACCTCCTCGACCGCACCAACCGCACCTTCCTGGCCATGGCCTCGGTGCAGGGCGGCATGGACATCGAGGAGGTCGCGGAGAAGACCCCCGAGGCCCTCGCGAAGGTCCCGGTCAACGCCAACGAGGGCGTGACCATCGAGAAGGCCCGCGAGATCGTCGCGCTGGCGAAGTTCCCGGCCGAGGTCGCCGAGAAGGTCGCCGAGGTCCTCGTGACCCTGTGGGACACCTTCATCGCCGAGGACGCGCTCCTCGTCGAGGTCAACCCGCTCGCGAAGGTCGCCAACGGCGACGTCATCGCGCTCGACGGCAAGGTCTCGCTCGACGAGAACGCCGAGTTCCGCCAGCCGGGTCACGAGGAGTTCGTGGACCACGCTGCCGCGAACCCGCTCGAGGCCGCCGCCAAGGCGAAGAACCTCAACTACGTGAAGCTCGACGGCGAGGTCGGCATCATCGGCAACGGCGCGGGTCTCGTCATGAGCACCCTCGACGTCGTCGCGTACGCCGGTGAGAACCACGGCGGCGTCAAGCCCGCCAACTTCCTGGACATCGGTGGTGGCGCCTCCGCCGCCGTCATGGCCAACGGCCTGGAGATCATCCTCGGCGACCCGGACGTCAAGTCCGTGTTCGTCAACGTCTTCGGTGGCATCACCGCGTGTGACGAGGTCGCCAACGGCATCGTCCAGGCACTCCAGCTGCTGGCGGACAAGGGCGAGGCGGTCACCAAGCCGCTCGTCGTCCGCCTCGACGGCAACAACGCCGAGCTGGGTCGCAAGATCCTGTCGGACGCCAACCACCCGCTGGTGCAGCGCGTGGACACCATGGACGGCGCGGCCGACAAGGCCGCCGAGCTCGCGGCTGCGAAGTAAGGGCAGAGGTCACAGACTCACATGGCTATCTTCCTCAACAAGGACAGCAAGGTCATCGTCCAGGGCATGACCGGTGCCACGGGCATGAAGCACACCAAGTTGATGCTGGCTGACGGCACCAACATCGTCGGCGGCGTGAACCCGCGCAAGGCCGGCACCACCGTCGACTTCGACGGCACCGAGGTACCGGTCTTCGGTTCCGTCGCCGAGGCGATGGAGAAGACGGGCGCCAACGTCTCCGTCCTCTTCGTCCCGCCGGCCTTCGCCAAGGCCGCCGTCGTCGAGGCCATCGACGCCGAGATCCCGCTGGCCGTCGTCATCACCGAGGGCATCGCGGTGCACGACTCCGCCGCCTTCTGGGCGTACGCGACCGCCAAGGGCAACACCACGCGGATCATCGGCCCGAACTGCCCGGGTCTGATCACCCCCGGCCAGTCCAACGCCGGCATCATCCCGGGCGACATCACCAAGCCCGGCCGCATCGGTCTCGTGTCCAAGTCCGGCACGCTGACCTACCAGATGATGTACGAACTCCGTGACATCGGCTTCTCCTCCGCCGTCGGCATCGGTGGCGACCCGGTCATCGGCACCACGCACATCGACGCCCTCGCGGCGTTCGAGGCGGACCCCGACACCGACCTGATCGTCATGATCGGCGAGATCGGCGGCGACGCCGAGGAGCGTGCGGCGGACTTCATCGCGAAGAACGTCACCAAGCCGGTCGTCGGTTACGTCGCGGGCTTCACCGCCCCCGAGGGCAAGACCATGGGCCACGCCGGCGCCATCGTCTCCGGTTCTTCCGGCACCGCACAGGCCAAGAAGGAAGCCCTCGAGGCCGCGGGCGTGAAGGTCGGCAAGACGCCGACCGAGACCGCCAAGCTGGCGCGCGAGATCCTGAACGCCGCTCAGTAGCAGTCGCTGTACGCGTGTACGGGCGTGGCCCGCACCCTTCGGGGCGCGGGCCACGCCCGTTTCACGTGGTGCCGCCGGCCGTCACCCCACCGTGGGCGTGAGGCGGTCGGGCCGGGCGGCCGGGTGGAACCGCAGCGTGTCGTGGAGTTCCTTGCTCCGCTCGGTCAGCGCCTGCGGACCGCTGTGCGGGGGCACCCCGGTGACGTTCGCGCCGGGGGAGACCGGAGGCTCGTACCGGGTGGGCGCGGTCGTCAGGGTGTACGCCGTGGCCACCGCGATCACTGCGGTCAGGCCGATCGCGGCGCGGGACCACAACCGGGCCCGGCGCTCGCACGCCACGCGCACGACGCAGGCCTCGCGAGGCTCCAGCCGTACGGGCGGGCGGACCGCGCCCAGACGCTCCCGCAGCAGGGCGGAGTGCCTCTCGGGCGGTGCGGCGGCCAACTCGGGGATCCGGTCGGCGAGGTCGGCGTGCGCGTGGAGCAACCGGATGCCGGCGGTGGGGGTGCTGGCCTCGGTCTCGGCGGCCGTGTCGGGCAGGTCGAGGCCGACCCCGTCGTAGAGAAGCACCGTGCGCCGGTGCGTGGTGGGGAGCGCCAGCATGGCGTCCATCAGGATCCGGTCCGCGGGCTCGGCCGGGGCCTGGTCGGGGTTGCGGTGGGCGCGTCGCAGCCGCTGCCAGGGGGACAGGGCGTGCTCGTACGCGGCCGCGCGCACCCAGCCCACCGGATCCGGGTCGGTGGCGACCTCGGGCCAGCGCTCCCAGGCGTTCTGGAACGCCCGCTCGACGGCCTCCAGGGAGAGGGCGCGGCGGCCGGTGAGCAGGTAGGTCTGGCGTGCCAGGGCGGGGGCGGCGTACGCGTAGAGCGCGTCGAAGGCCTGGGCGGGGGTGAGGGCGGACCCCGGAGCCGGCGTCGTCCCGCCCGCGGGGTCCTCCTCGGTCTTGTCCCTGGCGGTCTTGTCCTCCCCGGCCTGGTCCGCCTCGGGGTCGCTTGTCTCGGGCCGGTCTGCCTCGGCCTTGCCCGCCTCGGCACTGCCCGCCTCGGTCTTGCCCGCCTCGGGCCGGTCGGCTCCGGTCGGGTCCGGCGTGGCCTTGCCCGTTGTGGTCCTGCCCGTTGTGGCCCCGTCGACCGCGACCGCGACCCCGTCCGCGACCCCGTCCGAGACCGCCATGGTCTCCTCGACCTCGACCTCGACCTTGACCTCGACCGCGGCCGCGGCCTTGGCCTCGATCTCGGTCCCGTCCGCGGCCTTGGCCTTGGCCTCGGTCCCGTCCGCAGCCTTGGCCGGGGGTGCTGCCTCGACCTCCTCGGCGGGGGTGTCGGACCGGTTCCGGCCCCCCGACGTCGCGGGGGCCGGAGGCGGTTTCGCGCCGCCGGGGTGGCGGCCGCCTCCGCCGGAGCCGGATGTCACGGGGGTCTTGGACTCGTGGCGCGCCAAGGAGGCCGGCGGCTTGGCGGCCCGCTTGGCGGCGCCCTTGGGTCGGTTCGGGGGGCTCGCGGGGCGTGCCTGCCAGCCGGCGGCGAAGGCGCGTACGGCGCCGGCCATGCGCCGGGCGGGTTCGGACGCGGGCGTGGCGCCCGCCTCGGTATCCGCCTCCGCGTCGGACTCGCCGTCCGCCTCCGGGGGCGGGGCGGGGGCGGCGTCATCGGCCGTCGCCGCCTGGTCCGTCGCCGCCTGGTCCGTTGTTGAACGGGTGGAACCGGTCGAACCGGTCGGGGGTTCGGCGGACGCGGCCTGCTCGGCGGTGGGGCGGGCGAGCCGGGCGAGCTGGGCGAGCAGCTTGGCGTACGCCTCGCGCTTGCGGCCGCGCGGGTCCGTGCGTCCGGTCTCCCAGGAGCGCGCCGTGTTCGTGGTGACGCCCAGGGTGGACGCGAGGTCCTCGTGCGTCAGCTCGGCGGTCTCACGCAGCCTGCGGCGCTCCTTGGGGGAGGGGAGGTCGGTCTCCCCGGTGGCGGAGGCAGTCTCGACATCCTGTGTCATGCCACACTCCCCGCGACCCGGCAGTCCTGCGCGAAAAAGTACATAAACGTATATTGAGCGACACCACGGACATTCGCCTGTTACCCGCCCATAGCGCGTGTCGTTGGCACCATGGCGGGGTGACCCAAGTGACCGAACGCGGGACCCTGTTGCCGACGGCCCCACAGGCCGCCGTGCGGCGCCGTTCACCGGCCGCCGCCGCCTGTGTACTGGGCGGCGCCGTGGCCGCCGGACTGGGGCTCGGCTTCCTGGCCGTCCTCGTGATCGTGCTGTGGATCAGCTCCCCCTACCCCGACAGCGGCCCCGGCGGCGCGCTGCACCTCGCCGCGGGCCTGTGGCTGCTGGCCCACGGGACGGAACTCGTCCGCTACGACACTCTTTCCGGTGTACCGGCGCCCGTCGGAGTGACCCCGCTGCTCCTGGTGGCGCTGCCGGTGCTGTTGATGCGGCGGGCCGCGCGCCTCGGCAGCGCCTCGGGCGATGGCTCCATGGACGACGAGGTGCTGCCGCCGAGCGTGGTCTTCTCGGCCGTGACCTGCGGATACCTGACCGTCGGAGCGATGGCCACGGTGTACGCGGCGGGCGGCCCGATGCCGGCCGATCCGCTGAGCGCGGCCTGGCACGTGCCGCTGGTCGCCGTACTCGCCGCCGCCGGCGGAGTGTGGGAGGCGCGGGGCAGGCCGCCGGTGACGCTTCCGCCCTGGGCCCCGGGATGGGCGGTCAAGGGCGTACGAACGGCATTACCGCGCCCCCGTTACGCGCTGGCCGTGCGCTCCGGCGCGGCCGGGGCGCTCGTTCTCCTGGGCGGGGGGATCCTGCTCGTCGGAGCCTCGCTGGCCTGGCACGGCCCCGAGGTCCAGGAATCCTTCCTCGCGCTGACCGGGGTGTGGTCGGGACGGTTCGCGGTCCTGCTGCTGGCGCTGGCGCTGATCCCGAACGCGATGGTGTGGGGCGCGGCGTACGGGTTGGGGCCCGGCTTCGCGCTGGGCACCGGCGCCACCGCGACACCGCTCGGCTTCGGGGGATCGCCGGCGCTGCCGAGGTTCCCGCTGCTCGCGGCCCTGCCGCCGGAGAGCTCCGGGACACCGCTGACCTGGGCGGCTGTCGCGGTGCCGGTGGCCGCGGGGCTGGGCGTCGGATGGTTCGCGGTGCGGCGGGCGCGCGAGGTCTCGTACGGGGAGACCGCGCTCACCGCGGCGCTCGGGTCGGTGGTGTGCGGGCTCGCGATGGCCGGCCTCGCGGCGGCGGCGGCCGGGCCGATGGGCGCGGCGGCACTGGCGAGCTTCGGACCGGTGTGGTGGCAGGTCGGGGCCGCGGCCACGGGATGGACGCTGGGGCTGGCGGTGCCGTTGGCCGTGGCGGTGCACGCGTGGCGGACACGGCCACTGCGGGGGGCCGCGTCCGCGGCGGACGAATGGCACGACTCCGGGGTACGGGAACTGCGCTGGGCGGCGCTTCGGCGGGCGGCCACGCCGATGGTTCCCGTGGGGGCGGGGGCGGGGGCTTCGTCCCCGCCTGTGCCGGTGGCGCCGCCGGTTGTGCCGGTGGCGTCGGTCGTGCCCGAGGTGTCGCGGGTCGTGCCCGTGGTGCTGCCGGTCGTGCCCGTGGCGCCGCCGCTGGTACCGGTGGTACCGGCCGCCGTGCCGGAGCCGCCTGCGGCCGTTGCCGACGAGGCCGCGCCGCTGCTTCCCGGGGTGGCCGGGGCCCGCGTTCTGTCGCGGCGGCCGTCGGAGTAGCCGTCGCAGTGACGGCGTCGTCGCTGCCGGCCCCGGCTGCGCCGGGCGCCTCAAACGCCGGCGGGGCTGGATTGGCGGGCGTGGTTGCCTCGGGTGGCTGTGGCGCTGGTGGGGCTGGGGTGGTGGGTCCCGGTGGGGTCTTGGCCCCGCTGGGACCGCCCTGGTTGGGCCGGGGTGGCTGCGCCGGGTACCTCGAACGCCGCCCGGGCCGGATGGCGCGCCGGGGCGGGGTGGCGCCGACCGCCCGGGTCGGGTTTGCTCCGCCTCGACGGCCTCGACGGCCTCGACGGCCTCGACGGCCTCGACGGCCTCGACGGCCTCGACGGCCTCGACCGGCCCGCCCCCGACCGCCCCGGTCGGGCCGGGGTGGCGGTCAGGGGGAGGGGGTCAGCGTTGGACCTTGAGGACCTTGCCCAGGAAGTTGTCGGGGAGCAGGGTGTTGCACTGGAGTTCCGCGGTCTTCGTCAGCGCGTCCTCGCGGCACACGTAGAAGTCCTTGTAGGTCAGTTGCAGGGCGTACGAGCTGATCGCCAGCAGCAGTGCCAACGACGCCGTGACCAGGCCGCTGATCGCGGCGGTGCGCTGGGGGCGGGCCGCCGGGCCTAGGGCCGCGAGGCCGCCGGGGGTCGGGGTGGTGGCCGGCGCCGGGGCGGTGGTCGGGGTCGCGGCGGTGGTGTCGGCGTCCGGGGAAGTGGCCGCGGCCGGCTCGGCCGGGCGGCCGCGCAGGGCGGTGATGCCCCAGTACATGGCCAGCGCGCCGAGCAGGAGCCCCACCGACGGGATCCCGAAGATCCCGAAGAAGAACCCCCACATGCCCGCCAGCAGGGCGTACCGCGCACGCCGCTGGATCGGGTCGGTGGGATCCCAGCGGGCCGGACCGTCGGGGCCGGAGGGGGTCGAGTCCCGGTCCTGACCCTGGCCGGGGCCGCCACCGCGCGGCTGCCACGGCTGGTCGGGCCGGCCCTCCGGGGGAGCCGCGAAGGGGTTGTCGTCGGTCGAGGGGTCGGGCTGACGGCGGTCCGGCATCGAGTGCGTTACTTCCCCTGTTGTCGTGCGGCCAAAGGCGTCGCGCCGCGTCGTTTGTGGCTTGTATGCCAGACGCTACCGCCCGGCCGTCCCCCCGTCCCTCGGGGGCGGTCCGGTGTGCCGGTATCGTTGCAGGCGGTCGGTGGCTTCGTATGGTTCCCCGTATACCGGTGCCCCGTAGTTTCATGCGATCGCACAAGACGAACGCCGTACTCACGTGAGAAAGGGCCGTACATGGCCGCCTCCCGCCTGGTCGTGCTGGTCTCAGGTTCCGGCACCAACCTCCAGGCCCTGCTCGACGCCATCGACGCCCACCCCGAAGGGCCCGAGGGTTTCGGTGCCCGCGTGGTCGCCGTCGGAGCCGACCGAGACGGCATCGCCGGGTTGGAGCGCGCCGAGAAGGCCGGGATCCCCACCTTCGTGTGCCCGGTCAAGGCGTACGACACCCGCGCGGAGTGGGACGTCGCCCTCACCGAGGCGACCGCCGCCCACGCCCCGGACCTGGTGGTCTCCGCCGGGTTCATGAAGATCGTGGGCCGGGAGTTCGTCGACCGCTTCGGCGGCCGGTTCATCAACACCCATCCCGCGCTGCTTCCCGCGTTCCCCGGCGCGCACGGCGTGCGCGACGCCCTCGCCTACGGCGCGAAGGTCACCGGCTGCACCGTCCACTTCGTGGACGGCGGCGTCGACACCGGTCCGATCATCGCCCAGGGTGTCGTCGAGATCCGGGACGGGGAAGACGAAGCCGCTCTCCATGAGCGCATCAAGGAAGTCGAGCGCACGCTGCTCGTCGACGTCGTGGGGCGCCTGGCCCGGCACGGCTACCGCATTGAGGGACGAAAGGTAACAATCCAGTGACCGCCGCAGACAGCAGCAGCAACGACCCGACCACGACCCAGCGGCCGATCCGTCGTGCGCTCATCAGCGTCTACGACAAGACGGGACTGGAAGACCTGGCCCGCGGCCTGCACGAGGCGGGCGTCGCGCTCGTCTCGACCGGCTCCACCGCCTCGAAGATCGCCGCGGCCGGGGTGCCCGTCACCAAGGTCGAGGAGCTCACCGGCTTCCCCGAATGCCTCGACGGCCGCGTCAAGACCCTGCACCCGCGCGTGCACGCCGGCATCCTCGCCGACCTGCGGCTGGAGGACCACCGCAACCAGTTGGCCGAGCTGGGCGTCGAGCCGTTCGATCTGGTGATCGTCAACCTCTACCCCTTCCTGGCGACCGTCCAGTCGGGCGCGACCCCGGACGAGTGCGTCGAGCAGATCGACATCGGCGGTCCGTCGATGGTCCGCGCGGCCGCCAAGAACCACCCGTCCGTCGCCGTGGTCACCAGCCCCGAGCGCTACGCCGACGTCCTCACCGCGGCCCGCGGCGGCGGCTTCGACCTGACCGCCCGCAAGCGGCTCGCGGCCGAGGCGTTCCAGCACACCGCGGCCTACGACGTGGCCGTCGCGTCCTGGTTCACCAACGCCTACGCCCCGGAGCCCGAGGCCGTCCTGCCCGAGTTCCTGGCCGAGGCCTGGGAGCGCAAGTCGACCCTGCGCTACGGCGAGAACCCCCACCAGGCCGCCGCCCTCTACACCGACGGTCAGCCGGGCGGGCTCGCCAACGCCGAGCAGTTGCACGGCAAGGAGATGTCCTTCAACAACTACGTGGACACCGAGGCGGCGCGCCGCGCCGCCCACGACCACGAAGAGCCCTGCGTCGCGATCATCAAGCACGCCAACCCGTGCGGCATCGCCGTGGACAAGGACGTGGCCGCGGCCCACCGCAAGGCGCACGCCTGCGACCCGCTGTCCGCCTTCGGCGGCGTCATCGCCGTCAACCGTCCGGTGACCGTCGAGCTCGCCGAGCAGGTCGCGGAGATCTTCACCGAGGTCATCGCCGCCCCCGACTACGAGGCCGGCGCGGTCGAGATCCTGGCGAAGAAGAAGAACATCCGGATCCTGAAGGTGGCCGGCTCCCCGCACCAGCCCGGAGACCTCAAGCTCATCTCCGGCGGCGCGCTGCTCCAGCAGAGCGACACGTTCGCCGAGGGAGCGGGTCGGGCCGAGGGTGACGACCCGGCCAACTGGACCCTCGCCACCGGCGAGGCGCTCTCCGCCGACGAGCTCGCCGAGCTGTCCTTCGCGTGGAAGGCCTGCCGCGCCGTCAAGTCCAACGCGATCCTGCTCGCCAAGGGCGGCGCCTCGGTCGGCGTCGGCATGGGGCAGGTCAACCGGGTCGACTCCGCGAAGCTCGCCGTCGAGCGGGCGGGCGCCGAGCGCGCGCGGGGCTCGTACGCCGCGTCCGACGCCTTCTTCCCCTTCCCCGACGGGCTGGAGATCCTGACCGCCGCGGGCATCAAGGCCGTGGTCCAGCCGGGCGGTTCGATGCGTGACGAGCTGGTCATCGAGGCCGCCAAGGCCGCGGGCGTGACGATGTACTTCACCGGTACCCGCCACTTCTTCCACTGAGCGGATTCCTTTGACGGGATCCCCCTGACCGGCCCCGTTGACCGGACCCTGTTGACCGGCCCCCGTCCGGACACGACGAAGGCCGCGCCCCCGGAAAGGGGCGCGGCCTTCGTCGTACGCGCCTACTGGGCCGCGCGGTTGAAGTACCGGCTCGCGTCGCTCTTGGCGAGGAAGACGATGATGAGGATGCCGAGCACCAGGCTGAGCAGGCCGGGCAGGTTCCCGAGGAGCAGGGTGATCAGGCTGAACAGGACCACGGCCGAGGCGTAGACGATGCCGGAGACGCGGATGCCGCCACGGCCCTTGCCCAGCTTGACTCCGGTGAGGATGCCCCAGACGGCGAAGCCCAGGATGATCAGGCCGATGAAGATCATGATGCCGGCGCCGAGGCCCGCGGCCTTGTCCACGTCCGCGCTGCTGACGCTCGAGTTCGAGGAATCGACGGATCCCGTGATCATCTTGGCGACCCAGGCGGAGGCGACCATCGCGATGATGCCGCCGATGACCTGGCAGCCGCCCAGGATGAAGAGCATGATCCGCGCGCCCTTGACGCCACCGGGCATCTCCACGGGAACGCCCGGGTAACCGCCCGGGTAGGCCGGGGCGCCGCCCGGGTATCCGTAGCCCTGGGGCGGAACGCCCTGCGGGGCCTGCGGGTAGCCGTAGCCGGGCTGGCCCTGCGGCGGCTGCTGCTGTCCGTACGGGTTGTTCGGGTCGCCGAAGCTCATCTTGGGGTGTTCCTCCGTGGAAGTGCGGGGACGCACGGCACTATCGGAGGAACACTGCACTTCTCTGCGGTCCGCCCCCCGGCACTGCCCGCGGCACTCATTGCCGTCATCGTGGTCCGGTCGACCCCGCGCTGTCCAGCCGGGTCACGAACGGCGTGACACTTGTTGTGCAAGTGCAATGAACCATGTCACCCGCGTACACGCGGCGGTCCACCGGAGACCCCTTGACTGGAACCGGGGCCACTCCATCCGGGAGGATGGGGGGCATGACCGCCCAGATTCTCGATGGCAAGGCCACCGCAGCCGCGATCAAGTCCGAACTGACCGCCCGCGTGGCGGCGCTGAAGGCCCGGGGCATCACCCCCGGCCTCGGCACCCTGCTGGTCGGTGACGATCCGGGCAGCCGCTGGTACGTCAACGGCAAGCACAAGGACTGCGCCGAGGTCGGCATCGCCTCCATCCAGCGCGAACTGCCCGCGACGGCCTCCCAGGAGGACATCGAGGAGGTCGTGCGGGAGCTCAACGCCAACCCCGAGTGCACCGGCTACATCGTCCAACTCCCGCTCCCCAAGGGCATCGACACCAACCGCGTCCTCGAACTGATGGACCCGACCAAGGACGCCGACGGCCTGCACCCCATGTCGCTCGGCCGGCTGGTGCTGAACGAGCCGGGCCCGCTGCCCTGCACCCCGTACGGGATCGTCGAACTGCTCCGCCACCACGGCGTCGAGATCAACGGCGCGCACGTCGTGGTCCTGGGCCGCGGCATCACCGTGGGCCGCTCGATCGGCCTGCTCCTGACCCGCAAGTCCGAGAACGCGACCGTGACCCTGTGCCACACCGGCACGCGCGACCTGTCCGGGCTGCTGCGCCAGGCCGACATCGTCGTCGCGGCGGCCGGTGTCCCGCACCTGGTCAAGCCGGAGGACGTGAAGCCGGGCGCGGCCGTCCTCGACGTCGGCGTGAGCCGCGACGAGAACGGGAAGATCGTCGGCGACGTGCACCCCGGTGTCGCCGAGGTGGCCGGCTGGATCTCGCCGAACCCGGGCGGTGTCGGCCCGATGACCCGCGCCCAGTTGCTCGTCAACGTCGTCGAGGCGGCGGAACGGACGACCAGTGCGGGCTGAGCGAGACACGGAACCGGCGGAACCGGCGGAAGCTCCGGCGCCGAGGGCGTCCGAGGGCGCCGTCGAGCCGACGAAGGGCCGGCAGCCGCGGCCACTCCCCGTCGAGAGCGAGGCGGGCGAGGCGGCCGACGTGGGCGATGTGGCCCAGCCGGTCGAGCCAGCCCAGCCGGTCGAGGCGGACGAGCCGGTCGAGGCGGACGAGCCGGTCGAGGCGGACGCCGCGGGTGACGAGAGCGAAGAGAACGACGCGGACGAGGTCGACGGCGAGGGGCCGGAGGAGGCGGGGGCGAAATCCCGTCGCTTCCCCTCCGTCACCCGGGACACCGCCCGCCCCGAGGGCGGCGGCCGGGCCGCGCCCGGGGGCGCGCCCGCACCGGCGCGTCAGTGGCCGATGCTCAGCGTGCTGGCCGCCACCGCGATCGGGCTGCTCACCACGGCGATCGGGTACCCGCGCATCGGGTGCCTGATCATCGGGGCCGCGCTGATCGCGGGGGCGGTCATGCGCTGGATACTGCCGTCGGTGGGGATGCTCGCCGTGCGGTCCCGGTTCACGGACATGGTCACGTACGGGCTGCTGGGGGCGTCGATCACGCTGCTCACGATGGTCGTACCAGCCCCCAAGGCGTGGCAGGAGATCCCCTTCCTGACCGACGTGGTCCGCTTCACCGTGCGCTAGTTCGCCCCCGTAGCCCCCGTCAATGCACACCGGAAGGCCACCGCACCGGCGAGGTCTTCCGGGGGGAATGGGGGCCCCGCCCTCGCCGCCGCCTTCGAACACCCGGGTCCGTGTGCCCTGCACCACACGGACCCGGGGGTTGGGCGCCCCCCGGGTCGGATAGCCTGATCGACGGATGTCTCTTCACGTCAAGATTCACAGGGTCGGGGAGCGGCGTCCTCCCAGCACAGGGGGCAGGGACGCCCCATCGCCAGCTGTCTAACGGAGAAGGCCATGACCCGCACTCCCGTGAATGTCACCGTCACCGGCGCCGCCGGACAGATCGGCTACGCGCTGCTCTTCCGCATCGCGTCCGGTCACCTCCTCGGCGCGGACGTGCCGGTCAAGCTCCGCCTCCTGGAGATCCCGCAGGGCATGAAGGCCGCTGAGGGCACCGCCATGGAGCTTGACGACTGCGCCTTCCCGCTGCTCGCCGGCATCGACATCTTCGACGACCCGAACAAGGGCTTCGAGGGTGCGAACGTCGCGCTGCTCGTGGGCGCCCGCCCGCGCACCAAGGGCATGGAGCGCGGTGACCTGCTCTCCGCCAACGGCGGCATCTTCAAGCCGCAGGGCGCCGCGATCAACGCGCACGCCGCGGACGACATCAAGGTCCTGGTCGTGGGCAACCCGGCCAACACCAACGCGCTCATCGCGCAGGCCGCCGCCCCGGACGTACCGGCCGAGCGCTTCACCGCGATGACCCGCCTGGACCACAACCGCGCGATCTCGCAGCTGGCCGCCAAGACCGGCGCCGCCGTCTCCGACATCAAGCGCCTGACCATCTGGGGCAACCACTCGGCGACCCAGTACCCCGACATCTTCCACGCGGAGATCGCCGGCAAGAACGCCGCCGAGGTCGTCAGCGACGAGCAGTGGCTGGCCGACACCTTCATCCCGACCGTCGCCAAGCGCGGCGCCGCGATCATCGAGGCGCGTGGCGCGTCCTCGGCCGCCTCGGCCGCCAACGCCGCCATCGACCACGTGCACACCTGGGTCAACGGCACCGCCGCGGGCGACTGGACCTCGATGGGCATCCCGTCGGACGGCTCCTACGGCGTCCCGGAGGGCATCATCTCGTCCTTCCCCGTCACCACCAAGGACGGCAAGTACGAGATCGTCCAGGGCCTGGACATCAACGAGTTCTCCCGTGCGCGCATCGACGCGTCCGTGGCGGAGCTCGTCGAGGAGCGCGACGCGGTGCGCGAGCTCGGCCTGATCTGATCGAACCCGTACGCACGGCGAAGCGCCCCGGCCACACCAGGCCGGGGCGCTTCGGCGTTCGCACGGGGCGGGCTCAGTTCTTGAACCCGCCCGGGGCGTAGTGCCCCGGCGTGAGGCGGCAGGTCACGCCGAACCGGTTCCAGGCGTTGATCGACGTGATCACGGCGATCAACTGGGCCAGTTCGGTCTCGTCGAACAGCTCGGCGGCCTTCCCGTACACCGCGTCCGGCACGAACCCGTCCGTCAGGACGGTCACCGCCTCGGTCAGCTCGATCGCCGCCAGCTCCCGCTCGGTGTAGAAGTGCCGGGACTCCTCCCAGGCGCCGAGCTGGATCAGGCGCTCGACACTCTCGCCGGCGGCCAGCGCGTCCTTGGTGTGCATGTCCAGGCAGAACGCGCAGTGGTTGATCTGCGAGGCGCGCACCTTGACCAGCTCGACCAGCGTCGGGTCCAGGCCCTTGCGGGCGGCGACCTCCAGGGACACCAGGGCCTTGTACACGTCGGGGACCAGCTTGGCCCACTGCAGGCGGGCGGGGTGCTCGGGGGCGTACGCGGGGGTTTCGTTCGTCGTCGTCATGCCTCAACCGTAGGAGACCGGCGGCCCGCCGATATGGTCCATGTTCATGACGGAATCCTGGGCCACTTTCGGCGCCGACCTGCATCTCGACCTCTCCGCCGGGCGCGGGCTGAGAGCCGGACTGACCGAGGCGCTGCGCGAGGCCGCGCGCAGCGGTCGGCTCGCCCCGGGAACCCGCCTGCCTTCCTCCAGGTCTCTGGCCGTCGACCTCGGCATCGCCCGCAACACGGTCGCGGAGGCGTACGGCGAACTCGTCGCCGAGGGCTGGCTGACCGCCCGTCACGGCTCGGGCACCCGGGTCGCGGCACGTGCCGTGCCGCGCCGCCCCGCCCGGGCCGCGCGAGTGCGGCCACCCGCCCGGCGGGGGCCCGCGTACAGCTTCGTACCGGGCTCCCCGGACCTCGGCGGCTTCCCGCGCACCGCCTGGTCGGCTGCGGCCCGCAAAGCCCTCGCGGCCGCCCCGAACGACGCCTTCGGGTACGCGGCGGACGCGCGCGGCCGGATCGAGCTGCGCGAGGCGCTGGCCGACTACCTGGCCCGCGCCCGGGGGGTGGACACCGACCCCGACCGGATCGTGCTGTGCGCCGGGTTCGTGCACGGGCTGACGCTGCTCGCCCGGGTGCTGCGGGCGCGCCGGGTCCGCGAGGTGGCCGTGGAGGGCTGGAGCCTCGACGTGCACCGGGACCTGCTCACCGGGGCGGGGCTGCGGACCCGCCCCCTGTGGCTGGACGGCGCGGGCGCCCGTACGGAGGACCTGACGGCGGCGTCGGGGGCGGTGCTCCTCACGCCGGCGCACCAGTTCCCGACGGGCGTCGCCTTGACCCCGGGGCGGCGGGCGGCGGCCGTGGACTGGGCCAGGACCACGGGCGGGCTGATCCTGGAGGACGACTACGACGGGGAGTTCCGCTACGACCGCCAGCCCGTCGGGGCGCTCCAGGGGCTGGACCCGGACCGGGTCGTGTACCTGGGCACGGCGAGCAAGTCGCTGGCGCCGGGGCTGCGCACGGGCTGGATGGTGGTGCCGGCCGGGCTGGTGGACGAGGTGTTGGCGGCGAAGGGGCACACCGACTGGATGTCGGGCACGCCGGACCAGTTGACGCTGGCGGAGTTCATCCGGTCCGGGGCGTACGACCGGCACGTCCGGAGCATGCGGCTGCGCTACCGGCGCCGGCGCGACGCCCTGGTGGAGGCCCTGGCCCCGCGGACGGCGGTGACCGTCTCCGGCATCGCGGCGGGTCTGCACGCGGTGCTCGACCTCCCGGCCGGCACCGAACGCCCCCTGATCCAGGCGGCGGCCTGGCACGACCTGGCCCTGGAGGGCCTGTCGCGCTTCCGGCACCCGGAGTCGGCCATGCCGGCGCGGGACGCGTTGGTGCTCGGCTACGGGACCCCGTCGGAGAGTGCGTGGTCGGGGGCGCTGGCGGCGTTGGAGGCGACCCTCCCGTAGCGGGCGCGGGTCAGGGAACCGGATCGGCCACCGGCCCGGCCGGGTCCGCCGGGTCCCCGGGGTCGGCCGGGTCCGCCGGGGGTTCGCCGAAGCGGGCCAGGGCCAGCGAACCGGCCACGGCCACCACGAAGCCGAGCACCGCCAACCAGGCGAGCCCCTCGCGGGTGCGGTCCCCGAGCCACACCACTCCCACCGCCGCCGGGCCGATCGTCTCGCCCAGCACCATCCCGGCCGTGGCGGCCGTCACCGAGCCGCGCTGCAGGGCCGAGGTGAGCAGCAGGAAGGCCGCGCCGCCGCCCAACAGGAGCGCGTAGAGGGCCGGGTCGGTCAGCGCCGACCAGGAGAATCCGTCGATCAGGCGGACCGCGACCTCCACCACCCCGAAGCCCGTTCCGGCCGCGAAGCCGAGCACCAGCGGCCGGGAGCGGTCCGGCAGGCCGCCGGCCGCCGCCCCCACCAGCAGCACCAGGACCGCCACCGCGAGCAACCCCCACTCCAGGGCGGGCGGACCGGTTCCGGAGCCCTCCTCCCCGGAGGCGAGTCCCAGCATCAGCAGCCCCGCGCACACCACCGCGACGGCCGCCCACTCCATCCGGTTCAGCCGTACGTGGAGCAGTCGGGCCGCGACCACCGCCGTCACCGCGAGGCTGGCCGCCAGTGCGGCCCCCACCGCGTAGATCGGGATGTGCCGCAGGGCGATGATCTGGAGGACGAAACCGATCCCGTCGAGGCCGAGCCCCGCCAGGTACCGCCACTGGCGCAGGGCCCGCAGCAGGAGTGCGGCGTCCACGCCGGACCCGGTTCCCGGCTCCGCCGCCCGCGCCGCCATGGCCTGGAGGACCGAGGCCGTACCGAAACAGACCGCCGCACCGAGTGCGCAAATCATCCCAACAAGCACGAACCGACTCTAGGTCACCGTCGTGACAAGGGTGTGACGACGGCTGGATTCCATCCCTCGGTCACCCCGCTCTAGTCTGTCGGGAGCACGCCACCCAGGGGGAGCGAACTCACATGGACACCAGCAGCACCAATCGGCGCCGGATGCGCTCGGGCGCCGTCGCGCTCGGCGGCATGGGCCTGCTCGCCGCGACCCTCGTCGCCTGCGGCAGCAGCGACGAGCCCGACAAGCGGTGCGCGTCCCGCTCCACGCTGAACCACCTGAACAACAAGGAATGCAAGAGCGGCGGCACCGGCGCGTACTACTACGGCGGCAGCGTCGCCAACGGCAAGGTCAAGGACGGCAGCTTCGACAAGTCCGCCGTCACCCGCGGCGGCATCGGCAAGAGCCACTCCGGCTCCAGCGGCGGCTGATCCCGGGTGGAGCGGCACACGATCGAGCCACGCCCGAACTGGCAGCGGACCGTCGAGGAGCAGGGGCTGATCTACCCCCTGACCCGGTACCCGGACGACAGCCTGCGCCCGTACTGGGACGAGAGCGCGTACTACTCGTTCTCCCTCCCGGAGGTCGAGGCGCTGGAGAACGTCGTCGAGGAACTGCACGCCATGTGCCTCGCGGCGGCGGCCCACATCGTCGAGCACGACCGCTTCGCCGACCTCGGCATCACCGACTCGAAACTGGCCGCCCGGATCGCCGAGTCCTGGCGCCGGCGCGACGAGCAGCCCTCCCTCTACGGCCGCTTCGACCTGCGCTACGACGGCTCCGGCGGCCCGGCCAAGATGCTGGAGTACAACGCCGACACCCCCACCTCCCTGGTGGAGGCGGCGAGCCCGCAGTGGTTCTGGATGGAGGAGCGGTTCCCCGGCGCCGACCAGTGGAACTCCCTCCACGAGCGGCTCGTCGACGCCTGGCGCCGGCAGGCCGAGCTGCTGCCGGCCGGTCCGGTGCACTTCGCGCACTCCGAGACCGACGAGCTCGGCGAGGACCTGATGACGGTCGCCTACCTCCAGGAGACCGCGGAGCAGGCCGGCCTGGACACCGTCGCCATGTCCGTCGAGCAGATCGGCTGGGACAGCCTCTCCGGCCGGTTCGTCGACGAGAAGCTCCGCTTCATCCGCGGCATCTTCAAGCTCTACCCGTGGGAGTGGCTGGCCACCGACGAGTTCGGGCCCCAGGTGCTGGGCACGTACGACCACGGCGGCGGCTCCGGCACCACGGCCTGGATCGAGCCGTTGTGGAAGATGCTGCTCTCCAACAAGGCGCTGCTGGCGGTCCTGTGGGAGCTGTTCCCCGAACACCCGAACCTGCTGCCCGCCTACCTCGACGGCCCGCGCGAGCTCGCGGACACCACCGGCTACGTCGCCAAGCCCCTGCTGGGCCGCGAGGGCGCCGGGGTGACCCTGCACGAGGCGGGGGAGGACGGGGAGCCGTTCACCCCGGTGGACGACGAGTCGTACGTCTTCCAGGCCCTGGCCCCGCTGCCCGACTTCGACGGCAACCGGGTGGTGCTCGGCGCGTGGGTCGTCGAGGAGGAGGCCGCGGGGCTGGGCATCCGGGAATCGGCGGGGCCGGTCACGGACGAGTACGCCCGTTTCCTGCCCCACGTCATCCTCTAGGCCGGCGGGGCCCGTCAGGCCGACAGCACCGACCGCAGCCGGTCCAGGCCCCAGTCCAGGTCCTCCTTGGTGATCACCAGCGGCGGGGCGATCCGGATCGTGGATCCGTGGGTGTCCTTCACCAGCACCCCGAGCCCCATCAGCTTCTCGGAGATCTCCCGGCCGGTGCCGCGCGACGGGTCGATGTCGACGCCCGCCCACAGGCCGCGACCCCGTACGGCGGTCACCGCGCCCCCGCCGACCAGCAGGTTCAGCTCGTGGTGCAGGTGGTCGCCGAGCTCGGCGGCCCGCTGCTGGTACTCGCCGGAGCGGAGCATCGCGATGACCTCCAGGGCGACCGCGCAGGCGAGCGGGTTCCCGCCGAAGGTGGACCCGTGCTCGCCCGGCCGGAACACGCCGAGCACGTCCCGGTCGGCGACCACCGCGGAGACGGGCACGACCCCGCCGCCGAGCGCCTTGCCCAGGATGTACATGTCGGGGACGACCCCCTCGTGCTCCAGGGCGAAGGTCCTGCCGGTGCGGCCCAGGCCCGACTGGATCTCGTCCGCGAGGAAGAGGACGTTTCGCTCGCGGGTGAGCTCCCGGACGCCCTGGAAGTAGCCGGCGGGCGGCACGAGGACCCCCGCCTCGCCCTGGATCGGCTCCAGGAGCACGGCCACGGTGTTCTCCGTGACGGCGTGGGAGAGCGCGGTGAGATCGCCGTACGGGACGATCTCGAAGCCCGGCGTGTAGGGGCCGAAGTGGTCGCGGGCGTCGTGGTCCGTGGAGAACGACACGATGGTCGTGGTCCGGCCGTGGAAGTTGTCGGCCGCGACCACGATCTTCGCGTGGCCGTCCGGGACGCCCTTGACCTGGTACCCCCACTTGCGGGCGGTCTTCACCGCCGTCTCCACGGCCTCCGCGCCCGTGTTCATCGGCAGCACCATCTCCTTGCCGCACAGCGCGGCGAGTTCGGTACAGAAGTCCGCGAAGCGGTCGTGGTGGAAGGCGCGGGAGGTGAGCGTGACCCGCTCCAACTGGGCGCGTGCGGCGTCGATCAGACGCCGGTTGCCGTGACCGAAGTTGAGGGCGGAGTATCCGGCGAGCATGTCGAGATACCTGCGGCCCTCCACATCGGTCATCCACGCGCCCTCCGCCGACGCGACGACGACGGGCAGGGGGTGGTAGTTGTGCGCGCTGTGCGCGTCGGCGGAGCGGATGGCATCAGCAGTATTCGACACGGGGTCTCCGATCGTCCGTCAGGCCTGTGACGAGGGTGGCGTCACTGTCCATCCTCGCTCGTACGGCGGACGGAGAAACCTTTCTCGTGGCGCGCCCGCTAAGGTGGGCCCCACGCACGGCGACTGGCGCACGGAGAACGGACTCCGGGGAAGTCGTGCGCGCACGACCGCACACAGGGCCGCTCGCCTGGGCCTCGCGGGGACGAGAGACGACATCGACCCCGGAGGAGCCGCCATGACCGCGCGCCGCCATCCCGCCCTTTTCGCGACCGACCCCGAGTTGGCGTCCTTCGTGGAGGCGGAAGAGGCACTGCAGGCCGAGACCCTGCGCCTGATCCCCAGCGAGAACTACGTGTCCGCCGCCGTGCTGGAAGCCTCCGGCACCGTCCTGCAGAACAAGTACAGCGAGGGCTACCCGGGCCGCCGCTACTACGAGGGCCAGCAGAACATCGACCGCGTCGAGGCCCTGGCCGTCGAGCGGGCGAAGGGCCTGTTCGGCGTCGACCACGCGAACGTGCAGCCGTACTCCGGCTCCCCGGCCAACCTCGCCGTGTACCTCGCCTTCGCCAAGCCGGGCGACACCGTCATGGGCATGGCCCTGCCGATGGGCGGCCACCTCACGCACGGCTGGGGCGTGTCCGCGACCGGCTCCTGGTTCCGGGGCGTGCAGTACGGCGTCACCGCCGACACCGGCCTGATCGACTACGACGCGGTGCGCGACCTGGCCCTGGCCGAGCGCCCGAAGATCATGTTCTGTGGTGGCACGGCCCTGCCCCGCACGATCGACTTCGAGGCCTTCGCGTCGATCGCCAAGGAGGCGGGCTCGGTCCTCGTCGCCGACGTCGCCCACATCGCCGGCCTGATCGCGGGCGGCGCGCACCCGTCGCCGGCCGGGCACGTGGACGTGATCTCCACGACCACCCACAAGACCCTGCGCGGTCCGCGCGGCGCGATGCTGATGTGCCGCGAGGAGCACGCGAAGGCCATCGACAAGGCGGTCTTCCCCGGCCTCCAGGGCGGCCCGCACAACCAGACGACGGCCGGCATCGCGGTCGCGCTGCACGAGGCGGCGCAGCCGGCGTTCGTCACCTACGCCCACGCGGTCGTCGCGAACGCCAAGGCGCTGGCGGCGGCCCTGCTGGAGCGGGGCTTCGACCTGGTGTCGGGCGGCACGGACAACCACCTGATCCTGATGGACCTGACCTCGCGCGGGGTCCCGGGCAAGATCGCGGCCAAGGCGCTGGACCGGGCGGGCATCGTCGTCAACCACAACACGGTCCCGTTCGACCCGCGCAAGCCGTTCGACCCCTCGGGCATCCGGATCGGTACGCCGTCGCTGACCTCGCGGGGCCTGACGGTGGACCACATGCCGGTGGTGGCGCACTGGATCTCCCGCGCGGTCGACGCCGCGGCCGCGTCCGACGAGGCGGCCCTGTCGGTGATCCGCGCCGAGGTCACCGACCTCATGTCGGCCCACCCGGCCCCGGGCCTGCCCCTGTCCTGACCGGGGCCGATCCGGCGCCGACGACGTTCCCGGCCGACCCCGGGGGCCGCGGTCGCCGCCCCGGTCCCCGAGGGCCGGGGCGGCGCCGGGGTTCTCCGTTCGCGGCCGGCCGGAAAGCGGTCGCTCGTTCAAGGCGGGATCCGGCCGGCCGGCTACGCGCGGGTACGGCCGGACACCGCCCGCCGAGAGCGGGGCCGGGATGTGATCCCGCGCTCATCCGACACCCGATCCGGCCGGCGCAAGGCCCGAGACGGCCATCGCACCTGAGAGAATGGGGCCATGGCTTCTGATCGTCCTCGCGCGCTCTCCGGCATCCAGCCCACCTCCGGTTCGTTCCACCTCGGGAACTACCTCGGGGCCATTCGTCAGTACGTCGCCCTCCAGGAGACGCACGACGCCTTCTACATGGTCGTCGACCTGCACGCGATCACCATGCCGCAGGATCCCAAGGAGCTGCGCGCGAACACCCGGCTCTCCGCCGCCCAACTGCTCGCGGCCGGCCTGGACCCCGAGCGCTGCACGCTCTTCATTCAGAGCCACGTGCCCGAGCACGCGCAGCTCGGCTGGGTCATGAACTGCATCACCGGGTTCGGCGAGGCGAGCCGGATGACCCAGTTCAAGGACAAGTCCGCCAAGCAGGGCGCGAACAACGCCACCGTCGGCCTGTTCACGTACCCGATCCTCCAGGTCGCGGACATCCTGCTCTACCAGGCCAACGCCGTCCCCGTGGGCGAGGACCAGCGCCAGCACATCGAGCTGACCCGCGACCTGGCCGAGCGCTTCAACACGCGCTTCGGCCAGACCTTCACGCTGCCCGCCGCGCACATCGTCAAGGAGGTCGCGAAGATCTACGACCTCCAGGACCCGGCGATCAAGATGTCGAAGTCCGCCTCCTCGCCCAAGGGCCTGGTCAACCTCCTCGACGAGCCCAAGGTCACCGAGAAGAAGATCAAGAGCGCGGTCACCGACATCGAGGCGGAGATCCGCTTCGACACCGAGAAGAAGCCCGGCGTCAGCAACCTGCTCACGATCTACTCCACCCTCACGGGCGAGACGATCCCCGAGCTGGAGACCCGCTACGAGGGCAAGGGCTACGGTGCGCTGAAGACCGACCTGGCCGGCGTGATGGTCGATTTCGTCACACCCTTCAAGAAGCGCACCCAGGAGTACCTGGACGACCCCGAGACCCTGGACGCCGTGCTGGCCAAGGGCGCGGAGAAGGCGCGCGCGGTCGCCGCCGAGACCCTGGCACAGGCGTACGACCGCCTCGGGTTCCTGCCCGCCAAGCACTGACCTGCAGAGGACCCTGGCGGTTCGGGGGGTGCTGCCATCACACTGAGCGGCAGCACCCGATCGCGGGACAGACGGACGAGACAGACGGACGAGCAGACGGAGGAGACAGACGTGGGGACCGTAACGCTCGGCGTTTCGATCGCGGTCCCGGAGCCGTACGGCAGCAGCCTTCAAGAGCTGCGGGTCGGCTTCGGGGACGCCGCCGCGCTCGGCATCCCCACGCACGTCACCCTCGTGCCGCCCACGGAGGTGGACGCGGAGCGGCTGCCGGCGATCCGGGCCCACCTGGCCGAGGTCGCGGCGACGTTCCGCGCCTTCGCGATGCGGCTGGCGGGCACCGGCACCTTCCGCCCCCTCTCGCCGGTCGTCTTCGTCCGGCTCGTCGAGGGCGGCGTCGGCTGCACCCGCCTCCAGGCCCTGCTCCGGGACCCGGACGGGCCGATCGACCGCGAGCTGGCCTTCCCGTACCACCCGCACGTCACGGTCGCCCACGGGATCTCCGAGGAGGCGATGGACCTGGCGTTCACCACCCTCTCCGGGTACGCCGCCGACTGGCTGTGCGAGGGCTTCGCACTCTACGAACAGGGCTCCGACGGGGTCTGGCGCAAGCTGCGTGAATACCCTTTCGGCACGGGCCCGACCGGCGTGCCGGCACAACTGGGCTCACCCACCGATGAGGCGGCCGGCACGCGCGGGCGTCGCTCGTAGCGAAGCGGCCGCAGGGCCTGGAACGTGCGGAACCTGAGCCTTCGCAGGACCAGGGCATGGAACGGACGAGCCGTCGGGCGAAAAGTCACAATCGACGACCGTAGCCTTCGAAACCGACAATCCCGGCTATTTCCGGCAGCTCATTTACGGTGACCCCATGGACTGGCTGACGAAACTCCCGGTGATCGGGCCCCTGGCGGCCGCGGCGATGCGCACGCACGCGTGGCGGTCCTACCAGCGGCTCGACCGCGTGCACTGGACCCGGCTGGCCGCCGCGATCACCTTCATCAGCTTCCTCGCCCTCTTCCCCCTGATCACCGTCGCCGCCGCCGTCGGCGCGGCGCTGCTCAGCAAGGAGCAGCTCGACCGGCTGCAGAAGAGCCTCGCCGAGCAGGTGCCCGGCATCTCCGACCAGCTCGACCTCAACGCGCTGGTGGCCAACGCGGGCACCATCGGGCTCGTCGCGGGCGCACTGCTGCTCTTCACCGGCATCGGCTGGGTCGGCTCGATGCGCGACTGCCTGCGCGCCGTGTGGGACAAGGACGACGAGGACCTCGGCAACCCGGTCGCCCGCAAGGGCAAGGACGGGCTGGTGCTCCTCGGCCTCGGCGGCGCGGCCCTCTGCTCGGCGGCGGCCTCGATCCTCGGCTCCAGCGCCGTGGGCAAGTTCGGCGGATGGCTCGGCATCCCGCGCGAGGGCGCGGGCGGCGCGCTCCTGAGGTCCGGGGCCTTCGTTGTCGGCGTGGTGGCCGCCTTCCTGCTCCTGCTGTACCTGCTGACCCTGCTGCCCGGGGTGGAGCCGTCGCGCTCCCGGCTGATCCAGGCCGCCCTCATCGGCGCGGCCGGCTTCGAACTGCTGAAGCTGCTGCTGAGCGGCTACATGCGGGAGGTCGCCGCGAAGAGCATGTACGGGGCCTTCGGCGTGCCGATCGCCCTGCTGCTCTGGATCAACTTCACGGCGAAGCTGCTGCTGTTCTGCGCCGCCTGGACGGCCACCCGTGACGACGAGGACGGCGACGGCGGCGACGGCGCGCACGACCCGCAGGACCGTCGCGACCCGCAGGCCTCGAAGGGGACCCCGGAGCAGGCCCCTGACGAGGGCGGCGCAAGCCCCTCCGCGGGGCCCGCGCGCCCCTGATCCGACGGCCCGTCCCGGAAGAGACGGCCTAGACCAGGTCCTCGTCGCCCCGGCGACCGCGGCGCGGCCACCGCCGGTTGACCGCGAACGCCCCGCCCGCCAGTACGGCCAGGGCCCCGCCCGCGATGCCGAGCGCGGTTCCCACGCCGCTGCTGCCGGAGTCGTCGCCGCCCGCCGACGTCTCCTTCTCGTGCGTCTGGGCGGGGGCGCCGTGCGACTTGGTGTCCGCGCTCTTGGGCGGCACCAGCTCACCGACCGGCTTCACCTTCCCGGCGGCCGAGAAACCCCAGTCGAAGAGCGCGGCGGTCTCCTCGTACACCGAGTTGGCCCCGTCCGAGCCCGGGTTCATCACCGTGACCAGCAGCTTCTTGTTGCCCTGCTGGGCCGCGCCGGTGAAGGTCGAGCCGGCCATGCTGGTGTTGCCGTTCTTGACCCCGGCGATGCCCTTGTAGGGGGAGAGTCCGTACGCACCCGTCATCAGCCGGTTGGTGTTCTGGATCTCGAAGTAGTCGCGGGGCTTGCCCGCCTCCTGGAGGCCCGGGAACTTCGCGCTCGCCGTGCCGCAGTACTCCCGGAAGTCGGCCTTCTGCAACCCGGAGCGGGCGATCAGGGTGAGGTCGTAGGCGCTGGAGACCTGCCCCGGCGCGTCGTACCCGTCCGGGGAGACCACGTGCGTGTCGAGGGCCTGGAGCTCCTCGGCGTGCGCCTGCATGTCCTTGACGGACTTCTCGATGCCGCCGTTCATGGCCGAAAGTACGTGCACGGCGTCGTTCCCCGAGCGGAGGAACACGCCGAGCCACAGGTCGTGGACGGTGTACTCGTGGTCCTCCTTCACCCCGACCAGGCTGCTCCCCGCGCCGACCCCGTCCATCTCCTGCTCGGTGACCTTGTGCACCCGGTCCTTGGGCAGGCTCGGCAGCACGGTGTCCGCGAACAGCATCTTCATGGTGGAGGCCGGGGGAAGCCGCCAGTGCGCGTTGTGCGCCGCCAGTACGGCGCCCGTCTCCGCGTCCGCGACGATCCACGACCGCCCGGTGAGGTTGGTGGGCAGTGCGGGCGCGCCCGGCAGCAGGTTCACCTGGGTGCCCGGTTGGCCGAGCGTCGTGCCGCCGACGGTGGACATCGACGCCGGCGGGCCACCGTCCATCCGCGGGCGGCCCTTCCCGTCGGCGGGCGGGGTCGGGGCGGCGTGCGCGGGGGCCGAGAACACGGCGGGGAGCAGCAGCGCGGCGGACAGGACCGTCAGCGCGGTCTTCTTGGCATACACGCAGGTGAAAGTACATCCCGATGGGCTGTCCACCGTCGCTGACCGGCCAACCCGCCGGAACCACCGCCGGTCTAGCCCACCCTGGCGCGTCCGGCCCGGCGACGAATCCGATACTGGGGACATGAAACTCAGCCGCACCGCCTCCTGGTTCCTGCTCGCCTTCGGAGTGTGGAGCTGGATCATCTGGGTGTCCTTCGTCCGGAACCTGTGGAAGAACGGCAGCGGTCTGGCCTTCGACACCGCCGGTGATCCCACGACCTACTTCTGGGTCCACTGTGGACTGGCGGTGGCGTCCTTTCTCCTGGGGACGGCCGTAGGGGTGATCGGGTTGCGTTCCCTGCGCGCGCTGCGGCGTGAATCACGATGACCGTAATCGTGGTCGCGCTCGTCGCGCTCGCCGTATTGGGCCTGTTGGCCCTGGTGCACCGCTGGCTGTGGGTGCGCCTGGTCCGTGACACCACCCGACCGGGTGGTCTGCCGCGCCGGACGGGGACCGCCCTGGCCTTCGCCCTGCCGCTCGCGGCCGTCGCCGCCCTGGTCGCAGGGCGCGCCGGGGCGCCGTTCCCGCTCCAGCAGGCGGTGGCGTGGCCGGGGTTCATGTGGCTGGCCGTGCTGCTGTACCTGACCCTGGCGATGCTCGTCGGGGAAGTGGTCCGGGCCGTCTGGCTCCGCCGGGTCACGCCGCCGGCCGCGCGGGTCCCCGTACCGGTCTCCTCCCCGGCTTCCACCCAGGCCTCCGCTCCGGCTTCCGCCAAGGCTTCCGCTCCGGCTTCCGCTCCCGTGGATCCGGCGGCGGAGCCCGACCCGACCGCACCGGCGGACCGGGCGCCGGCCGCCGACCCCACCGCCGAAGCCGCGCCCGCCCACGAACCCGCCTTCGACGCCGCCGTCCTCACCCGGCGCCGGTTCGTCGCGCGGACCGTCGGCGGCGCGGCGGCCGCGGCCGCTCTCGCGACGGTCGGGTACGGGACGTACGGGGTGCTGCGCGGCCCGCGCGTGAAGCGGGTGCGCGTGCCGCTCGCCAAGCTGCCCCGCGCCGCGCACGGCTTCCGGATCGCCGTCGTCAGCGACGTCCACCTCGGGCCGATCCTCGGCAGCGCCCACACCCGGCGCGTCGTCGACGCCGTCAACGGCACCCAGCCCGACCTGATCGCCGTCGTCGGCGACCTGGTCGACGGGAGCGTGCCCGACCTGGGGCGGGCCGCCGAACCGCTGCGCGGCCTCCGGGCCCGGCACGGATCGTTCTTCGTCACCGGCAACCACGAGTACTTCTCGGGCGCCGAGCAGTGGGTCGACCACGTCCGGGAACTGGGGATGCAGCCGCTGGAGAACGCGCGCCGCGCCCTCCCGTACTTCGACCTCGCCGGGGTCAACGACGTCGCGGGCGAGAGCGAGGGCCACGGGCCGGACTTCCGGGCGGCCCTCGGCGACCGCGACCGGTCCCGGACCGCGGTCCTCCTCGCGCACCAGCCGATCGTCATCCACGACGCCGTCCGGCACGGGGTCGACCTCCAACTGTCCGGGCACACCCACGGCGGTCAGCTCTGGCCCGGCAATTACCTCGCCGAGCTCGCCAACCCGACCGTCGCCGGCCTGGAACGGTACGGCGACACACAGTTGTACGTGTCCCGCGGCGCGGGCGCCTGGGGGCCGCCTGTTCGAGTCGGCGCGCCGTCCGACATCACCGTGGTCGAACTCGCCTCATATCAGGCCTGACCAGGCATGACAGGTCTTCCCGTAGCTGATCTTCCATGATTGGGTGACCGATAGTCGGATATCGGGTTCGAATATCGGGGTGCAGGGGATGCGGTCTGTCCGCTCGAAGGTGATCGCGGTCGTGCTGGTCCTCGCGGCGGGCGGCGGTGTCGCCGCCTGGCAGTTGCTCCCGGCCGAGGGCAACGGCCGGGGCACCGCCATCCGGGTCGGGACGAGCGACGTCGTCTCCGACCTGGACCCCGCCGGTGCCTACGACGCCGGTTCCTGGGCCCTGTTCGGCAACGTCTACCAGTCGCTGCTGACCGTCAAGCCGGGCTCGGAGGCCCCCGTCCCGGACGCGGCCTCCGCCTGCCGGTTCATCGGCGGCAAGCTGACCACGTACCAGTGCGAACTGCGCCCGGACGCGAAGTTCTCGAGCGGCCGCGCGATCACTGCGGAGGACGTCAAGCACTCCTTCGACCGGATCAAGAAGATCAACTCCGAGCAGGGCCCGGCACCGCTCTTCAACACCCTGGAGTCGGTCAAGGCCGAGGGGCGGACGGTCACCTTCAACCTCTCCGGGCGCGACGCCACGTTCCCCTTCAAGATCGCCACGGGTGCCGCGTCGATCGTCGACCGGGAGAAGTACCCGGCCGGGGCGCTGCGCCACGACGGCAAGGTGGACGGATCGGGCCCGTACGTGCTCGGCGCGTACAAGGCCGGCGAGAGCGCCGAGCTGAAGCCGAACCCGACCTACACGGGCCAGGCGAAGCCGGCCCGCACGCCCGTCATGGTGAAGTACTTCGCGGACTCCGCCGGGCTCGACCGGGCGTGGCGCGACCACCGGATCGAGGTCGCCCACCGGGACATGCCGCCCGAGGTGCTCGCGGCCCTGAACCCGGGCCTCGAAGACACCCGGTACCAGGCCTCCGGGGGCACCGAGACCCGCAACCTCGTCTTCAACGTCCGCCGCGGTTCCACCGCGGCGAAGCCGGCCGTGCGGCAGGCCGTGGCGGCGGTCCTGGACCGCCCGCGATTGGCGAGCGAGGTCCACCGCGGCACGGTGACCCCGCTCTACTCCCTGGTCCCGGTCGGCATCGCGTCGCACAGCACGCCGTTCTTCGACACCTGGCCGGCGCCGGACACGGCGACGGCCAGGAAGATCCTCAAGGCGGCGGGCGTCGTCACTCCCGTCCCGATCAGCCTGGGTGCCAACGAGCGCGGCGCGAACCTCGCGGAGGCCGACGCGATCGCCAAGCAGCTCACGGCCACCGGTCTCTTCCGGGTGGACGTCAAGGCGGTCGCCAGGTGGGAGGACTTCCAGAAGCAGTACGCGGCCGGGGACTTCGACGCGTACACCGTCGGTTGGATCGCCGACTTCCCCGACGCGGACAACTTCCTCGCCCCCCTCGTCGGCGCCGGGTCCACGATGAACAACGGCTTCTCAGACAAGGCCGTGGACGCGCTGATCACCCGTACGCAGGCGCACTCCGACCGGGGCGAGGCGGCGGACGACTTCCGCGCACTCCAGCGGATCGTCGCGCAGCAGGTCCCGATGGTGCCGCTCTGGCAGAAGAAGGACTACGTGATGTCCCGCGAGGCCGTCACCGGTGCGCAGCACCTCTCCGACGGCACCGGCGTCTGGCGCCTGTGGGACCTCGACTGGCTGTAGCGCCGACCGGCCGCGGAAGGACGGGCCGTGTAAGGACGGGCCCGAGACGCCACCCCGAACGCATCCGACCCCTACCCCTTGCCGGGGTCGGGGTCGGAGGCCCGCTTGCGGGACACCGCCGTCTGGGCCATGCCGGGCAGGAAGTCCGCGAACAGCTCGTGCACCTCCCGCACCAGCGGCCGCAGCACCCGGAACCGCGCCAGGATGATGCCGCGCGTCGTCAACTGCGCGCCGCGCTCGGCGAGCCGGCGGGTCTTCTCGCTGTCCGGCGAGCGGTCGAAGACCCAGTACAGGACCAGCCCCATCTGCGAGAGCCACATCAGCTCCGGCAGCACGTCGGCCAGTTCGTCCGGCACCTTCGTCTTCGCGCCCGCCAGCACCTCGCGGTGCATGTCGATCGCGGCCTTGCGCGCCGGTTCCGATTCGGGCGAGAAGGGGCTGAGGGGGCTCTCCGGGTCGGCCGCGTTCTTGAAGAACTGCGAAGCGAACTCGTGGTACGGCGCGGCGATGTCCAGCCAGCTCGTCAGTACGCCCGCGAGCCGCTTCTGCAAGTCGGTCTCGTTGTCCAGGATGGGCCGGACCGCCGCCTGGTGTGCGGCGCCGATCCGGTCGTAGAACCCCTGGACCAGGTGTTCCTTCGAGGCGAAGTAGTAGTACGCGTTGCCGACCGAGACCCCGGCCTCCTTGGCGATGACCCGCATGGTCGTCTTGTCGAAGCCGCGCTCCTGGAAGAGCCGGAGCGCGGTTTCGAGGATGAGCGTGCGGGTTTGCTCGCTCTTGGGAGCCTTCTGATCAGTCACGGTGTCCGACCTTATCGGGGTACGGCGCATCGTTCTTCACAGGCCGCATCCCCGGGCTCCGCTTCGCCGTTGGTACGGACCGCGGATCGCCAGGCGGACGCGGTGTGCATCGCCGCCCGGGCGAAGGGCCGGCCGGCCGGGGTGGCCAGCCAGTTCGCCTTGGGCCGGTGCTCCGCCAGGGCCCACAGGCACACGATGAAGGCGTCGGTGTCGGTCCACACCTGTCCGCGGTCGCCGATCACGGTGATCCGGCGGAGCGTCTCCTCGTGGTCGAGGCCGGGGAAGAGGCGCCGGGCCTCGAAGGAGCCGGCCGGGACCAGCCACAGGGGCGTGAGCCACCGCTGCCCCAGCAGCCAGTGTCGGATGTGGACGCACAGCGGGCAGCCGGCGTCGTAGAGCACCGTCAGGTGCCTGGTCGGAGCGGTCGCGTCGGTCATCGGGATCAGGCCCTGGCGGGCGCGGTCCAGCCCTGGGGGGCGACCGGCGGGGTCTGCTGACGCTCCATGATGCCCCGGCGGCGCATCTTGTTGAGGACCCACACGTTGCCGAGGTGCATCACGCCGAGGACGAGCAGGACGACTCCGAGCTTCACCGACAGGGCCTCGAAGAGGCCGCGGGCCTCGGTGATGGTCTCGGCCGAGCGGAGGTAGAGCGTCACGAAACCGATGTTCACGAGGTAGAAGCCCACCACCAGGAGGTGGTTCACGGCGTCCGCGAGCTTCTCGTTGCCCTGGAGGACGTCGGCGATGAAGACCCGGCCGTTGCGGGTGAGCGTGCGGGCGACCCAGATGGTGAGCCCGATGCTGATGACCAGGTAGATGACGTACGCGACCACGGTGAGGTCCATTGCCCTCAGCCCCCTTGAACGTGTTCAACTGCTGACGTCCATGACTGTAGACCCATTTTTGAACAGGTTCAAGCCTTCGGTCGGGGCCCGCGTCCGCCGTGCGTCAGGACCGGAGCGCCGCCCACCCCAGCAGCAGCGCCGCCGTCTCCTCGGGACGCTCCAGCGACGGCAGATGACCCGCCCAGGGCAGCTCCACGTGCTCGGCGCCCGGGACGAGGGAGGGCAGTTCGGCGGGGAAGTCGCGGAAGTCGGGGATGTCGTGGGCGCCGCCCACGGCGAGCACGGGGGCCTTGATGCCGGCGAGATCGACGGGCGGCTCGGGGAGTTCGAGGTTCCCGTCGGCGGACAGCCCCGCACGGAGGATGGCGAGCTGCATGTCCCGTACGAGGGCGTGCGCCGCCCCGTCGGCGTCCGGGCCGAGCCACTGGCGGGCGTTCAGCTCGGCCGCGCCCGTCAGGTCACCGGCCGCCAACAGGGCCGCCTCGGCGGCGTTGAAGGCCGTCAGGGCCGCTCCCCGCCGGTGCGCCGGCCGGGCCGGACAGAGCAGGGCCAGGGCTCGGACCCGCTCGGGCGCGTGCGCGGCGAGGCGCAGGGCGACCCGGCCGCCGTACGAGGAGCCGACGAAGGCGGCCCGCCGGATGCCGAGCGCGTCCAACAGGGCGAGCACGTCGCCGTCGTCGCTGTACGGGGCCTTCGCGGCGGGGGACTCGCCACAGGTGCGGAAGTCGGGCCGGACCACCCGGAACCCGGCCTCGACCAGGGGGGCCCACTGCCCGTCCCACATGCGTCGGTCACAGACGGAGGAGTGCAACAACACCACGGCAGGCCCGTCTTGGGGCCCGGCCACATCATGAGCGAGGATCATGGGCCGATCCTCGCCCCCCGACCGGCACGCCACCACCGGATATCGGGCGCCGCGAGGGCGGCCGGCCCGGGGCGCGCGGCCCCGGGCGTCGCGTCACATGCTGAGGGAACGGGCGTAGTTGAGCTGGCCCATGACCCACTGGAAGGTGTAGGCGTCCGTCGCCGGGATCATCGTGGAGTGGTGGCGGCCGCCACTGGTCACGGTGACCTGGACGTAGCCCGTGGTCACCTTCTCCTTCATCAGCAGGAACAACAGGCCGAGGAGGCAGAACAGCGCGAAGCAGATCGCCAGCACGATCGCGTGCGTCGGGATCTTCTCCTCGGTGCGGGACATGTCCATCGCGTTCCACACGGCGCCCCTGAGCGGCATCGTGCCCGACGGGGTGATGATCTGGTCACCGGCGACGGTGATGTCGCCGAGGGAGAGCGTCCCCCCGCCCTGACCGTAGCCGGGGGCGCCCGTCGGCATCCCGCCCCCGAGGGTGGGCTGGTAGGCCGAGTAGGGCTGCGGGTAGCCGTAACCGGGGTTCCCGGGGCCCCACCTGTAGTCGTCCTGCGGGCCCCCCGCGCCCGGGTCGCCGGAGTACGGGTTCGGCTGCTGCTCGCTCATGCGCACGATCCTTCCACAGCCGGCCGGCGGCCCGCGCCCCCCGGTCGCGAAACGGTCCGGGAAACGGTCCGGGAAACGCCGCGGGCCCGCACCCCCGGAAAGGGGGCACGGGCCCGGCGGCAGGGCGTCGGATCAGAAGCGGCGCGTGATCAGGGCACGCTTGACTTCCTGAATCGCCTTGGTGACCTCGATGCCACGCGGGCACGCGTCGGTGCAGTTGAAGGTCGTGCGGCAACGCCACACGCCGTCCTTGTCGTTCAGGATCTCCAGCCGCTGCTCACCGGCCTCGTCGCGCGAGTCGAAGATGAAGCGGTGCGCGTTGACGATCGCCGCCGGGCCGAAGTACTGGCCGTCGTTCCAGAACACCGGGCACGAGGACGTGCACGCGGCGCACAGGATGCACTTGGTGGTGTCGTCGAAACGCTCGCGGTCCTCGGCGGACTGCAGGCGCTCGCGCGTCGGCTCGTTGCCCTTGGTGACCAGGAACGGCATGACGTCCCGGTACGCCTGGAAGAAGGGCTCCATGTCGACGATGAGGTCCTTCATCACCGTGAGGCCCTTGATGGCCTCGACCGTGATGGGCTTCTCCGGGTTGATGTCCTTGATCAGCGTCTTGCAGGCGAGCCTGTTCTTGCCGTTGATCCGCATCGCGTCGGAGCCGCAGATGCCGTGCGCGCACGAGCGACGGAAGGTCAGCGTGCCGTCGAGGTCCCACTTGATCTTGTGGAGACCGTCGAGCACGCGCTCCTTCGGGTCGATCTCGATCTGGAAGTCCTGCCACTGCGACTCGTCCGAGATCTCGGGGTTGAAGCGGCGGATCCGGAAGGTGACCGTGATGAACGGCGAGGCGGCGGCCGCCGCCTCCATCTCGTCCGTCTTGGACAGGGTGGGGGTGGCCATCAGTACTTACGCTCCATCGGCTGGTAGCGGGTGACGACGACGGGCTTGTAGTCGAGACGGACCGAGTCCGTGCCGTTGTCGTCGACCTCGCGGTACGCCATGGTGTGGCGCATGAAGTTGACGTCGTCGCGGTTCGGGTAGTCCTCGCGGTAGTGACCGCCGCGGGACTCCTTGCGCGCGAGCGCGGACACGGCCATGACCTCGGCCAGGTCGAGCAGGTTGCCCAGCTCGATGGCCTCCAGCAGGTCCGTGTTGAAGCGCTTGCCCTTGTCCTGCACGGACACGTTCTTGTAGCGCTCGCGCAGCTCGGCGATCTTGTCGACCGCCGTCTTGATGGTCTGCTCCGTACGGAACACCATCACGCAGGCGTCCATCGTCTCCTGGAGCTCCAGACGCAGGTCGGCGACCCGCTCGTGGCCCGTGGAGTTGCGCAGGTGCTCGACCAGCTCGACGACCTGCTGCGCCGGGTTCTCCGGCAGCTCGACGTAGTCGTGCGCGTGGGCGTACGCGGCGGCCGCGATGCCCGAGCGCTTGCCGAAGACGTTGATGTCCAGCAGCGAGTTGGTGCCCAGGCGGTTCGCGCCGTGCACGGAGACGCAGGCGACCTCGCCGGCCGCGTACAGGCCCGGCACGACGGTGGTGTTGTCGGCCAGCACCTCACCCTCGACGTTGGTCGGGATGCCGCCCATGGCGTAGTGCGCGGTGGGCTGGATCGGGATCGGGTCCGTGTACGGCTCGATGCCCAGGTAGGTGCGCGCGAACTCCGTGATGTCCGGGAGCTTCGCGTCGAGCTGCTCCGGCGGGAGGTGCGTCAGGTCCAGGTACACGTGGTCACCGGCGGGACCGCAACCGCGGCCCTCGCGGATCTCGGTGTAGATGGAGCGCGAGACGACGTCACGGGACGCGAGGTCCTTCATGACCGGCGCGTACTTCTCCATGAAGCGCTCGCCGTCCTTGTTGCGGAGGATGCCGCCCTCACCGCGGGCGCCCTCCGTCAGCAGGATGCCCATGCGCCAGATGCCCGTCGGGTGGAACTGGAAGAACTCCATGTCCTCCAGCGGAAGGCCCCGGCGGTAGCAGGCCGCCTGGCCGTCACCCGTGAGGGTGTGCGCGTTGGAGGTCACCTTGAAGAACTTGCCGGTGCCGCCGGAGGCGTAGATGACGGACTTCGCCTGGAACACGTGGATCTCGCCGGTGGCGAGCTCGTACGCGACCACGCCGGCCGACTTCTTGACGCCGTCCTCCTCGACCAGGAGCTGGTCCAGGACGTAGAACTCGTTGAAGAACTCCACGCCCTCCTTGACACAGTTCTGGTAGAGCGTCTGGAGGATCATGTGACCGGTGCGGTCCGCGGCGTAGCAGGACCGGCGGACCGGCGCCTCGCCGTGGTTGCGCGAGTGCCCGCCGAAGCGGCGCTGGTCGATGGTGCCGTCCGGGGTGCGGTTGAACGGCAGGCCCATCTTCTCCAGGTCGAGGACCGCGTCGATGGCCTCCTTCGCCAGGATCTCGGCGGCGTCCTGGTCGACCAGGTAGTCACCGCCCTTGACCGTGTCGAAGGTGTGCCACTCCCAGTTGTCGTCCTCCACGTTGGCCAGCGCGGCGGCCATGCCGCCCTGCGCGGCGCCCGTGTGGGAGCGGGTGGGGTAGAGCTTCGTCAGCACCGCGGTGCGGCTGCGCTTCGTCGACTCGATGGCGGCGCGCATGCCCGCGCCGCCCGCGCCGACGATGACGGTGTCGTACTTGTGGATCTTCATTGGTTTCGCCTCAGCCCCGTTGCCTAGCGGATGTTCGGGTCGAAGGTGAAGATCACCAGCGTGCCCAGAAGGATGGTGAACACCGTGGCGGTGTAGAGCAGGCCCTTCAGCCACAGCCGCGTGTTGGCACGCTCCGCGTAGTCGTTGATGACCGTGCGCAGGCCGTTGGAGCCGTGCAGCATGGCCAGCCACAGCATCAGCAGGTCCCAGACCTGCCAGAACGGGGACGCCCAGCGGCCGGCCACGAAGGCGAAGCCGATCTTGGAGACGCCGCCGTCGAGGACGAGCTGGATGACGAGGTGGCCGATGACGAGAACGACCAGGACGATGCCCGAGAGGCGCATGAAGAGCCACGCGACCATCTCGAAGTTGCCACGGGTCGAGCGCGGGGTCTTGCCGGTCCGCTTGCGCGGGGCCTCGATGTACGGCGCCGGGTTCTCGACGTCGTAGAGGGAGACCCCGGATACGGACCCGGCGTCGCCGATGGCCGTCTTGGTCATGTTGGGAGAAGTGTCAGAAGACATGCGTGTCACTTCCCGAACAGTTCGAGGTAGGCGTGGCTGAGGACGGGCAGGATGGCCCCGATCATCAGCAGGACCCAGATGCCCACGACGGACCAGAGCATCTGCTTCTGGTAGCGCGGGCCCTTGGCCCAGAAGTCCACGGCGATCACGCGGAGACCGTTGAGCGCGTGGAACAGGATTGCGGCGACGAGGCCGTACTCCAGCAGCGCGACGATCGGAGTCTTGTAGGTAGCCACGACATCGTCGTACGCCTCGGGGGAGACGCGGACGAGAGCGGTGTCGAGGACGTGTACGAACAGGAAGAAGAAGATGAGGACGCCGGTGACTCGATGAGCCACCCAGGACCACATTCCTTCCCGGCCGCGGTACAACGTTCCAGCCGGCACGGAAAACCCTCCGGAAGCGGGGCGGGGGCCAGCCGGCTTCTTTGTCGGTCGGGCCCGGCCGGGTACGGTCCTCCGGCCCCGGACATCGTAGCGACGCTTTGTCGGTTCCCTTGCGCCGGGTCCATCGGTGTGATCAAACAGGCACGGACGGACTATCCCACAGGGGCGAATAGCCCGAAATCGGCCGCAGACAGCCCAGCGGGCGAGGTCAGTCGGTCCAAGAGGGCGGGCAGTCGGTCCAACAGACCGGCGAGTCGGGCCTGGGAGAGTCGTCGCAGCTCATCGGCGGAGATCGAGCGTTCCTCGTCCACCTCGTGAGCCATCCTGCGGCGGATCGCGGCCAGCAACTGGTCCGCCTGCTCCTCCGGGGGGTGCCCGTCCAGGCAGATCACGAAGGCGTGCCCGAAGGTTCGTTCGTACTCCGCCCGGGCCGCGTCGAGGGCGAGCCGGGCGGCGTACGAGGCCCCGTGTCCGAGTTCCGCCGACGCCTCACCGGCCAGGGCCTCCGTCAGGTCGGCCTGGGAGAGGTCGTACGAGGCCTCGTCGGCCGCGGCCAACAGCGACGCGATGTCCGGATACGGTCGGTGCGCGGTCATTCGGTGCGCCCAGCGCCGGCTGCCGCAGCAGAACGACAGGGCCGCGTGGGCCGCTTCGGGCGAGAGGGCGTTGAACCGCGTCAGCCCGGATCCGCGGGAAGGGTCGGAGCCGCCACGAACCTGTGCCGGAAGGTGGCTGGACAGCGGGGGGCTCCTCGGGGCGTGGCGTGGGTGTGTCGCCACGCTAGCGACGCAGAGCAGGGTGTGTCGTACCCATTCGGGGATTTCACCCGTAAGTGAGCCGAAAGGATGACGTCTGGCGTGTATGACCAGCCCGAAGAGGGGAAGGCGACCGAGGCCGCCACCCCCCACAGGAGAGGCCCCGGTCGCCGTCCGTCACGGACTCGTGCGACAAGCCCGTATCCCTGTCAGCGCCCCGGATGCGTTTTGTGTCACACCCCGCTCCGCACAGGGTTGGTCGCCGGCTGTAGAACTCGTGGACGAGAGGTACTTGAAAGCCGTAACGTGCGGATTTGCGCCACACGTACAGGACAGTGAACGGGTTGGGGACTTTGCTGGGGGACGACGCGGAGCTGACCGCCGCAGTGCTCGCGGCACAGGACGGCGACGAGAACGCGTTCCGTGCTGTGTACCGCGCCGCGCACCCACGCCTGCTCGGATACGTACGCACGCTCGTCGGCGACGGCGACGCGGAAGACGTCACCTCCGAGGCCTGGCTGCAGATCGCCCGCGACCTCGACTCCTTCACCGGCGACGCCGACCGCTTCCGCGGCTGGGCCGCCCGCATCGCCCGCAACCGGGCCCTCGACCACATCCGCATGCGCGGACGGCGGCCCGCCATCGGAGGCGACGAGAGCGAACTGACCGGACACGCCGCGGACTGCGACACGGCGGGCGCGGCCATGGAGTCCCTCTCCACCGGCCTCACCATGGCGCTCATAGCCCAGCTCCCGCAGGACCAGGCCGAGGCCGTCGTCCTGCGGGTGGTCGTGGGCCTGGACGCCAAGAGCGCCGCCGAGACCCTCGGCAAGCGCCCGGGCGCGGTGCGCACCGCCGCGCACCGGGGCCTGAAGAAGCTCGCCGAACTGCTGGGCGCCGAGGCCGGCGTCGACCCCGACGCCCTCGTGCTGTCCGATCCGGACGCGGGGACCGCCCTCCACTTCGGTCATAATGCCGAGGGCCAGGCCAGGGGCGGTGGAGGCGTACGGGATCTCGACGCCGTCCCGGCGCAACGCGGCCGCGGCGGGGGCCTCGTAGAACAAACCGGTGTGACGCATTCACGTTGGCGGACGCAGAAGGACATGTGATGGCCGACGAGCGCGACAGGTGGCTGGACAGAGCCGCGGCGGACAAACTGCTGCGCGGAGAACCACCGCTGGGCCCCGACGCCGACCCGCGCGACCGGGCCGCCGCGGCCCGACTGCGCACGGCGCTCGACGCGCTGACCCCGCCGCTCGCTCCCGGGCGGGAACTGCCCGGGGAGGCCGCCGCCCTGTCCGCGTTCCGCGCGGCCCACGGCGTGGAACGGCCCGGGACGAGCCCGCTGGACCGCGCCGACGCCGATCCGACGGGCGAACGTGACGTCCTGGTGGACCTGGCCCCCGCACCGCCCGTGCGCGTTCGCGTACCCGCGCCGCGACGGCGCGGCGCGCCCGTGCGGCTGGGTTTGGCGGCCGCCCTGGCGAGCGTCGCCGTCGGCGGGCTGGCGGCCACCGTGGGCACCGGGCTGCTGGACCGGCCCACGCACGAGGCCGCGGGCCCCTTGCCGAGCGTCTCGGTCGGCGCGGACTCGGACCCCACGGCGTCCGGCGACCTCGTGGGCCCCACGCGCACCGCCCCGCAGGCGCGGCCCACCACTCCTGCGCGGGACGGCGCCGGCGGGGCCACCGCCGGCCTCCCGGGGGTCTCGCCGACCCCGGACGCCGGGTCCCGCATGACCCCCGAGACCGTCGCGGGACCGACCGCGGGCCCCATCGCCACGAACTCCGGACCCGACGGCACCGACGGCACCGACGACACCGTCGATGACAGGCCCGACGAGAAGGGCTTCGGCAACTCCACCCCCTCGGGCGGCGGCAAGGACCGCGACCGCGAGGGCGGGGTACGGGCGGCCAAGGACCTGTGCGAGGAGTACCGCATGGGGCACATCGTCGGCGAGCGGCGCGACCACCTGATCCGTCTCGCCAAGAACCGGGCCAACATCGCGCGTTTCTGCGAGGCCCTTCTGGACGGCACCGACGTCACCAAGAGCGGCCCCGGAAGCAACGACGGGAGCACCGTCCCGCAGTCGCCCACCCTGAACCCGGGCGGCGCGCTCGGCTTCCGCACGAAGCGCTGAACCGTCGCTGTAACACTTTTCGAATCGCCGGCGCAGTACATATCGAGCCGACTGGTCATCGGCCGCGCATGAGCCGGGGTTCCCCCCGTACCTCTGGGCTCTGCGCAACCGGCGCGGGCGGGGCACGTTCCCCCGGCCCTGCCCGCGCCCTTTACCTCCGGACCCCGCCGCGCTCGCGGATCACCAGTAGACGACGACCTTGTCGCCCACCTTCACCTGGTCGAACAGCGCCGCCAGCTTCCCCTTGTCCCGGACGTTCACGCATCCGTGCGAGGCGCCGGAGTACCCGCGGGCCGCGAAGTCCGAGGAGTAGTGCACGGCCTGGCCCTGACTGAAGAACATCGAGTACGGCATCGGCGTGTGGTAGATCGTCGACGTCCAGTCCTTGGCCTTCCACTCGACCTTGAACTCGCCCTCGCGGGTCGGGGTGTTCTCCGACCCGAAGCGCACGTCGAACGACGAGACGATCTTGCCGTCGATCATCCAGGCGAGGGTCCGGCTCTCCTTGCTGATGCACATCACCCGGCCCCGCATGCACCGCGGGTCCGGTGTGTCGACCTCGATGGTGGTCGGCGGACGCAGCTCCGCCTCGGTCGGCTTCCGACTGGCCCCCTGGACGGTCTTCCAGGTCGCGTCGTCCACCGAACCGGTCGCGGGCAGGCCGTGGCCCGACTGGAAGACCTTCACCGCGGCGGTCGTCTTCGAACCGTAGAAGCCGGTGGGCGCCACCGACATCAGCTTGAGCTGCTTGAGTCGTGCCTGGAGTTCGCGGATCTGCTCGCTCTCGTCCCCGTTCGCCATGATCGGCCGGACGGCGGGCGACTGCGAGGGCGAGGCGGAGGCCGACGGGGAATCCGACGCCGAGGACGAGGGCGACGCCGACGGCGAGGCGCCACCGGGCTTGTCGTCCGAGCCGGAAGGCGAGGCGGAAGGGGACGGCGCCGCCGTGGACGCCGACGGAGCCGAGGAGGCGGAATCCTTGGATTCCGACTTCTGCGGTCCACAGGCGGTCGCGGCGAGCGCGACGGCGGTGGCCAACCCGAGCGTGCGGATCAAGACTCTCTGACGTGGCATTGCGGTCCCCCGATTTCAGCGTTGTGTAACTAGGTGATGTCTCAGGGCCATGGAGAGTTGCGGACGCTCGCGGGATGTTGCGCCATTGTGACCAGCCACCGTCACGGCGCGGACGACCCGGGCATCGGCCGGGGAAGGTTGTATCAGTCCCGGGCCGGTCGGTTCCACGAAGGACCGCGTCGCGTGGCGCGTACCGGACGGCCGGGGAGGCCCCCCGGCGGGCGGCGGCGAAATGACTGTCGGACGTTCGGACCGGCGTGGGACACTCGCGGAATGCTGGGTGTCACCGATCTGCCGACGTATCTCGCGGGCCTTGTCCTGATCGTCCTCCTCCCCGGACCTAACTCGCTGTACGTGCTGTCCGTCGCGGCACGCAAGGGAGTCCGGGAGGGATACAAGGCCGCCTGCGGCGTGTTCACCGGGGACACCGTCCTGATGGTGCTCACCGCCGCCGGCGCGGGCGCGCTGCTCCAGGCCAGCCCGGTGGTGTTCACGGTGGTGAAACTGCTCGGCGCCGGCTACCTGGCGTGGCTCGCCGTGGGCATGATGCGGGCCGCGTGGGGGATGTGGCGCGACCGGGCGCTGCGCCAGGAGGAGGCGCTGGCCGAACCCGCCGTGCCGGACGAGCGGCCCTACCGGCGGGCGCTGGTGGTCAGCCTGTTCAACCCCAAGGCCATCCTGTTCCTGCTGTCGTTCTTCGTGCAGTTCGTGGACCCGGGGTACGCCTACCCCGCCCTGTCCTTCCTGCTCCTCGGCACGCTGTCGCAGCTCGCCAGCTTCCTGTACCTGTCCACCCTGATCTTCACCGGCACCCGTCTGTCGGCGGCCTTCCGCCGCCGCAAGCGGCTGTCCGCCGGCGCGACCTCCGCCGCGGGCGTCCTCTTCCTCGGCTTCGCCGCCAAACTCGCCACGGGCTGACCGGCCGGGCGGGGGAGCCGGACCGGCCCCCGCCGGGCGTCAGCGCAGCCGGCGCAGCACCGGGAACCGGCGCAGCAGCCGACGACCCGCCCGGCGCACCAGCGGGTTGCGCGGAAGGAACGACAGCCGCGCCGGGACCCCGCCCGGCAGCGCCAGGGCCGTCAGGCGGCGGCGCCTGAAGTACCGCGCGGTCTCCGGCATCGGCTTCGCCGCCAGGTAGCGCTCCGCCTCCGCCCGCCGTTCCGCCAGCACGCGCGGCTGCATCGCGAAACCGACCGCCGCCACCAGGGCGGGCAGGTCGACGGCCCGCGGAGGCTCACCCGCCCCCGCGAGGTCCGGCAGCAGCGCGTCCACCAGGACCAACGGGATCCGGTTGCTGTTCTCGTACGGGGTCAACCGCTCCAGCAGGGCTCCCGTCCCGGTCCGGGCGACCGGGATCCCGTACAGGGTCGACGCCGTCAACAGGCCCGTCGAGAAGCAGCCCACCACCAGCGCCGGCCGCAGCCGCTCGTACAGGGTCTCCGCCAACACCGGCTCCGTGATCACCGTCAGCCGCGCCCCCAACCGCCGCGCCTCCTCCTCCGCCCGCCGCGAGTACGCCGCCGGCGCGCTCGGGTGCGGTTTGAACACCAGCTCCCGATGGCCCCGGGCGTACGCGCCGCGCACCATCTCCACGTGCAGGTCCTCCTCCTCCGCCGCGGACATCAGCTCCAGCGAGGCGAGGTACTGGCCCAACAGGACCGCCGGGGACTCGCCGACACGAGCCGGCGGCTCCCCGTACGAGGCCAGCTCCGCCAGCACCTTCAGGAAGTCCGCCGAGGGCACCGGCTCCGCCCGCACGCCGAACTCCGTCAGCAGCAACGGCTCCAATCCCGGAACCAGGTCCAGGTGCAGGACCCGTCGCACCCGCATCCCGATCCGCGGGTCGAGCCGGACGCGGGTGGGGCCGTAACTCATCAGCCCGTCGGCGTACACGTCGACGGCCGCGCCCGGGAACACCTGGCACAGGCCCTGCGCCGGTGGCACCTGAAGGGACTCCACGACCAGTTCGACCCGGTCCTCCCCGAGCCCCCACGACGCCCTCAACTGCCTTTCCCACAAAGGGACGTCCTCGGCGCGCGGGGTCCAGGTGCCCGGGTGCTGCGGCGCGATGAACGCGTTCCAGTCGCGCACCTCGTCGAAGCGCCGGCGCAGCGCCTCGAACCCCGGCATCGCGGTGAGCCCGGGGGTGATCTCGGGGGTGACGGAGTGGTTGCTCGTCAGCAGGATCCGCCGGCCGGCGGGCGGGAAGACATTCGCGTCGACGCCGGCCGCGAGCGTCGCCGCGCCGTACGGGGTGGAGGCGAGGAAGATCTGGGTGACGTTCACGCGGCGGCTCCCGCCGGGCCGCGGCGGCGCAGCCCGCGCAGCAGCGTGGAGCGCTCGGTGTCCATCGAGTCCAGGGCCTGCTCCAACACCGCGCGGGGCATGCGCGCGAGGGCTGCCGCGCTCATCGCGCGGAGTTTTCTGGCCACGGCCGGTTCGAACCTTTCGATGGATCCGATGTGGTGCGCGATGATGGCGCAATATGTGCGAACGGCTTTCGGCAGCAGCAGATCGGATTCCCGGTCGGCCGCCGCCTCCGAAAGGACTTGATCGAATGCGCGAATGAAATCGAGCTGACGCTCGTCGCCGATCTGGGTCAGTGAGGTGGAAATGCCCCTCCGATAGAAGACCCCCGGCAATCCGACCGGCGCGAAGGACCTCGCCTCCCGGTGCAGCCGCCAGATCCACGGCCGGTCCTCAGCCGTCCGCAGCCCGTCGGTGAAGTGCAACAGACCCCGGTCCAGCAGCCGCCGGTGGTACATCCCCGCCCAGGCGAACGGATAGTCCACCGCCGTGGCCCGGCCGGCCGGCAGGATCCCGGCACGCGGATCGGCCACGACCCCCTCGGGCCCGTACGGGACGCGCTGCACGCTGCGCGCCCGCCCCGTCACCTGGACATGGTCCGTACGGACGAAATCGCAGTTCAGGGCCTCGATGGCGGCCAGCGTGCGGGCCAGGTGACCGGGCGCCAGCCAATCGTCCCCGTCGAGGAAGGCGAGGTACTCGCCGCGCGCCGCGTCCAACCCGGTGTTGCGGGCGGTGGCCAGGCCGCCGTTCTCGTCCCGTCCGAGGAACACCGCGCCGGGCAGATCGGCGGCGGCCCGTTCCAACAGTTCGGGCGTCCCGTCCGTCGACCGGTCGTCGACCAGCAGGAACTCGAAGTCCTCCCGAGCATTGAGTGCGAGGCTTTTCAGGGCATCCGGGGCGTATGTCTGCACGTTGAAGAACGGCACGACGACAGAGAGCTTCACCACCAGCGAGACATTAGGGCGCCCTCCGGCATTCACCGTGACCCGGGCGCGTATTCCATGTGAACGACGCGGGGCGGGCGCGTTAACCGGTCCGCTTTCGCATTTCGTCGACGGGTTGTTAACCAGTTGTTGTGCGCTCGTTGGGCCGATCACCGGAAATGCGGAATAGCTTCGGCCGGGTGCCAGCCAGTAGCAGTCGTGGCGATCGACGCATCGCCGTACTCGCAGATTCCGACACGCGGTGGAAATGGGGTGCCCTCACCGCGCACCGTCTCGCACCCGACCACCTCCCCACCGGATACCTGTTGCGCGGCCGGGCCACCCCCACGGCCCGCCAACTCGGCGAGGTCGGCGTGGAGACGGCCGCGGGAACGGGCGACGGCACCCCCGGACCGACCGAGGTGACCTGCGCCGAGTTCCTCGCGGAGATCGCCCCCGGACGCGACCGTCACGACGTGGTCGTCCTCGCCCTCGTCGGCGGCGCCGTCCAGGCCGTCCTGCACGGGGCCCGCGCACTGTGGCCCGACCCGGCCGCCCGCCCCGTGTTCGTCACCGGCTACGTCGGGGTCGTCTACGAGAAGCTCGCCGACGGTCTGCTGCTGCGGCACGGCGCCGACCTCGTCCTCGCCAACTCCCGCCACGACGCGGGCCGGTTCCGCGCCGTGTACGAGGGCGTGGGCGCCGATCCGGACGCCGTCACCGAGACCGCGCTGCCCTTCCTGGGAGGCGCCCCCCACGTGCCCGATGCGGGCCGCGCCCGGACGGTCGTCTTCGCCGTCCAGCCCTCCGTTCCGGAGAGCCGCGCGGACCGGGCGTACCTCCTCGCGCGAGCCGCCGGGCACGCCCGACGCCACCCCGACCGACAGGTGTCGGTCAAACTCCGCAGCCGGCCCGGGGAGCACACCACGCACCTGGAGGAGCACCCGTACCAGCGGCTCGCCGACCGCCTGCCCGGGGGGATGCCCGCCAACTGCCGCCTGGTGTACGGGAACATGGGCGAGGTGCTGGACGGCGCCGACCTGCTGGTCACGGTGTCCTCCACCGCCGCCCTGGAATCCCTGCACCGCGGCATCCCGACCGCCGTCCTGACCGACCTCGGCATCCGCGAGGCGCTCGGCAACCACCACTTCCTCGGCTCCGGCTGCCTGGCCTCCTGGGACCAACTGGACGAGGGGCTGCTGCCGCGGGCGGACCCGGCCTGGCTCGCCGACCAGGGCGTGGCCCCGATCGCCGGGCCGGGTGCCGCCGCACGGAACACCGCCGCCCCGGGCGCCGTCACGGCCGTGCCCGAGGCCGCCGCCGACCCCTTCGACGCGGCCCGAGCACGACTCGGCGACCTCCTGGGACGGGCGCAACTCCCGCCCGTCGCCCCGTACTACACCCCGATCACCGCCCCCGGATACCTCCCCGGCATCCTGGCCCGCCACCACCTCGCCCCCGACGGGACCCCGCTGCCCGGCGCCGTCCGACCGGACGCGGGGCGGTCCCCGGCCCGCCGCTGGCTCCGCGCACACCTGCGCGAGGTCGCCCGGGGCGCCTACCGGCACGGCGTCCAACGGGTGGCCCCCGTGATCCGACGCCTGGGGGAGCTGTGAGCACCCGCCGCGCACCCCTGACCCGCGTCGCGGGTTCCGGGCCGAGGGTGCTCGCGGTGATCCCCGCCCGCGGCGGCTCCAAGGGTGTCCCCGGCAAGAACCTCGCCCTCGTCGGCGGAACCCCGCTCGTGGCACGGGCCGTACGCGCCTGCCTCGCCGCGCCGACCGTCACCGACGTGCTCGTCTCCACCGACTCCGAGGCCATCGCACGTGCGGCCCGGGCCGCCGGGGCGCACGCGGTGCGCCGCCCCGCCGCGCTCTCCGGGGACACCGCGAGCAGCGAGGCCGCCCTGCTGCACGCGCTGGACTCGTTCGAGGAACTCCACTCCGTCACCGTCGACGTGGTCCTCCTGGTCCAGTGCACGAGCCCCTTCCTCACCCCCTCCGACGTCGAGTCCGTGGCCGCCGCCGTCGCCTCCGGCGCGGCGGACTCCGCCCTGACCGTGGCCCCCTTCCACGGCTTCCTCTGGCGGGCGGACACCGACGGCTCGGGCGCCGGTGTCAACCACGAGACGACCCACCGCCCCCGCCGCCAGGACCGCCCCCAGGACCTGCTGGAGACCGGCGCCGCCTACGCGATGGCCGCCGCCGGGTTCCGTACCGCCCGGCACCGCTTCTTCGGCCGCACCCTGCCCGTCGCCACCGACCCGGCGCGGGTGCTGGAGATCGACGACCCGCACGACCTGGCCCGGGCCCGCCTCGTCGCCCCGCTGTTCGAACCCGGACCCGAGCCCCGACCCGAGCCCCGACCCGAACCCCGACCCGAGCACCACCCCGAGCACCATCCCGAACCACACCCCCTCGTGCACCCCGACCCGGACCCCGTACCCGCACGCACCGTTCGAAGGACGTCACCTGTCATGAGTTCCACCGCCAACTCCCGCCTCCGCAGCTTCGGTTCGCGCACCGCCGGCCCCGGTCACCCCGTCTACGTCGTCGGCGAGATCGGCATCAACCACAACGGCGACCTCGGCAACGCCTTCGCGCTCATCGACGCCGCCGCCGAAGCCGGCTGCGACGCCGTCAAGTTCCAAAAGCGCACCCCCGAGATCTGCACACCGCGCGACCAGTGGGACATAGAACGCGACACCCCCTGGGGCCGGATGACCTACATCGACTACCGCCACCGCGTCGAGTTCGACGAGGCCGACTACCTGGCCATCGACGAGCACTGCGCCAAGCGCGGCATCGACTGGTTCGCCTCCCCGTGGGACACCGAGGCCGTCGCCTTCCTGGAGAAGTTCGACGTCCCCGCCCACAAGGTGGCCTCCGCCTCCCTCACCGACGACGAACTGCTGCGCGCGCTGCGCGCCACCGGACGCACCGTGGTCCTGTCCACCGGCATGTCCACCCCCAAGCAGATCCGGCACGCCGTCGAGGTGCTCGGAAGCGACAACATCCTTCTCTGTCACGCCACTTCGACCTATCCGGCCAAGGCCGAGGAACTCAACCTGAAGGTGATCAACACCCTTCGGGAGGAGTACCCCAACGTGCCCATCGGCTACTCCGGCCACGAGACCGGACTCCAGACCACCCTGGCCGCCGTCGCCCTCGGCGCCACCTTCGTCGAGCGCCACATCACCCTCGACCGTGCGATGTGGGGCTCCGACCAGGCCGCCTCCGTCGAGCCGGGCGGCCTGACCCGGCTGGTCCGCGACATCCGCACCATCGAGACCGCCCTCGGCGACGGCGTCAAGCGCGTCTACGAGTCCGAGCTGGCCCCCATGAAGAAGCTCCGCCGCTTCCAGGGCGACCTCACCGCGGTCTGACCGTCCCGCTCCGCCCCGGCGCGGCCCGCGGTCCCGGCGCGCGCGGTACCCCCGCACCTGACGAGGAGAACGTGGTGATCCCTTCCGCATCCACCCTGGCCTTCGTGGAAAGCCCGGTCCAGTTGCTGAACGTGCTGGAGTGGGCCCACGCGCGCCGCGCCGACGACGGGGCCGCCCGAGCCGACGACGGGACCGCCCGCGCGACCGTCGGCCGGCTGTTGGACGGCGTCCCGAGCCAGCCCGGGCGATCCACCGCCCGGGCGACCGCCGGGGATCGCACCGCCGACCGCGCCGGCGGGCCGCGCACCCTGCCCGGCTCCGGGGCTTCGGGCCCGCAGGCGCCGACGATCGTGGTCCTCCCGCCCACCGACCCGATGTCCCGGGGGCAGCTCCGCCGGGTCGCCGGGCTCGCCCGCGACGAGGGGTACACCGTCCACTGGCAGGAGGCGCGCGGGGGCGCCGGCGCCCCCTTCAAGGCGCTGGCCGCGCTCGCCGCCGACGTGCGCCGGGCCGAGCGGATCGTGGTGGGCGACCCCTTCTCCCGCTTCGTCCAGCTCCTGCTGGCCCCGGCGCGGGCCGCCGAACTGGTGGTCGTCGACGACGGCACCGCCACCATGGAGTTCGTCGCGCAGCTCGGGCGAGGGGAACGGCTGCGCCGCTGGCACCGTACGGGGGCGGGCGCCGGGGCCCGGGTGCGCGAGCTCGCGTACGCCCCGGTGTCCGGGACGGCGCGCCGCAGGCTGACTCCGGGCGGCGACCGTCGCCGGGTGGAGGTGTTCACCTCGATGCCGGTCACCCCGCTGCCCGGGATGGAGGTGCGGCTCAACGACTTCGCCTGGACCCGGGCCCGTTTCGGCCCGCCCCGCCTGACCAGGGGTACGGACCTGGTCGGCACCTCGCTCGTGGAGACGGGCGTGGTGGACCCGGACCGCTACCGGGCCGCCGTCCTGGCCCTGACCAGGGAACACGGCGCGACCCGCTACTTCGCGCACCGCCGCGAGTCCCCGGAGAAGCTGCGCGCGCTGAGCGAGGCGACCGGGCTGGAGATCGTACGTCCGGACCTGCCGCTGGAGCTGATCGCCCGGCGGGGGCCGGTGGGCCGCACCATCGTCAGCTTTCCGTCCACGGTCGTCCACACGCTGCCGTACGCCCTGATCGGCACCGGCGTCACCGTGGCCGTGTGCGAGGTCGATCCCGCCTGGCTCACCGCCACCGCCTCGCCGCGGGCCCGCGGCTTCCTGGCCGGGGTCACCGACACCGCCCGTGATGTGCGCAGACTCCCCGCCCAGACCGCTCGGGCGGCCGGCTGAGCGCGCGAGTTTACCCGCGCACGCATACGGTCATGCGTCCAGAGGTCGGGTTTCTTTCCCCTAACGGCATGAACTTTTTGTGATCTCCAGCCAGTTGACCCGTCGGTGGGCCTACCCTTAAACGGGTGAACCAGTTGATGTCCCGCGAGTCCCAGACCGCCCTGCCCGGCAAGCCCGACCGGCCCGAGCTGCCCGGCAAGCTTCCGGACCACCTGCGTGCCGAACTGATCGCCTTCCGCCGGGACTTGCACATGCATCCCGAGTTGGGACACCAGGAGGTCCGCACCACGGCGGCGATCAAGGCCCGGTTGGAGCAGGCAGGCCTGCGACCACGGGTGCTGAGGTCCGGCACCGGCCTCATCTGTGACGTGGGGACGTGGGACGGCGGCCGGCCGATGCTGGCCTTGCGCGCGGACATCGACGCCCTGCCCATCCCGGACGCCAAGGTGCACGTCGAGTACCGGTCCACCATCCCGGACCGCGCGCACGCCTGCGGACACGACGTCCACACGTCGGTCGTGCTCGGCGCCGGCCTGGTGCTCGCCGAACTCGACCGGCAGGGGCTGCTCCCGCATCCGGTGCGCCTGCTCTTCCAGCCCGCCGAGGAGGTCCTGCCCGGCGGTGCGAGCGACGCCATCGAATCCGGGGTGCTCGACGGCGTAGGCAAGATCATCGCGGTGCACTGCGACCCCCGCGTGGACTCGGGGAGGATCGGGCTGCGGGCCGGTCCGATCACCTCGGCCTGCGACCGCCTGGAGGTCACCCTGGCCGGCCCCGGCGGGCACACCGCCCGCCCGCACCTGACCACCGACCTGGTGACGGCCGCCGCACGGGTCGCCGTGGACGTCCCGGCCGTGCTGGCCCGCCGGATGGACGCCCGCTCGGGCATGTCGGTCACCTGGGGCCGGATCGAGTCCGGGCACGCCTGCAACGTCATCCCGATGCACGCGGAACTGTCCGGAACCGTTCGCTGCCTGGACATCAACGCCTGGCACGAGGCCCCCGACCAGATCCACGCGGCCATCGACGAGATCGCGACCCTGCACGGGGCCAAATCGGAGATCACCTACGTCCGGGGCGTCCCGCCCGTGGTCAACGACCCGGTGGTCACCGAACTGCTCCGCGAGTCCATGGCGGCCCGGCTCGGCGCGGAGTCGATCGAGGACACCGAGCAGAGCCTGGGCGGGGAGGACTTCTCCTGGTACCTGGAACACGTCCCCGGCGCCATGGCCCGCCTGGGCGTCCGCAAGCCCGGGGACACGACCAAGAAGGACCTGCACCGGGGCGACTTCGACGTGGACGAGTCCGCGATCGGGGTCGGCGTGGAGTTCTTCACCGCCGCGGCCCTGCTCGACGGGCGGGGAGAGGCCCGACTCGACGCCCACCGGGGGTGATCGGCCGGATAACACCGCCCGCTCGGCGCCGACCCCGGCGACAGAGGGGCGCGGTCGAGGTCGCGGTCAAGCCCCGGCAAAGTCCCTACATCATCCGGTGGTCGGTCGGTATACGTGTCCAGCCCTTGGTACGCAAGGGCTGGACACAAGAGGAGTCACCGATCGGTCACTGTCCGGTTCGCGACGATCCGATAACGACTCATGAACGGGCCTTTAACTGACATCTACGCGCGTTACGATCGCCGCGAAACCAGCGCCGGTCGTGGCGCTTCGGTCAGGTTTTGAAGGAGCCTCCCCTTGCGCCGGATCACCAGGATCGCCACCGTGGGCCTCGCGTCCGCCGCGCTGGCCCTCTCGGCCACCGCCTGTGGCGGTAAGAAGTCGTCTGACAGCCCCTCGTCCTCCTCCTCGGAGACGAAGGCCGCCGCCGGCGCCGCCATCGCGTACGACATCGGTGGCCGCGGCGACCAGTCGTTCAACGACGCCGCCTTCGCGGGTCTCGAGAAGGCCAAGTCGGAGCTGAAGATCACCACCGCCGAGGCGGAGCCCACGGACGGCGAGGGCGAGGCCGACAAGGTCCAGCGCCTCACCGAGCTGGCCCGCAAGGGCAACAACCCGGTCATCGGCGTCGGTTTCGCGTACGCCCCGGCCATCAAGAAGGTCGCGCCGAAGTTCCCGAACACCACGTTCGGCATCATCGACGACACCTCGGTGACCGGCAAGAACATCGCCAACCTGGTCTTCAACGAGGAGCAGGGCTCCTACCTGGCCGGCGTCGCCGCCGCCAAGGTCTCGAAGACCGGCACGGTCGGCTTCATCGGCGGTGTCGAGGTGCCGCTGATCAAGAAGTTCGAGGCGGGCTTCACCCAGGGCGTCAAGGACACCAACCCGAACGCCAAGGTGCTGTCGGCCTACCTGACGCAGCCCCCGGACTTCGGTGGCTTCTCCAAGCCCGACCTGGGCAAGGCCGCCGCCAACGGCCAGATCGACGCGGGCGGCGCCGACGTGGTGTACGCCGCCGCCGGTCTCGCGGGCTCCGGTGCCATCGAGGCCGCCTCGGCCAAGGGCAAGTGGGCCATCGGCGTCGACTCCGACCAGTACAACCAGGCCGGTCTGGCGAAGTACAAGGACCACATCCTGACCTCGGTCACCAAGGACGTCTCCGACTCGGTCTACAACCTGATCAAGTCGGTCAAGGACGGCAAGCCGGAGAACGGCGAGATCCGTTACGGCCTGGACAAGGACGGCGTCGGCCTGGCCGACTCCAACCCCGAGTACAAGAAGATGGCTGAAGTCCTCGCCGCGGTCGAGAAGGCCAAGGCCGACATCATCGCCAAGAAGATCACCGTCAAGACCGCCCCGTAAGGGCCGTCCGACATGCGGTAATGGTCTCCGGGGTCCGGGAAGCGGTCTCTATCGCTCCCGGGCCCCGAGCCGTGTTCGGTGTTCCTTGTGGTCAGTTGGCCGCAAGTTTTCACTTTCGACAGTGCTACGCGCGTAGAGGCATCGTGGACGCGATACCTTCTCTCCCCGCCCTGTCCTCCTGCCTCCAGCTCCTTCCGCGCCAAGGAGAGTGCGTCATCAACGCGTCCAGCCCCCCTCTCGCCGTAGAACTGCACGGCATCACCAAGCGTTTCCCCGGCGTCGTCGCCAACAAGGACATCGCGATCACCGTCCGCAAGGGCACGGTCCACGCCCTCGTCGGTGAGAACGGCGCCGGCAAGTCGACCCTGATGAAGATCCTCTACGGCATGCAGAAGCCGGACGAGGGCACCATCGCCATCGACGGGGAGCAGGTCACCTTCTCCAGCCCCGGCGACGCCATCGCCCGCGGCATCGGCATGGTGCACCAGCACTTCATGCTGGCCGACAACCTCACCGTCCTGGAGAACGTGGTTCTCGGCGGCGAGAAGCTCTACGGCATCGGCGCCAAGGCCCGCAAGAAGATCAAGGAGATCTCGGACGCGTACGGCCTCGGCGTGCGCCCCGACGCCCTGGTCGAGGACCTCGGTGTCGCCGACCGCCAGCGCGTGGAGATCCTCAAGGTCCTCTACCGCGGCGCGAAGATCCTCATCCTCGACGAGCCGACCGCCGTGCTCGTGCCGCAGGAGGTGGACGCGCTCTTCGACAACCTGCGCGAGCTCAAGGCCGAAGGCCTGACCGTCATCTTCATCTCGCACAAGCTGGGCGAGGTCCTGAAGGTCGCGGACGACATCACCGTCATCCGTCGCGGCACCACGGTCGGCACCGCCGACCCGCGCAACACCACGACCAAGCAGCTCGCCGAGCTGATGGTCGGCTCCGAACTCCCTTCGCCGGAGACCCGCGAGTCGACCGTGACGGACGTCCCGATGCTGAAGGTGGCGGGCCTGACCGTCGCCGAGGGTGGTCTTCCCCCCGTCAACACCGAGGACACCGCGCGCACGCCGGGCCTGCCCGACGCCTTCGTCCACGAGCCGGCCGGCGTCGGCCGCCTGCTCCTGGACGACATCGCCTTCACGATCCACAAGGGCGAGGTCCTCGGCATCGCGGGCGTCGAGGGCAACGGCCAGACCGAGTTGATCGAAGCCCTGATGGGCATGACCACCCCGGACGCCGGCGTCATCACCCTCGACGGAACCGAGATCACCAAGGCGTCGGTCCGCAAGCGCCGCGAGGGCGGCATCGGGTACATCCCCGAGGACCGCCACCGGCACGGCCTGTTGCTGGAATCCCCGCTGTGGGAGAACCGCATCCTGGGCCACGTCACCGAGTCGCCGAACTCCAAGCGCGGCATCCTCGACCCGAAGGCCGCCCGCAAGGACACCGAGCGGATCGTGCGCGAGTACGACGTCCGCACGCCCGGCATCGAGGTGACCGCGGCCTCGCTCTCCGGCGGCAACCAGCAGAAGCTGATCGTCGGCCGCGAGATGAGCCACAACCCGAAGTTCCTCATCGCCGCCCACCCCACCCGCGGTGTGGACGTCGGCGCGCAGGCGCAGATCTGGGACGCCATCCGCGAGGCCCGCCGCGAGGGTCTGGCCGTACTCCTGATCTCCGCGGACCTGGACGAGCTGATCGGCCTGTCCGACACCCTGCGCGTGATCTACCGCGGCCGCCTGGTCGCGGACGCGGACCCCGCGACCGTCACCCCCGAGGAACTCGGCACCGCCATGACGGGCGCCGCCTCCGGGCACCTGGAAGCCACCGACAACCACTCCGCCGGTACCGACGCTGGTGCCGATGCCCCGGAGGACGAGGCCCGATGAAGAAATTCGACAAGGACCGGCTGCTCCTCGGCTTCGCCGGCCCCGCGCTCGCGCTGGTCAGCGCCTTCCTGCTGACCATGATCGTGCTGGCCGCGACGGGCGTGGACCCGATCGAGCCCATGCGCCTCATGGTCGAGAACGCCTCCTATGAGGACGTGCAGGTCCTCATCGTGAACCAGGCCGGTACGTACTACCTGGCGGCCCTGGCCGTGGCCATCGGCTTCCGGATGAACCTCTTCAACATCGGCGTCGACGGCCAGTACCGCCTCGCCGCGATGATCTCGGCCGTGGTCGGCACCGCCGTCACCCTGCCGGGCCCGCTGCACATCCTGCTGATCGTGGTCGTCGCCATGCTGACCGGCGCCTTCTGGGCCGGCATCGCGGGTGTCCTGAAGGCCAAGCGCGGAGTCAGCGAGGTCGTCTCCACGATCATGCTGAACGCCATCGCGACCAGCCTGATCGCCTGGCTGATCCTGCCGAAGAACCTCGGCGTCCAGCCGGCCGGCTCCAACGACCTGACCACGGGCGACATCGCCGAGTCCGGCTGGTTCCCGGCGCTGTCCATCGGCGACGGCCTGGAGATCTACGGCTTCACCTTCGTGGCCTTCGCCCTCGGCATCGTCTACTGGTTCGTGCTCAACCGCACCCGCTTCGGCTTCGACCTGCGCGCCACCGGCGCCAGCGAGTCCGCCGCCCAGGCGTCCGGCGTGGACGCCAAGAAGATGATCATCACCTCGATGCTGATCTCGGGCGCCGTCGCCGGTCTGTCCGGCATGCCGCAACTGCTGGGCGAGACCCACACGTACAACCTCTCCTTCCCGGTCGGTGTCGGCTTCACCGGCATCACCATCGCGCTGCTCGGCCGCAACAGCCCGGTCGGCATCCTCCTCGCCGCGTTCCTGATGGCCTTCATCGACAAGGCCTCGGCCTCGCTCGACATGGCCGGGTACGCGCAGGAGATCGGCACGATCATGAAGGGCCTCATCGTGATCGCGGTCGTCGTCTCGTACGAGCTCGTCCGCCGTTACGGCATCCGCCGACAGCAGCAGAAGGTCGGCGAGGAACTGGCCGCGGGCCACGCCATCAAGACCGACAAGGAGGTCGCGGCGTGAGCACCAGCACCGTTTCCGCGACGGCCGCCGCCCCGAAGAAGTCCGGCGGCCGCCAGAAGCTCACCCTGCCCTGGATCATGCTGATCATCGCGGGTGGTCTCGCGCTGATCTCCCTGGTCCGCATCATCAGCGGCGCCAACGACCTGACCTCGGTCGGTCAGGTGTCGGGCGCCCTGTCCCTCGCCGTGCCGATCGGCCTCGCCGGTCTCGGTGGTCTGTGGGCCGAGCGCGCGGGCGTCGTCAACATCGGCCTCGAAGGCATGATGATCCTCGGCACCTGGTTCGGTGCCTGGGCCGGCTACCAGTGGGGCCCCTGGACCGGCGTGATGGCCGGCATCATCGGTGGCGCCATCGGCGGCCTGCTGCACGCGATCATCACGATCACCTTCAACGTCAACCACATCGTCTCCGGTGTGGCCGTGAACATCCTCGCCCTGGGCTTCACCCAGTACCTGTCGAACTTCACGTTCGCGGACGCGCCGGGCGGCTCCTCCAAGCAGTCCCCGTCGATCGAACCGATCTACAAGATCACCGTGCCGGGGTTGTCCGACTGGATGTCCGACCTCCAGGGCAAGCACTGGTTCTTCATCTCGGACCTGGCCGGCGTCATCGGCGGTCTGGTCACCGACCTGTCGCTGCTCACCGTCGTCGCGCTGCTGCTCATCCCGGGCACCTGGTGGGTGCTGTGGCGCACCACCTTCGGCCTGCGACTGCGGTCCTGCGGCGAGAACCCGGTGGCCGCCGAGTCCCTCGGCGTCAACGTGTACAAGTACAAGTACATCGCCGTGATCGTCTCGGGCGGCCTGGCCGGCCTCGGCGGCGCGTTCCTGTCGATCGTCGCCAGCTCGATCTACCAGGAGGGGCAGACCGGCGGTCGCGGTTACATCGGTCTCGCCGCGATGATCTTCGGTAACTGGATGCCCGGCGGCATGGCGCTCGGCGCGGGCCTGTTCGGCTTCATCGACAGCCTCAAGCTGCGCGGTGGCGCCGAGAACGTGCACGCGCTGCTGCTGCTCGTCGCGATCGTGCTCCTGCTCGCCGCGCTCTGGCAGGGCTACAAGAAGAAGTACGTCCCGGCGGCCGTCTCCGCGGTCTTCGCCGTGCTGATCTTCCTCTGGTACGCCGTCACCGACTCGGTCCCGAGCCAGTTCGTGGACGCCGCCCCGTACGTCACCACCCTGCTGGTGCTCGCGCTCTCCGCGCAGCGCCTGAGGATGCCGAAGGCGGACGGCATGCCGTACCGCAAGGGCCAGGGCAAGTGACGACGGCCACCGCCCCCGACTGGGACGGCCTGCGCAAGGCGGCCCGGGACGCGATGTCCCGGGCGTACGCCCCCTACTCGGGCTTCCCGGTCGGGGTGGCCGCGCTGGTCGACGACGGCCGCACCATCGTCGGCTGCAACGTGGAGAACGCCAGCTACGGCCTCGGCCTGTGCGCCGAGTGCGGTCTGGTGTCCTCCCTCCAGGCCACGGGCGGCGGCCGACTGACGCACTTCACGTGTGTGGACGGCAAGGGCGACGTCCTGGTCCCGTGCGGCCGCTGTCGTCAGTTGCTGTTCGAGTTCGGCGGCCCCGAACTCCAGGTGGAGACGCCGGAGGGCATCCTGCCGCTCTCCGCGATGCTCCCGCAGGCCTTCGGGCCCGACCACCTCAGATAGCCGGATCCCTGTGACGGCCCTTCCGCCCGCGTGCGGAAGGGCCGTTCCCCTTCACCCCTCCCATGCCACCCCGCATGTCTCTATGCGCGTAGAGTTTTCGAACGTACGCACCGCCGGAAGGAAGTCACCCTCATGGACGTCATCTCCGTCATCCGCACCAAGCGCGACCGCGGCGAACTCAGCCCCGAGCAGATCGACTGGGTCATCGACGCGTACACGCGCGGTGTGGTCGCCGACGAGCAGATGTCCTCGCTGGCGATGGCCATCCTGCTCAACGGCATGAACCGTGCCGAGATCGCCCGCTGGACCGCCGCGATGATCGCCTCCGGCGAGCGGATGAACTTCGACTCCCTCTCTCGCCCCACCGCCGACAAGCACTCCACCGGCGGCGTCGGCGACAAGATCACCCTCCCGCTCGCCCCGCTCGTCGCCGCCTGCGGCGCGGCCGTCCCGCAGCTCTCCGGCCGCGGCCTCGGCCACACCGGCGGCACCCTGGACAAGCTGGAGTCCATCCCCGGCTGGCGCGCCCTGCTCTCCAACGAGGAGATGCTGCACGTCCTCGACACCACCGGCGCCGTCATCTGCGCGGCGGGCGACGGCCTGGCCCCGGCCGACAAGAAGCTGTACGCGCTGCGCGACGTCACCGGCACCGTCGAGGCCATCCCGCTCATCGCCTCCTCGATCATGTCGAAGAAGATCGCCGAAGGCACCGGCTCGCTGGTCCTGGACGTCAAGGTCGGCAGCGGCGCCTTCATGAAGAACATCGAGGACGCGCGCGAGCTCGCCTCGACCATGGTCGCCCTCGGCACCGACAGCGGCGTCAAGACCATCGCCCTGCTCACCGACATGTCCACCCCGCTCGGCCTGACCGCCGGCAACGCCCTGGAGATCCGCGAGTCCGTCGAGGTCCTCGCCGGCGGCGGCCCCTCCGACGTGGTCGAGCTGACCCTGGCCCTGGCACGCGAGATGCTGGACGCGGCGGGCATCAAGGACGCCGATCCGGAGAAGGCCCTGGCCGACGGCTCCGCGATGGACGTCTGGCGCCGGATGATCTCCGCCCAGGGCGGCGACCCGGACGCGGCCCTGCCGGTGGCCCGCGAGCAGCACGTGGTGACGGCCCCCGAGTCCGGCGTGCTGACCCGCCTGGACGCCTACGGCGTGGGCGTCGGCGCCTGGCGCCTGGGCGCCGGCCGCGCGCGCAAGGAGGACCCGGTGCAGGCCGGCGCGGGCATCGAGATGCACGCCAAGCCGGGCGACACCGTGGTGGCCGGCCAGCCGCTGATGACCCTGCACACCGACACCCCGGAGAAGTTCGACTACGCGCTGTCCGCGCTGGACGGCACCTTCGACATCGCCGCGGCGGGAACCTCGTTCACCGCCACGCCGATCGTCCTGGACCGCATCGCCTGACCCGCGGCCGCCTTCGGGTGAACGGGACCGGTGGACCCCCACCGGTCCCGTTCCTCGTACCTGGGCCGGACCGGGGCCGGACCGGGGACCGGGGCGGGACCTGGGCCGGGGCCACGCCCGGACAGAGCCGGGCGCCGAGACCCGGACCGATGAGCCCCGGGACCGATGAGCCCCGGGACCGGTGGGTTCCGGGACCGGTGGGTTCCGGGACCGATGAGTTCCGGGCCCCTCGGAGGTCCACCCTGGTGTGGACACGACGGAACCCGAACCCCTGACCGTCCCCGGGCCCGCTCCGCTGCCCCGGGACGTCGCCGCGCTCTGCGAACGCATCGGCCGACTCGCCCGGGACGGCCCCCGCGAGGTGGCGTGCGACGTCAGCGCGCTGACCCGGCCCGGCCTCGGCGTCGTGGACGCGGTGGCCCGACTGGCCCTCGCCGCCCGCCGGGCCGGCATCCGGCTCCGGCTCACCGGCGCCGGACCGTCCCTGCGCGCGCTACTGGCTCTCGTCGGTCTCGTCGAGTTGCTGGGGGAGCCCGAAGAGCGGGAACCACCGGGCGGTGTCCAGGAAGGCGTTGAGCCCGACGATCTTCCCGTCTGAGATCTCCAGCACCTGGAGCGCCCACGGCTCGTGGCCCGGCAGTCCGTCCTCGCGCGGCCGGTACTGGCCGAAGGCCGGCATGCCGTTCGCCGTGGTCGCGATCAGCCGGGAGCCCTTGCAGCCGATGCCCTGGTTCAGGTGCCAGGCCGCGATGTCCTCGTGGCCCCGGAGCCACAGGTCGAACGGCGGCATCGACAGCACGGCGTCCTCGTGCAGCAGGGTGGTGAGGCGGGTGATGTCGTACGCCTCGAAGGCGCTCAGGTACTGCTCCAGCAGTCGCGCCTGGTCCGCGTCCAACGGATCCGCCGGGTCGCTCTCGCGGATCCCCTGACCGGCCAGCGTCGCCCGCGCCCGCTGGAGCGCGCTGTTCACCGAGGCCACCGTGGTCTCCAGGAGGGTGGCGACCTCGTCCGCCTTCCAGGCCAGCACCTCGCGCAGGATCAGCACCGCGCGCTGCTTCGCCGGCAGGTGCTGGAGCGCCGCGACGAACGCCAGCCGGACCGACTCCTTCGCCAGCGCCATCTCCGCCGGGTCGGCGGTCTGCGGCAGCACCCGCCCGTCGGGGACCGGCTCCAGCCACGTCACCTCGGGCCGCTCGTTCAGCACGGCGGAGGCCTGGTGCTGCGGGGCGCCGAGGTCCATCGGGCGGGCCCGCCTGTTCCCCGCGTTCAGCAGGTCCAGGCAGACGTTGGTCGCGATCCGGTACAGCCAGGAACGCAGCGAGGAGCGCCCCTCGAACTTCGCGTGGGCCCGCCAGGCGCGGATGTACGTGTCCTGCACCGCGTCCTCGGCGTCGAAGGAGGAGCCGAGCATGCGGTAGCAGTAGCCGGTCAGTTCGACCCGGTAGCGGTCCATGGCCGCATCCAGCTCCGGGCTGGTCGCAAGGTCACTCATGGCGTCGATCCCCCTGGTCGGTCCGATACCCGGAAGCTACCGGAGGGGTCTGACAATCGCCTCCGCAACGCCCCTACCAGGCCGAACGCCCAGACCAGGCTGGGACGCCCCGAGGTCGCCCCGACCGTGCGGAAAGCCCCGACCAGGCCGGACACGCCGACGGGGACGCGCCCTCGGGCACGTCCCCGTCACCGCCGCACTCAGCGGTCACGCGTCACCGCGCCGCCGCCGCGGCCATCGGCCGACGCTCGGAGCGGGCCGCGTGCGATCCGTACAGGGTGATCGACACGACGCCCAACACCGCCAGCAGCGCGATCCCGACCGTGGCCGCCCACCCCGAGGAGTGGTAGGCGAGCGCGCCCAGGGTGCCGCCCGCGCTGGAGCCCAGGTAGTACGCGGACTGGTAGAGCGCCGAGGCCTGCGCCCGACCCGACTTCGCCGTCCGGCTCACCGCCGCCGAGGCCACCGCGTGCCCCGCGAAGAAGCCCGCGGTGATCAGCACCAGCCCGGCCAGGATCGCGGCGAGCGAGTGCGCCAGCGACAGCAGCAGACCCAGCGCCGTCGTGGTCACGGCCAGGTACAGCGCGCCGCGCCGCCCGGCCCGCGCCACCAGCCGGCCGGCGGCGGCGGAGGAGACCGTGCCGACCAGGTACACGAGGAAGACCGAGCCGACGACGCCCTGTCCGAGCGAGAACTCGTCCACCAGACGGAACCCGACGACCGTGTACACCGCCCCGAAGACGGTCATGAACAGCGCGCCGATCCCGTACAGCCGCAGCAGCAGCGGATCCCGCAGGTGACCGGCGACCGTGCGGCCCACGGCGCGCGGGTTCAGCGAGGCCGGCCGGAAGAACCGGGCCCGGGGCAGCAGCACCAGGAACGCCACCGCGCACGCCAGCGACATCAGCCCGACGGTCAGCAGACCGGCCCGCCAGCCCCACGCCTGCGCCGCCCATCCGGTGACGATGCGCCCGCTCATGCCGCCGATGGAGTTGCCCGCGACGAACAGGCCGATCGCGGCGACCAGCGCCTTCGGCTGGACCTCCTCGGCCAGGTACGCCATGGCGGAGGCCGGGATGCCGGCGATGGCGGCGCCCTGCACCGCGCGGAGCACGATCAGCCATTCCAGGTTCGGCGCGAAGGGGACGAGGAGCCCCAGAGCGACGGCGATCACCATCGACCAGGTCATCATCCGGGTCCGACCGAACCGCTCGGACAGCGCGCTGAGCGGCAGGACGAACAGCGCGAGCGCGCCGGTGGCCGCGGACACCGTCCAACTGGCCTGCCCCGCCGTCACGCCGAAATCGGCCGAGACCGCGGGCAGCAGCGCCTGGGTGGAGTAGAGGAGGGCGAAGGTGGCGAGCCCGGCGGCGAAGAGCGCGAGGCTCATCCGGCGGTAGCCGGGGCGGCCGGGGGAGCGGGGCTCCGGTGCGGGAAACGACAAGGTGGAGGCACCCGAGATGACGGGTGCCCCGGTATGAGCGGGAGGCATGCCAAAACCGTAGGCCCGCGTTTTTGATGCGTCCAATGCATGGATTCGCGATAATCGATCCACTGCCGCATCAGCACAGGTCACAGGGGCGCATGTCAATGAACCGTTACGAAGAAGACATGGCGGTGACAAGTCTGCTGGCCCCCCGCCTGACGTGGTTCGTCGCCGTGGCCCGGCACGAGCACGTCACGCGCGCCGCCCACGAACTGGGCGTGCCGCAGTCCACCCTGTCCCGGGCCGTGGTCCGCCTCGAACAGGACCTGGGCGTCACGCTGTTCGCCCGCAAGGGACGTACCGTCGCCCTCACCACCGCCGGGCGCACCTTCCTCGCCTCGGCCGAAGGCGCCCTCGCGGAGATCGCCCGCGCGGCCGAGTCCGTACAACAGGACGCCGACCCCACCGCCGGCAAGGTCGCCTTCGGCTTCCTGCACACCCTGGGGTCCGAGACCGTCCCCGGCCTGATCCGCGCCTTCCGCGCCGATCACCCGCGCATCCGCTTCTCCCTCGTCCAGAACTACGGCGAGGCCATGCTGGAGCGGCTGCGCGCCGGCGAACTCGACCTCTGCCTCACCTCACCGCTCCCCGACGCCCCCGACCTGGTGGCCCGCCGCCTCGACGAACAACGGTTGCGCCTGGTCGTGCCGGACGACCACCGCCTCGCCGGCCGCAAACGCATCCGGCTGGCCGAGGCCGCCGAGGAAACCTTCGTCACCCTGGAGCCCGGCTACGGCCTGCGCCGCATCACCGACGACCTGTGCGCCGAGGCCGGGTTCACCCCGAAGGTCGCCTTCGAGGGGGAGGAGGCCGAGACCCTGCGCGGCCTCGTCGCGGCCGGCCTCGGCGTCGCCCTGCTGCCCCCGCCCGCCGTGGCCCGACCGGGGGTGGTCGAACTGACGGTGACGGCGCCCCGCGCGGTCCGCGAGATCGGCGTCGCCTGGCTCGACGGACACCCGGACACGCCCCCGGTCGCTGAGTTCAAGCGCTTCCTGCTGTCCCGACGCGGCCGCCTGATCCCGGAGTTGCAGGGCCCTGCCTGACGCCGGGCCGGGGCCGGGCCGGGGGGCCGACCCGGGCCGATCCGAGCCGGCCGCGCCGCGCCTACTCCCGCGGTGCGGCCGGCTCCGGGGCCGCCACCGTCGACAGCAAGTACCCGGCCTGGAAGCGGGACTTCGCCCCCACCGCCCGCATGATCTCCGCGATGTGCCGCTGACAGGTCCGCTCCGACATCCCGAGCCGGCGCGCGATCACCTTGTCCTCCAGCCCCTCCGACAGCAGCCGGACGATGGTCTGCCGCAGCTCGTCCGACAGGGTCCGGGCCGCCTCCGGGCTCACCGTCACCGGGAACGGCTCCGCGTCCGACCAGGAGCGGTCGAACGCCGACGTCATGAAGTGCACGACGCTCGGCTCCCGCACCACCAGGGCCGCCCCGCCCCGGTCCGGCACCGCCATCAGCCCCGTGCGCCGGTCGAAGACCAACATCCGCATCAGCCCGTCGCCCAGCGTCCGCACCTGCGCGCCCAGCGCCGTCACCCGCTCCACGTAGGCCGCGGTCGGACGCGAGTACCGGGCCGTGTGCTGGTAGATCGTCCGCATCCGGACCCCGCGCGCCAGCAACGCCTCGTCCCGTCCGATCGACTCCTCCAACACCTCCAGGGGCCGCCCGCCGCCCGGCTGCGAGGTCAGCATCTCCTCCTCGGCCGACGCGGCCAGCTCGGCGATCAGTCCCCGTACCGCCCCCAGGTCGGTCACCAGCTCCAGCCGGCCGGCCCCGCTCAGGTCCCGGTGCGCGGCCCCCGCCTCGTACGCCGGCACCAGCCGCTCCAGCCGTCCCCGCAGCCGGTCCATCTCGTCGTGTGTCTCCCGTACGAGCAGTGCCAGCGGGGCCAGCGCCCGGGCCGCCGCCGCCCGGGGGGCCACCGCGCTCCACCGCTCCGGTCCGGCGTCGGGAGACCGCTGGAGCAGGTGCGCCGCCGCCAGTTCGGCGGTCGCCGCTCCCGCCCGCACGCCCAGCGCCGCCGTCGCCTCCGGGAGCGTGAAGGCGTGCCGCTCCACCGCGAACGCGTAGAGGCGCCGCGCCGCGGGGCTGAGTTCGCCCATGTCTCGGGCTTCATCGGCTGGCATGTGCATATTCGTCCCGGCCTGTGAATGTTTGTAAACCCCTCGTGTTCCCGCAAGGCGGCAAGACGACCCCCGACCGCCCGCCCGCGGCATATGCCGAACCGGCACAGTGGAGCCACGGCGTGAAGGGGGAGCGCGGTATGCGGCAGCGGACGGCCGACCAACGGCACCGGCCCGTGGCCGTCCTGCTGAGCCCGCGCCCCGCCGTGGTCGCGGCCGCCCGCCGTGCGGGCGCGCGCACCGTGGTGGTCGCGCCGGATCCATCGGTGCCATCCGACCGTGAGGGGGCGGAGCGGCGGGTGCGGACGGACTGGCGCGACCACCCGCGCCTCGTGGGGGCCGTCGGCCGGCTGGAGGAGGTCCGCCGCGGCCGGGCCGCCGTCTTCGGCTTCGACCCCGCGGGCGCCCTCGCCGCCGCCCGCGCCAACGAGGAACTCGGCCTGCCCGGCACCCCCACCGCCGCCGTCACCGCCCTCATGGACAAAGCCGGGCTGCGGGCCCGCTCCAACGGCCTCCACGCCGCCCACCCCGTCTCCTTCGCCCGCTGCGGCCGCGCCGACCTCATCCCCTTCATCACCACCCTCATCGGCTACCCCTGCGTCATCAAGCCCCGCTGGGGCGCCGACGGAGAGGGCGTACGCCTGGTCGCCGACCAGGCCGGGGCCCGCACCGCCGCCCGCGGCTACCCGGCCGTCACCGACCTGCTCGTCGAGGAGTTCCTCGAAGGCCCCGAGTTGGCCGTCGCGGCCCTCTCCCGGGAAGGCCGCCACCGCGTCCTCGGCTGGTCGCGGCGCATCCCCGCCGCCGGCCCCGACCTCACCGCGACCGGCCACCGCCTGCCGATCGCCCTGGACGCGACGGCGGCCGAGTCCGTCAGGGCCCTCGTACGCGCGGTCCTCGACCTCGCCGGGCACCGCGACGGCCCGTCCCACACCGAGGTCGTGCTCACCCCCCGCGGCCCCCGGCTGATCGAGGCCCACGCCCGACCCGGCGCCGACGAGCTCACCCACCTGCTCCGGCTCGCCCACGGAACCGACGTGCTCGGACTGGCGCTCGCCGCCGGACTCGGCCTCCCCGACCCGCCGCGCCGGCCGCGCGCCGCCCACGCCGGGCTGCGGTACGTGGACTTCCCGCCCGGGTGGCGCACCGACGGGGCCGGTCCGGGCGTCGCGGCGGCCCGGGCGGTGCCCGGCGTGGTCCGGGTCCACCTGGAGGTCCCGCGCGGGGCCGTCGTCCGTCGCCCGCCGACCGGCGCGCGGCACCACGCGTACGTACTCGCCGCCGCGCCCACCGCGGGCTCGCTGGGCGCCGCCCTGGACCGGGTCACGGGCCTGCTGGGCGGCCGCCACGACGCGCCCGGGGTCCAGGTGGTGCGCTGACCCCGGCGAACCGTCCGGGACGGTCCGCCGGGATCGGCGCGTCAGCCCCGCAGGGACCGCCCGAACCCGGAGGCGAGCGGCATCCGCAGGCCCAGCGGCGGCGGCGCGGCGAGCGCGTCCGTCACCGGCCGCGAGTACCGGCCCGAGAACACCGCGCCGAGCACGAAGTCCACGGCCAGCGCCACCACTTCCGCCTGGTGCTCGCGCAGCCCGTGCCCGTCCGAGTGCACCTCGAAGCGGCAGGTCGAACGGTTCGCCTTCTTCGCCCGTGTCGCCAGCCGGAAGGAGGACTCCGGGTCGCTGCGCGCGTCGTTGGTCCCGTGCACGATCAGCACCTGCCGCCCCGAGAGCTGTTTCACCGGTTCAGGGGGCTCCTCCGGGGTGGGGGCGCCCAGGCTGGGGGCGAGCGCGAGAACCGAGTTGACCGCCGCGTGGCCGCCCGCGCGCAGCACCGCCCGACCCCCGGCGTCGTAGCCGACCAGGCAGACCGGCACGTCCCCGTACCGGCGCACCACCTCGTCCGCCGCCCACTCGGCGTCCTCCTCCCGGGCCCCGGCCCCGTGCAGGACGGGGTGTGTGACCAGCCCGTGCGCCGCGCCCGAGCGCGCCAGCGCCCGCGCGAGCGGTCGCAGCGGCCCGGGGGACCATCTGGACGCCCCGGGGAGGAGGAGCACCACACCACTGACCGTCGTGACCGGGCCGTTCGCGCCGGCCGCCCGCCCCAGGCGGGCCCCGCGCGCCGGCGGCGCATGCTGTGCCATGGCGGAACAGTCTCAGACCGACAGGTGTACGCCACCCGTCCGCACGGTCACTGTTACGTATCGACGGCCGTCGCAGACCCCATGCTCTACGCGCGTAGGAGCTAGAGTGCCCAGATGACGAGCGAGACCCTCAACGTGCCCACCCCGGATCAGATCCGCCGCTCCCCGAAGGTGCTCCTGCACGATCACCTCGACGGTGGACTGCGCCCCGGGACCATCATCGAGCTGGCGCAGGAGGCCGGCTACGAGAACCTTCCCGAGACCGATGCCGACAAGCTGGGCATCTGGTTCCGGGAAGCCGCCGACTCCGGCTCCCTCCCGCGCTACCTGGAGACGTTCGCGCACACCTGCGCCGTCATGCAGACGAAGGCCGCCCTCTTCCGGGTCGCCGCGGAGTGCGCCGAGGACCTGGCCGAGGACGGCGTCGTGTACGCCGAGATCCGCTACGCCCCCGAGCAGCACCTGGAGGCCGGCCTGACCCTCGAAGAGGTCGTCGAGGCGGTCAACGACGGCTTCCGCGAGGGCGAGCGCCGCGCCAAGGCGAACGGTCACCGCATCCGCGTCGGCGCGCTGCTCACCGCGATGCGCCACGCTGCCCGCGCGCTGGAGATCGCCGAGCTGGCGAACCGGTACCGCGACAACGGCGTGGTCGGCTTCGACATCGCCGGCGCCGAGGCCGGGTTCCCTCCCACCCGCCACCTCGACGCCTTCGAGTACCTGAAGCGCGAGAACAACCACTTCACCATCCACGCGGGCGAGGCCTTCGGCCTTCCGTCGATCTGGCAGGCCCTGCAGTGGTGCGGCGCCGACCGCCTGGGCCACGGCGTGAAGATCATCGATGACATCGAGGTCGCCGCCGACGGCACGGTGAAGCTGGGGCGTCTGGCCTCCTACGTCCGCGACAAGCGCATCCCCCTGGAGATGTGCCCGACGTCGAACCTGCAGACGGCCGCGGCCGCCTCGTACGCCGAGCACCCGATCGGTCTGCTCCGCAAGCTGCACTTCCGGTTGACCGTCAACACCGACAACCGGCTGATGAGCGGTACGAGCATGAGCCGCGAGTTCGAGCACCTGGTCGACACCTTCGGCTACTCGCTGGACGACATGCAGTGGTTCACCGTCAATGCGATGAAGTCCGCGTTCATTCCTTTCGATGAACGACTGGCCATGATCAACGAGGTCATCAAGCCCGGTTATGCGGAGCTGAAGTCGGAATGGCTGTTCCGGCAGACCGCCTCGACCAGCGGTTCCGTCTCGGCCTAGGCCACGACTTGACGGACTGAAGGCGCCCGGGAGCGGCAATTCCCGGGCGCTTTCTCGTATTTACAGATGTTTGCGGGCCGGGGTTTGAAGTGACTAGTTTGCGGAGCCGCTCAATTCCCCGTCGCAAGGACGATCCTTCATGAAGCAGTCAGCTGCCAAGACCTTCGGCCTCGCCGCTCTCGGTGCCGTCGCCGCCGTCGCCGCCGCCGCCGGTTCCGCCGCCGCCGTCCCCGCCGTCGGCCTCACGGACGCCCTGGGCCCCGTCACGGGCGCCCTCCAGACCGCCACCAGCCAGCAGCACGTGAAGGCCGAGGGCAGCCAGTCGAGCGACCCCGCGGCCCCGCTCGGCCAGCTCACCGACTCCCTCGGCCCCACGCTCGGCGGCCTGCCCGTCGGTGGCGCGCTCGGCGGCTGACCCACGCCGAAAATCCGCACGCGAGTACGCATGGCGCACACCACTTCGAGCAGGTGTGCGCCACGTCGCGTCGTGTGCCACGATCGCCGTCAACTGCCCGCCAACGCACGCGGTATGAGGTCATCGGTCATGCGCCTGAAGGCACCAGTCAAGCTCGGAGCGGCCACGGCCGCACTGCTCCCCGCCCTCCTTCTCGGAGCGGTCGGTTGCAGCGGTACGGGAACCCCGGAGGCCGACAAGGCCCCGGACCCCAAGGGCTCCGCCTCGGCACCGAACCCGTCCTCGGGCGCTCCCGGAGCCCCCGGATCCCCCGCCGGTTCGGCCGCGCCGAAGAAGGGCGGCAGTGGACTGGAACGGTCCGCCCTGGAACAGGGCGACCTCGCCGGCTACCAGATCTCCGCCCAGGGCAAGAACCCGAACGCCCCCGACGGTCAGCCGCAAGCCGACAGGAAGCCCTGCCAGCCGCTCGCCGACATCATGGGCGACAAGCCCGACCCGGCCGCACGGGAAACCGTCAACCGGGGCGTCGGCTCCCAGAAGCAGGTCGGCCTCGCCGTCTCCGCCTCCGTCAGCTCCTACGCGGAGAAGGACGCCAAGCGGCTCATGTCGCGCCTGCGCGACGCCGTCGCCGCCTGCGGTTCGGGCTTCGCGGCCACCGTGCAGAAGCAGACCGGCAGCTACCGCGACGTGAAGCCCGTCGCCTACGAGACCGGCGGGGACGAGAGCGTCAGCTGGACCACGACCGCCGCCGCCCAGGGCGTCTCCGCCCAGGTCCACCTGGTGGTCGTGCGCGAGGGCGACACCGTCGTACGGCTCATGGCCCTCAACGTGGCCGCCGCCGAGAAGAAGGCGCAGGTCCCCCGGGAAGTGGCGGACAAGCAGTTGGAGAAGGTCCAGCGGGCGACCTGATCGAATCGGCGGAACGGACCACCAGGCGGCCTGATCGAACCGGCGGAACTGACTACCAGGCGGTGTGGGCGGAACCGGCGGCGTCCTTCTGGTTCGGCAGGAGCACCCACAGCGCCAGGTAGATCAGGAACTGCGGACCCGGCAGCAGGCACGACAGGACGAAGATGATCCGCATCGTCCTCGCCTTGATTCCGAAACGCCGCGCGAGACCGGCACAGACGCCACCGATCATCCGTCCGTCACGGGGGCGGGTAATCGCGCTCATGGGGATTCTCCTTCGTATGGGATCGCTTTCCTGCGATGCCTCAATACTCGCGGGGAACCGCCGACAAAACCTCGGTCCAGGGGCCGAGGTCGACCCTGGTGATTCTCGGGGTGTGCCCCTGAGAACGCCTCAGGCGAGCCCTCAGGGCCGGCACCACCGTCGCGTGCGCGATCAGCACCCCGGCGGTGTTCAGCAACAGCGAGTCCACGTCGACCACCTGACCCGGGACCGCCGTCTGCAACATCAGGATGCTCAGCGACACCAACGCACCCGCGGCCGCCGTCCGGGCCAGCGAGGACCACGCGGCCAGCGGTGACGGGGCGAGCCGCCCGCCGATCAGCGGCAACAGCACCCCGAGCGGAGCCAGCAGGGCCAGCCCCTTGCCGATCCGGCAGGCCGCCTCCAACGGGCCGTACGCGAGGTCCGCCCGGATCCCCTCCAGCGGGGACAGGTTCGCGGCCGCCGCCCAGGGCACGTCCAGTGGCCGCAGGCTCAACCAGCCGACGACGAGGAGATGGGCGGCCAGCAGGGCCCCGCCCAGGAGCCGGAGCCGGAGATCTATGGCGGCGCTGCCGCCGCCCTCATGACGCTGCACACCAGCGAGGACGCAGGCCCCGGTAGCGCTGGTTCCGGCGGTTCGCAAGCGACTGCGCCGCCTTTCAGCCGGTGGCGAGCAGCACGATCAGCGCGACCGCGCCGATCACGGCGGGCGCGATGATCTCGAACGACCACCGGACGCTCACGTCGCCCCGCGCCCCCGTGCGCGAGGCCCCGCGCTCGGCCAGCTCCCGCAGCTCGTCCACGACCTTGTCGGCGCCCGCCCGCTGCGGACCGTCGACCGCTGCGCCGGCCCTCCCCCGGTCCGGGGACAACCCCTTGCCGGCCAGATGGTCCGGGGACAACCCCTTGCCGGTCAGACCGCCGCGCCGGCTGTAGGGGCGCTGCGCCTTCTTCCGCTCGCGCAACGAGACCGGCACGGACCACAGCTGGTAGGTGGAACCCTCCGCCAGCACCTCGGCCGAGTACCCGGCGCGCACGGTGTCCACGGCCGCCCAGGGCAGTTCGATCACGCGGAAGGGATTGCGCACCCGCAGGCGGTCGTCGTTGGCGAAGACGGCGGGCCGGATGGTGAACGCCACGATGAGCGGCACGGCGCACACGGCGATGGCCAGCGCCACCCACCGCGTGCCCCCCTCCCCGCGCAGGACCGCGTCCCCGCAGAGCCAGGCGACCAACGCGAGCATCAGCACGCCCGTGACGATGGCCATGGGCGAGCGGTAGACCCGGTCGTCGTACACCGGCTCGTCAGGGGGCTGCTGGCTGCTCATGCGCCCGATTGTGCCTCACGCCGTCTCACCCCACGAGATCGGCGTACAGATGCTGCGGTCGGACGATCCTGTTTCTGTCACCGGACCGTCACGACGCGCGGTCGTTCGACGGCCGCATGCGTTTTCGGCTGATTCGGGGGAGGGGGGTGACAGGTCGCTACGCGCGTAGATATGCTCATGTGGTGACCATGCCCACCACCCTCACCGCATTCGCTGACGTGACGACGTCCGACAGCGCGCTGCGCCGCTTCCTGCACGGGCTGCCCGGCGTAGACGCAGTCGGACTGGAGGCCCGCGCGGCCTCCCTCGGCACCCGCTCGATCAAGACGACGGCCAAGGCCTATGCCATCGACCTGGCCATCTCGATGATCGACCTGACGACGCTCGAGGGTGCGGACACCCCGGGCAAGGTCCGGGCGCTGTCCAACAAGGCCGTCAACCCCGATCCGACCGACCGCACGACGCCCATGACCGCCGCGGTCTGCGTCTATCCCGACATGGTGGCCACCGCCAAGGCGGCGCTGAACGGCGCCGACGTCAAGGTGGCGTCCGTCGCCACGGCGTTCCCCGCCGGCCGTGCCGCCCTGCCCGTGAAGCTCGCCGACACGGCCGACGCCGTCGCCGCCGGCGCCGACGAGATCGACATGGTCATCGACCGTGGCGCCTTCCTCGCCGGCCGCTATCTGGACACCTACGAGCTGATCCGCTCCGTCAAGGAGGCCTGCGTCCGTCCCGACGGCACCACCGCGCGCCTCAAGGTCATCTTCGAGACCGGCGAGCTGTCGACGTACGACAACATCCGCCGGGCCTCCTGGATCGGCATGATGGCCGGCGCCGACTTCATCAAGACGTCCACCGGCAAGGTCGGGGTGAACGCCACCCCCGCCAACACCCTGCTCATGCTCGAAGCCGTCCGCGACTTCAAGGCGCAGACCGGGATCCAGATCGGCGTGAAGCCGGCCGGCGGCATCCGCACGACCAAGGACGCGATCAAGTTCCTCGTCCTGGTCAACGAGACCGCGGGCGAGGACTGGCTGAGCAACCACTGGTTCCGCTTCGGCGCCTCCAGCCTGCTCAACGACCTGCTGATGCAGCGCCAGAAGCTGAGCACCGGCCGTTACTCCGGTCCCGACTACGTGACGGTGGACTGATCACCATGGCATCCCTTTTCGAGTACGCACCCGCCCCCGAGTCCCGCTCGGTCGTCGACATCGCCCCGTCCTACGGGCTCTTCATCGACGGCGAGTTCACCGAGGCCGCCGACGGCAAGGTCTTCAAGACCGTTTCGCCGTCCTCCGAGGAGGTCCTGGCCGAGGTCGCCCAGGCCGGCGCCGCCGACGTGGACCGCGCCGTCAAGGCCGCCCGCAAGGCCTTCGAGAAGTGGTCCGCGCTGCCCGGCTCCGAGCGCGCCAAGTACCTCTTCCGCATCGCCCGGATCATCCAGGAGCGCAGCCGCGAGCTGGCCGTCCTGGAGACCCTGGACAACGGCAAGCCGATCCGGGAGACCCGCGACGCGGACCTCCCGCTGGTCGCCGCGCACTTCTTCTACTACGCGGGCTGGGCCGACAAGCTCGACCACGCCGGCTACGGCGCGAACCCGCGCCCCCTCGGCGTGGCCGGCCAGGTCATCCCGTGGAACTTCCCGCTGCTGATGCTCGCGTGGAAGATCGCCCCGGCGCTCGCCACCGGCAACACGGTCGTGCTGAAGCCCGCCGAGACCACGCCCCTGTCGGCGCTGTTCTTCGCGGACATCTGCCGCCAGGCGGGCCTGCCCAAGGGCGTCGTCAACATCCTCACCGGGTACGGCGACGCGGGCGCGGCCCTCGTCGAGCACCCGGACGTCAACAAGGTCGCCTTCACCGGCTCGACCGCGGTCGGCAAGAAGATCGCCCGCCACGTCGCCGGCACGGACAAGAAGGTCACCCTGGAGCTGGGCGGCAAGGGCGCCAACATCGTCTTCGACGACGCCCCGATCGACCAGGCCGTCGAGGGCATCGTCACCGGCATCTTCTTCAACCAGGGCCAGGTCTGCTGCGCGGGCTCGCGCCTGCTGGTCCAGGAGTCGATCCACGACGAGCTGCTGGACTCCCTCAAGCGCCGCCTCTCCTCGCTGCGCCTGGGCGACCCGCTCGACAAGAACACCGACATCGGCGCGATCAACTCCGCCGAGCAGCTCGCCCGGATCACCGCGCTCGCCGAGACCGGCGAGGCCGAGGGTGCCGAGCGCTGGTCCCCGGCCTGCGAACTCCCTTCCGCCGGCTACTGGTTCGCCCCGACGCTCTTCACGAACGTCACCCAGGCGCACACCGTCGCCCGCGACGAGATCTTCGGCCCGGTGCTGTCCGTGCTGACGTTCCGTACGCCCGACGAGGCCGTCGCCAAGGCCAACAACACCCAGTACGGCCTGTCCGCCGGCATCTGGACGGAGAAGGGCTCGCGGATCCTCGCGGTCGCCAACAAGCTCCGCGCGGGCGTCGTCTGGGCCAACACGTTCAACAAGTTCGACCCGACCTCGCCCTTCGGCGGCTACAAGGAGTCGGGCTTCGGGCGCGAAGGCGGCCGTCACGGCCTGGAGGGCTACCTCGATGTCTGAGCAGCAGAACCGCCTCAGTGTCTTCAAGACCTACAAGCTGTACGTCGGGGGGAAGTTCCCCCGCTCCGAGAGCGGCCGGGTGTACGAAGTGACGGACTCGAAGGGCAAGTGGCTGGCCAACGCACCGCTGTCCTCCCGCAAGGACGCCCGTGACGCGGTCGTCGCCGCCCGCAAGGCCTTCGGCGGCTGGTCGGGCGCGACCGCGTACAACCGCGGTCAGGTTCTCTACCGCGTCGCCGAGATGCTGGAGGGCCGCCGCGAGCAGTTCGTCCGCGAGGTCGGCGAGGCCGAGGGGCTGTCGAAGTCCAAGGCCGCGGCCGTCGTGGACGCGGCGATCGACCGCTGGGTCTGGTACGCGGGCTGGACCGACAAGATCGGCCAGGTCGTGGGCGGGGCCAACCCGGTCGCGGGCCCGTTCTTCAACCTGTCCACCCCGGAGCCGACCGGTGTCGTCACGGTCGTCGCCCCGCAGGACTCCTCGTTCCTGGGCCTGATCTCCGTGATCGCCCCGGTGATCGCCACGGGCAACACCGCGGTCGTCATCGCGAGCGAGAAGTCCCCGCTGCCCGCGCTGTCCCTGGGGGAGGTGCTGGCCACCTCCGACCTGCCCGGCGGCGTGGTCAACATCCTGTCCGGCAAGGCCGGCGAGATGGGCCCGCACCTGGCGTCCCACCAGGACGTCAACGCGATCGACCTGGCGGGCGCCGACACGGCGCTGGCCAAGGAACTGGAGATCGCGGCGGCCGACAACCTCAAGCGCGTCCTGCGTCCACAGCCTGTGGACGACTGGACGGCCGACCCGGGCACGTCCCGTCTGACGGCGTTCCTGGAGACCAAGACGGTCTGGCACCCCACGGGTTCGCTCGGCTCGGGCGGCTCGTCCTACTAGGCCTCGGACCGGCCCCGGCAGCGACCCCCGTGCTGCCGGGGCCTTCCCGTACCCGCGTGCCTACGCGCCCGCCGCCGGGAGCAGCGGCCCGAGCAGCGAGGACGCCGCCGCGGTGGGGAGTTCGCCGACCGAGGGGCCCTGGGTCAGCACTCCGGTGACCATGCCCGTGCCGACCGACGGGAAGTCCGCGACCTTGGTGGCCACGCCGTTGTCGAGCGGGTCCACACCGGTGTGGGCGAGCGGGTTCACCTTGAGGTTGGAGATGGGGTCGGCGACGCCCGCCAGGGCCGCCGGTACCGAGAGTTCGCCGGCCTGGGCGCCCCCCGCCGCCATCGCCAGGGCCGCGCCGGCCATGGTCAGGGTGAGGCCCGCGCCGCGAAGGGCGCGCGTGCCGGCGCCGTTGCCGGGGGCTGCGTGACGTGCCATGAGGATCCCGCCTGTGGTCGTAGTCGCGTGCGCACGCAGCGTAGTGGAGGTGCGGGTGTCGACACCAACCGGCCGCGCGGGTGTGAGAGTGCTCGCAGGGCACGTCGCCGATGTATCGATACCGCGGGTCATGGTTCACACTGGTGTCCCGTGAGCTGTTCCTCTCCTCTGCAAACGCGTGTCGTGCTGCTGACCGGACCCTCGGGCTCCGGCAAGTCCTCGCTCGCGGCCCGCTCCGGGTTGCCCGTGCTGCGCCTGGACGACTTCTACAAGGAGGCGGACGACCCGTCCCTCCCCCTGGTCGAGGGCAGCTCCGACATCGACTGGGACTCCCCGTTGTCGTGGGACGCGCGGGAGGCCGTCGCAGCCATCACCCGACTCTGCGCGGTGGGCCGGACCGAGGTCCCGACGTACTCCATCGCCACCTCCTCGCGGACCGGGACCGAGACCCTGGACATAGCGCGGACCCCCCTGTTCATCGCCGAGGGCATCTTCGCGGCGGACATCGTGGCGCGGTGCCAGGAACTGGGGCTGCTCGCCGACGCGATCTGCCTGCGGGGCCGGCCCTCGACGACCTTCCGTCGGCGCCTCGCGCGGGACCTGCGGGAAGGCCGCAAGTCCCTGCCGTTCCTGCTGCGCAGGGGCTGGCGATTGATGCGGGCCGAGCGGGGCATCGTCGCCCGGCACACCGCCCTCGGCGCCCACGCCTGCGGCCGCGACGAGGCGTTGGGCCGGCTGGCCGCGTGCGCCGCCGGCCGCCACCGGGCCGCCGCCCCGGCGTAAGGCCGCCCGGGCCCGGCCCGGGCACCCGTACACGCGCACAGACACGCACGCGAGGACACGCGCACGCGAGGACACGCGCACGCGAAAAGGCGGGATCACGCGGACCCCCGGCCGCTTGATCCCGCCTTTTCCTCCCACGACCCCCGCCCCACCCCCGTAGGACGGGCCCCCCGGCCCCGTGGTCCAACCCCCGTTGGTCTGTGTCAGGCGACGAGCTCGCCGAACGAGTCCGACTCGTCGCGGCCGAAGCTCAGCGCCTCGTCGTCCCGCAGGCGCCGCAGCGACCGCCAGATGCTCGACTTCACCGTGCCGACGCTGATGCCCAGGATCTCGGCGATCTCCGGGTCCGTGCGGCCCTCGTAGTACCGCAACACCAGCATCGTGCGCTGCGGCTCCGGGATGCGGGTCAGGGCCTGCCACAGCACCGTGCGCAGCTCCGTGCCGCGCATCGCGTCCGTGTCGGAGGCCGTCTCCGGCAGTTCCTCGGTCGGGTACTCGTTCAGCTTCCGCCGACGCCAGGCGCTGATGTGCAGGTTCGTCATCGTGCGCCGCAGGTATCCGCCGACGGCGGCCTTGTCGCTGATCCGGTCCCAGGCGCGGTAGGTGGAGAACAGCGCGCTCTGGAGCAGGTCCTCGGCCTCGTGGCGGTCGCCGGTGAGGTGGAAGGCCGTCGCGTAGAGGGCGGCCCGCCGCTCCTGGACGTACGCCGTGAACTCGGCCTCCGAGGAGGACGGGATCCGTGCGGCGGGAACCGCCTGGTACGTGTTCGCGTCGATGGCTACAGGGTGCGTCGGTCGCTGACGGGCGACCGTCGCCGTACGGACACCCGCCCGGCGGTTCACATCGTGCAGCCGCGTGACAACCGCGCTGGTCGTGGTGCTGTGCAGCGTGTTCATCTCGCGCCCCCCGTCGTGGAGTCTGCTTCGGTCCGTTCGTTGGTATGAAGACTGCCCGGCGGAGATAACCGGGTTGTCCTTCGACTGTCACAGGCCTGTCACAGGGACCTGTGAGCGATCTCCACCTCGGGACTGTCGAAGTCCCAACGGCTGATGGGACAGAATGAGCCCGTGCCTTTCCTGCTGCTGATCGAGGACGACGACGCCATCCGCACGGCCCTCGAACTTTCCCTGTCACGCCAGGGCCACCGTGTGGCCACCGCGGCGACGGGCGAGGACGGCCTGAAACTGCTGCGCGAGCAGCGGCCGGACCTGATCGTGCTGGATGTGATGCTGCCCGGGATCGACGGCTTCGAGGTGTGCCGGCGGATCCGCCGCACCGACCAACTGCCGATCATCCTGCTCACCGCCCGAAGCGACGACATCGATGTCGTGGTGGGCCTGGAGTCGGGTGCCGACGACTACGTGGTCAAGCCCGTCCAGGGCCGGGTGCTCGACGCCCGCATCCGGGCCGTGTTGCGCCGCGGCGAGCGGGAGGCGAGCGACTCCGCGGTCTTCGGTTCCCTGGTCATCGACCGGGCGGCGATGACGGTGACGAAGAACGGCGAGGACCTCCAACTGACGCCGACCGAACTGCGCCTGCTGCTGGAACTCAGCCGCCGGCCCGGTCAGGCCCTGTCTCGGCAGCAGTTGCTGCGGCTGGTCTGGGAGCACGACTACCTCGGCGACTCGCGCCTCGTCGACGCCTGCGTACAGCGGTTGCGCGCCAAGGTGGAGGAAGTGCCCTCCTCGCCCACGCTGATCCGTACCGTTCGGGGCGTCGGCTACCGCTTGGACTCCCCGCAGTGATCAGAGCCCTGTTCGCGGGCCGGCGCTGGACCAGCCTGCGGCTGCGGCTCCTGATGGTGTTCTCGCTGGTGGCGCTGACGGCCGCCGTCTCCGCCTCCGGGATCGCGTACTGGCTGAACCGCGAGGCGGTGCTCACCCGCACCCAGGACGCGGCGCTCGGGGACTTCCGGCAGGAGATGCAGAACCGTGCCGCCGCGCTCCCCGGCGATCCGACGCCCGCCGAGATGCAGCGCACCGCCGAGTTGATGGCGGGCAGCAGCCCCGGGTACAGCGTGCTGCTGGTGGACGAACGCAAGGACGGCCGCAAGGTGTTCGGCGCGGCCGGCCCGGACACCTTCGGGCTGAACGACGTGCCGAAGTCCCTGCAGAACGCGGTGAACGACCGGCAGAAGGCGACGGCCGCCAACGACGCCGAGTACCACATGTACTGGCAGCGCACGAAGCCGCGCGGCAATCCGTACCTGGTCGGCGGGACGCGGATCGTGGGCGGCGGCCCGACGGGCTACATGTACAAGTCGCTGGCGCAGGAACGGGACGACCTGAACGCGCTGGGCTGGTCGCTGACGATCGCGACGGGACTGGCGCTGCTGTGCTCCGCGCTGCTCGCCCAGGCCGCGGCGCGCACCGTGCTCAGGCCCGTGCAGCGGCTGGGGGACGCGGCGCGACGGCTGGGCGAAGGGGAGTTGGACCACCGGCTGGACGTGTCGGGGACCGACGAACTGGCCGACCTGGCGCACACCTTCAACAAGACGGCGGAGGCGCTGGAGAAGAAGGTCGCGGACATGAGCGCGCGGGAGGAGTCCAGCCGGCGGTTCGTCGCGGACATGTCCCACGAGCTGCGGACGCCGCTGACGGCGCTGACGGCGGTCGCGGAGGTGCTGGAGGAGGAGGTCGACGACCTCGATCCGATGATCGCGCCGGCGGTGGCCCTGGTGGTCAGCGAGACCCGACGGCTCAACGTGCTGGTCGAGAACCTGATGGAGGTCACCCGCTTCGACGCGGGGACGGCCCGCCTGGTGCTGGACGACGTGAACGTCGCCGACCAGGTCACGGCGTGCATCGACGCCCGGGCCTGGCTCGACGCCGTCGAGCTCGACGCGGAGCGCGGGATCGTGGCGCGGCTCGACCCGCGGCGTCTCGACGTGATCCTGGCCAACCTGATCGGCAACGCGCTCAAGCACGGCGGTTCGCCGGTGCGGGTGTCGCTGGCCGTCGAGGGGGAGTGGCTGGTGATCGTGGTCAAGGACAACGGGCCGGGCATTCCCGAGGAGGTCCTCCCGCACGTCTTCGACCGGTTCTACAAGGCGAGCGCGTCCCGTCCCAAGTCCGACGGCAGCGGGTTGGGGCTGTCGATCGCGATGGAGAACGCGCACATTCACGGCGGCGACATCAGCGCCGCCAACGGGGCCGACGGCGGGGCGCAGTTCACGCTGCGGCTGCCGGTGGACGTGGGGAAGGCGGTCATCCGTGACGCGGACGCGTAGGGCTCTCGCGGGTATCGCCCTCGGCGTGTTGCTGACCGGCGCCTGCGGGTGCGGGATCCGGGCCACGACCGTACCGGTGGACGTCGGGGCCGCGCCCTCGCGGGTGTCCTGCGACACCCCCGAGCAGGCGGGCGGGCAGGGCGGGGTGCAGGGGGTGCGCGCCACGGTGGCGCTGGTGTGCGGATCGCAGTTGGTCAACGTCGAGCGGGTGATCCCGGTGGCCGAGAAGCGGCCGGTACGCGACCCGCTGGTCCTGGCCGCGCAGGCGCTCCTGGAGGCGTTGGAGAAGGAACCGTCGGCGGCGGAGCGGGCAGCCGGTTTCACGACCGGGGTACCGGAGGGGCTGCAGGTGGCGCCGGCGCGCGCGGGCGACCCGGCCGGGACGGTGCGGTTGAGCCGCAAGCCGGAGGACCTGCCGCCGGTGGCGCTGTCCCAGTTGGTGTGCACGCTGGCCGACAGCGACACCGTGTCGGCGGGGCCCGGCCCGGTGGTGCTGGGCGGCCCGGACGCGGATCCGCCGCGCGCGTGGGAGTGCGGCGAGGCCGTGCGCTCCCGCCCGGAATCGGTGGCGACGCTGGGAGACGTGGTCCGCCCGTCGACGACCCCGAAGGCGTCCCCGACCCCGTAGACGATCCGAACGGGCCGGCCCGGGCCGGCCCGGACGACACGTAGGCCCCCGGAGCGAAAGCTCCGGGGGCCTACGTGCGAGGGGCGCGGGCGCTAGATGCCCGCCGCCGCCGCGAAGTCCTTCTTGATCGCGTCCAGGATCTCCTGGCCGCGGGTACGGGCCGTGGCCAGGTCGGAGGCTTCCGCCACCGGGACCACGACCTCCAGGTAGCACTTCAGCTTCGGCTCCGTGCCCGACGGGCGGACGATCACCCGGGCCTTGTGGTCGCCGTCGAGGTGGTACCGCAGGCCGTCCGTCGGCGGGAGGGACTCGGTGCCACGGCTCAGGTCCTCCGCGGTGACGACGCGCAGGCCCGCCAGGGAGGTCGGCGGCTCGGCGCGCAGCCGCGCCATGGCCGAGGCGATGACCGACAGGTCCGAGACGCGGACCGACAGCTGGTCGGTGGCGTGCAGGCCGTGGGCCAGCGCCAGATCGTCCAGCAGGTCGGACAGGGTGCGGCCCTGCTCCTTGAGCTCCGAGGCCAGCTCCGCCACCAGCAGGGCGGCGGTGACGCCGTCCTTGTCGCGGACGCCCTCGGGGTCCACGCAGTAGCCGAGCGCCTCCTCGTAGCCGTAGCGCAGGCCCTCCACGCGGGCGATCCACTTGAAGCCCGTCAGGGTCTCCTCGTAGCCGACGCCCGCCGCCTCCGCGATCCGGCCCAGCAGGCTGGACGAGACGATCGACTCGGCGAAGACGCCCCGGGCGCCCTTGTGGACGAGGTGGGCCGCCAGCAGCGCGCCGACCTCGTCGCCGCGCAGCATCCGCCAGCCGCCGTCGCCGGTCGGGACGGCCACCGCGAGACGGTCCGCGTCGGGGTCGTTCGCGATCACGATGTCCGGGTTCGCCTCGGCGGCCGTCGCGAAGGACAGGTCCATCGCGCCGGGCTCCTCCGGGTTCGGGAAGGCGACCGTCGGGAAGGCCGGGTCCGGCTCCGCCTGCTCGGCGACGAGCACGGGCGTCGGGAAGCCGTGCCGGGCGAAGGCCGCCAGCACGACGTCCTTGCCGACACCGTGCATGGCCGTGTAGACGGTCCGCACGCCCCGGGGGGAGCCGGGGGTCAGGACCTCGTCCGTACGGGCCAGGTAGGCCTCCAGGACCTCGTCGCCGAGGTCCTCCCAGCCGGACTCCGGACGGGGCACGTCCGCGAGCGCGACGATCGCGTCGATCTCCGCGGCGATCCCGGTGTCCGCCGGGGAGACGATCTGGGAACCGTCGCCGAGGTAGACCTTGTAGCCGTTGTCCCGCGGGGGGTTGTGGCTCGCGGTCACCTCGACGCCGGCGACGGCGCCCAGGTGCCGTATGGCGAAGGCGAGGACGGGCGTCGGCAGCGGACGCGGCAGGACGGCCGCGCGCAGCCCGGCGCCGACCATCACGGCGGCGGTGTCGCGGGCGAAGTCCGCGGACTTGTACCGCGCGTCGTAGCCGACGACGACCAGGCCGCCGTCGTGGCCCTGGGCCTTCAGGTAGGCCGCCAGGCCCGCCGCGGCCCGGATGACCACGTTGCGGTTCATCCGCATCGGACCCGCGCCCAGCTCGCCGCGCAGTCCGGCGGTGCCGAACTGGAGCATGCCGGAGAACCGGTCCGCGAGCTCCGCGGTGTCCCCGGCCTCGACGAGCGCGCGCAGCTCGGCCGCGGTCTCCGGGTCCGGGTCCTCCGCCAGCCAGGCCTGCGCCCGGGTGATCAGGTCGTCCTGTTCCTGCACTACTTCCGCCCTACCTCTCGTACGGTGCCGGTGGCTGTCCCCGCTCAGATGCGGGCGAGGACCTGGGTCAGCAGCTTGCCCATGCGCGCGGCCGAGTCACGACCGGCCTGGAGCACCTCTTCGTGGTTGAGGGGCTCGCCGGAGATGCCCGCCGCCAGGTTGGTGACCAGGGAGATCCCGAGCACCTCGGCGCCGGCCTCACGGGCGGCGATGGCCTCCAGCACGGTGGACATGCCGACCAGGTCGGCACCCATGACGCGGATCATGTTGATCTCGGCCGGGGTCTCGTAGTGCGGGCCGGGGAACTGGACGTAGACGCCCTCTTCGAGGGTCTCGTCGATCTCCTTGCACATCGCGCGCAGGCGAGGCGAGTAGAGGTCGGTGAGGTCCACGAAGTTGGCGCCGACGATCGGCGAGGTGGCGGTGAGGTTCAGGTGGTCGCTGATCAGGACGGGCTGGCCGGGCTTCATGCCCTCGCGCAGACCGCCACAGCCGTTGGTCAGGACGACGGTCTTGCAACCGGCGGCGACGGCGGTACGGACGCCGTGGGCGACGGCGGCGACGCCGCGGCCCTCGTAGTAGTGGGTCCGGCCGAGGAAGAGCAGCGCGCGCTTGTCGCCGATCTTGTACGAGCGGATCTTGCCGCCATGGCCCTCGACCGCGGGCGGCGGGAAGCCGGGCAGCTCGGTGACGGGGAATTCGGCCTCGGGCGCACCGAGCGCCTCTGCGGCGGGGGCCCAGCCGGAGCCCATGACGAGGGCGACATCGTGGGTTTCGGCGCCGGTCAGCTCACGCAGGCGGGCGGCTGCGGCGGTGGCGTCGGCGAAGGGGTCGGTAACAGATGCGTTCACCGGACGAGCGTAACCGCTGATGGCCTACGCGCGTAGATGGCGCAGCTCACGGTGTTCGGATCGTTGCTTTGTCGTTTCCGCCGAATCGTCCCGAAGCCGGTGGGCGTCAGCAGGGGCGCTTGCGGAGTTCCATCACGTAGTCGTGCGGGGCGCCCGCGGATTCGGCGGCGTCGGCGATCTCGCCGAGGTAGCGCGCGGAGGGCAGACCGCCCTCGTAACCGTTCAGGACGTAGATCCAGGCGGCTTCCTCGCCGTCCAGGGTGTGCACCCGCACGCGCATCCGGCGGTAGATGTCCAGCCCGACGCCCTCCCAGCGGTCCAGGGAGTCCTCGTCCAGGGGGGCCACGTCGTACAGCGCGACGAAGACCTGGTGACGCGGGGCCTCGACGACCGTGACCAGCGCGCCCTCCCAGCCCATCTGCTCGCCGCCGAAGGTCAGCCGCCAGTCGTTGATCCAGCCAGTGCCGCGCAGCGGCGAATGCGGAGCGCGGCGCGTCATCAGCCGCGGGTCGAGGTTGCCGGCGTACGCGGCGTAGAGCGACATGTGGTCGAGGGTACGGGAGGGGCGGGGATCGACGCGTGCCCGGATGGCGGGACCGGGCGTGAAGCACCTTGATGCGTGCGGGACAATGGGGCACGGAATGCATCCCCCGGGGAGACCCCCGGAACCCCCGGCCGGGGGCGGCAACCGGCCGGGTAGACGTGAGGCGGAGTTTTCGTGACCCGGATCGTGATCATCGGCGGCGGACCCGGCGGATATGAGGCGGCCCTCGTGGGCGCCCAGCTCGGCGCGGAGGTGACCGTCGTCGACTGCGACGGCCTGGGCGGTGCGTCGGTGCTCACCGACTGCGTGCCCTCGAAGACCCTCATCGCGACCGCCGAGGTCATGACGACCTTCGATTCCTCGTACGAGGAGCTCGGGATCGTCGTCGCGGACGACACCCCGCACATCGAGCAGGCGGCACGCGTCGTCGGCGTCGACCTCGGCAAGGTCAACCGACGCGTCAAGCGCCTCGCGCTCGCCCAGTCCCACGACATCACCGCCTCCGTGACCCGTGCCGGCGCCCGTGTCATGCGCGGGCGCGCCAAGCTCGGCGGCCCGCAGGGCATCGACGGCACCCGGGACGTGATCGTCACCGCGGCCGACGGCACGGAGACGATCCTCACCACCGACGCCGTGCTGATCGCGACCGGCGGCACCCCCCGGGAGATCCCGGACGCGATGCCCGACGGCGAACGGATCCTGAACTGGACCCAGGTCTACGACCTGGAGGAGCTCCCCGAGGAGCTCATCGTGGTCGGCTCGGGCGTCACCGGCGCGGAGTTCGCCGGCGCGTACCAGGCGCTCGGCTCCCGGGTGACCCTGGTGTCCTCGCGCGACCGGGTGCTGCCGGGCGAGGACCCGGACGCCGCCGCCGTCCTGGAGGACGTGTTCCGGCGCCGAGGCATGAACGTCATCGGCCGCTCGCGCGCCGAGTCCGCCAAGCGGGTCGGCGACCGGGTCGAGGTCACGCTGTCCGACGGGCGCGTCATCACCGGCACCCACTGCCTGATGGCGGTCGGCGCGATCCCGAACACCGCGAACATGAACCTGGAGGAGTCCGGGGTCCGGCTCAAGGAGTCCGGGCACATCTGGACCGACAAGGTCTCCCGCACCTCCTCGCCGGGCGTCTACGCCGCCGGTGACGTGACCGGGATCTTCGCGCTCGCCTCCGTCGCCGCCATGCAGGGCCGCATCGCGATGTACCACTTCCTCGGCGACGCGGTGACCCCGCTGAACCTCAAGACGGTCTCCTCGAACGTCTTCACCGACCCCGAGATCGCCACCGTTGGCTACACGCAGGCCGACGTGGACTCCGGGAAGATCGACGCCCGCGTGGTGAAGCTCCCGCTGCTGCGCAACCCGCGCGCCAAGATGCAGGGCATCCGCGACGGTTTCGTGAAGCTGTTCTGCCGCCCGGGCACCGGCATCGTCGTCGGTGGCGTGGTGGTCGCGCCGCGCGCGAGCGAACTGATCCACCCGATCTCGATCGCCGTCGACAACAACCTGACCGTGGAGCAGATCGCAAACACGTTCACCGTGTACCCCTCGCTGTCCGGTTCGATCGCGGAGGCGGCACGCCAGTTGCACACCCGAAAGGCGGCCGGCGAGGCGTAGGCGCCGTCAATCGCCTTTGCCCGCAGGGTGGTTGGGGTGACTGGAGGTGGAGTGGCGGACTGTTCACGAAACTGTCCGACCGCGTATACCACTAGTCGCCCCACCTTACGGACAACTTCGGTATTCCGGCGTAAGGAGCTGAAAGCAGACGGTCGTTAGGGTTACTGTCAGTTTCGTGTTCGCTGCAGAACGTCGCCAATTGATCCTCGAAATGGTGCGGGCCAACGGAGCGGTATCGCTTCGTGAGCTCGCCCGCGTCGTCCAGACCTCCGAAGTGACCGTACGGCGGGACGTGCGGGCACTGGAGGCAGAAGGACTCCTCGACCGCCGGCACGGCGGTGCGGTCTTGCCGGGCGGATTCACGCGAGAATCCGGCTTTCCGCAAAAGTCCCATCTCGCGACGGCGGAGAAGACCGCCATTGCCGATGTCGCGGCCGGCCTCGTCGAAGAGGGCGAAGCCATCGTCGTCGGCGCCGGCACCACGACGCAGGAGCTGGCCCGCCGGCTCGCCCGGGTGCCCGGACTGACCGTCGTCACCAACTCGCTGCTCGTCGCCCAGGCGCTGGCCCATGCCAACCGGGTGGAAGTGGTGATGACCGGCGGAACGCTGCGCGGGTCCAACTACGCGCTCGTCGGCAGCGGTGCCGAACAGTCCCTGCAGGGGCTGCGGGTGTCCCGGGCCTTCCTGTCCGGGAGCGGGTTGACCGCCGAGCGCGGGCTGTCCACGTCCAACATGCTCTCCGCGAGCGTGGACCGGGCGCTGGTGCAGGCCGCCGCGGAGGTCGTCGTACTCGCCGACCACACCAAGCTCGGTACGGACACCATGTTCCAGACCGTGCCCACGGACGTGATGACGCGGCTGGTGACCGACGAGCCGCCACCGCACGACGAACGGGCGGCCACGGAACTGCAGGCGCTGGCCGATCAGGGCGTGCAGATCACGGTGGCCGGGGCGGCCGCCTCCGGCGGTGGGGACGGGATGCAGGGGCGTCGGCCCCGACGCGATTCCCCGCTGCCGGTCCAGCGGCGGGGCGGTCCGACCGCCCAACTGCGCAGCGCGCCCGCCGGCCTGCTGGAACAGCAGGCCGGGGAGCGGGCGCGGGTCGCTGACATGCGACGACGCTAGGGCGTCTCCGTCGCCGAGCCGCCCGGGGGCAGAAGGCCCCTGGGGGCGTAGGCCCTGTCGTCGTAGGCCCTGCGGTCCGGGACCCTGTGGTCGAAGGGCCCTGTAGTCGAAGGGCCCTGTAGTCGAAAGGCCCCGCCCCGATCACCGGGCGGGGCCTTTCGACGTGAGAACGGGACGGTGGTCAGTCCTTGATCTCGCAGATGGTGGCGCCGGAGGTGAGGGAGGCGCCGACTTCGGCCTTGAGGCCGACGATGGTGCCGGAGCGGTGTGCGTTGAGGGGCTGTTCCATCTTCATGGCCTCGAGAACGACGATCAGGTCGCCCTCGTTGACCTGCTGGCCTTCCTCGACGGCGATCTTGACGATGGTTCCCTGCATCGGGGAGGCCAGGGTGTCACCGGAGGCGGCCGGGCCGGACTTCTTGGCGGCGCGGCGCTTGGGCTTGGCGCCGCCGGCTGCGGCGGTGCGGGCCAGGGTCATGCCCAGCGAGGACGGGAGGGAGACCTCCAGTCGCTTGCCGCCGACCTCGACGACGACGGTCTCGCGGCCGGGCTCGTCCTCGGCGTCCTCCGCGGCGGGGGCCACGAACGCCTTGATGTCGTTGACGAACTCGGTTTCGATCCAGCGGGTGTGGACCGTGAACGGTCCTTCCGCGGGGGCGAAGGCGGGGTCGGTGACGACGGCGCGGTGGAAGGGGAGGGCGGTGGCCATGCCCTCGATCTCGAACTCGGCGAGTGCGCGGGCGGCGCGTTGGAGGGCCTGTTCGCGGGTGGCGCCGGTGACGATCAGCTTGGCGAGGAGGGAGTCCCAGGCGGGGCCGATGACGGAGCCGGACTCGACGCCCGCGTCGAGGCGGACGCCGGGGCCGGAGGGGGGTGCGAAGCGGGTGACGGTGCCGGGGGCGGGCAGGAAGCCGCGGCCGGGGTCCTCGCCGTTGATGCGGAACTCGAAGGAGTGCCCGCGCAGTACCGGGTCGTCGTAGCCGAGTGCCTCGCCGTCGGCGATGCGGAACATCTCCCGCACCAGGTCGAGGCCGGAGACCTCCTCGGTGACGGGGTGTTCGACCTGGAGGCGGGTGTTGACCTCCAGGAAGGAGATCAGGCCGTCGGCGGAGACCAGGAACTCCACGGTGCCGGCGCCGACGTAGCCGGCTTCCTTCAGGATGGCCTTGGAGGCGGCGTACAGCTCGGCGTTCTGGGCGTCCGTCAGGAACGGGGCCGGGGCCTCCTCGACCAGCTTCTGGTGGCGGCGCTGGAGCGAGCAGTCACGGGTGGAGACGACGACGACGTTGCCGTGGGTGTCGGCCAGGCACTGGGTCTCGACGTGGCGGGGCTTGTCGAGGTAGCGCTCGACGAAGCACTCGCCGCGTCCGAACGCGGCGACGGCCTCGCGGACGGCGGAGTCGTACAGCTCGGGGACCTCTTCGAGGGTGCGGGCGACCTTCAGGCCGCGACCGCCGCCACCGAACGCGGCCTTGATCGCGATCGGGAGGCCGTGTTCCTTCGCGAAGGCCACGACCTCCTCGGACCCGGAGACCGGGTCGGGGGTGCCGGCGACCAGCGGGGCGCCGGCGCGTTGGGCGATGTGACGGGCGGCGACCTTGTCACCCAGATCGCGGATGGCCTGCGGCGGCGGCCCGATCCACGTCAGACCCGCGTCCAGGACGGCTTGGGCGAAGTCGGCGTTCTCCGACAGGAAGCCGTACCCGGGATGGATCGCGTCCGCGCCGGAGTCCGCCGCCGCCTGCAGGACCTTCGCGATGTCGAGGTAACTGGCGGCCGGGGTGTCACCGCCCAACGCGAAAGCTTCGTCGGCCGCGCGGACGTGCAGAGCGTCCCGGTCCGGGTCGGCGTAGACGGCTACGCTCGCGATCCCGGCATCCCGGCAGGCCCGAGCAACGCGGACAGCGATTTCGCCACGGTTGGCGATGAGCACCTTGCGCACGATGGCTCCCTCCTTGGAACAACCTGAGTTTAGGGACAGCCCACACGGCCTTTCGACCCTTATCCAGAGGTGAGCTTGCCCACACAGAGTGTGATGCGAGCCCGTCTCGAGTCCGGAAAGCCCATGTGGCGCCCCAGGCAAGGGGGATCCCCGACTGCACAGTAACCCCGTCACGCATCCGAGGTCTCTGTCCGGCGGGTCAGCGGCCCCGGGTGATTCTTTGTCGAGTCCCTACGAACGGACCAGGCTTTCTTTGCTTGATCGCTGAACGGACCCGATTCGCGCAACGAACCTGCCCGCACCCCTTGTCCCGGGGATTACCCGTTAGTAGCCTCCAGGGCGTCGAACAGGCTTGTCGGCTTGTGGGGATGGGAGCGTCGTGCTGCGCAGAATCGTGGCCGGCGTGGCGGCGGTCGTGCTCGTCGCGGAAGCGGCGTTGCTCGTCCTCGTCCACGTCGTGTTGGGAAAGACGACCGCGAACCAGTCGATGTCGATCGCCGGCATGGATCCGGACGTCATGTCCAAGGCGACCTACGCGATGGGCGCCGGCATCGGCGCGTTCCTGCTGGTGAGCGCCGTCCTGCTGGGCATCGTCGCCGTACGGGACCGGGCTCCGGGCCGCTTCGCCCGCATCGTCCTCGTCAGCGCGGCCGTCACCCACGTGGTGCTCGGCGCGCTGGCCGTGGCGCTGATCGGCTGGTCCGCCTTCGCGGCGACCATGCTGATCCTGTGCCTGATCGTGCTGGTCCTGACGCTCCCCGCGCCCGGTGACGCGGCGCCGGCCGCGGGACCCCGGGACACGCTGCCCCGGGACGTCCCGCCGCCCCCGCCGTACGGAGAACTCAAGCCCACAAATCCGTGATGGACACGCCCAGTTCGCCGAGCAGCGAGCGGAGCAGCGGCAGGGAGATCCCGATCACATTGCCGTGATCGCCGTCGATCCCGTCGATGAAGGGCGCCGACAGCCCGTCCAGGGTGAAGGCCCCGGCCACGTGCAGCGGCTCCCCGCTGGCCACGTACGCCGCCACCTCCGCGTCGGAGGGCTCGCCGAAGCGGACCGTCGTGGACGCGGTGGCCGAGACCCGACGGCCGCTCGCGGTGTCGATGACGCAGTGCCCGGTGCGCAGGACGCCCGCCCGCCCGCGCATCGACTTCCAGCGGGCCGTGGCCTCCTCGGCGTCCGCCGGCTTGCCCAGCGCCTCGCCGTCCAGCTCCAGTACCGAGTCGCAGCCGATCACCAGGGCACCCGCGGCCTCGTCCAGGGCGGCCACCACGGCCGCCTTGGCCTCGGCCAGCGCGAGGGCCAGTTCGGAGGGGGTGTCGGCGCTCAGCGTGTCCTCGTCGAAGCCGCTGACGATCACGTGCGGGGCGAGCCCGGCCTGTCGCAGCAGGTTCAGTCGGGCGGGGGAGGCGGAGGCGAGGACGAGCGCGCGCGGTTCAGCAGCAGTCATGCCCGCCATCGTAGGGCCGACGGCGGGGACGCCGAAGGGGCCTAGAAGTGGTCCACGCCGAGGACGTACACCACCACGATCATGGCGAGCGCGAGCACCACGATCATTCTCCGGACCATGGCCTGGGCGTCGCGCATGTCCTTCGGGGGCTCGTCCTTCGGGTCTGACCAGAGCATGCGTCGATCCTGTCCCGAGGGACGCCGGTGGCGCCTGAGTACTCGTACTCAGGCGCCACCGTCCGTTCGCGTCATCTTCGGCCCGCGGCCGGGACCCCGGTACCGGGGTCGTCTACCCGGGCCAGTACGTGCGGCCCCACGCGCGCGGCCCCGGCTGCGGCAGGCGCCGCCGGGCCGTCCGGGCCGGCGAGGCCCACTCGTCCTTGACCCGGGAGGCGCCCGGCGGCACGGAGGCCAGTGCCGCCGCGCGCGCCTGGACCACCGCCAGTGCGGCGGCCAACTCCTCCGGGGTCGGGTTCCCCTTGACGACCTTGATCACCACTGTGCGCTCCTCGGGGCCTAGAGGGGGATGTTGCCGTGCTTCTTCGGGGGCAGGGACTCCCGCTTGGTCCGCAGTTGGCGCAGCCCCTTCACCACGTGCGCCCGGGTCTCGGACGGCATGGTCACCGCGTCGACGTACCCGCGCTCGGCGGCGGTGTACGGGTTGAGCAGCGCGTCCTCGTACTCGGTGATCAGGCGTGCGCGCGTCTGCTCCACCTCCTCCGGGGCGGTTTCGGCGAGGGTGCGGCGGTGCAGGATGTTCACCGCGCCCTGGGCGCCCATGACGGCGATCTGCGCGGTCGGCCAGGCCAGGTTGAGGTCCGCGCCGAGGTGCTTGGAGCCCATGACGTCGTAGGCGCCGCCGAAGGCCTTGCGGGTGATGACGGTGATCAGGGGGACGGTGGCCTCGGCGTACGCGTAGATCAGCTTCGCGCCGCGCCGGATGATTCCGTTGTACTCCTGGTCCGTGCCCGGAAGGAAGCCCGGGACGTCGACGAACGTCAGCACCGGGATGTTGAAGGCGTCGCAGGTCCGCACGAAGCGCGCGGCCTTCTCGGAGGCGTTGATGTCCAGGCAGCCGGCGAACTGCATCGGCTGGTTCGCGACGATGCCCACCGGGTGGCCCTCGACGCGGCCGAAGCCCGTGAGGATGTTCGGCGCGAACAGCGACTGCGTCTCCAGGAACTCCGCGTCGTCGAGCACGTGCTCGATCACGGTGTGCATGTCGTACGGCTGGTTCGCGCTGTCCGGGATCAGCACGTCGAGCTCGCGGTCGATGTCGGTGACCTCGGTGTCCGCGTCCTCCGGGAAGGCGGGCGGCTCGGAGAGGTTGTTCGACGGCAGGTACGCGAGGAGCGACTTGACGTACTCGATGGCGTCCTTCTCGTCGCCGGCCATGTGGTGGGCCACGCCCGAGGTGGAGTTGTGGGTGCGGGCGCCGCCCAGCTCCTCGAAGCCCACGTCCTCGCCGGTGACCGTCTTGATGACGTCCGGGCCGGTGATGAACATGTGCGAGGTCTGGTCGACCATCACCGTGAAGTCGGTGATGGCGGGCGAGTAGACGGCGCCGCCGGCGCACGGTCCCACGATCAGGCTGATCTGCGGGATCACGCCCGAGGCGTGCACGTTGCGGCGGAAGATCTCGCCGTACATGCCCAGCGCGCTGACGCCCTCCTGGATGCGGGCGCCACCGGAGTCGTTGATGCCGACGAGCGGGCATCCGGTCTTCAGCGCGAAGTCCATGACCTTCATGATCTTCTGGCCGTAGACCTCGCCGAGGGCTCCGCCGAAGACCGTGAAGTCCTGCGAGAACACGGCCACCGGGCGGCCGTCCACCGTGCCGTAGCCGGTGACGACGCCGTCGCCGTAGGGGCGGGTGTTCTCCAGGCCGAAGTTGGTCGACCGGTGCCGGGCGAACTCGTCGAGTTCGACGAACGAACCCTCGTCCAGCAGCAGGGCGACCCGCTCACGCGCCGTCAACTTTCCCTTGGCGTGCTGCTTCTCCACGGCTCGCGCGGACCCTGCGTGCGTGGCTTCGTCGATGCGTCGCCGCAGGTCCGCGATCTTGCCCGCGGTCGTGTGCGTGTCGATCGGCTCTGAGGGTTGTGACATCGGGGTCGCGGCTCCCTGTGTGGTGTCAACGGCCTGGTCAATTGATTGACTACGGCTGGCTACTGGTGCGTAGCGTATCGGCGGGCATGGCGCTCGGCAGTGCGGCGTTTGACACACCTACTGTGGCTTGCATGACGCCATCAGATGCATCAGCCGGAACTCCGACCGGAGGTTCCGCGGGCCGCTGGTCCAGCCTCGACCGGCCGCCGTTGAACGTCGCCGCCCTGCGCCGGGCGCTCGTCGTCGAGGACGGGCTGTGGACCTCGCTGGAGGTCGTGCCCGCCACCGGGTCCACCAACACCGATCTCGCCGCCCGGGCCGCGACGCTGCCCGAGGGGGCCGTCCTCGTCGCCGAGGAGCAGACCGCCGGGCGCGGGCGCCTCGACCGGACCTGGACGGCGCCCGCGCGGTCCGGGCTGTTCTTCTCCGTGCTGCTCAAGCCCGGGCCGGACGTACCGCAGGAGCGGTGGGGGTGGCTGACCCTGCTGGCCGGCGTGGCCACCGCGACGGGGCTGTCCCGGGCGGCGGGCGTGGACACCGCGCTCAAGTGGCCCAACGACCTGCTGGTCACCGTGGACGGCGAGGAGCGCAAGACCGGCGGGATCCTCGCCGAGCGGGTCGGCGACGGGGTCGTCGTCGGCATCGGCCTCAACGTCACCCTGGGCGAGGACGAGCTGCCGGTGGACACCGCCGGTTCCCTGGCCCTGGCCAAGGCGACCGTCACCGACCGGGACCCGCTGCTCAGGGCCGTGCTGCGGTCCCTGGAGCAGTGGTACGGGAACTGGCGCGCGGCCGGCGGCGACCCGGCGGCCAGCGGGCTCCAGGAGACGTACGCCGCCGGGTGCGCGACGCTGGGCAAGCACGTGCGCGCGGAGCTGCCCGGAGGCCGCACGCTCACCGGGACGGCCGAAGCGGTCGACGCGGACGGCCGGCTCGTCATCCGGACGGCCGACGACGCGCACGAGGCCGTGGGCGCCGGCGACGTCGTCCACCTGCGGTCGACCCATTAGGCCGGCTCCGGGTGCCCGCCCGGGCGGGCACCCGGCCGGTCCCGCGCGGCCCGCCCGGCCGGGCACGGATCACGCTCGGGTCGCGGCCGACCGACTGGGGAGTGAGCTACGGCACACCTGCCGTATGGTTTAGGCGATCCCGGTCCTCCCGGTGATCAATCGGTTCGGAAGTCGGAATTGCGCACGGAATGGACAGGAGGCGGCCCTTGACCGTCGACGACTCAACGTCCAGTGCGCCCGCGTCCGGCGCGCCCGGTTCGTCCGCCGGCGCGGGCACCCCGATCGGGCGCGACCAGCACACCCCCCACCATGAGGTCGACCACACGGCCCAGCCGACGGCCGACCCGCTCGCCATCCGCCTGGAACAGTTGATCCTGGGCGCCGAGCGCCGGTACACGCCCTTCCAGGCGGCCCGCAGCGCCGGGGTCTCGATGGAGCTGGCCTCCCGCTTCTGGCGGGCCATGGGCTTCGCGGACATCGGCCAGGCCAAGGCACTGACCGAGGCCGACGTACTGGCGCTGCGCCGACTCGCCGGTCTGGTGGAGGCCGGCCTGCTGAGCGAGCCCATGGCGGTACAGGTGGCACGGTCCACCGGCCAGACCACCGCCCGTCTGGCCGAATGGCAGATCGACTCCTTCCTGGAGGGGCTGACGGAGCCGCCGGAGCCGGGGATGACCCGTACGGAGGTCACGTACCCGCTGGTCGAGCTGCTGCTGCCGGAGCTGGAGGAGTTCCTCGTCTACGTGTGGCGCCGCCAGTTGGCGGCCGCGACCGGACGCGTGGTGCAGGTGGCCGACGACGAGGAGATGGTCGACCGGCGGCTCGCGGTGGGCTTCGCGGACCTGGTGGGCTTCACCCGTCTCACCCGGCGGCTGGAGGAGGAGGAGCTCGGCGAACTCGTCGAGGCCTTCGAGACCACGGCCGCCGACCTGGTCGCCGCGCACGGCGGCCGACTGATCAAGACCCTGGGCGACGAGGTGCTGTACTGCGCCGACGACGCGGCGACGGCGGCGGAGATCGCGCTGCGGCTGATCGAGACCATGGAAGCCGATCCGCAGATGCCCGAGCTGCGGGTCGGGATCGCCTTCGGCACGGTGACGACCCGGATGGGCGACGTCTTCGGCACCACGGTGAACCTGGCGAGCCGGCTGACGTCCATAGCCCCCAAGGACGCGGTGCTGGTGGACGGGGCGATGGCCGCGGAGCTGGGCCGGACCGGGGCCGCGCCGCTGTCGGAGAAGGAAGCCGCGTCGGAGGAGGGCGGCGGCACCTACCGCTTCGCGCTCCAGCCGATGTGGCAGCGGCCGGTGCGCGGGCTCGGGGTCGTCGAACCCTGGTCGCTGACGCGGAGGACACCTAAGATCCCCGGGTAACGTTCGTTAACCGGGAGGGTCCCCAGTGCCTGTGGAGTCGGAGTTCGTAGCGGTACGTCGGCACGGTGACGACGGGGTCGTCGAGTTGGTCCTGGACCGCCCCAAGGCCATGAACGCGGTGTCGACGGAGATGGCCCGGGCCATCGGCGCCGCGTGCGCCTCGCTGGCCGCGGACGCCTCGGTGCGGGTGGTCGTGCTGACCTCGACCGCGGAGCGGGCCTTCTGCGTCGGGGCCGACCTCAAGGAGCGGAACTCGCTGTCGGACGCCGAGCTGCTGCGGCAGCGGCCGACCACGCGCGGGGCGTACGGGGGCGTACTGGAACTGCCGATGCCGACGATCGCCGCGGTACACGGGTTCGCGCTGGGCGGCGGCTTCGAGCTGGCCCTGGCCTGCGACGTGATCGTGGCGGACGAGACGGCCGTGGTCGGCCTGCCCGAGGTGTCGGTCGGCGTGATCCCGGGCGGCGGCGGCACCCAACTGCTGCCCCGCCGGGTGGGCGCGGCCCGCGCGGCGGAACTGATCTTCACGGCGCGGCGGGTCGAGGCGGCCGAGGCGCTGGACCTGGGCCTGGTGGACTCGGTGGTCGCGGCGGGCTCGGACCGCGAGGAGGCGCTGGCGCTGGCCGGGCGGATGGCGGCGAACTCGCCGGTCGGGCTGCGCGCGGCCAAGCGGGCGCTGCGGCTGGGGCACGGCATGGACCTGACGGCCGGCCTGGAGATCGAGGACGCGGCCTGGCGGACGGTGGCCTTCTCCGGGGACCGGGCGGAGGGCGTGGCGGCGTTCAACGAGAAGCGGAAGCCGCGCTGGTCGTAGACCGGTGGCCTGGCCGGCCGGCCGGTGGGTGGGGCGGGGCCCGGGGGCCCCGCCGGCCCCTGGATGTCCGGGTGCGGGTGTGGGTGCGTGTCCGGGTGCGGTGCGGGTTTCCGTGCGGCGCCGTTGCCCCCGGGCCCCCGCGCCTCAAACGCCGGTGGGGCTGGGTTTGTGCGGTGGGGTCGGATTCGTGTGGCCTGGGTGGGATTCGTGCGGCCGGGGTGGGATGCGGGCGGCCTGGGTCGGATTCGTGTGGCGGGGGCTCCGTGGCTCGGGCGTCGGTGGGGCGAGTGGGAAGGTACGAAGTTGGACAAAACTCCCTAGTCTGGGGTGATGGGAGTTGACGGGCGGCTGAGAGCCGTCGTGGGCCTCGCGCAGGCCATGGCGGCCGCCTGCCTGCCGCGGGACAGTGTGCGGGCCGCCGCACGGGGTGCGCGGCTGGCCCTGGACGGATCGTTCGCCGCCATCTCCGCGTGGGAGCGCGAGCGGGGACGGCTGCGGGTGCTCGTCAACGAGGGGGAGCGGCGGAGCGGGGAGGAGGAGTTCCCCGAGGACGAGTCCTATCCCGTCCACGACTTCCCGGAGATCACCGAGTTCCTGCACGAGCGCTGGGCGGGCGGCGGCGGTCCGCACGCCTGGGTCGAGAGCGCGGTCGGCGACCGGCCCGGACGGCGCGGAGAGGCCCTGCGCCGTCGTGGTCGGGGCACCTGTGTCGTCGCGCCCGTCGTGCTCAGCGGGCGGGCCTGGGGAGAGCTGTACGTGGCCCGCGACGAGGGGCTGCCGGACTTCGACGAGGACGACGCCGAGTTTGCGACGGTCCTGGCCGCCGTCGTGGCGGCGGGTCTCGCGCAGAACGAGCGGCTCGAAGAGGCCCGGCGGCTGGCCTTCACCGATCCGCTCACCGGACTCGCCAACCGGCGGGCCGTGGACATGCGGCTGGACGAGGCCCTGGAGGAGCACCGGCGCTCCGGGGCGGTCGTGAGCCTGGCCGTCTGTGACCTGAACGGCCTCAAGAAGGTCAACGACACCTTCGGGCACGCCATGGGCGACCGGCTCCTGGAGCGGTTCGGGTCCGTGTTGAGCCTGTGCGGGGCCATGCTGCCGGGCGCGCTGGTGGCACGCCTCGGCGGTGACGAGTTCTGCCTGGTGAGCCTGGGGCCGTCGGCGGACGAGGTGGTGCGGGTGTCCGAGGAGCTGTGCCTCCGGGCCGCCGAGCTGGAGCTGGGCGAGGGGGTGGCCTGCGGGGTCGCCTCGACCGGGGACCCCATCGGCTTGGTGAAGTCCTCCCGGCGGCTCTTCCGGCTCGCGGACGCCGCCCAGTACAAGGCGAAGGCCGCGCGGTCGCCCCAGCCCGTGGTGGCGGGGCGGGACACGGCCGTGGTGCGGCTCGCGGACGCCGCGCAGGAGGCGGCGGGGGAGCGGCGGCGGTTCCGCGGCCGGGCCTGAGCACCCGCTCCCGGGTCGGACGGGGGCGGTGGCGGGGGCGGTGACAGGGGCCGTGACGGCGCGTGAGGGGTCCTCGTCGAACTGGCTAGTGACAGAGAAGGATTCAGTCCGTAGGGTGCTGAATATGGATATGCACACTGTCGTGGTGGGGACGTCCGGGACCACCGCCGAGGACGTCATCGCCGTCGCCCGCGGCAACGCGCGCGTCGAGCTGTCCGGCGAGGCACTCGACGCCCTGGCCCGCGCCCGCGAGATCGTCGACGCGCTCGCCGCCAAGCCCGAGCCCGTCTACGGGGTGTCCACCGGGTTCGGCGCCCTCGCCTCCCGGCACATCAGCCCCGAGCTGCGCGCGCAGCTCCAGCGCAACATCGTCCGCTCGCACGCCGCCGGCATGGGTCCGCGCGTCGAGCGGGAGGTCGTGCGCGCCCTGATGTTCCTGCGGCTGAAGACCGTCGCCTCCGGACACACCGGCGTACGCCCCTCCGTCGCCCAGACCATGGTGGACGTGCTCAACGCCGGGATCACCCCCGTCGTCCACGAGTACGGCTCCCTCGGCTGCTCCGGCGACCTCGCGCCGCTGTCCCACTGCGCGCTCGCCCTCATGGGCGAGGGCGACGCCGAGGGCCCCGACGGAACCGTGCGGCCCGCCGGCGAGCTGCTCGCCGAGGCCGGCATCGAGCCGGTCGAGCTCCGCGAGAAGGAAGGGCTCGCCCTCCTCAACGGCACCGACGGCATGCTCGGCATGCTGGTCATGGCCCTCGCGGACCTCGCCAAGCTGTACACGTCCGCCGACATCACGGCCGCGCTGACGCTGGAGGCGCTGCTCGGTTCCGAGAAGGTCCTCGCCCCCGAGCTGCACGCCATCCGCCCGCACCCCGGCCAGGGCGCCTCCGCCGCCAACATGGCCGCCGTCCTGAAGGGCTCCGGGCTCACCGGGCACTTCCAGGAGGAATCCGCCCCGCGCGTCCAGGACGCCTACTCGGTGCGCTGCGCCCCGCAGGTCGCCGGCGCGGGCCGCGACACCATGGCGCACGCCGCCCTGGTCGCCTCCCGGGAACTGGCCGCCGCGGTCGACAACCCGGTGGTGCTGCCCGACGGTCGCGTGGAGTCCAACGGCAACTTCCACGGCGCCCCCGTCGCGTACGTCCTGGACTTCCTGGCCATCGCCGCCGCCGACCTGGGCTCCATCGCCGAACGGCGCACCGACCGGCTGCTCGACAAGAACCGCTCGCACGGCCTGCCGCCGTTCCTCGCGGACGACGCCGGCGTGGACTCGGGCCTGATGATCGCCCAGTACACGCAGGCCGCCCTGGTCAGCGAGATGAAGCGGCTCGCGGTGCCCGCGTCCGCCGACTCGATCCCCTCCTCCGCCATGCAGGAGGACCACGTCTCCATGGGCTGGTCGGCGGCGCGCAAGCTCCGTACGGCCGTCGACAACCTGACCCGGATCGTCGCCATCGAGCTGTACGCGGCCACCCGGGCCATCGAGCTGCGCCACGGGCTCACCGCGGCCCCGGCGAGCCGGGCCGCCATCGCGGCCGCCCGCGCGGCGGGCGTCCAGGGCCCCGGGCCGGATCGTTTCCTCGCCCCCGACCTGGCCGCCGCCGACGCGTTCGTTCGATCGGGCGAACTCGTCGAGGCGGTCGAAACGGTGACCGGTCCGCTCGCCTGACCCGTCACGGCTCGCCCGACCGGCGACAGCACGACGAAGGGCCGCGCCCGGGGTGATCCCCCGGTGCGCGGCCCTTTCGCGTTTCGTGTCTTCGATTTTCGTGTCTTCGATCGGGCGCCACGTGGATGCGGCGCCGCCGGCCCCGGGGGGCCGCGCGGGCGCTACTCGGCGCGGGAGCGGCGTACGGAGAAGGTCACGAAACCCGCTCCGAGCCCCAGGAAGAGGGTGCCGCCCATCAGGTAGGGGGTGGTGTCGATGCTGCCGGTGTCGGCGAGGGCGAGAACGGCCTCCTGGGGCTCCGCGTGGTTCACGACCGTGTCGGAGGAGGTGATCGTGCCCGTGTTGGCGGGGGCGGGCGCCCCGGAGGATCCCGCCGCTTGTTCTGGTGCCGTGGCATTGGCCGACGGTACGAACCAGAGGGCGGCGAGGAGGGTGGTCGCTCCGAGAGCGGTGAGCAGCGGTCGACGTGCGGACACGGTGCGATCCCCCTTGTGGCAGCAGCGAATTGGCCGTGTGCGCCGATGCTAGTGAAAGGGGCGGGTCGTGGGAAAGTCGGGGCGGCCACGGGCTTACTCTCCGTCGTATGAACCCTTCTGAGACATCACGGTACGTACGACTTCGGGTGGATTTGGTTCTCGAAGTGACCGACACCACGGCACTGACCGGAGCGGCGCACGCCCACATCAAGGCCGACGAGTTCATGCCGGACGAGGAGCGCGGCCACGCGGAGGCGGCGGTGCGCGACGACGAGTCGGAGGCCCTGGCCTACCTCGTCGACCCCACTGACCTGGTCACGGGCATCCCCGGAGTGGAACTGGCCCAGGCCTCCTGGAGCAGCGAGCCCGCCGAATACGACCCCGAGTCCCTGGAGTGGGACCTGGACGAGGAAGATGGGGAGAACGACGAAGAGCCGACCGACAACGCGTGACCGTGGGGTTGCACACATCCGAACCGGATGTGGAACCGATCAGGGTCGTTTGAGCGTTGTTGATCCGTGACAGGGGGGCGTGCCCCCCTGTCCGGTAGGAATGTCGCCCGGCGGTAGTCGGGTGGGGCTCGGGGGTTCCGGCAATGATGGAGTGGCGTGTGAGGACGGACAGCATGCGGAGGAACAGGTCCCTGGTGGCCGTGTCCGCCGTGCTCGGTGGCGTATTGATGCTCTCGGCCTGCAACGGCGGGGACAGCGACCCGAAGGCGGGCGGCACGGAGACCGGCAAGTCGCAGGCGGACGTGGACGCCGCGGCGGCAAAGGACAGCTCCAAGGCCCGAATAGCCATCACGCCCAAGGACGGCGCCACCAACATCGGCCTGAACGACGCCACCAAGGTGGCCGTCAGTGACGGCACGCTCACCAAGGTCGAGCTGAAGAGCACGGAGGGCACGGTCGTCCCCGGCAAGATCGCCGGCGACGGCAAGAGCTGGAAGCCGGACGGTGCGCTCAAGCGCTCCACCAAGTACGCGCTGTCGGCGACCGCCAAGGACGAGGCCGGCAAGGAGGCGCACGAGAACACCTCCTTCACCACCGTCTCCCCGGAGAACAGCTTCGTAGGCTCGTTCATCCCGGACGACGGCCAGACCGTCGGTGTGGGCATGCCGGTCTCCATCACCTTCAACAAGCCGATCAAGGACCAGAAGGCCGTCCAGGCGGCCATCAACGTCACCTCCAGCAGCGGCCAGGAAGTCGTCGGCCACTGGTTCGGCTCGCAGCGGCTGGACTTCCGCCCGGAGGAGTACTGGAAGGCGAACTCCACCGTCACGCTGAAGCTGGCGCTGGAGGGCGTGAAGGGGGCGCCCGGCGTCCAGGGCGTCCAGAACAAGACCGTCTCCTTCAAGGTCGGTCGCAGCCAGGTCGCCAAGGTCGACGCGAAGACCAAGCAGATGACGGTCACCCGGGACGGCGCGGTCCTCAAGACCATCCCGATCTCGGCGGGGTCCCCGGACAACCCGACGTACAACGGCAAGATGGTGATCTCCGAGAAGTTCAAGGAGACCCGGATGGACGGCGCCACCGTCGGCTTCAAGGACGGCGACGGCAAGGGCGAGTACGACATCAAGGACGTCCCGCACGCGATGCGGCTGTCGACCTCGGGCACCTTCATCCACGGCAACTACTGGGGCGCCGACTCGATCTTCGGCAAGGTCAACACCAGTCACGGCTGTGTCGGTCTCAACGACGCCCAGGGCGCCAACGACCCGAACACCCCCGGCTCGTGGTTCTTCGACAACTCGCTGATCGGCGACGTGGTCGAGGTGGTCAACTCCCCGGACAAGACCATCAAGCCGGACAACGGCCTCAACGGCTGGAACATGAGCTGGGCGGAGTGGAAGGCGGGCGCGGCCTCCTGACGCCGTGTACGACCCGAACTGACGTCGGGTACGACCTGAACTGACGTCGGGTACGACCTGAACTGACGCCGGGTACGAACTGAACTGACGCGCGGACACCACGGACGGCGGGAAACCCACACGGGTTTCCCGCCGTCCTTCGTCTGTCGCCGCCCGCCGTCGCGTGTCGTCGCGGGCCCCTTCTCATCCGACTCCTGCCCGCGGGCGACGGTGACGGAAAACCCCTGAGCACCCGGCGCGCGCCCCGGCTAGGGTCCCGATCATGACGATCCGACCCATTGCCCCACCCCCGTCCGACACCGAGGTGGACTCCTGGCTCGCGGTCCTGACCGCCGCCACGACCACCGACCTGCCGGGGCTGCCGGCGCCCTCCCGCGTGGAGGTGGCCGGCCGGCTCCGGGTGCCGCCGGCCCGGGGCCGGAACGCGTTCTGGACGACGGACGACGGGGCGGGCGTCGCGGGCCTGCTCCTGTTCACCGACGAGGGCAACACGCACACCGCGTTCCTGGACGCGCTGACGGTGCGTCCCGAGGCCCGCCGGCGGGGCGTGGGCACCGCCCTGTGGGAGCGGGTCCGGGCCGAACTCCTCGCGCGCGACCGCACCTCCGTCTCCGCGCTCGTCGACCTCGAAGGACCGGGCCGGGCGTTCGCCGAGTCCCTCGGCTTCGAGAGCGTGCTGCGGATGGCCTGGTACGTCCAGGACGTGGCGAGCCCCGCCGCGATACCCGCCACCCCCGGCTACGAGCTGCTGTGCTGGCCCGGGGTCGTCCCCGACGCGTGGGCGCCGGCGGTGGCCGTGGCCCACGGCGCGATGGAGGACGCGCCCAGCGGGGACATGGACGAGCAGACGATGAAGTGGACGGCCGAGCGGGTCCAGGCCGCACAGCGGCTGGTCCTCGAGCGGGGCGGCGACCTGACCACGGTCGCGGCGGTGACCCCCGCCGGGGAGGTGGCCGCGTACACGGTCCTCGTCCGAACGGACCCGGCGGGGCCGCGCGCCCTCCAGTACGACACGGTGGTCGTCTCCGCCCACCGGGGCCACGGCCTCGGCCGCGCCGTCAAGCTCCGCATGCTCGCGGAAGTGGCCGCGCGCCACCCGGACCTGCGGCAGATCGGCACGACCGTCGCGGACGAGAACGGTTCCATGCGGGCGGTCAACGAGTCCCTGGGCTACCGGTGGGAACGCGGCGTGGGAATCTTCCAGCGCACACTGTGACCCGGGGCGCGGCGCGGACCGTGACCCGCGGCGGGGGCTCGCGGGTCCGGCCGGACGTGCCTCAGTTCTGCGACGGGGCGTCCACGGGGGAGTGGGTCGGCGCCGACCAGGACGACAGCAGGCGCAGGGCGTCCGCCGACGGGGAACCCGGGGTGGCGTGGAAGGTGACCAGAGACTGTTCCGGATCGTCCCGCAGGGTCAGCGTCTCGAAGTGCAGGTCCATCTCGCCCACCACCGGATGCCGCAGCCGCTTCACACCGTGCGTCTTGTCCGCGACCGTGTGCGCCGCCCACAACCGCCGGAACTCCTCGTTCTTCACCGACAGCTCCCCGACCAGCGCCGACAACTGCTCGTCCTCCGGGTGCTGGCCCGCGTACATCCGCAGGTTGCTGACCACCTCGCAGGCCCGGCACTCCCAGTCCGCGTACAGCTCCGCCGTCGCCCCGTCCAGGAACACCAGCCGCACCAGGTTCCGCTCACCGACCGGCAGCGCCCCGAAGTCCCCGAAGACCGCCACGGCCAGCCGGTTCCAGCCGATGACGTCCTGCCGCCGCCCCACCAGGTAGGCCGGTACGCCCTCCATCGCGTCCAGCAGCGTCCGCAGCTCCGGCCGTACCTGCTGGGGCCGCCGGGACTGGCGCCGCTTGAGGGTGCGCGGGCTCGCCAGATGGGTCAGGTGCGCCGACTCCGTGTCGTCCAGCCGCAGGGCCCGCGCGATCGCGTCCAGCACCTCCGCCGACACGTTCTGTCCGTGTCCCTGCTCCAGTCGCGTGTAGTACGCCACCGACACCCCGGCCAACTGCGCCAGCTCCTCCCGGCGCAGGCCGGGCACCCGGCGGTGGCGGCCGTAGTCCGGCAGCCCCACGTCCCCGGGGCGCAGCCGGGCCCGCCGGCTGCGCAGGAACTCGCCCAGTTCGGCTCGCTGATCAAGCTGGTCCATACAGCCAGTATGTCCGGGTCGCGAACCGTGTGCCTGACCCCGCCAGTGGTAGGTCCACGGGACGTAGGCACAGCAGGGGACTGGGTGACACGAGGGAATGGGGGCATCGTGGAGATACCGCTGGAAATCCCCGTCCGAGGAGCTTCACCATGTCCGTCACCCAGGTCGCCGCCTACGCCGCCCCCGCCGCGAAGGCCCCGCTGGAGCGCACGACGATCCCGCGCCGCCCGGTCGGCGAACACGACGTCCTCATCGACATCAAGTTCGCCGGCATCTGCCACTCCGACATCCACCAGGCCACCGACGGCTGGGGCGAGGGCATCTTCCCCATGGTCCCCGGCCACGAGATAGCCGGCGTGGTCACCGAGGTCGGCTCCGGCGTCACGAAGTTCGCGGTCGGCGACCGGGTCGGCGTCGGCTGTTTCGTCGACTCCTGCCGCGAGTGCGAGCAGTGCCTGGCCGGCTTCGAGCAGTACTGCCTCAAGGGCATGACCGGCACGTACAACGCGATCGACAAGAATGGCGAGCCCACCTACGGCGGCTACTCCACCCACATCGTCGTCGACGAGAACTACACCGTCCGCATCCCCGAGGGCATCGACCTCGACGTCGCCGCCCCGCTGCTGTGCGCCGGCATCACCCTGTACTCCCCGCTCAAGCACTGGAACGCGGGCCCCGGCAAGAAGGTCGCCATCGTCGGCCTCGGCGGCCTCGGCCACATGGGTGTCAAGATCGCCTCGGCGCTCGGCGCGGACGTCACCGTCCTGTCGCAGAGCCTGCGCAAGAAGGACGACGGCCTGCGGCTGGGTGCCTCGGAGTACCACGCCACCAGCGACGAGACCACCTTCGAGAAGCTGGCCGGCACCTTCGACCTGATCGTCTCCACCGTCTCCGCGCCGCTTCCCCTCGACACGTACCTGCGGCTGCTCAAGGTCGACGGCGCGTTCGTGAACGTCGGCGCCCCGGAGGACCCGGTCTCGCTGAACCTGTTCTCCGTCATCGCCGGCCGCAAGACCCTCGCCGGCTCCTCCATCGGCGGGATCGCCGAAACCCAGGAGATGCTGGACTTCTGCGCCGAGCACGGCCTGGGCGCCGAGATCGAACTGATCGGCGCCGACCGGATCAACGAGGCCTACGACCGGGTCCAGGCGAGCGACGTCCGCTACCGCTTCGTCATCGACACCGCGACCATCTGACCCGACCCCTCCGAGCGATTCGACCGCTCGGCGCCATCCGACCCCTCCGACCGCTCGGCGCCATCCCGCCGCCCCGTGTCATCCGGCCGCCGCGGGTGCGGCGGCCGGCCGGGGCCCGCGTGCGGGACGGCTCAGGCGCCGGTCGTCGGGGCCTGGGCCACGCCGATCGGGCAGCTGACGCCCGTGCCGCCGATGCCGCAGTAGCCACCGGGGTTCTTGTCCAGGTACTGCTGGTGATAGGCCTCGGCCGGCCAGAACGGGCGCTCGGACGCCGGGAGGACGGCGGTGGTGATGTCGCCGTGGCCCGCGGCCGTCAGGACTCGCTGGTAGGCCTCGCGGGAGGACTCGGCCTCCGCCTGGTGGGCGGGGGAGTGGGTGTAGATCGCCGAGCGGTACTGGGTGCCGACGTCATTGCCCTGGCGGAAGCCCTGCGTGGGGTCGTGGGACTCCCAGAACAGCTTCAGCAGCGTCGCGTACGAGACGAGCGCCGGGTCGAAGACCACCCGCACGACCTCGGTGTGGCCGGTCTGCCCCGAGCAGGCCTCCTCGTACGTCGGGTTCTCCGTGAACCCGCCCTGGTAGCCGACCAGCGTGGTCCACACCCCGGGGGTCTGCCAGAACTTGCGCTCCGCGCCCCAGAAACAGCCCAGGCCGAAGTCCGCCACCGCCAGGTGCGCGGGGTAGGGCCCCGCCAACGGGTTGCCGAGCACGGTGTGCGCGGACGGCAGCGAGAAGAGCGGTTCCGAGCGGCCCCGCAGGGCCTCTTCGCGGGTCGGGAGCTCGGGCGTGCGGCGGTACGAGAACATGGGTCGCCTCCTTGGTAGTGGGAACAACGGACGGGGGCGGTCCGGGATTCCCGCACCGGGATTCCCGCACCGGGATTCCCGCACCGGGATTCCCGTACCGGGATTCCCGCACCGGACGTACCGGATTCCCGAACCGCGCGTCGCCGCCCCGCGTCAGTGCGGCAGCGTCGCCGGCGAGCCGCCGTTGGCCTCGTAGCCGGCCACCGCCAGCGCCCGGTACACCGCGTACGCCGCCGCCGGGTCCGGCGAGGCCGACCAGGGCAGCGCGCCGACGTACCCGTCCACGTGCCGCACCTGCTCCATCGCCTCCGCCCAGCGCTCCATGCTCACCAGGAACATCAGCAGCAGGTGCCGTACGTGGGCGAGCATCGGGTCGTCCGCGCGGGCCGTGCGGACCGCGTACATCGCGCCCTCCACGGCCCGGGTGACGACCGCGCTCTGCCAGAACGTCGACACGAAGTTCACCTCGGGCAGGTGCTCGTACACCGCGAACAGCGGCAGGGCCGCCAGCAGCGAACCCTGCGGCGCGCGGGCCGCCGCCGCGTGTGTGAACGCGTCGGCCTTCTCCCGCGAGCCGTGCCACTTCTCGCACCAGTAGTTCAGGGCCGCCAGGTGCGCGCCCATGTGCTGCGGGGCCCGGTCGATGACCTTCGCCCACAGCGCGTCGTACTCCGCCTCGGAGTAGCCCAGCGCCCGGCCGATCGCCAGCTCCGTGATGTACGGGACCGGGTCCCCCGGCGCGAGCAGGGCCGCCCGCCGGCAGGCCTCCAGGGCCTCCTCCAGGATGATCCGGTGGTCCTCGGAACCGACGCCGCCCGAGTGCCGCCAGGCCTGCTGCACCAGCAGCTCGGCGTGCACCTGCGCGCCGCCCGCGTCCTTCGGCGCCTCCAGCCGCCACGCCTTCAGCCACTGCGCGCCCTCCCCGGGCCGGCGCACCAGGTCCAGCGCCGCCGCACCGCCGAAGGCCTGGACGCGCTGCCAGCGCTGCTCGCCCTCCGTCGGCGTCCCGGCCAGCAGTTGCGAGGCGGCCTGCCACTGGCCGGTGCGCTCGACGTTGTCGAGGGCGTCCATCAGGTCCTGGTCGGGCCCGGGAACGCGGATGTCCAGCTCCTCTTCCCGGTCGAACCCGTAGTTCGCGGGGTCGGCGGCGTCCGGGCTGCCGGGCGCGACCAGCCGGGCACCGCCCCGCCGGCGCCGGATGTAGGGGGCGGCGATGGCCACGAGCAGGCCCATCGCGAAGAGGAACCACAGAATCTCCATGCCTCCAAGCGAACCAGACGCACCCGGGCCAAGGCCAATGCCTCACTGGCCAGGCCCGATGGTCGGGGCACGAGAGGAACCACCGCCGGACGGGGCATAGCATCTGCCCATGAGCGACAGCCACGAGCACCAGAGCTTCGAGACCCGCGCGATCCACGCGGGCAATACGGCGGACCCGCGGACCGGCGCGGTCGTGCCCCCGATCTACCAGGTGTCCACGTACAAGCAGGACGGCGTCGGCGGACTGCGCGAGGGCTACGAGTACAGCCGCAGCGGCAACCCGACGCGCACCGCCCTGGAGGAGAACCTCGCGGCGCTGGAGGGCGGCCGACGCGGTCTCGCCTTCGCGTCCGGGCTCGCCGCCGAGGACTGCCTGCTGCGCACGCTGCTCTCCCCGGGCGACCACGTGGTCATCCCGAACGACGCCTACGGCGGCACGTTCCGCCTCTTCGCGAAGGTCGTCTCCCGCTGGGGCGTGGAGTGGTCGGTGGCCGACACCTCCGACGCGGACTCCGTGCGGGCGGCCCTGACGCCGAAGACCAAGCTGATCTGGGTCGAAACCCCCTCCAACCCGCTGCTCGGCATCACGGACATCGCCGTTGTCGCCGACATCGCGCGGTCCGCCGGCGCCAAGCTGGTCGTGGACAACACCTTCGCGTCCCCGTACCTCCAGCAGCCCCTGGCGCTCGGCGCCGACGTGGTCGTGCACTCGCTGACCAAGTACATGGGCGGTCACTCCGACGTCGTCGGCGGCGCCCTCGTCACGGCGGACGAGGCGCTCGGCGAGGAGCTGGCCTACCACCAGAACGCCATGGGCGCGGTGGCCGGACCCTTCGACTCGTGGGTCGTGCTGCGCGGCATCAAGACCCTCGCCGTCCGCATGGACCGGCACGCGGAGAACGCGGCCAAGATCGTCGAGGTGCTGGCCCGTCACCCGAAGGTCACCAAGGTCCTCTACCCGGGCCTGCCCGAGCACCCGGGCCACGAGGTCGCCGCCAAGCAGATGCGCAACTTCGGCGGCATGATCTCCTTCCAGGTCGCCGGTGGCGAGGAGGAGGCCGTCGCGGTCTGCGGCCGTACGAAGATCTTCACCCTGGCCGAGTCCCTCGGCGGCGTCGAGTCCCTCATCGAGCACCCGGGCCGGATGACCCACGCCTCGGTGGCCGGCTCGGCCCTGGAGGTCCCGGCGGACCTGATCCGCCTCTCGGTCGGCATCGAGAACGCCGACGACCTCATCGCGGACCTCACCCGCGCGCTGGGCTGAGCCGCCGGCCTCCGGCCGGATGCCGCCGCCGGGCGGTCGTCACCAGCCCTCCAGGGGCGGGGAGACATCGCTCGGCGGCGTCGCCCACGGTCGGGTCAGCGCCGCCCACACCGTGAACGCGAGCGCCGCCGCGCACAGCACCGTCCAACCGAACCGGCGCAGGGCCCGACGGCGGCGCAGGAGCCGGTCCCCGCGGGCCGCGGCTGCCGCCGCCAGCCCGACCGGCACCGTCGGGTGGGGACCCTCCATCAGTTCCCGCACCCGGGCCGCCTTGCGGTCGGGGAAGGTGCTCACGCCGCCTCCCGACCGGGGGCGGGCGCGGCGTCCCGCAGGGCCGCGACGGCCCGGTTGCACAGGGCGTGCACGCGCTCGGCGGGCAGCCCGAGCTGCGCCGCGGTGACCTCCTCCGCGACGCCCTCGTACACCCGCAGCACCAGGACGAGCCGTTCCAGCGGGACCAGCCGCGCGAGCGGCCCCGTACCGGAGGGCCGGCGGCGGGCGGTACGGGCGTACGCGGCGCACAGTTCCTGCCGCGTGTGGTCGTACGGGTCGTCGCCGCGCAGCCTGCGCCAGTCCGCGTAGGTACGGGCCAGCGCGCCCGCGAGGAGCCGGCGCGCGAGGGCAGGGTCGTCCTCGGGTTCGGCGGTCAGCAGGATCGCGACGTGCAGGAGCCGGCCCGCCGCACCCGCGACGAAGGCCTCGAACTCGGCGTAGGGCCTTGCCCGGTGGTCCACAACCCCCATGGCTCACATAGTGCGGTCGTGGGCACCGTCTCGGTCAAGGGGTCGGACACGGCCGAATCCGTACGGTGTGGCGGGCGGGCCCGGGGCCCGGACGGCGGCGGGGTTCAGGAAGCGGGGCCCGCGTCCGCGACGGAGGCCATCAGCTCCGACAGCGACAGGTTGAAACGCGTCAGCAGTCCGGTGAAGGACTCGCGCTCCTCCTCCGTCCAGCCGTCGGTCACCCGCGCCATCAGCTCGCGCCGCGAGGAACGGACCTCCTCCAGCCGTGCCAGCCCGCGCGGGGACAGCGCGAGCACCACGGCCCGGCCGTCCTCGGGGTGCGAGGTCCGCTTGACCAGGCCGCCGTCGACGAGCGGGGCCACCTGGCGGGTGACGGTCGACGAGTCGATGCCCATGCCGCCGGCGAGCGCCTTGACGCCCATCGGTCCTTCCAGGTCGAGTCGGTTCAGCAGCAGGTAGGCGGCTCGGTCCATCGAGTTGCGGGCCTGACCGACTCCGCCGAGGCGGGTCTGCTCCGCCCGGCGGGCGAAGACCGCCACCTGGTGCTGGAGCGCGTCGAGGAGACCGGCCTGGGCGGGCGTTTCGGCCACCGTGGGCAGGTCGGAACTGGCCGGGATGGAGGGCATGGCCGTGGGCTCTCTTCGCGTGGGTCCGACAAGGATGGGGGACAGAGTACGCGGCCGTGCGGCGGCTCGTACGCCTCGTACGAGAACTGATACGACCATCGCCGGACGGAGCGTGGGCGCCGTCGCGATTGGCGTGATCCCGCCCCCGCGTCCCGATCCCCGGTCGGATGGTTTCCCACCCTGGCGGCGGGTCCCCCTTTCCCGGGCCGGCCCCCGTCTCACGGGTTCGACGTCCTGAGCCCCGATTCGTGCGGGCTGCGAGACTGGCCACATGAACTACCGCGTGCCCACGCCCGTCCCCCAGGTCATCCTCGACGACGTCCGGGGGGCCCAGAAGATGCTGTCGGGCGTCTCGCGGGTGACCGCGATGGAAGGCAGCCGGCACCTCTCCGCGCTGACCGGATCTCCGGTCCACTTCAAGTGCGAGAACCTCCAGCGGACGGGTTCCTTCAAGCTGCGCGGGGCGTACGTGCGCATCGCGGGCCTGCGCCCCGAGCAGCGCGCCGCCGGCGTGGTCGCGGCCAGTGCCGGCAACCACGCGCAGGGCGTCGCGCTGGCCTCCTCGCTCCTGGGCGTCCGTTCCACGGTGTTCATGCCCGTCGGGGCGCCGCTGCCGAAGGTGGCGGCGACCCGGGAGTACGGCGCCGAGGTGATCATGCACGGGCAGGTGGTCGACGAGACCCTCGCCGCCGCCCAGGAACACGCCGACCGCACCGGGGCGGTGTTCATCCACCCCTTCGACCACCGCGACATCATCGCGGGCCAGGGCACGGTCGGTCTGGAGATCCTGGAGCAGTGCCCGGAGGTGCGCACGATCCTCGTCGGCATCGGCGGGGGCGGGCTCGCCGCCGGCGTCGCCGTCGCGGTGAAGGCGCTGCGGCCCGACGTGAAGGTCATCGGCGTGCAGGCGGCGGGCGCCGCCGCGTACCCGCCCTCGCTCAAGGTCGGGTATCCGGTGTCGATCGACAACCCGAACACGATGGCGGACGGCATCAAGGTCGGCCGACCCGGCGACGTTCCCTTCAAGATCATCGGTGAACTCCTCGACGACGTCCGCACGGTGTCGGAGGACGCGCTCTCCAGCGCCCTGCTGCTCTGCCTGGAGCGGGCCAAGCTCGTGGTCGAGCCGGCGGGCTGCAGTCCGGTCGCCGCGCTGCTGAGCGAGCCCGAACTGTACGGCGGCGGCCCGGTGGTGGCGATCCTGTCCGGCGGGAACGTCGATCCGCTGCTCCTCCAGCGGATCCTGCGGCACGGCATGGCGGCGGCCGGCCGCTACCTCTCGTTGCGGCTGCGCGTGAGCGACCGGCCCGGGGCGCTGGCCGGTCTGCTCGGGGTGTTGTCCACGGTGGACGCGAACGTGTTGGACGTCAGTCACGTCCGGACCGACCCGCGGCTGGGACTCACCGAGGTGGAGGTGGAACTGCACCTGGAGACCAAGGGTCCCGAGCACTGCGCCCAGGTCGCGCGGTCGTTGCACGCCGCGGGGTACCCGGTCATGAGCTGAGGTCGGGGGCGCCGCGGTGGGGGGCTTCGAGGCGGGGGGCTTCGAGGCGGGGGCCCGCGGGACCTCGCACATCCGAACGGATCGCCTCATCCCGTGGCGGTACGCGATATGACGCGATACGGTACCGGCTCGGCTGGTGCGCGCCCGTGGAGCCGGGCGGTTCGAGTCGTCGCGAAGCCGGGCGGGACGCGCGTCCCGCCCATAGGATTTGTCTGGGAAACACCCGATTCACTCTGGGGGAATCCTCATGCCAGGCGCCATCTACGCCGAAGGTCTGGTGAAGACCTTCGGTGACGTACGGGCTCTGGACGGCGTGGACCTCGATGTTCCCGAAGGAACCGTCCTGGGTCTCCTCGGCCCGAACGGTGCGGGCAAGACCACGGCCGTGCGCGTCCTGACCACCCTCCTGCGACCCGACAGCGGCAGGGCCCTCGTCGCCGGGATCGACGTGCTCGAGAACCCCGACCAGGTCCGTCGCTCCATCGGCCTCTCCGGCCAGTTCGCGGCGGTGGACGAGTACCTCACCGGCCGCGAGAACCTCCGCATGGTCGGCCGGCTCTACCAGATGAACTCCAGGGCGGCGAAGGCCCGGGCGGCCGAACTGCTGGAGCGTTTCAACCTCGCCGAGGCCGCCGACCGGACGGCCAAGACCTACTCCGGCGGCATGCGCAGGCGCCTCGACCTCGCGGCCGCGCTCGTCGTCAGCCCGCCCGTGATGTTCATGGACGAGCCGACCACCGGACTCGACCCCCGCAACCGGCAGCAACTGTGGGGCATCATCCAGGAACTCGTGGCGGGGGGCACCACCCTGCTGCTCACCACCCAGTACCTGGAGGAGGCCGACCGCCTCGCCCACGACATCTGCGTCGTCGACCGGGGCCGGGTCATCGCGCGCGGCACCTCCGACCAGCTCAAGGCCCGTACCGGCGGCGAGCGGGTGGAGGTCGTCGTCCACGAACGGGACCACCTCGCCACGGCGCGCGCGGTGCTCGCCGGCTTCGGCAAGGGCGAGGCCACCGTCGAGGAACACACCCGCAAGCTCACCGTTCCGGTGTCCGGCGGGGCCAAGCTGCTCGCCGAGATCATCCGCGAACTCGACGGCCGGGGCATCGAGATCGACGACATCGGACTGCGCCGGCCCACCCTCGACGACGTGTTCATCTCGTTGACCGGCCACGCGGCGGAACGGGACGAGGGGAACGGCGCCCCGGCCGTCACCGAGGACGGGGTCGAGGACGGTGCCGAGAGTCGCGGTGCCGAGGGTGGCGGTGCCGAGAGTGGTGGTGCCGAGGGCGGCACGGCGCGGAAGGAGCAGGTGAAGTGAGCAGCACGACCGACTCCCTGGTCATCGCCCATCGCAACCTCCTGCGGATGAGCAGGATTCCCGAGATGATCCTGTTCGGGCTCATCCAGCCGGTGATGTTCGTGGTCCTCTTCACGTACGTCTTCGGCGGGTCCATCAACGTTCCGGGTGCGCCCGCGGGCAGCGCCAGCGCCTACAAGGAATTCCTGATGGCCGGCATCTTCGCCCAGACCGTCACCTTCGCCACGGCGGGCGCGGGCGCCGGCATCGCCGACGACATGCACAAGGGGCTCATCGACCGGTTCCGCTCGTTGCCGATGGCGCGCGGCGCCGTGCTCACGGGGCGCACCCTCGCCGACCTCGTGCAGACGGCGGTGACGCTGACCGTGCTGGCGGGCGTGGCCTTGATCGTCGGCTGGCGTACGCACGAGAACATCGGCAAGGTGCTGGGAGGGTTCGCCCTGCTCCTGCTGCTCGGCTACGCGTTCACCTGGATCGGCGCCCTCATCGGCCTGACCGTGCGGACGCCGGAGGCGGCGACCTCGGGCGGTCTGATCTGGCTGTTCCCGCTGACCTTCATCTCGATCGCCTTCGTCCCGGTCGACGGCATGCCGAGGTTCCTCCAGTACGTCGCCGAGTGGAACCCCTTCAGCGCCACGGTGGCGGCGGGCCGCGAGCTGTTCGGCAACACGATCGACGGGGTTCCGCAGTCGGTGACCGGCGCCTGGCCGATGCAGCATCCGGTGTGGGCCTCGATCATCTGGTCAGTGGTGATCATCGCCGTGTTCCGCACGCTGGCGGTCCGCAAGTACCGCCGAGTGGACTCCTGACCCGCCCCCTGAAGGCGCGGACGGAAGTGGCGGACGGAAGTGGGGGACGGAAGTGCGGGACGGAAGTGGGGGGCGGAAGTGCGAGGCCCGCATCCTGTTCGCCCGTACCGGCCGGATCGCGTTCGGAGTCCGGGAAGCCCGCCGATGACAACCGGACGTCGGGGCGGGAAGAGCCGGACACGCGAGAGCCCCCGCCCGGATCCGATCCGGGCGGGGGCTCTCGCGTGCGGGGGTGCTCAGCCGGTGAAGGGCTTGACGTCAAGGATCTTGACGGCCGCCGTCTTGCCGTTGGGCAGCTCGTACGAGGCGTCCTCGCCGATCTTCTTGCCCATCACTCCGGTGCCCAGCGGGGACTGCGGGGAGTAGGTCTCGAAGTCCGAGGACGCGTACTCGCGCGAGGCCAGCAGGAACTCCATGGTGTCGTCCTCGTCGCCGTCGAAGGCGATCTTGACGAGGGTGCCGGGGGCCACCACGCCGTCGGAGGCGGGGGCGGTGCCGACCTTGGCGTTCTCCAGGAGCTGGGTCAGCTGGCGGACCCGGAGCTCCTGCTTGCCCTGCTCCTCCTTGGCCGCGTGGTAACCGCCGTTCTCACGCAGGTCGCCCTCTTCACGGGCAGCTGCGATCTTCGTCGCGATCTCCGTGCGTGCGGGACCAGAGAGGTAGTCCAGCTCTGCCTTCAGCTGGTCGTACGCCGCCTGGGTCAGCCAGGTGACGCTCTCGCTCGTCTGGGTCACGGGTGCTCCTCGTCGGTACAGGGGACTTCAAAGCCGCCAGCGGCGGACGAAACCACGAGCCTAACAATTCGGGAAGAAAAGGGGGAGGACACCCTGTGTATGAAGTGTGTCATCGCGCGTCGCCGGACCGGGCGGCATCGCAGGTCACACGCCTGGTGCGGGGTGCGAGGGCAATCTTCCCGGGCGTGGCGCGCTACCGATCCGTAATGGGCGCCACCGGTCGGGAACGGTCAGTAGCGATCGGTCGCGGGGGCCGTGCACCCCCGGGGGTACCCGACCCGGGCAGGATCCGAGAGAGCGGGATCCGAGAGGGCAAGATCCGAGAGGGCGGGATCCGGAAGGGACGGCCTACGAGGCGGCGCCGGCGGCCTGGCAGCCGACCAGCTCGACCGTCGTCGCGCGCCCGGTGGTCTTCAGCGAGACGACCTCGTCCACGCGCGCGTCCCGCTGCCCGAAGGTGAAGTCGGCGCGACCCACCTCGCCGTGCCCCTCGTCCTGGGAGCTGAGGGTGCAGACCCCGGTCACCCCGGCGTCCTTGCGGACCTCCAGGTGCACCTTGACCTCGCTGTCCGACACGATCTGGAACTTGATCACCTCGGCGCTCACGGTCTGCCCGCCGACGTAGTCCCAGCCGATCCAGCCGACCACGCCCAGCAGCCCGACCCCGAGCACGGACCCGACGATCTTGAGCTTCCGGTCCGCGCGCTCGTCCGCCGACCGGCCGTAGCGACCCTCGGGCAGTCCTTCGCGCACCGTGCTCATCGATCGTTCCTTTCGCGAGGGCCGGGAAGCCGCGCTCCTCCGGTCCGGTCACCGTAACCGGAGGATGTCACGCCCCCGCCCCGGGGCGGAATCAGGGGGCCGTCGGTGCGGGCGGTGAAAGCGGAATCCGAGGGCCCGGGAAAACCGGCGAAGGGCGGCCCGGGCACGCATTACCTTGGTCGGACCGCATGTACACGGGCACCGCGTGCGGGCCTCGTCCCCGGGACGAGTGTGCCGGGAATCTCCCTCGTCTCCGTTTGTTGAGGGGAGGAGTGATTATGGAAGGCGCCCACCGGCCCTCCCTTTTGCCAGACGAGTACCAGAGGATCCTGTCTTGACCGAGCAGCTTCGACTGATGGCCGTCCACGCCCACCCCGACGACGAGTCGAGCAAGGGCGCGGCCACCATGGCCAAGTACGTGTCCGAAGGGGTGCCCGTGCTGGTGGTGACCTGCACCGGCGGTGAGCGCGGCTCCGTCCTGAACCCCAAGCTCCAGGGGGACAAGTACATCGAGGAGCACATCCACGAGGTCCGCGCCAAGGAGATGGACGAGGCCCGCGAGATCCTCGGCATCGAGCAGGAGTGGCTCGGCTACGTCGACTCCGGGCTGCCCGAGGGCGACCCGCTGCCGCCGCTGCCCGAGGGCTGCTTCGCACTCGCCGACGTCGACGAGGCCGCCGGCCGCCTGGTGAAGAAGATCCGCGCCTTCCGGCCGCAGGTCGTCACCACGTACGACGAGAACGGCGGGTACCCGCACCCCGACCACATCATGACCCACCAGATCTCCATGGTGGCCTTCGAGGGCGCGGCGGACACCGAGAAGTACCCGGAGGCCGAGTTCGGCCCGGCCTACCAGCCGCAGAAGCTCTACTACAACCAGGGCTTCAACAAGCCGCGCACCGTCGCCCTGCACGAGGCGCTGCTCTCCCGCGGCCTGGAGTCCCCCTACGGGGAGTGGCTGGAGCGCTGGAAGGAGTTCGAGCGCACCGAGCGCACGCTGACCACGCACGTTCCCTGCGCGGACTTCTTCGAGATCCGTGACAAGGCGCTGATCGCGCACGCCACGCAGATCGACCCGGACGGCGGCTGGTTCCGCGTTCCGATGGAGATCCAGAAGGAGGTCTGGCCGACCGAGGAGTACGAGCTGGCGAAGTCGCTGGTGGACACTTCCCTCCCCGAGTCCGACCTCTTCGCGGGCATCCGGGAGAATGCGTAGTCATGAGCGCTACGCAGGAAGCAATCGTCCAGCTCCTCCCGCTGGCCGGCGACACCTTCGACAAGAACAAGGTGACCCCGGGAATCCTCGGTTTCATCGTGTTCGCGGCCCTCGCCCTCGGGGTGTGGGGCCTGATGAAGTCGATGAGCAGGCACATGGGTCGGGTGGACTTCAAGGAAGCCCCCGAGCCGTCCGCCAAGGGCGCGACGACGGACGGCACGCGGGCCCCGTAGGTCCCTGCCCCGCGGGCCCCTGAGCCCGCGGGGCCCACGCGGGCGTCGCACGCCCGCGCGACGACCGCCGCCCCACCCGTCGACCGGTGGGGCGGCGGCACGCACGCGTGCGGACACGATCACGGCAGGCACCGGGGCTCCGGCCCCTCCCGCCCGGGACCGTCAGGAGACCGGCGGCACCGGCACCCCATGACCTCCCGGGACCGTCAGGAGACCGGCGGCACCGGCACCCCATGACCTCCCGGGACCGTCAGGAGACCGGCGGCACCGGCACCCCATGACCTCCCGGGACG
>NZ_JBIAQX010000003.1:416453-434918 GCF_042889445.1 Streptomyces sp. NPDC002602 | reverse complement strand
GGACCGTCAGGAGACCGGCAGCACCGGCACCCCCATGACCTCCCGCGACCGCAGGTTCGGGACCATGCCCAGGCGCCAGGCCTGCCAGCCCTCCGCCGGATCCACGCCCCGCCCCAGGATCACCCCGTACGTCTCCAGGCAGTCCTCCAGCCGCCGGTCGCGCAGCGCGTGCGGGGCGGCCGCCAGCCGCGCCAGCTCCGCCCGCGCCTCGTCCGGGGCGCCCGGGCCCGGCGGGACCGCGTACGGCAGCATCGTGCAGCGCAGGAAGCGGGCCCAGTCCTCCCCGCGCAGGTCCCCGTACGAGGCGAACAGCCGGGCCGCCTCCTCGCACAGCCCCAGGGCCTGCGGGACCCGGGCGTTGCCCGCGTCCACGATCGCCAGCTCCAGGCAGGTCCAGCCCTCCCCGTGGGCCAGCCCGATCCGCCGGAAGTCGGCCCGCGCGTCCACCAGCAGTTGCCGGGCGAAACCGGAGTTCCGCAGGTTCCCCGTCTGCGCCGCCCGCTGGTCACGCGTCACCCGGCCCGAGTGGTGCCGGGCGTGCGCCAGCCCGTACACGTCCCGCATCCGGGAGAACATCGTCCGGGCCCGCTCCAGCTCCCGCACCGCCTTGTCGCGCTCGCCGTCCTCCTCCAACGCCTGCCCGAGGTAGTACAACGTCCACGCCTCGCCGCGCGCGTCCTCCGCCAGCCGGTGCCGGGCCAGCGCGTCCCGCAACCGCTCCAGCGCCGGCCCCGGGTCCCCGTCCACGACCCGCGCCCGGCCCAACTGGGTCAGCGCCCAGGCCTGGCCGCGGTCGTCGCGGGTGCGCCCGTACATCTCCAGGGCCAGCCGCAGCTCCGGCTCCGCCCGCTCCGGCGCGCCCATCCGCAGGTACACCTGCCCCAGCTGGAAGTGCGCCCAGGCCTCCCCGTGCACGCTCTCGCTCTCCCGGTGCAGGGCGATCGACCGCTCCAGCAGCGTCAGCGCCTCCCCGAGCTCCGCCCGGTCCCGCTGCACCGCCGCCAGCGCGTGCAACCCCCACGCCCGGTCGCCCGCCAGTTCCTGCGGTTCCTGGAGGGCCAGCGCCTCGCGCAGTCGGGCCGCCGCCTCCGGGAGGTTGCCCTGGTGGTGCAGGGTGATGCCCAGCGACACCAGGGCCATCGCCGCGCCCGCCTCCTGCTCGGCCTCCATGTACTGGTCGACGACCGAGGTCAAGGTGGTGCGGGCCTTGTCCAGGTCGCCGAGCTGGCGCGCGGCGATGCCCGTGCGCCACTGCACCGAGCGGGCCATCCGGCCGCCCCGCCCCGGCTCCCCCCGCTGCCCCGCCTCCACGGCCTGGGTCAGCTCGTTGATCTCGCCCAGCCGGTACAGGTCCCCGCGCAGCAGACAGAAGTCGCACAGCGCGCCCAGCAGGTCCAGCACCGCCTGCTGATCCACGTCCTGCGAGTGCCGCAGCGCCGCCGTGATGAAGCTCGACTCGTCGTCCAGCCAGCGCAGCGCCGCGTCCAAGGACGCGAAACCGTGCCCGCCGAAGTGGTTGGCGCGGGTGGACATCTTCCCGTCGACCATCCGGATCACCGAGTCCGCGAGCTGCGCGTAGTTGCGGATCAGCCGCTCGTGGGCGGCCGCCGCCTCCACCCGGTCCTCGTCGGCCGTCAACCGCGCCGCCGCGTACGCGCGCACCGCGTCGTGCATCCGGTACCGCTCCCCGCGCACCGGGTCCAGCAGACCCGCCCGCGCCAGATCGCGCAGCAGCCGCCCCGCCTCCACCTGATCCGCGTCGATCAGCGCCGCCGCCGCGGACGGCCCGAGCGAGGCACGCCCGGCCAGCGTCAGACGCCGCAACAGCCGACGCCGCTCCTCGGGCAGTCGTACGTACGCCAGGTCCAGCGCGTGTTCCAAGGTGCCGCCGGAGCCCCCGGCGGCCTCCGCCTCCCCCAGGGGAGCCAGCACGCGCAGCGCCAACGGCAGCCCCGCGCCGAGCCCCAACAGCTCCCGCCCGGCCCCCTCGCCGTACGCGGGGCCGCCCGCAGCCTCCGCGCCGGCGCGCAGCACCTCGGCCGCCTCCGGCTCCGACAGGCGGGCCAGCGGAAGCTGGTGCACCCACGCCGCCAGGTCCGCGGGCAACTCCAGCGGGCCGGGGGCCGTCACCAGGACCAGACTCTCGGACCGCTCCGGAACCAGCGTCCGGACCTGCGCCGCGTCCACCGCGTCGTCCACCACGACCGTCACCGGCAGCCCCTGGAGGTGCTGGTGGTACAACTCCCCGAGCCGCCGCACCTGTTGCTCCGCCGAAGCTCCCTCGCGGAACAGCAACTGCTCGCGCGGGGCGCCCAGCCGGTTCAGCAGGTGCAACAGCGCCTCCCGCGTCGACAGCGGGGCCTCCGCGGCGCCGCCGTGCGGGGAACCGCCCCGCAGGTCCACCACGCACGCCCCGCGGAACTGGTCCCGCAGCGCGTGCGCCGCCCGCAACGCCAACGCGGTACGCCCCGAACCGGGCTCGCCGTGCACCACCACGACCACCGGCCGGGTCTCGGTACTGGCCCGCGCCGCCTGCACCCACTGCGCGATACGGGTCAGTTCCACCCGGCGGCCCGTGAACCCCTCGTCCGTGCGCGGGAGTTGATTGAACGACTGCTCCAGCACACTGCGCCGCCGCGCCTCGGCGCTGCGATCGGTGCCGCGCAGCGCGGGCCCGGAGCCCGTCGTCTGCTTGACGAGGCCGACCGCGCCGCCGTTGACGCCCGACCGGACGCGCGGCGGATTGCGCACCGCCGTCGCCACCAGACGCTGCTGCTCCAGGAAGGGACGGATCCCGCGCACCTCCAGTGCCGACAGCCACTGCAGCCTCAACTGCTCCGGACCGCCCGGCCTGCCCGCGACCCCGGCCCGTCGGTTCGCCGCCGGCAGATGAAGGGCCGTCACCTTGGCCGCCGTCGTGGCCGCCCCCGCGACGCCCACGACGATGCCCGTGCTGAAGGCCGTACCGGCCGCCACGCCGAAGGCCAGGTCCGCCCCCACGGCAGCGACCGCCCCGACCGCCGTGACCAGCAACGCCGTCGAACTGTTCGCGCGCCGGAACGCCTCGCCCAGCGACTGGTCGCCGGCCGCCGCCTCGTCCACGGCGCGCACGTAGGCCTCGTACTCCTCGGAGGCGCTCGCGGCGATCGTGTCCAGGGACTCCCGGCCGCGCGCCAGCAGGGCCGCCTTGTCGACCGGCGCCCCCGGAGCGGCCCGGCGCTCCTCCTCGTCCACGGCTCGCACCAGAAGCCGTTCGGCCTCCACACGATGACTGTCCCGCATCGGCATCCCCCTCAGAGCGCTCCGGCAACGTGCCCCAAGTGTCCTGCGGGACGGTCACGAGCGCGAGGGAATCCGAACCGGTTCAGAGGGAGTTGGCGCGTCTTCGGTCGACCGCGTGCATATATGTACGGTCCGGCCCTCGGCCGCCGCTCCACCGCGTCCCCGCACGGATCGATAGGCTGATCGGAACATCCGACAGTGTGGTGGGGGCGGCACGATGACGGGGACACCGACGCGCGCCGCCGAACGACGCCGCACCGCATCCGCCGCACTGTCCGCCGCGCTCTGCGCCGCCCTCGCGACGGCCCTGCTGTCGGGCGGCTGCGCACCCCCGCCGCGCGGATTCGCCGTACGGTACGAGGCCCCCGCCGCCGGCGACGAACGCGAGGCCGCCTTCCTGCGCGACGGGAAGCACGCCGAACGGGCCGTCACCCGCCTGAACGCCTACCTCGACCTCCCCGACCGGGTCACCGTCGTCGCCCGCTCCTGCGCGGGCGAGGGCACCGCCTACGACCCCGCCGCACACCGCATCGACCTCTGCTACGACGACATGGCGGAGGACCGGGAACTCCTCACGACGGACGAGAAGGTCGGCGCCATCGTCGCCGAGAGCGTCTACCACGAGGCGGGCCACGCCCTCGTCGACGCCCTCGAACTCCCCGTGGGACCCGACCCCGACGAGGAGAACACCGCCGACCGCTTCGCGGCCCTGATGCTGCTCCGCGAGGGCCCGGACGGAGAACGCGCCCTGCGGACCGCCGCCGAGGAGTACGAACTCCTCGCGGCGCGCGAGGCGGACACCGACCCGGGCGAGGACGAACACGCCCCGCCGGCCGACCGCGCCGCCGCCTACCTCTGCCTCCTGCACGGCGCGGCCCCCGACCGCCACCCCGACCTCGCCGCCCGCACCCGCGACTGCGCCCCCACCTGGCCCACCACCCGCGCCACCTGGGAACACGCCCTGTCCCCGCTGCTCAGATGATCACCCGGCGGCGGGCCCACCCGCCGCTCCGAGTACCGGGGGCGGACGGAACGGGTCCGCGGTCTCAGACCTCTCTGATGATCACGCGCTTCCCGCAAAGCCTCGTCCAGTCGTCGCGGTCGGACGTCAGGACGATTGGGCCGGGGCTCGGAGCGCGAGCGCGGCGACGAGGGCGTCAATGGCGTACTTGTGTCCGTGCAGCCCACCCGCGTCCCGGAGCAGCGTCACCGCGGTCAGGGAGTCTTCCGTGGCTGACCGGCTCCACCCGCAGTCGGGAGAGCACCCACGTCAAGCGTGCCGGGTTGGTCTTCCCCTGTGCTGCTTCAACGATGGTCAGCGCGGACACGAGGACGGGGATTCCGACCTGCCGGGTTGCCTCGATGCGAGCTGCCATCCCGCCCCCCGGCGCTGTGCATGGTTCATGATCCTGACCGGGGTGGCCTCTTCTGAACGACACCGTGAAACCGTTCGAGAACGACTGCGGCGAGCCCATGGTCTTCTGGCAGAAGCGCGGGGAGCCGTTCGCGGTGCCGCTTCATCACGACTTCGATTGAGACCCTGTGCGCGTCCAGGAGCGGATGCTCCGCCTCGATCTCGTCCCGTCGATCGGTCCCCTCGTCTGCCTCAGCATGCCGACAATCCCGTGGACCGGTGGCCCTGGACACCGGAGGGCTTCGAGGAGGCACGACGGCGTGATGTGCCCGTTCTGCTCTCGGTCGGCCATTCCGCGTGTCACTGGTGTCAGTGGATGAACGCAACTGGGTAGTCCCGACCCGGGGACCTCACGGGCAGGTGTGCGGAGAGCCCCGCCGCCGGTGCCGAACGTCGGCGGCGGGATCCGCGAGAGGGAGTTCGTCTCCTGTCGGCCGTTGAGCGGTTCAGCGTACGAGGATGAGCCCACAGCTGTACGCGCGCGCGTGGCCGATGCCCTGGGCGAGGGCCGCGACGAAGGTCTCGGGATCGGTGACCGTGAGGGTGCCTTTGATTTCCGCACGACCGATGCGCAGGCCCTTATGCGGTGCTGGGCTCGAAGTGTTCGGGAGCATGCGTACGGCGATCTGATCGGTATCGGCGTCCGCTCCGATGCGGGTGACGCCGTCCGGGGCGATCGCGGGTTCGCCGGGCGGTTGGAGGCGGCGTGCGAACCATCCCTTCACGTGTTCGGGGCGTGTGTGGGGGACACGGGTGCCCCGAGTCTTCGAAGGAGAGCCCGGTGGAGGCGGAACGCTGCGGACGGGATTGACAACCGTGCGGAAGGCGACCCTGTCGCCGATGCGGAAGGTGCGATCGATGGTAAGAGGCTCCGGCCTCTCGGCCAGGGCCGTACGGGGAATGCCGCTCCAGTCGGCGGGGAGTGACGACTGGACCACCAGGTTGAGCCGCGCCTGCCGGAGGTCGACGGTCCAGGTCGACAGGATGCCCATCTGGGCACGAGGATCCGGGCTGCCATTTTCCACCCAGCCGGGGAAGCCGCTCATGACGGTTCGGTGCATGTCCTGTGCGTCGATGAGCGATTTGCCGGCGAAAGGATGTCGGGCATCCAGGGCCAACAGAGTCTGCGCGGCGACGAATCGGGCGGCCCGACCCGCGCCCGACGACACATTCGACGCGGTGGTGTTCATGTTCACGGGATGATGTCCCATCCTCGGGCGTGTGCGGCGATGGTGATGCGGTGGCGGGTCTCCCAGCGGAGGCTGTGGGTCCCTCCGTCCGCCCCGAATTGCACGGGCTGGTCGGCCAGGGGGCCGACGCCGGGGAGCGGCCGTCTGCTCTCGATCCAGGCCCATGGGCGTACGCGCCGCGCGGCTACCGCCGGTTCGGCTTCGGGACCGACGGCATCGGGAAGCAGAGAGTGTGTCTCGAAGACTTCCTTGAGCGAGCCCGGAGCGATACCGACGGCGAGGTCACCCGACGGCGGACAGGCTTTGCGGCCGAGCCAGAGCAGCCTCTTCGGGTACTCCAGGGCGTGGGCCACACGCTCCAGGAGAGCCCTGTCCTGGTGTTCCAGACCGACGAGGAAGGCGGCGTCGGCGAGATACCAGCGCTCTGTGATCAGGCTGTGGCGGCGAACCTCTCCGGAGACGAGCACTCCTGACCTCGGATCGGCGACGACGTACTTCGGTGAGCCGTACCAGGTCTGCAGCTCGGCACGTCCGAACGGCCGGGGCTCCAAGGCGTCGTCCTGCGGTGGCGTCGGCAACGAGTCCGTGGTGGCCTTGGCAGCTCGCTGGTGGTCGGTGATCAGGTCCCGCGGACGAAGCGGATACTTTCCGCCGCCAACCGTGTGGTAATCGCGAAACGACGTGCCGGGCCGGTCGGCCCGCACTCCGAAGCGCACCTCGGCGAGTTCCCCGAGGGGTTCTTCCCGGGGCAGTCCGAGGGCTGCGGCGCACAGACCGATCACGCCCGACTTCGTCGGACGGCTGTGTGTGTCGCGACGGGCGAACCTGCCGGCGATGCCCCAGGACTGCAGGGGGCCTGCCAACCGGATGAGGAGGACGTGCGAGTCGTTCGTGTCGCTCACGGTGTGAGGTCCTCGACCCGCTCCACCACGGACAGCGACTCCGGCAGTCCCAGCTCTCCCAGGAGCAGATCGATCTCAGGGTCGTACGTGAGCAACCGCGTGGTACGCAGATCGCCGCGACGGCCGCTGACGAAGGTGTGGTGGCGCAGCAGTCTGCGTACGGCGGCGGGTCCCGCCGGTCCTTCCCCACCAGCCGACAAGGACCCCTCGTCGACCGGCCTCTGAAAGGCGGACGCGTAGTTGTAGGGGCGTTCCCCTTCGAAGGCGAGGACGAGCGCCGGCAGCGAACCGGTGGACGCGGTGGAGTTCTTCTTCGCTTCTGGAAATGCCTCCACGAAGGAGTTCACGAACTCCTTCTCGGCCTCGGACGCCACCTGTTCGGCCTCGGCCTCGTCCATTCCGGCTACCCTCAGATTGACGCGAAGCTGCGTACGATCGAGGACTGCGTGTCGGTAAAAGGTGCCGGAGATCAGGGACTGGTACCCGGTCATACCCGCGCCCGCGTCGTCCGCGGCGTCGAGGAAATCGAGAGCATTGCGTTTGCGATCAAGCTTCGCATCATCGGCGGCCGCGTAGAAGTCCTCGATCTGTTCTGCTTCGTGCACGGTGAAGGCATGTCCTGTCTGGACGGCGCCGTCGACGTTGGGCGAGTCGGGAATCTCGGCGAGGAACCGACCGTAGAGAGCGATGTCCACGGCGTCCCGGGGAGCGAGGGCCAGCAGGACGGCGTCGCGGGTGGCCTTGGGCAGCGGAGGGAGGGCGACGGCCCCAGCGGTTTCCGCGGGGGTCTCCTCCGCATCCAGTGCCGGCGCGTCCTTGCTCCTCGCCCCGCGGCGTGTCTTCTTCGTCGCCTCGGCGCGAGCCTGGGCTTCGAGATAGGCGTCGCGCCACTCCTCGACCTCCGCCGCCTGGTCGACGATGTGGCGCGCGATCTTCGCTCCGGCGTCGGACGGCGCGAAGATGAGCACCTTGGTCAGATTGGCCACGGTCTTCTTCTTCGGATCGCCGAACTTGAGACCGCTGGCTTCCATCACCGCGCGGGCCGTGACCAGAGCCCTGTCCCGGTCCCAGCCATGGGCGGACTCGAGTTCACGGCCGGCCAGAAGGGCCCACTCCCGTGTACGCACGCCCATGCTTCGTCCCTTGAGCTCCCCCAAGCCGGCGTTGGCCCGGTTGCGGGCGTGGACCCGCTCGGCGCGCCTGCGGGCCTGGCTCGTGATCATGTGGCGTTCCACACCGCCGAAAACAAGCGATTTGGGCTGGGAATTCTCGTCGCGGACGGGAAGGACGGCAGCCAGGGTTTCGATGAGATGCAAGGAGAGGAACTGGCTCCGACGTGGCTCGGTCACGAGGTGGTGTCCTTTCGAGTCGTCGGTGGAATCGTCGGTGGAGGAGTCGTTTGCGTCATGAATTCGTTCCATGCTTCCCGGCTGTTCCCGGAGGCGTGTGGAAATGGACCGACCACTCGTAAGCGATGCGCGCCTTGCGGTCGTTCCACCGGATGAGGTCTTCGGTCAGGGTGGTCCAGGACGGTGGGGGCTGTTCACAGGACCGGAGCCGAGTGATCGCGTGCTGGAGGTGCCTCCAGGGAACGCGTCGGCTCGCGACGACACGGTCCAGAAGCCGCTGAGCGCCGGGGTTGTCCGGCCCGCGCCCGGTCCCGTCCCCGATCCTGCGGGCCGCGGCGCCGAGACTGCCGTGGCCGTACGAGGGTGTGGGGCGCCCCTGGTGGTAGATCGCGAACAGGAAGGCCATCCGCTCGAAGAGGTCGCGGTGGTCGTCGCCTCCGTACCAGCCCGCGCGGATGTGCGCGTTGGTACGAACCCGGGACCGGCGGAGTTCGGCGAGCGTCCCGTACTCGCGGTTGCGTACGAGGGTGGTGAGCCAAGTGGTGAGTGCCGCGCTGTCGTGCGGGAAGCGGGGCGCCCCCGTCTCCGTGCCGGCCGACGGATCCTGTTCAGTCAAGTGCTGTCTCCCCTCGGAGTTCGGCCGGGGCTCGGTCGCCGGACACGGCCTCCTCGAAAAGTCGCACGGCCCGGGCCCGCGCTCGGTTGTAGCGGTCGCCGGGCGGCAGGGTGTCGAGGAGCTGGAGCAACCGGGTGCGAGCCATGATCATCAACTTCATTGCGTAGGCGACCAAGGGAGCGGACACCGGGTCGTCGTCCTCAAGCCCCCGGTCGATCACCTCGTCCAGCAGTTCGTGAAAGGGGTCCTCGGCTGCGGGCCAGAAGTCGTACCGGGCATCGAGTCGTGCCACCTGACCGGCCTCGTCCGCGGCCCTCATGGCGGGGAACGCGGTCTCCGCGGCCACGATCGCCGCGTTCTTGAGAGTCCGCGCCATGTGTTCGGCAATGTCCGAGCCGCGGCGCGACGCGCGGTAGAGGTGCGCGGCCATGCCCGGGGCGTAGGGGTAGGCGCCGTGGGTCCAGATGACGGGGAGCGTCTTGTTGGTCAGGAGGCCGACAGCCCAGAGATGGTACGGGGCACCCTGCTGCGTTTCCGGGTCCGGCCCCTCCGGCTCTGGTCGCCGGTACGGGAGAAGGGACCGCAGCCGCACGTACATCCCGCCCCGGCCCTCGTTGACGGCGCCGTACAGAGCATGGGCCTGTTGCCAGAGGGCTCGACTGGGCGAAGGCCACAGAGGCTTGGACACGCCGTTCGTCGTCGTGCTGTACACAGCGTCCTGGAGATGACGCTCCGGGGCGAGATCCAGTACCTCACCGGCTCCGATGAGAACCCGGTCGACCATGAGCTGCCCGTGTGGACCGCGTGCCGGACGCAGTAGCACGGAACGCCCCAGGGCGCTGTGCAGGTCCGCGGAGCTCCGCGGTGCCCGGGGCTTCCGTTTCTCTTCGAACCTGCGCTGCTCGAAGACGGACGTGGTCCAGGAGGTGTTGAGTGGCTTCCCCGGCCCGTCGGGCGGATAGAGGTTCAGACGCAGCGTCTCGCCGAACGTTCTCCCGAGGGCGAGGACCCGGATTCGACTTGTCAGACGGCCCGCCGCGAGATTGGTGACCCTGGCGCCGAGCTCGGCCCCGGACATGCGTGCCCGTCCATAAGGGCCGTAGACGTGTTGTGTGAGGGTGGCGCGGAACGCGTCCGCTGCCGGGAGAGGGGTGTCGCGTTCGAGATGATGGTGGTCGAAGTGCTGGTTGTAGTCACCTGAGTGCTCGATGATCAGCTGAGCGGTTCCGGTGCCGCTCTTGCGGAGATCCTCCGACAGGTCGGAATTCTGTGCCAGGGGATTCGTGGGATGGAACAGGTCCCAGGAGTCCGCCGGTTGCTTCAACAGCCACGCGGCGGCCGGCGCGAGGGGTCTTTGGTCAAGGATCCATGCATTCCAGTCCTCGTCGGAGGAAGGACAGGTCCCGGAGGCGAAGCAGATGGCCAACAAGTACTCGATGACGGCGACGGTCTCGCCCGGCGAGGCACAGTCGAGGGCGGCCAGGTTGTCGGCCCGGTTGAGAACCTCGCTCAGGGAGCGGTGCGCGGTCGCACCGTCGAGGTCGATGGTGGGGATACACGGCTGCAAGCGAGGATCCCAGCCGACGCGCTGCCCGGCGGGAATCGGCGGTCGGGCCTCGGGCACCTCCGTGCTACCCCCTTCTGTTCAATAGCCTGAAATCAACAGGTGCCAGCGGTCCGTGAAGACCGGAAGTGCGGGACGTCCCCGCCCACGCGGGGAAAGCCCATTCCAGGGCTCTGCAGGCTCCCGACGGGCCACTCCCGCAGTGAGCGGGAAGCGCTTCGCCGGCCGTGATGGTCCTTGTTGGTTCAAGTGCTCGATCACCTGGCCGGATGGCGCCTACGCAAAGGTCTAAACTCGGGGATTGCCGATGTCTCGGCAGCCCCGGCGGTACCCCACCGGGAGACCGGCGAGATGCGAGTGGTTCCCGTCCCGTGTGCGCGGAACGGGAACCACTCACTGCTGGGGCCGGCCGTTCTCGACGCGCAAGTTGCGTCGAGAACGGCCATCTAGCAGAGGTGGTCGAACACCTTGGCTATTACTGCGCTGACCACTCCGGCCACCAGGATGAGAGACAGCTCCTCCTTGTGGCGCCTCAGCCATCTACATGGTGCTTTCCCCATGCCACTCCTTCCGCGTCGGGGCCTGCAGCACTGCGGTCGCAGTGCTGCAGGCCCCGCCACGGCTTGAGCGGGTGGCAACACAGTAGATGGTTTACGGCAACTCCCGCTCCTGGTAGACGATTTCAGGTCATCGATGCCTGGTCGGCGAAAGCGTATGCAAGCGAAGTGCACTTCAGGCTCCCGAGTTCCAACTCAAGGCCGTGCGCTCGTTCCACTTGATCAGGGCCGCCACAAGCGCCGGTGCGGCCGGTGCGCGGCGTCGGACGCCTTCCCCACGCTCAACGCGGTCGCCGACGCACAAGGATGCTGAGCGTCGCCCGCGCGTCCTTGCGGCGCTCCTCTGCGGAGGCGAGGACGGAGACGAGGGCCACGGTGAGCAGGGCGACCACATAGAGTAGGCCGGCAGTTCCGCTCAAGAGCAGGGTGTAGGGCAGGAGTTCAGGGAGCTGGGACATGGGCCGTCCTTCTGTCGGGAGCTGGTTTCGGCTGCTGCGGTGATGGCTCCAGACTGGCGGCGGCGGCCTTGTGCCGTGAAGTTGCGCCGACCATCGCGCCACGGTTTCCGCAGGTCAAACGCCTGGGGTCGTACGGCGGCAGCCAAGTTTTCCGCGCAGCGAACACGGACGGGAGCGGGCCGGTGAGGGGGTCAGCCGAAAGCGCGAGGAACAAGCTGGGCAGAATGCTGCAGAAGGCGTGGAACTCCGAGAAACTCACTTATGACGGCGTGGCCAAGGGGTTGGGTGTCTCTCGCTCGACGCTGCAAAGCTGGATCGAGGGGAAGAGGGTCCCCTCGCCGGACCGATGGCGTGACTTCTTGGCGGTAGTGGCCAGGTCGCAGAGCGGACACAGCACGCCGACGTACTCGGACGCCGAGTGGGAAGCCGCCTTTTGGGCGGCGAAGGAGGAGGCAAGGGGCGCGCAGCACGGGCAGATTTCCGTGAACCGGCGGCAGGCCGACCCCGGCCTTCGCTTCATCGGATTGCACGGTTCGGCCCCCGACGTCTCCGCCGCCGAGGTCCGCGTGCGGGCGAACGAACGTACGGAGATGAAGGCGTTTGCCCAGGACTCCCGCCCCGGGGCACCGTCCTGCCTGTGCTGGCACGCCGACGGCCCCGTGGGCAAGACGACGCTGCTCGCCGGCTACGTCCGTCAGAAGCCCCCAATGGGTAGCGACATCCTGACCTTCTTCGTCTCAGCGGCTCACGGCACGGACACACGAGCCGAGTTCGAAAACGAGATCGCCGGCCAGATCGACCGTTTTTTCGGCAGGTCCGGGAGCCCGGTCCCCAAGGGCACCCGGGCGTGGAACGCACTCTTCGCCGAAGCCGCCGCGAAGAGCGCGAGGCACGGACGGAACCTCCTGCTCGTGATCGACGGACTCGACGACGATGTGGCCTGGTCGGGCGATGTGGCCGGGCCGGGCCGGGCAGGCGCGGGCGGGGCTCCGAAGTCCAGGGCCCGCATCGGGGGAGAACCCGAGGGCCCGGCCCGAGTCGTACGGAGGTCCGCGCGCGAGAGCATTGCCGCGCTCCTGCCCTCCCTCCCACCGCCCAACATGCGCGTCATCGTCTCTCTTCGGCGCTGCGCCCCCCTTCCCCGCGACGTTCCCGAGAAGCGACATCCGCTACGTCAGAGCCGTCATCTGCGAACGCTCCTGCCCATCGCCGGGGTACCGCAGCTCCGACAGCCACCACCCGACGCCACTGCGCTGGGCGAACGGGTCGCGGCGCTGCTGGCCGTGGCGGACGGCGGCCTGCGGATCACGGACCTGGCGGAGCTGACCGGGCTCTCCGTGGACCACCTCGACCGCTTGGTACAGGGCTCGGCGGGGCGCGCCCTCGTGACCGAGGATCCGGTGCTCGGGACGTACGCCTTGGCGGACTCCCGCCTCGTGCGCGCGGTGCGCGAGGGCTTGGGAGGGGCTGCGGTCCTGCGGTACACCGAGGAACTGCTGGTCTGGTCGCGGAGGTGGCGCGCGGCCGGCTGGCCGGACGACACTCCTCCGTACCCCTTGACACATCAGCTCCGTCTGCTGACCGGTACGGCCGAACGCGCCGCGTACGTAGTCGACGTGCTCCGCCTGAGTCGGCTTGCCCGCACAGCCGGGCCCGAAATCGCGCTCGCCCAGCTGGACGGTTTCGAGAGGGAGATCAATGCGGCGGCGGACGTCACATCCGGTGCCGACCGTCTGGCGACACTCACCTGCCTTTACGGTGCGCGGTTCCTGCTGCGCCGGACGTACGACACGTACGTGCCCGATGGAGCCCCGGCTCTTCACGTCCGGCTCGGGGATCCGGAGCGCGCACGCGGCTTGGCCCGCTCCGCGCCCACGGCCGTCGACAGGGCCGTACACCTGGCGGACATGGCGGTGGAACTGGCATACGCGGGACAGCCCTTCGTGGGACGGACCAACCTGAGTGTCGACGCCCTGGTGCGGGAGACAGCGGAGTGGCTGGCCCGGGACCGTGCGCATCAGGGCTTTCCCGGTGCCTTCCGAGACCCTGAGCCGTACGTACGACTCCTCGGCGCCGCCGGGACGCTCACCCGTCTGAACGGTCCCGGCGCCGCCCTGCCCATATTCCGCGCAGTGCTCCAGGACCCGGCGGCCGGGACAGCAGCGATCACCGAGGCGGCAGGGAAACTGGATGCCGTCATGACGCTGTACTGCAGGGCGGAGACGCTCAGCGCGGGTGACCTGCGCGCCCGGACCGCGGCAGTGGAACTCTACGGCGCGGTGGCGCAGGTCGCGCCTTACCTCGGCCCGCACGCTGGTGATCGCATCGAGGCCATCTGCGAGGAACTTGGCGATACGGAAGGACTGAGGGCGGTCGACGTCCTGGCCACTGCGGCGTCGGTGCTCGTCACTTTGCCCGCCAAGCGACACCGCCGAGCCGCCGAAGAGCTTCGGAAGGCCCGAGCCCGGATGCATCAGGCGATCGAGGCGGTGAGGGACTCCGATTCCCCGTCCGATGCCTTGTCCGAAGCTGATCGCGCCCACCTGCGCCGCGAACTCGCCGGGACACTGGAGCGTCTGGCCATGGCCACAGTGGCCATGGAGTCGAAGGGCGACCCTGACGGCGTCAGGCGTCAGATGGAGGCAGTACCGGAAGGCCGGCGCGTCGGGATGCTCGGGGACCCCCTGCTGGAACGGGCGCAATCGATCCTTGATGCAGCTGAGAACGAGGCGGCGCGACGGGCCGTCGAGGCAGCGCAGGCGGCTGCCGAGAAAAGCGAGACGGAGCGCAAGGCGAAGCGCAGGAAAGCTGACGCCGAGCGGGCGGCGCTGAACAAAGTGCGGATGGCCCACAGCGCACAAGTCACCCCGACACCACAGCCCACACCGACAGAACCCGAGGACACGCGACCCTCCTCCCCGCCCCACCGTCCCTACCCGCACCGGCGATCGACCGGCCTGCTGCGTCCCGGCGACGGTCCCTACCCCGATCGTCCGGAGCAGCCTCTTCTCCACCTGCTTCTGGAGGTGGACGACCAGGTGAGCGCAGGCCGTCTCCATCGCGGCCGGGAACTTCTGGAGGCGGCCCTGCGGAGCCGCCCTGCCGCACAGCCCGCGAGCACCCCGTATCTCCCCGAAGACTGGACTGTAGAACTCTGCCAGGCCATGAGCGCGGCAGGCGCATCGGACGAGGCCGAAGCACTCGTGCAGTGCCTGCCCGACACACATGCCCGCGCGCGGCACCTGGCGGCCCTCTCCCTCGGCTGTTCCCTTGCCGGACAGGACGATCCGGTCACCCGCTACGCCCGAGCGGCGGCCCGGCTGGTACCCGCCGGAGCCGCCCCCGATCTGGCGAACGCCGTGGCCCAGGCTCTCGCCCACGCCGGAGACGAGGCCGCGGCCACGGCGATGGCGACGGGAGATACCGCGCAACGGCTGCAGGCGCTGACGGCCGTTGCCGCCGGGCTGGTACGACGCTGCCCGGAGGCGGCGGCACGCGTCGCCGAGCCGCTGGTGGAGGTCCTCGTACGGCGGATGGAGACGGGCAGCCCACGCGTCCCTCTCACCGAGCTGGCGGCGCTGCTTCTTGCCTTCCCGGACGTCCGGAACCCAGCCCTCCGGCTGAGCGACATGCTTGGCCGGGTCGCGCTGCGCGTGGCTACACCCTCCATGGCGGCGCCGGAACGGTCGATGGCCGTCCTCGCCCTGCTGGAACGGCTTCGTTGCCTTCCGGACGAAGCCGTGAGCGCCGTCGAAAGTTCGGTCGGCAGATGGCGGCGCGCCCGTCAGTCGGGACAGCAGCCCCCTGCGGAACTGGCGCTCCTGGCAGCGGTGAACGGCGACGCCGCCGCCGTGTGGCGGCACGCCGACGCGGCGCGGACGCCGGACGACCGGGCGGCGGCGCTCGGTACCGCCGCCGCATACCTGGCGGGCGCCCGGGTGGCGCCAGCCGCGGACAGCGGCGCCCACGACCGGGTGATCCGGACCTGCCTGGCACTCGCCCGAGCCGCCGACCACGGCGGTCCCCCCGCCAAGGAGGCGGCCCGGGACATCGCCCTGGGGCTCTTGCGATCCGACGCGTGGACTCGCACGATCCCGCTGCTCCCCTCGCTTGCCCCGGGGGCGCTGGGGCACCTGGGCGCCATGGCGAGGGACACGGCCGTCCTACGGAAGGATCCGCTGACGGAGGCCCGTCGACTTGAGGGGGGAGAGCCCTGAGGTTCGGTCGTCTCGGGGCGCCCGCCCCGACGGAGCCTGTGGCGGCTTCGACCTCCTGCTCCGTGAGCGCGCCGTGCTCCTCCTCGTGGGCCGCGACGATCTCGGCGAGCCCATCCATGGCGAGCTGCTGTCTGACAGCCTCGTTGATGTGGCAGTCCCCGGCGGCCGGTTCGAGAACGGAGCTCACCGACCAGATCGGCTGGCATGGACACGGAGATGTTCTGGGTGGTCCCGGCTCGGGTCGGCTCCATGCCTGCCTGGCGCGGTCTCTCCGCAGCGCATGTACCACCTGAAGACGCGGTCGAAGCTGACCTCCGCGAGCGGCTACGAGAGTCCGTACGGCTTCACTTTCTTGGGGGCTCCTTCGCGCGGAGAGAGATCGCCGCCTCCATGCCCGAGGAGGCGACCGAGAGCCCGTGAAAGCCTGTGCCGACGGCCATGCGCTCGCCTGCTCCCCGCGCACCGACCGGCTCGCCGTTGTCGACGTGGAGCGGCCCGACCGCATGACCATGCGCGGCAGCCTTGCTCCGCGCATGGATGCTCACGCGTCGCGATCCTCGTCGTGCAACGATGGGGGCATGAATCGACTGGCGAACTCCCAGTCGCCCTATCTCCTCCAGCACGCCTCCAATCCTGTGGATTGGTGGCCATGGGGAGAGGAGGCGATGCAAGAGGCCAGGCGGCGCGACGTGCCCGTTCTGCTCTCGGTCGGCTATTCCGCGTGTCACTGGTGTCACGTCATGGCCCACGAGTCCTTCGAGGACGAGCTGACCGCCGCCTACATGAACGAGCACTTCGTCAACGTCAAGGTGGACCGCGAGGAGCGGCCCGACGTCGACGCCGTCTACATGGAGGCCGTGCAGGCCGCGACCGGGCAGGGCGGCTGGCCCATGACGGTGTTCCTCAACGCCGAGGCCGAACCGTTCTACTTCGGCACCTACTTCCCGCCGGAGCCCCGGCACGGCATGCCCTCCTTCACCCAGGTGCTCGAAGGCGTGCGCACCGCGTGGGTCGGCCGGCCCGACGAGGTCGCCGAGGTCGCGTCGCGCATCACGCGGGACCTGTCGGAGCGGCAGTTGGACTACGGCAAGGCCGAGGCCCCCGGCCCCGAGGAGGCGGCGCGTGCGCTGCTCGCGTTGACGAGGGAGTACGACGCCACCCGCGGCGGGTTCGGCGGCGCGCCGAAGTTCCCGCCGTCCATGGTGCTGGAGTTCCTGCTGCGCCACCACGCCCGGACCGGGTCCGAGGGGGCCCTGCAGATGGCAGCCGACACCTGTGAGGCGATGGCCCGCGGCGGGATCTACGACCAGTTGGGCGGCGGGTTCGCCCGGTACTCGGTCGACCGGGACTGGGTCGTGCCGCACTTCGAGAAGATGCTCTACGACAACGCGCTGCTGTGTCGGGTCTACGCCCACCTCTGGCGTGCCACCGGATCGGAGCTCGCCCGCCGGGTGGCGCTGGAGACCGCGGACTTCATGGTCCGGGAGCTGCGTACCCGCGAGGGCGGTTTCGCCTCCGCCCTCGACGCGGACAGCGAGGACCCGTCGACCGGCCGGCACGTGGAGGGCGCGTACTACGCCTGGACACCGGCGCAGTTGCGCGAGGTGCTCGGCGAGGAGGACGGGGAGGCGGCCGCCGCCTGCTTCGGGGTGACCGAGGAGGGGACCTTCGAGCACGGCACGTCCGTGCTGCGACTCCCGAAGGACGGGCCGGCGCCGGACGCGGAGAAGGTCGCCGACATCAAGGCCCGGCTGCTCGCGGCGCGCTCCGGGCGGCCCGCGCCCGGCCGGGACGACAAGGTGGTGGCCGCCTGGAACGGGCTGGCGATCGCGGCGCTCGCCGAGTGCGGGGCGTTCTTCGATCGGCCCGACCTCGTCGAGCGCGCCACCGAGGCGGCCGACCTGCTGGTGCGGGTCCACTTCGACGCGACGGCCGGGCCCCGTCTGGCCCGCACCAGCAAGGACGGGAACGTCGGCCCCAACGCCGGGGTCCTGGAGGACTACGGCGATGTCGCGGAGGGCTTCCTGACGCTGGCCTCGGTGACCGGCGAGGGGGTCTGGCTGGAGTTCGCGGGCTTCCTCGTGGACCTGGTGCTCGACCGGTTCACCGCCGAGGACGGCTCGTTGTACGACACCGCGCACGACGCCGAGAAGCTGATCCGGCGTCCCCAGGACCCGACGGACACGGCGGCGCCCTCGGGTTGGACCGCGGCCGCGGGCGCGCTGCTCTCGTACGCCGCGCAGTCGGGTTCGCAGGCGCACCGCACGGCCGCCGAGCGGGCGCTCGGGGTGGTCCAGGCGCTCGGGCCGCGGGTGCCGCGCTTCATCGGGCACGGGCTGGCGGTCGCGGAGGCGCTGATGGACGGGCCGCGCGAGGTGGCCGTGGTGGGCCATCCCGAGGATCCGGCGACGGCGGCGCTGCACCGGACGGCGCTGCTGGGGACGGCTCCCGGCGCGGTGGTGGCGGTCGGACTGCCACGGGCGGCGGACGGCGGCGCGGCGGAGTTCCCCCTGCTGGCCGACCGCGCGTTGAAGGACGACGTTCCGACGGCGTACGTCTGCCGGCATTTCGTCTGCGCCCGGCCCACGACCGAACCGGCCGAACTGGCCGAGCAGGTGGGCGGCGCGCACCCCTGAGCCCGAGGGGCGGAGGCGTGGCCCGGCGTCGTGTCCCGGCGTCGCGCCCCGCGGTGCTGTCCGCAGTCGTGTCCCGGCGTCGCGCCCCGCGGTGCTGTCCGCAGTCGGGCCCCGGCGTCGCGCCCCGCAGCGCTGTCCGCAGTCGTGCCCGGTGTCGTGGGGGGGGGGGGCGCCCCCCCCCCCCCCCCCCCCGCGGGGCCGGGGGGGGGGGCGGGGGGGCGGGGGGGGCCCCCCCCCCGGGGGGCGGAAGCCCCCGCCGGCAGCGGGGGGGAAAACACCG
>NZ_JBIAQX010000003.1:349076-416443 GCF_042889445.1 Streptomyces sp. NPDC002602 | reverse complement strand
GGGGCGGGTGGGGCGCCGGGGGCCCCCGCCGGGGGGGGGGGCCGCGGGCCGCCCCGGGGCGCCCCCCCCGGGGGGGCCCCCCCGGGGGGGGGGGGGGGGGGGGGGGGGGCCCCCCCCCCCCCCCCCCCACCGCCCGGAGCGACGTCAGTGCTGGTAGGCGGCGAGGGAGATGCCCACGTAGTGGGCGACGAAGGCCGCGAGCGTCAGCGAGTGGAACACCTCGTGGAACCCGAAGAAGCGGGGGGAGGGGTTGGGGCGCTTCATGCCGTAGATGACGCCTCCCACGCTGTAGAGCAGCCCGCCGACGATCACCAGCACGAGGACGGCGATGCCGCCGGTCCGCATGAAGTCGGGGAGGAAGAAGACGGCCGCCCACCCCATGGCGATGTAGCAGGGCGTGTACAGCCAGCGCGGGGCGCCGACCCAGAACACGCGGAAGGCGATGCCGGCGCCGGCGGCGATCCACACCGCCCACAGCAGGGTCCGCCCCGTGGAGGGCGGGAGCAGCAGGACGGTCAGCGGGGTGTAGGTGCCCGCGATGATCAGGAAGATGTTGGCGTGGTCGAGCCGCCGCAGGATCGCCTCCCCGCGGGGGCCCCACGTGCCGCGGTGGTAGACCGCGCTGACGCCGAACAGCAGGCAGGCCGTGAGGATGTAGACCCCGCAGGCGACGCGCGCCTCGGTCGAGTCGGTGAAGGCCATCAGCACCAGGCCGGCGACGATCACGGCGGGGAACATTCCCAGGTGGAGCCAGCCGCGCAGGAGCGGCTTGTGTTCCAGGGCGGACTCGACGGCCTCGACGGCCTCGACGGCCTCGACGACCGGGTGGGCCGGATCGGCCGGGGCGGCGGCCTCGGATGCCGGAGCGGCGGCGGCGTCAGAAGTCATGGCCACATGCTACCTACGGGTCCGTAGGTTTCCGGCAGTGCTCTTTACGGAAGATTGACGCGAGTGGCGATGCTCACGTGAGAAGCCCCCTGGACATATGCGCACATGCACCGGATGATCAGATGAGTGCGGTCGGCACCGGATGAGCGGAGCGCGAAGCGTCCGGGTCGCAGCCCCCACGGGGCAAACACCAACAAACCCCTCAACAAGGAGCGATCGTGGCGCGCGACAACGCGGCTCCCACTTCCAACCCGACGCAGCACAAGGCGTTGACCTCCTGGGTCGACGAGATCGCCGCCCTGACCGAGCCGGACCGGATCGTCTGGTGTGACGGATCCGAGGCCGAGTACGAGCGCCTGTGCGAGGAGCTCGTCGCCCAGGGCACGTTCAAGAAGCTCGACCCGGCCAAGCGCCCGAACTCGTACTACGCCGCCTCCGACCCCTCCGACGTCGCGCGCGTCGAGGACCGGACCTTCATCTGCTCCGAGAAGGAGGAGGACGCGGGCCCGACCAACCACTGGAAGGCCCCGGCCGAGATGAAGGCCCTCTTCACCGGCACGGACGGTGGGCAGGGCATCTTCCGCGGCTCCATGAAGGGCCGGACGATGTACGTCGTCCCGTTCTGCATGGGCCCCCTCGGCTCCGAACTCTCCGCGATCGGCGTCGAGATCACCGACTCCGCCTACGTCGCGGTCGCCATGCGCACCATGACCCGCATGGGGCAGCCCGTCCTCGACGAGCTCGGCACCGACGGGTTCTTCGTCAAGGCCGTCCACACCCTCGGCGCTCCGCTCGCCGAGGGCCAGGCCGACGTGCCGTGGCCCTGCAACACCACCAAGTACATCTCGCACTTCCCCGAGACCCGCGAGATCTGGTCCTACGGCTCGGGCTACGGCGGCAACGCCCTGCTCGGCAAGAAGTGCTACGCCCTGCGCATCGCGTCCGTCATGGCCCGCGACGAGGGCTGGCTGGCCGAGCACATGCTGATCCTCAAGCTCACCCCGCCGCAGGGCGAGGCCAAGTACATCGCCGCCGCCTTCCCGTCCGCCTGCGGCAAGACGAACCTCGCCATGCTGGAGCCCACGATCCCCGGCTGGACCGTCGAGACCGTCGGCGACGACATCGCCTGGATGCGCTTCGGCGAGGACGGTCGCCTGTACGCGATCAACCCCGAGGCCGGCTTCTTCGGCGTCGCGCCCGGCACCGGCGAGCACACCAACGCCAACGCCATGAAGACGATGTACGCCAACACCGTCTTCACCAACGTCGCGCTCACCGACGACGGTGACGTCTGGTGGGAGGGCATGACCGAGACGTCGCCCGCCCACCTGATCGACTGGAAGGGCAACGACTGGACCCCGGACAGCGAGACCCCGGCGGCCCACCCCAACGCCCGGTTCGCCGTCCCGGCCTCCCAGTGCCCGACGATCGCCCCCGAGTGGGAGGACCCCAAGGGCGTCCCGATCTCCGCGATCCTCTTCGGTGGCCGCCGCGCCTCCGCCGTGCCGCTGGTCACCGAGTCCTTCGACTGGAACCACGGCGTCTTCATCGGCTCGAACATCGCCTCCGAGAAGACCGCCGCCGCCGAGGGCAAGGTCGGCGAGCTGCGCCGCGACCCCTTCGCCATGCTGCCGTTCTGCGGCTACAACATGGGTGACTACATGGGCCACTGGGTCGATGTGGCCAAGGGCAAGGACCAGGCCAAGCTCCCGAAGATCTACTACGTGAACTGGTTCCGCAAGAACGACGCGGGCAAGTTCGTGTGGCCGGGCTTCGGTGAGAACAGCCGTGTCCTGAAGTGGATCGTCGAGCGCCTCGACGGCACCGCCGAGGGCGTCGAGACCCCGATCGGCGTCCTGCCGACCGTGGCCTCCCTCGACACCGACGGTCTGGACCTGCCGGCCGCCGACCTGGACTTCCTCCTCACGGTGGACAAGGAGATCTGGCGCGACGAGGCCGCGCTGGTCCCCGAGCACCTGAACACCTACGGCGACCACACGCCGAAGGAACTGTGGGACCAGTACCACGCGCTCGTCGAGCGCCTGGGCTGACCCGCCCGCCCCATCCGGGGCCCGAGAACGTGGGAGCCCCCGACCAAGCGGTTCCCACCGCAGCACGTGACCATCGTCAGGAGCGTTCGCGCTCCCCGAGGTATGTCGTGTGCGTCTGCTGACGGCGGATCTCCGTTTCACGGAGGTCCGCCGTCACGCGTTTCGGCCCGTCGGGCCGGCGCGCCGATCCACCGCGTCGAGTGGACGGCCGGGGTCCGGGCGGTCCCGCTTCGAAATGCTGTGTGGGCCCGTGGGTGCTGGTGGGAGGGGCGGGCTGCCGGGAGGATCGTGCCATGGGCGTGAGCGCGTTGAAGTGGCAGGGCTGGCTGGTCGGTCTGGTGGTGCTGGCCGGGCTGCTGGTGTTCGCCCCGCTGGGCCTGTACGTGTGGGCCAGCGGCGAGGGATCGGGTGCGCCGCCGGAGGTCCCGCCGGGGGCGGCGGCGGACGACGTACGGGTCACCTCGTGCCGCGTCGATCCGGTCGGCCGCAGGGTGGTGGCCGGGGTCGACGTGACGGGCCGGGTCCCGGGCGTGAGCGCGTACCTGGTCACGGTGGAGTTCCGCGAGAGCGCCGAGCCCGAGCCGGGCGGTCGCGCGGCCCAGGCGCTGGCCCGGATCCCCGGGGTGGCGCGGGGGGCGACGGAACACGCCGAGGTGGTGGGTCCGGTGTGGCCGGCCGCGAAGGTGCCGTGGTGCGGGGTGGCGGGGGCGGAGTTCGGCCCGACGCCCTCGGCGAGCACGCCGTGAGCCGCCCGTCCCGGGCCTCGGTGTCCCGACCCCGCCGCCCGTCCCGGGCCTCGGTGTCCCGACCCCGGTGTTCTGCTCCCGGCGTGGTCCTGACCCCGGCGTCCTGACCCCGGTGTTCTGATCGCGCGGGTACATGGCACCCGGTCCGGAGCCTCCGCGGCCCCGGACCGGGGCCGTCAGTGGGCGCCGGCCAGGTCCGCGTCGGCGGAGCGCAGGGCGGCGGCGTGCGCGTCCATCCGCTCGGCGGCGAGGATCGCGGCGGTGGTGTCGGCGCGGGACGCGGCGACGAGCAGGGCGCGGGCTGCGAGGTCGTGCGCCCGCTGGTGGAGCGCGGCGGTGCTCTCGGCCCGCGGCTGACGCAGTCGGGCGGGTCGGGCGCCGCGCAGCCGGGTGACCTGTTCGGCGATCCGGTCGCCGGCCTCGTCGAGCCCGAGGCCGTCGGTGACGGCGAGCAGCGCCGAGAGGTGCCCGGAGAGCTGGATGTCCAGCGCTTCGCCGCGGCTGCTGTGCGGGTAGTCGGTGCGGCCGCCGTCCATGTGATGGACGGCCGACTTGGTGCGGATCGGCTCGTACATGAGGAGGCCTCCTGCGTGGTCAGGAAGCCATCCTACATTGGATTGGTTCTAAAGTTGTGCTCGATCCGGTAGACCGGCCCGATCCGGCCGGCCGCCCTGCCCCTACGGCTGGCTGTAGCCGTCGAGGAAGGTGCCGATCCGCGTCACCGCGTCCGCCAGGTCCTTGGCGTTCGGCAGCGTCACGATGCGGAAGTGGTCGGGCTCCGGCCAGTTGAAGCCCGTACCGTGCACGACCATGATCTTCTCGGATCGCAGCAGGTCGAGGACCATCTGCCGGTCGTCCTTGATCTTGTAGACGGACGGGTCCAACCGCGGGAAGAGGTACAGGGCGCCCTTCGGCTTCACGCAGGTGATGCCGGGGATCTGCGTCAGCAGGTCGTACGCGGTGTCGCGCTGCTCCAGCAGTCGCCCGCCGGGCAGGACCAGGTCGACGATCGACTGCCGGCCGCCGAGGGCGGTGGCGACGGCGTGCTGCGAGGGCATGTTGGCGCACAGCCGCATGTTCGCCAGGATCGTCAGGCCCTCGATGTACGACGAGGCGTGCTGCTTGGGGCCGCAGACCGCCATCCAGCCGGCCCGGTAGCCGGCGACGCGGTAGTTCTTGGAGAGCCCGTTGAAGGTCAGGGTCAGCAGGTCCGGCGAGATCGCGGCCGTGTTCGTGTGCGTGGCGCCGTCGAACAGGATCCGGTCGTAGATCTCGTCCGAACAGACGACGAGGTTGTGGCGGCGCGCGATGTCCGTGAGGCCGCGCAGCATCTCGTCGTCGTAGACGGCGCCGGTGGGGTTGTTCGGGTTGATGATCACGAGTGCGCGGGTGCGGTCGGTGATCTTCCGCTCGATGTCCGCGAGGTCCGGCATCCAGTCGGCCTGCTCGTCACAGCGGTAGTGGACGGCGGTGCCGCCGGCCAGGCTGACCGAGGCGGTCCAGAGCGGGTAGTCCGGCGCGGGGACCAGTACCTCGTCGCCGTCGTCGAGCAACGCCTGCATCGACATCTGGATCAGCTCGGAGACGCCGTTGCCGAGGTAGACGTCCTCGACGTCCAGCTCGATGCCCTTGGTCTGGTAGTGCTGCACGACCGCGCGCCGCGCGGAGAGCAGCCCCTTCGCGTCCCCGTAACCGTGGGCGTTGCCCAGGTTGCGGAGCATGTCCTCAAGGATCTCCGGCGGGCAGTCGAAGCCGAAGGCCGCGGGGTTGCCGGTGTTGAGCTTGAGGATGCGATGACCTGCCGCTTCGAGCCGCATGGCCTCTTCGAGCACGGGCCCGCGGATCTCGTAGCAGACATTGGCGAGTTTCGTTGACTGGATCACCTGCATGACGGGAGCTTACGGGGCCCGCAGCGGACCCGCTTCGAATTGCGCACCACGAAGAGGGGGAGGATTTGCCCCATTACGCGCGATGCGTGGGTGGCGGCGCGGTCCGTCCTTGGAAACGCGGGTCAGGCGCAGGCCCCGCCCTGCGGAACGGGTGTGTGCGCAGGGGGGGTGACGATCGTGTTGCGCTCGTCACCTCGGGGGACGGGTCGGGGAGGCCCCGCCCGCGCGGGACGCCCGGTCCACCCGGTAGGTCGCCTGGGTGAAGCCCCCGCCGAGGGCCTTGGCCGAGTCGAGCGTCAGGTCCACGTCCGCGTGCAGGGGGCCGAAGAGCGGTATGCCCGAGCCCAGCAGGACCGGGGCCGTGGTGAGGGTGAGTTCGTCCAGGAGGCCCTCGCGCAGGAAGGTCTGGACGACGAGCCCGCCGTCCACGTAGACGTTCTTCGCGCCCTGTGCGGTCAGGGCGGCCAGCAGGTCGTCCAGGGTGCGGTAAACGGTGATGCGCGGGTCGTCCGCGGTCAGGGTGGTGCTGAGGACGGCCACGCGCTTGCCCTCGTACGGCCAGAAGCCGAAGGTCAGCACCTTCTCGTAGGTGTTGCGGCCCATGGCGAGGGTGTCGATGCCGGCCATGAACTCCTCGAAGCCCGAGTCCCCGGCCTCCTCGCCCCGGCTGGTGAGCCACTCGATGTCGCCGTCCGGGCGGGCGATGAAGCCGTCCAGGCTGACGCCGATGGTGACGGCGGTGCGGAAGGTGCGGGTGGTGCGGGTGTTGGCGTCGCTCACGTGGTCGGCGTTGCTCAAGACGGGTCCCCTCGCTGGGTTCGGTGTGGTTCCAGGGCCGCCGACAGGGCGACGCGTTGGCGCCCCGCCAACGTGCCCTCGTGGTCGACGGCCCACAGCAGCCCCGCCCCCGTGACGGCCGCCTGTACGGCCGCCGCGAGGGCGGTGGCATCGGTGTCCGGGCGCAGCTCGCCGGCGGCCGCGGCGCGGGTCAGCAGCGTGTGGCAGGCCTCGTGGTGGGCCCGCTGGGCGGCCAGGGCATGCCGACGGAACTCCGGGTCGGTCAGGTCGGTGCACAGGGCCGCCAGGTGGTTCGCGTACGCCTCCGGGCCGGCCATCGGGCTCCAGGCGGCGGCGATCAGCGCGTCCAAGGCGTCCAGGGGCGAGGCGTGTTCCCGTACCGCCCGCTCGCGCAGCTCCGCGACGTCGCGGACGCCGTACTCGGACAGGGCGAGCAGGAGTCCACGCTTGGATCCGAAGCGCTGGACGAGCGTGCCGGGCACCAGCCCGACCTCGCGCGCCACGGCGGCCAGTGTCAGCTTGGCCGGCCCCGTCCGTCCCATCACGTCGACGGCGGCGCGCAGGATCGTCGCGTCGTCCACACCCCTCGGTCGTCCTGCCATCGTTCGCTCGATTCATTAATGAATGACTGTTCATTCATTAATGCAGACGCAAGTGCCCGTGCGCAAGGGGGTGGGTGCGGAGCCCGTGCTGTGGCCACAGGGTCCGGACGTGCACTGACGCGGGCGCCGCCCGACGCGTCGCGAACGTGTCGGGACGGGTGGCGGCGCCCGGTCGGGAGGCGCGCGCTACGGGAGGTAGCGTTCCAGCGCCGCCGGACCCTCCTTTTCGATCATCTGACGCGCTTTTTCGAGCCGCTCCGGAGTCGGCTCCTGGCCGCGCGCCATCACAAGGTCCTCAGGGTCGAACGGACGCTCCGACCCGGTGTAGAGGTGGGCCGGTCGGCTGGGCCGCTGGTCCGATTCACTGTCCATCGCGTACCTCCTCCGATGCCCCCTGGCCCCCATCCTGCGGCGACATCCCCATGAACGCACGTCGGCCCGGTCGGGACCCCGAAACCGGCCGCCCCGGCACCCCGGACCAGGCCGTCTCTTTCGGATCTTGCCACGGGCTTGACCGGCAGGATCCGAAAGAGACGGCCTAGCCGGCCAGCAGCGTCAGCAGGACCCCGAAGCCGAACAGCGCGCCGCAGACCGTCAGGTTGACCCCCTTGTGCTCCACGAACACCGCGACGAACTCGCGGATCGTGGCGCTCGGCCAGAAGTACGCGGCCGTCGGGGAGCCCAGCACCTGGCCGTTGACGCCGACCTTGCGGGCCATCATGGCCGCGCGGAAGGCGTGGAAGTTGTTGGTGACCACCACACAGCGGTAGTCCGCCTTCCCCTCTTCCATGATGGTCCGGCTGAAGGTGAGGTTCTCCTCCGTCGTGCGGGAGCGGTCCTCCAGGACGACGTGGTCCGCCGGCACGCCCTCCGCGATCAGCCAGTCGGCCATCGCCCGGGCCTCCGCGACCTTCTCGTTCGAGCCCTTGCCGCCCGAGGGCAGCAGCAGCGGGGCCGTGCCGCCCCGGGCGCACTGGGCCACGTAGATCCGCATGCCCTTGCGCAGCCGGGAGGCCAGCAACGGGGGGACCCGGTCGCCGCAGATCAGGCCGGAGCCGAGCATCACCACGTAGTCGACGTCGCCGCGCACCCGGATCCGCCCGTAGAGGTAGGCGTAGGCGAGGAAGCAGACGAAGAGGAACGAGACGTAGACCGCGATCATGATGACCATGGCGGTCATCCCGGCCACCTTGGTCGAGCCGCTCGCCATCGCGACGACCGCCAGCGCGAGCACCGCGAAGATCGCCAGACCGGCCAGCAGGGACAGCAGGTTGCCCGGGCTGCGGCCTTCCTTGCGGACCATGGTCACCCCGTTGGCGACGAGGAAGCATGCCAGTGCGACGACCCCGATGGTCGGCACCAGGAACACCGCGACCGCGACGATCCTGGCGAGCGTGTCGGGGAGGTGCGTGAGTTGGAAGAGCAGGGCCATCGCCAGGCTGATGAAGGTGAGGCCCAGGAGGACCGCGTTGCGAAATCGCCGCCGGTCCTCCCGCACACTCGCACAGAAGAAGACAAAGAAGAGGGCTGCGGGGGCAAAGGCGAGCATGCCGCACATCGTATGCGGCTCAATTGAACCGTCAGCGGCCGGAATACGGCGTCCGTCGTACCGAGCGCCCGGCCAGGACGTCGGTCCTGCGACCGTCCCGCATCACGAAACGCCCGTCGATCAGGACGTGCGGGATTCCCGTCGGCAGCACCCGCGGACGCGCGTACGTGGCCCCGGCCGCGACCGTGTCCGGATCGAAGAGGACCAGGTCCGCCCGGTACCCGACCCGCACCAGCCCCCGGTCGGGCAGCCGCAGCCGGGCCGCCGGCCGGCCCGCGAGATGCGCCACGCACTCCTCCAGGGTGAGCACCCCCAGCTCGCGCACGTAGTGCCCCAGGTAGTGCGGGAAGGTGCCGTACGCCCGGGGGTGCGGCTTCGCGCCGCGCAGGATGCCGTCCGAGCCGCCGGTGTGGGCGGGGTGCCGCATGATCGCGCGGACGTTCCCCTCGTGCCCCACGTGCTGAAGGATCGTCGGCCGCAGCCGGTCCCCCAGCAACAGCCGCCGGGCCGCGTCCCAACCGGTCAGGCGCGTGCCGACGTACGCGTCGAAGGCCGGATCGCCGACACCCGAGATCTCGATCGTCGACCAGTCCACCGGCACCCCGTGGCAGCCGTCCGCGCCCTCCACCTCCAGCGCGTACCGGATCCGCTCGGCCTCGGCGTCGTCCGCGAGCCGGGCGAGGACCGCCTCGGGGCCGCCCGCGTTGGCCCGACTCGGGAGCAGGGCGACGAGGGTCGTACAGCCGGCGGTGTACGGGTAACTGTCGAGGGTGATGTCGCAGCCGTCGGCCAGCGCCGCGTCGAGGAGGTCCAGCAGCTCCCCGGCCCGGCCCTCGTTCTCGTCGAAGTTCATGGTGGCGTGCGCGAGGTGCAGGGCGCAGCCGGCCCCGCGGGCCAACTCGACCATCTCGGCGTATGCGGCGAGCGCCCCGCGCCCGTACGAGCGGTGGTGCGGGCAGTAGTAGCCGCCGTACGAGGCCACCACCGCGCACAGCTCGGCCAGTTCGGCGCCGGACGCGTACATGCCGGGGGTGTAGGTCAGCCCGGAGGACATCCCGACGGCGCCCTGCGCGAGGCCCTCGGCGACGAGCGCGCGCATCCGGTCGCGCTCGGCGGGGGTCGCGGGACGGTCGTCCCAGCCGAGCACCGTCGCGCGCACGGTGCCCTGGGGCACGAGGTAGGCGGCGTTGACCGCGACGCCCCGGTCGAGGCGGTCCAGGTAGCCGCCGACGTCGCGCCAGTCGAAGTCGACGTCGTCGCCCGGGCCGTTCCATCCGGCGATGGCCGCCCGGACCTCGGCGCGGGTGCGGTCGTCGACGGGCGCGTAGGACAGGCCGTCCTGGCCGAGCACCTCCAGGGTCACGCCCTGGGCGACCTTCGCGCCGTGGTCCGGGTCGCGCAGCAGCGCGAGGTCGCTGTGGGCGTGCATGTCGACGAACCCGGGGGCGAGGGCCAGTCCGTGCGCGTCGAGGGTCTCGCGGCCGGTGCCGAGCCTCCCGATCGCGGCGACGCGGCCCTCGTGCACGCCCACGTCCGCGCGGTACGAGGGCCCGCCCGTGCCGTCGACGACGCGGGCCCCCCGGACGACGAGGTCCACGGCTAGAAGAAGGTGCGCACGTAGTCGGTGACGGTGCCGTCGGCCTCCACGACCGGGATCAACGGCCACTTCTCGAAGATGGTGCACGGGTGCGACATGCCGAGCGCCACCCAGTCGCCGACCCGGACGTCCTCGGCGGAGTCCGTCTCCAACCAGGCGTGCTGGTCGGACAGTTTGACGACCCGGACGCCGGTGGCCGGGCGCTCGGTCCCGTCGAGGGCGTCGCGCACCAGCTCCGCATCGGGCAGCCCGAGGTCGTAGGCGACATCGCGCTTGCCCGCGTTGACGAAGGCCTGGGTGGGGGAGGGCCGGGAGACCACCTGGGCCCACAGACGGAACGCCGGCCGCAGCCCGCCCTCCTCCGGGACCCGGTTGAAGGGGGTGAGACGGGTGTACCAGCCGTGGTCGTGCGAGACGTACGCGCCGGAGCGCAGCAGCTTCAGGACGGGCCGCGACAGCTCCGGGATCGCGGCGAAGACGTCCGCGACGGCGTCGAACCAGGCGGAGCCGCCGGCGCTGACGACGATCTCCTCGACGTCCGGGGCGAACCGGCCCGCCTTGTCGAACTCGACCGCGAGGCCGGTGAGCCGGCGCAGGTAGGCGTGGACGCGGTCGGGGTCGGCGTCCGGGACCTCCGCCTCGTAGCCGGCGACACCGACGAGGCGCAGCGTGTCGGTCTGCGCGACGGCGTCCGCGACGGCGCGGCAGTCCTCGTCGGTGCGGGCGCCGGTACGGGCCCCCTCGCCGGCGCCGAGCTCCACGACCACGTCGACGACGGCCGGCCGGCCGCGCAGGGCGCGGTCCATCAACTGGACGCCGCGCACGGAGTCGACGTAGCAGACGAACCGGAAGTCGGAGTCGGCGGCGAGTTCGTCGGCCACCCAGGCCAGGGCCGCGGGGTCGACGAGCTCGTTGGCGAGGAAGATCCGCCCGATGCCGAAGGCGCGGTAGACACGGGCCTGGTGGGGCACGGCGGCGGTGATGCCCCACGCGCCGTGGTCCAACTGGCGTTGGAACAACTGGGGGGCCATGCAGGTCTTGCCGTGCGGGGCGAAGGCCAGGTGGTGGCGCTCGGCGTAGGTCTCCAGCGCCGCCAGGTTGTGGGCGAGGGCATCCGCGTCGAGCGTGAGGACGGGGGTGGTGAACCCGCCGGTGTGCAGGTTCCGGCGTTCGGCCGCGAGCTGCCCGACGGTGAGGGAGGCGCGTTCGGCGTCCGGGGGGAGACCCTTGAACCGGTGGTCGACCGGCTCGTCGGCCAGACGTCGGACTGCTTCGCTGCCCATGCGGAATCCTCTCGCGTTGCGTGTGACGCAACGTGCGTTGCGGGTGGTGCCTGTCGCTGTCTAACATCCCGGATGACGACGGGTCAACGGTGTCGGTTCCGTTCCCCTTCCGTTCCCCGCCGCGGGAGCCCGCGACGGCGGCCCGCTGCGAGAGGACACGGCGTGAGCCAATCGGTGGAGCGGGCCCTGCGGATCCTCCCCGCGCTGGCCCGGGGCCCCGCCGGCCTCGGCGAGGTCGCCGAGGACCTCGGCGTGCACAAGAGCACCGCCCTGCGACTGCTGCGCACGCTCCACGAACAGGGCTTCGTCTACCGGCAGCAGGACGGCCGCTACCGCCTCGGCGCCCGCATCTTCGCGCTCGCCGCCGAGGCCATCGAGAACCTCGACATCCGCGGGATCGCCCACCCGCACCTGGTCGAGCTGAACCGGCTCACCGGCCACACCGTGCACCTCGCCCTCCACCAGGACGACGAGGTCGTGTACGTCGACAAGGTCGACAGCCGCTACCCGGTGCGCATGTACTCCCGCATCGGCAGGCCCGTCCCGCTCACCGTCGCCGCCGTCGCCAAGCTCCTCCTCGCCGACCTGCCCGAGGCCGAACGGCGGGCGCTGGCCGGCCGGATCGAGTACCCGGCCTACACCGCCCGCTCCACCCCGGACGCGCAGGCCTTCCTGCGCGAACTGGACCTCGTGCGGGAGCAGGGCTGGGCCACCGACTTCGGCGGTCACGAGGAGTCCGTCAACTGCGTCGGCGCGCCCGTGCGCGGGCCGGACGGGCGGGTCGTCGCCGCCATGTCGCTCTCCGCCCCCACCGTGGTGGTCGGCGCCGACGCGCTGCTCGAACTGCTGCCCCTGGTGCGCCGCGGCGCCGACGCGATCAGCCGGGAGTACTCGGGCGCCGCCCGGGACCCGGACCCGGACGCCGACCGGGACCCGGACCCGGACGCCGACCGGGGCCCGGCACAGGAACCCGTACAGGACCCCGCACAGGAGGACACGCAGTGACCGACAAGATCGCCATCACCCCCGACACCCACACGACCCCGCCCGCGAGGTTCTCGCACGGCGTGCGCAAGGGGAACCTGCTCCAGGTCGCCGGCCAGGTCGGCTTCCTCCCGCACGTCGAGGGACAGCCACCGACCCCCGCCGGGCCCACCCTGCGGGCCCAGACCCTCCAGACGCTGGAGAACGTCCGTTCCGTGCTGGAGGCCGGCGGCGCGACCTGGGACGACGTGATGATGATCCGCGTCTACCTGACCGACACGGACCACTTCGGCGAGATGAACGCGCTCTACAACGCCTACTTCGAGGAGCAGGGTCTGAAGCAGGCCCCGGCCGCCCGCACCACCGTGTACGTGGGCCTGCCCGCCGGGCTGCTGATCGAGATCGACGCGCTGGCCGTCCTCGGCTGACGTCGGGCCGCCGGAGGGCCGAGGGGCGCCGACCACCGACGCGCGGGGCCGCCGCGCCGGAGGGGCGCGGGAGGGGCGCGGGAGGGGCGCCCCCCTGGCGGTGGGGCGCCCCCGTCGGGGTGGACCGGCGCTCACGTCACTGCGTGCAGTACTGCGCTTCCTTGCCGATCGAGCGGTACATGCAGTCCGCGTTCTCCAGGAGTTGGAGCACGGCGTCCTTGTTGCGCGCCGTCTCGCGGTCGATCACCTCGTCGGGCGGGTAGAAGCCGCCGCCGCCCCCGAACTCGGACGGGTACATCTCGAAGGTGTAGGAGAAGATCCGCTGGTTGCCCCACAGCCAGTCGTCGATCGTCCCGTCGGTGATGTACAGGTCGCTCGACTGCTCCGGCGTGTAGCCGTTGCTGTTGGCCATGCTCGTGCCGATCTTCTTGTACACCGCCAGGTCGTCCGCGTTCAGGCCGGGCGCGGTGTCGTTGTACGTCCACCCGAACGGCCACAGCACGAGCTCGCTGTAGGTGTGGAAGTCGATGGCGGCCTTGATCTGTTGCTTGCCGCCCACGATCCGGCTGCGGACGAAGTCGGAGACCACCTTGACCTCGGGCGCGGAGGACGCCGCGGCCCCGCGGTAGGTCTCGGAGCTCTTGCTGCCGCTGGAACCGCCGCAGCAGCCCCACTTGTAGTCCCAGTTGCGGTTCAGGTCGGTGCCCACGTACGAGGAGCCGGAGTTCGGCTGCCGGTTCTTGCGCCAGGAGCGGTAGGAGCCGGTGGCGATGTCGTACTCGCCGCCGTCCGGGTTGAGGTCGGGGATGATCCAGATCTCGCGGCCGTTGACGGCGTTGGTGACCCGGGAGTCGGTGCCGTACTTGGAGCCGAACTCCTTGAGCAGGTACAGGGCCATCTCGACCGTGAGGTGCTCACGGGCGTGCTGGTGGTGGGTGAAGAGCACCTCGGGTTCGGCCTCGTCGGTCGCGACGTTGTCACTGATCTTGATCGCGATCAGGTCCCGGCCCTGGTACGACTTCCCGATGACCCTCTTGCTCATGATCCCGGGGTACTGGGCGATGCGCTGGTCGATCTCCGCGTTCGCCTCGGCGTAGTTGTGGTACTTCGAGTCGGCGGACGGGAAGTCCATCGGGCTCGCCGCGACGCCGCGCTCGGAGCGGTCGGGCGGACCGGGCAGCGCCGTGAGCCGGTAGCCGAGCGCGCGCAGGCTCTTGGCCTGCATGGGGTCGGCGCTGACGACCACCGAGCGGGCGTCCACCTCGTCGATGGAGACGCCCGTGCGGAGCAGGGCGGTGCGCTCGACGGCCGTGGACGGCCCCTGGATCTCGTACTGGACGATCGCCTCGTCCTGGGTCGCGGTCGACGGGGTGGGTGGGGTGGACGCCGTCGCGCTCAGGCCGTAGGCGGGTGCGCCGAGGGCGAGCGCCAACAGGGCCGCCGTGACGGCGGCCCTTCGGCGGGTGTGGAGCCGCATGCGTTCTCCTGGGTGGGGAGGTGGGGGTGCCGTGCGGACGCGCACAGCGTGCTCTCATGGCATGTCCGGGTCAAGAATTCGAAACCGGCCAATGTGACCGCGGTCCACGGCCACCCCCACCCCTACCGCCTACGGCAGGCTGTGGACCTTCGGACCCACCGCGTTCGACCAGGTGCCACCCGCCTTGGCGTCCCAGTTGGTCGACCAGGTCATCGCGCCGCGCAGCCCCGGGTAGGTCTTCGACGGCTTGAACGAACCGCAGTTCGTGCCCCGGGCCAGGCAGTCCAGGGCGTTGTTCACGATGGTCGGGGAGACGTAGCCGCTGCCCGCGCCACTCGGGGACGCCGGCACGCCGATGCCCACCTGGGAGGGGTCGAGGCCGCCTTCGAGCTGGATGCAGGCCAGCGCGGTCAGGAAGTCCACCGAGCCCTGGGAGTAGACCTTGCCGTCACAGCCGTTCATCGCGCCGCTGTTGTAGTACTGCATGTTGACGACGGTCAGGATGTCCTTGACGTTCAGCGCCGTCTTGAAATAGCCGCCCTGCGTGGACTGCATGTCGATCGTCTGCGGAGCCATGGTGAGGACGAGCGAGGGGCCCGCCTTCGCCGACAGCGAGCGCAGCGCCTGCGTCATGTACGTCGGGTTGAGGCCGTTCTCCAGGTCGATGTCGATCCCGCTGAAGCCGTACTCCCGCATCAGCGCCCAGGCCGAGTCGGCGAGGTTGTTGGCGGACGCGGAGTCGTTGACCGAGATGGTGCCCTTCTCGCCGCCGATGGACAGGATGACCGACTTGCCGGCCGCCTTCTTCGCGGCGATGTCCGCCTTGAACTGCGGCACGGTGTAGCCGCCGAGGCCCGCCGAGTCGAGGTTGAAGGAGATGCCGCCGGGCGTGGTCGTGGCGTCGGCGAAAGAGACGGCGATGATGTCGTACTGCGCCGAGACGTCCGAGAGCTTCTGGACGGTCGCCCCGTTGTTGAAGTTCTGCCAGTAGCCGGTCAGGGCGTGCTTGGGGACGCCCGGGTTCGGGTTGCCGCCGCCGCCCGTGGTGGTGCCCGTCACCGCTGCGGACCGGGGCCCTTCGCCGGCCGCGTTGTACGCGCTCACCTGGAAGGAGTACGAGGTCGAGGCGGTCAGGCCCGAAATCTGGGCGGAGGCCGAGGACACCGTCTGGACGCGGACGCCGTCCTGGTGGACGTGGTAGCCGGTGGCGCCGGCCACCGCGTTCCACGAAAGAGTGAGGGCGTTCGCGCTCTGGCCGGAAACGGCGGCCCCGGCGGGGGCGCCCGGGACGCTCGGGCCAGGGTCGGTGCCGCCGCCCCCGTCCGGGCCGAAGACGCTGAACTCGTCGACGAGGAAGCCCGGCTGGCCGTACCAGCCGTGCGTGTAGACGGTCACCCGGGTGGTGCCCGGGCCGGTGGAGAAGGTGGTCGACAGCTTCTGCCAGCCGCCGCCCGAGCCGGGGGTCCAGGTGGACACGTCCTGGGTGCCGGTCCCGGTCGCGCCGAGGTACACGTACGAGCCCTGCACCTGCGTGCTCAGCGTGTACGTGGAATTCGGCTTGACCGTGACGGTCTGGCTGCACCGGGCGTTGTCCGAGCCCGCCGGGGTGGCCTTCAGGGCGCCCGCCCCGGCGAAGACGGGGGAGGACACGACGGCGCCGGTGCCGCCGGTGCACGACCAGTCGGACAGGCCGGACTCGAAGCCTCCGTTCCGGGCGACGTTGACGTCGGCGGCTTGCGCCGTACCGGCGGTGAGGGCCGTCAGGCCTCCGGCGGCGAGGGTGGCGGCGCCCAACAGGGCGAGGGAGCGTATGCGGTTCACGAAGGCTCCGGTGGGGGGAGAAGGGGATGTGGAAGGCGTGACAGGGGCAAGTGGGGGACCCCGCAGCCAAGTTGGTCCAGACCAATCCCGGTGTCAAGGGTCTTGGCAATGTGGCTTGAAATGACCTCTACGTCGCCCGTGTGCCGATCCCCGATGTCCGGATTTCTCGCCACCTGCGCCCTCTGCCCCCGGGCACAGGAATCCGCAAGGCCCTGCCCCGCCAGGGGGGACGCGGATATGGTGCTGAGGCAAGGGGGAGCTGCGCGGATCGTTTGCGGTCGCGCAGCCGTGCGCGTACGTGGGGACTGCGTGACGGGGGTGGAACGCCCGTGGCGTACAGGGTGAACGGGGGGATTCGCGTGCCGACCGCCATTGCTGTCACCAGTGTCGATCTGGTGCTGCCGGCCCCCGACCGCCACACCCCGACCGCCGCCGTCCTGCGCCCGCCCGACCAGGTCGACCTCGACGGAGCCCTCGCCGAGACCGCCGCGCTCCTGGAGCGCCACGGCCACCTCGTGGTCGTCGTGCCGCCCTGGCTGCCGCCCGCCACCATCCGCCGGCTGCACACCGTACGGGCCATTCTCGAAACCGACCGGATCGCGCTCCTCGACATCGATCTGCCGCCCCTGGGAACGGCCCTGCTGGTACGTCAGCTCCGCCAGCTCAGCGTCTGCGACTTCAGCCCCGGAGTCCTGGCCTCCGCGGCCCGCCTGCTGCCGCACTACATCTACGCGGGCGCCCTGCTCGGCAGCGTCGCCAAACTGGACCGGGTGCCGGTCGGCCTCAAGGCCCACGCCAGATCCTGGTCACCGAGCGCCCAGTTCGCCGTACTCGCCCACCCCACCCCGCACCTGGCCAGGCTGGGCGCCTCCGGATCCTCCGGCGCGCACAGCGCGGGCGGCGCCGCCGCGGGACTCCCCGCCGGCCCCGGCTTCGCGACGCACCTCACCTTCGCCCGCGGCCAACTCGCCTCCGACTGGGTGACGGCCGAACTGGCCCCCGCCTGGCAGGTGCAGGGCGTCATGGAGAACCCGCTGCCCGCCGACTCGCCCGTCTGGTGGGCCACGTCGAAGCTCGTCGAGTTCGCCGCCGCCATCCCGGACCTGTCCGTCCTGTACCAACTGGTCGCCTCCGTGCGCCGCGAGCAATGCCGATGGTGCGGCTTCGAACTCATCGGCGACCGCTGCGGCTTCTGCTCAGCCCCGCTGACGGCCCCACCGCCCACGGCCGCGACATCCCGATCCAGACCCTGACCACCGGCCCGAACGAACGAAGAACGGCGAGGTAGTACGGCCCATGAACTCACGCCAGCGCCGCGGCGTCATCCTGCTCCTCCTGTCGATCCTGTGCGCCCTCGCGGCGTTCGCCGGGGTGCTCGTGGTGATCGGCGACGTCAACTCCAAGGTCGGCGCCGAGGTCGTCGCCTACCGCGTGAAGGGCGACATCGCGCCGTACAGCGCGCTCACGGAAGGCCAGTTCGAGCAGGTCACGGTCCCCAAACGGTGGCTGTCCGAGACGGCCGTCACCGACCTCGACGGGCTCAGGAACAAGATCGCGCTCACCACGCTCAAGAAGGGTTCGCTGCTCCAGAGCGACATGTACGTCGACAAACCGCAGCTCCAGCCCGGTGAGCAGGAGATCGCCATCATGATCGACGCCGCCACGGGCGTGGCCGGCAAGATCACCTCCGGCGCCAAGGTCAACATCATCGCCACCTTCAAGGGCGTCAAGGAGACCGAACCCTCCCGATCGGTGATCATCGTCGCCAACGCCCGCGTCCTGGGCGTCGGCAAGCTCACCGCCCTCGACAAGGACAGCGACCGCAAGGGCCCCGCCGAGGCCGTCCCGATCACCTTCGCCCTGAACACCAAGGACACCCAGCGCGTCGCGTACGCCGAATCCTTCGCGGAACACGTCCGGCTGGCCCTGGTGGCCCCCGGCACCGATTCGGCGCCCGGCCCCGCCGACCGCACGTACACCCTCGACGGGGACAAGTGAGGCCCGGATGACCACCCGAATCCTCCCCGCGTCCGGCGACCCGGACGCCGCCCGCGCCATCTCCACCCTCCTCGGCCGGCTCCCGGACGCCGAGCCGGCCGCCCCGGTCCCCGATTCCACCGCGCTGCTCGACACCCTCGCCCGGCTGGCCGCCCAATCCCTCGACGACCTGCCCGAGGTGGTCCTGGTCCACGAGCGGATCGGCCCGCTGCCCGCGCTGGAACTCATCCGCGAAGTCGCCCTCCGGTTCCCCGCCGTGGGCGTGGTCCTGGTGTCCTCCGACGCCGCACCCGGGTTCTTCGCCGCCGCCATGGACTCCGGCGCGCGCGGCCTGATCGTGCTCCCCCTCGCCTACGAGGAACTCGCCGCGCGCGTCCAGGCCGCCGCCCAGTGGGCCGTCGGCGTACGCCGCCACCTGGGCCGCGGCCCGGACCTGCCCGCCGGACCCGGCGGCCGGGTGGTCACCGTCGCCGGCGCCAAGGGCGGGGTCGGCACCACCTTCACGGCCGTCCAGTTCGCCCTCGCCGCGGCCGCCTCCGGACGACGTACCGCCCTGGTCGACATGGACCTCCAGGGCGGGGACGTGGGCTCGTACCTCGACGTGCAGTTCCGCCGCTCCATCGCCGACCTCGCCGGGATCCAGGACATCTCGCCCCGGGTCCTCCAGGACGCGGTGTACGACGACCGGACCGGACTCGCGCTGCTGCTGGCCCCCGCCGACGGCGAACGCGGCGAGGAGGTCGACGAACGCGCCGCCCGACACGTCGTGACCGCCCTGCGCGGCCGCTACGAACTCGTCGTCATCGACTGCGGCACCCAGGTGACCGGCGCCAACGCGGCAGCGGTGGAAATGGCCGACATCGCCGTGCTCGTCACCACCCCGGACGTGGTCGCCGTCCGCGCGGCGAAGCGACTGGTCCGCATGTGGGAACGCCTCCAGGTCCGCAAGGCCGAGGACACCACCATGGTCGTCAACCGCTGGAGCAAGCACACCGAGATCCAACCCGCCCTCATCGAGAAGATCACCAAGACCCGCCCCACCCGCACCCCCGTCCCGGCCGCCTTCAAGGAACTCCAGGCGGTCGTCGACGCGGGCCGGGTCCAGGACCTCGACAACCGCTCCACCGTGAAACAGGCCCTGTGGACCCTGGCCGGCGAACTCGGCCTGCTCACCGCCCCCACCACCGCGGCGTCCGCCGACGGCGCCGTCCCGCCGCCGCGCTCCGCCGAACTGGCGGTCCGTCCGTCCGGGCCGCTGGCCCGGCTGCGGCGCGGCCGGGAGGGCTGACCGGTGCCCGCGCGGAGACGGGGACGGGGACGAGGACGGGTGTGCGGATCGGTGCGGGGACTGGCCCGGGGACGGGTGCGGGGACCTGTGCGGTCGTGGGGTCGGGTGCGGGGGCCCGGTCGGGACCGGGGGCAGGTGGCCGTCGAGTTCGTCGGAATGGTCCCGTTGATCCTGCTGCTCGTGGCGGCGGTGTGGGAGTGCGTGCTGATCGGGTACGCGTTCTCGCTGGCCGGCAACGCGGCGGACGAGGCGGCCCGGGTCGGGGCGGTACACGGGGACGCGGCATGCGTGACGGCGGCCGGCAAGTACATCGGGGGCGCCTGGAACATGAAGGCGGACTGCAAGGAGGCCGGCGACATCTACAAGGTCACCGTCGACCTCAACGTCCCCGTGTTCTTCCCAGGCCTCGACATCGGAGTCCCCATCACGGGCGAGGGCGGCTCCGCGCTGGAGAAGGAGGACTGACGTGAACCGGCACCCTGATCCGCATCCCGATCCGCACTGTGGCCACGGCCGTGACCCTGGCCGTGCCCCTGGTCGATTCCGTGGCCGTGACCGGGGTCAAGTGGCCCTGGAGTACATCGGGTTCATCCCGATCCTGCTCTTCGTGGCACTGTGCGGCATCCAGTTGGGCTGGGTCGCCTACGTCCACCAGCAGGCGGAGACCGCCGCCCGCACCGCCGCACGCGTCGAGGCCCGCAAACCGGGCGCCGGATCGGCCGCGGGCGCGGCGGCGGTGAAGTCGAGCCTGGGCGCCCGGGTGGCCGTGTCCACGACCTCCGACGCCGTCACCGCGACGGCGACCATCACCATCAACTCCATCGTGCCCGGACTCGACATCGACCCCGCCACCGCCACCGCCACCATGCCCAACGACGACCCGAAGGTGACCGGACCATGAGCCTGCGTTCCCGGGTCAACACCCCCGACGACCGCCACAGCCACGGCGACGACGGCCGACTGGTCTCCTCGTACCGCGCCAAGCTGCTGGAGGAGATCGACCTCGCCGAGATGTCCGCGCTCGCGCCCACCGAGCGTCGGGCCCGCCTGGAACGCGTACTCGGTCACATCATCAGCCGCGAGGGCCCCGTCCTCTCCACCGTCGAACGCACCCAACTGATCCGCCGCGTCGTCGACGAAGCCCTCGGCCTCGGCGTCCTCGAACCGCTCCTCGAAGACCCCTCGATCTCCGAGATCATGGTCAACGGCCCCGACCAGATCTTCGTCGAACGCGCCGGCCGCGTGGAGCGACTGCCGCTGCGCTTCGCCTCGCACGAACAACTGATGCAGACCATCGAGCGCATCGTCTCCACCGTCAACCGGCGCGTGGACGAGGCCAATCCGATGGTCGACGCCCGCCTGCCCAGCGGGGAGCGCGTCAACGTCATCATCCCGCCGCTCTCCCTGACCGGCGCCACCCTCACCATCCGCCGCTTCCCCCGCGCGTTCACCCTGCACGAGATGATCAGCCTCGGTTCGCTGGACGAACAGATGCTCATGCTCCTGTCGGGCCTGATCCAGGCGAAGATGAACGTGATCGTCTCCGGCGCCACCGGTACCGGCAAGACCACCCTCCTCAACGCCCTCTCCGGCCTGATCCCCGAGGGCGAACGCATCATCACCATCGAGGACTCGGCCGAACTCCAACTCCAACAGGCCCACGTGATCCGCCTCGAATCCCGCCCCCCGAACGTCGAGGGCAGCGGCCGGATCACCATCCGCGACCTCGTACGCAACTCCCTGCGTATGCGCCCCGACCGCATCATCGTCGGCGAGGTCCGCGGCGGCGAGACCCTCGACATGCTCCAGGCCATGTCCACCGGCCACGACGGCTCCCTCGCCACCGTGCACGCCAACAGCTCCGAGGACGCCCTGATGCGCCTGCAGACCCTGGCGTCCATGTCGGAGGTGGAGATCCCCTTCGAGGCGCTCCAGGACCAGATCAACAGCGCCGTCAACGTCGTCGTCCAACTGACCCGCTTCGGCGACGGCTCGCGCCGCATCACGGAGATCTCCATCCTCGACTCACACGGCCGCGAGCCGTTCCGGATCACCACCGTGTGCCGGTTCGCGGCCCAGCCGATGGCAGCGGACGGCCGTGTCCACGGCCACTTCGAGTACTACCCGCTGCCCCGCCGGATCGCGGACCGCCTCTACATGAACAACCAGCCGATTCCGCAGGCCTTCGGGGTCGCCATGTCGGACGACCAGTTGGCCACCCGGACCGCACGGACCACTCGGACCACTCGGACGACCCTGTGAACACAACCGTCTCCCTCACCCTCGGCGCCACCCTGCTGGCCGGCCTCCTCGTCGTCTGGGGCGTACACGCCTACTCCGCCGGTCGCGCCCAACACGCCGCCCTGGTCGAACGCCTCGCCGCGAGCGGCGGCCCCGAGCCCCAGGGGCGCAGACGCCGCTTCCGGGAGATCGACCGCCGGCTGCGCCGCACCCGACTGGGCCGGCGCATCGAGGTCAAGCTGGCCACCACCGGCCTGGACCTCACCCCCGGCGAGTTCTTCGTCTACATGCTGCTGTCCGTGGCCGGGGTCTGGCTGGTCTTCGCGTCGTTCCTCGCCCCGTTCTTCGGCCCGGTGGCCGCACTCATCGCCCTCTGGTCCGCCAACGCCTTCCTCAACTGGCAGCGGGCCCGCCGCACGGAGCGGTTCATCAACCAGCTCCCCGAACTGGCCCGCATCCTCGCCAACGCCACCCAGGCCGGCCTGGCCCTGCGCACCGCCATCGGCATGGCCGCCGAGGAACTGGAGGCCCCGGCCGGAGAGGAACTCGCCCGAGTCGCCGACCGGCTCGCCATCGGGCACTCCATCGAGGAGTCCCTGGGCGAGCTGACCGAACGCCTGCCCTCGCGGGAACTGGTCGTCCTCGTCTCCACCCTGGTCCTGTCGGCCCGGGCCGGCGGCGCCATCGTGGGCAGCCTGCGCAACCTCACGGTGACGCTGGAGCAACGCAAGGAGACACGGCGGGAGATCCGCACCCAGTTGTCGCAGGTGACCGTGACCGCCTACCTGGTACCGGCCATCGGGCTGGGCTCCCTGCTGCTCGTGGACATGATGATGCCGGGCGCGCTGGACCGGATGACGGGGGCGTTCATCGGGCAGACGGCCGTCCTCGTCGCGCTGGGCCTCTTCGCCCTCGGCTTCGTACTCATCCGGCGCCTGTCGAAGATCGACGTGTGAGGGGCTCCGACCGATGACCGCACTCCTTCTCGCCCTGGCCCTCGGCCTGTCCGTCTTCGGCGCCCTGTACGGGCTGCGCCTCTACCGGGCCGACGTCAAACTCCCCAGCGACCTCGCCCTGGCCCTGGAGGTCGGCGCCACCCGCACCACCGCCGTCGGCTCGCTCGTCGACCGCCTCGGCATCCGCTGGGCCCCGCTCGTCCTGCGCCTGATGGGCCGGGACCGCGTCGCCCGCAAGCGCCGCCAGATCGACATGGCCGGCAACCCGGCCGGCCTGACCATCGACCGCTACGCGGCCCGCCGGGCCGTGTACGCCGTCCTGGGCGGGCTCGGCGCCTTCTCCCTGCTCATCAACGACCAGTTCGTACCCGCGCTGCTGATGGTCGCGTTCGGTCTGTTCTGGATCGAGGTCGGCCTGTGGTCGGCGATCCGCGTGCGACGCGACCACATCGAACGCACCCTGCCCGACTTCCTGGACGTCCTCGCCGTCGTGGTGAGCGCCGGACTCGGCTTCCGGCAGGCACTGGAACGGGTGGCGGGCAAGTACGAGGGCCCGTGGTCCGACGAGATCCGCATCACCCTCCAACAGATGGACATGGGCGTCAGCCGCCGCCAGGCCTTCGACGAACTCCGCCGACGCAACGACTCCGAACAGGTCGCCCAGTTCGTGACCGCCCTCCAGCAGGGCGAGGAACTCGGGTCCCCGATCGTCGAGACCCTGATCGCCATCGCCGAGGACATGCGCCGCACGGACGCCCAGAACGCCCGCCGCCGAGCCGCCCGCGCCGTCCCGAAGGCCACCTTCTCCGTCACCATGTTCATGCTGCCGGGCACACTGATCCTGCTCGTCTGCGGATTCGTGTACGGGGCGAACATCGACTTCGGCGCGCTGTTCGGGGGCGGCTGAGCCATGACGCCCACCCGCGTACTGATCGCCGACGACAACCCCGTCATCCGCGCCGGCCTGGCCGCCCTGCTCGCCGCCACCGAGGACCTCCGGGTCGTCGCCGAGGCCCGCGACGGCCGCGAGGCCCTGAGCCTGACCCGCCTCCACACCCCGGACGTCATCCTGCTGGACGTCCGCATGCCGGGCGTCGATGGCATCTCCGCCCTCCCGCACCTGGTCACCCTGGCCTCGGTCCTGATGCTGACGTACAACCGCGAACCGAGCACGGTACGAGAAGCCCTGCTCCTGGGCGCGGGAGGCTACCTGGTCCATGGCGAGTTCACGGCGGACGACCTGACCCGCGCGGTACGCGACGTCCGCGCGGGCCGCGCCCACCTGACCACCTCGGCGGCGACCGCCCTCCTCGAAGACCTGCGCACCTCTTCGCAACCGCAACGTTCTGTGGCATCCTCGACAGACCGCATGCACAACTCGGTTGCATACAGGCTGAGTTCTCGGGAGGTGGAGATCATGGAGCTGATCGCGTCCGGGATGAACAATCAGCAGATCGCGAGTGCGTGCTTCATCAGCGAGAAGACGGTCAAGAACCACATCAACCGCATCTTCGCGAAGCTCCACACGGCCACCCGCAGCGAAGCCATAGCCCGCTGGCTGGGAACCGCCCGCCCGGGGGTGGCCGGCCATGGGTAGACAGTCTGCGCAGTGGGTCCGTAATTGGGCCCCGGGACCCTTGGTTATCGCCGGTGACTCCCCGTACGGTCCGCAAATCGACAGCGGCACCGGCCCGGGAGGAACCCCTCATGTCACACAACACGCTGCTGAAGGCCACCGTGCAGACGTCCATCCGCCTGCGCGGATGGACGGACACGGCGATGACGAGCATGCGCAAGCGCTACACGACCACGGACCGAGGCCAGACGGCCTTCGAGTACCTGGGCATCATCCTGGTCGTGGTGGTCATCATCGGAGCGTTGGTAGGCACAGGAATCGGACAAGGCATCACGAACAAGATCAAGGATCAGATTGCCGCGATTACCGCAGGAAAGTGACTGGGCGAACGAATCTTGATGACCGGGGGCAGGCCTTCCCCGTCTATATCGTTGCGATAGTCGGCCTGCTCTTCGCGGCGCTGGCCTTCTTCGTGGTCGGGATGGCTGGTGCTACTCGAAGTGACGCGCAGGGGGCAGCTGATGCGGCGGCCCTCGCCGCCGCACGCGAGGCAAGGGACGGTACTTTCGACGGCACTGATCTTTCAGCCCTCAAGCAGGCCGACTGGGAAAAGATCCTCCGGGGGGATTGGCTCCTGCCGAAGAACGCATGCGCGAAGGCTGCGGATTTCGCCACGTCGAACGGTGCCTCCACGGTGGAGTGCGATCCTCATCTTCCAGAGTTCACCGTCAAGGTGATTACCAACGCTCCAGTGGGCGATTCGGTGGTTCCCGGCAGCAGCGAGATGCTCGGCACGGCAACAGCCACTGCGGTGATCGAGTCGCGTTGCTCGCTGCGTCCCGGATCCGTCCCGACGGTAGAGCCCAGTTCGAAGCCTTCACCTGGACCGGGCGATACGGATGCGGCTACAGAGACGACCTTCGAGTGCGACGGGCGGCAGCTGAAGCTGGATCCGTCGAAGCCAGGTTCGTTGACCCAGTTGGCGAGAGGTCTCTTCACGGTACGACTGGTCAACTGACAGAGAATGAGAGACGAGGAAGCGGCGTTGATGAGCATGCGGCACGCGGTAAAGGTTCGCGGGGGAGCGGCTGTAGCGGTGGCAGCGGTCTTGGCCTTTGCTCTGGCCGGATGTGGCGGGGACGATGGGAAGTCGGGTGAAGCGCAGAGTTCGTCCGTACCCAAGAAGCCGGGGGCGGCCACACCTGAACCGTCCCGTTCAGGCAAGTCGAGTTCCGCTCCGCTCGAGGTGATTGCCACAGCGTCCGGCGAGGACGGAGTCGTCCTTGAGATCAACGAGGCCAAGCGTGATGCCGGAGGCTTCCTCACGGTGAGTGGTCAGATCAAGAATTCCGGATCGAAAGACTTCACTCATACAACTGCCTGGCGTGGGAACGAGCTCACGGGAAGCGGTGAATCAGTTGCTGGTGCGACCCTCGTCGACAAAGCAGGGAAGAAGCGCTACTACGTGTTGCGCGACACGGAAGGACGCTGTCTCTGCACCACTGGCGTGAACTCGATCGGGGCAGGAAAAGCCCTTCCTATCTTCATGCAGTTCCCAGTACCCCCAGCCACCACCACCGAGGTGGACTTCAGTCTCCCCACCTTCGCCACGGCGACCGTCAAAATCTCCGGGTGACCCCATGACCACACGACACCGCGTCTCCGCGTCCACCGCCGTCGTCGGGCTCGTCATCGCCGGCGCGCATTTCCTCGGGGCCACCAGTGCCCACGCCGACGACGTCAAGCCGTCGGTGCCGCCCGGTACTGAGCCTTCGGCTTCGGCTCCCGTGGCCATCGACTCGAACGCTCCCGGGCTCAAGATTCCGCAAGGCGGGACCCTCGCGCCCGTCAAGGTGCTCGACATCGCCGAGGTGGTCGAGGACCTCGGGGGTGAGGAGCGGCGGCAGGAGACCAATCAGACCGTCATGATGGCGCTGCAGTCCGAGGTTCTGTTCCCCGAGAACAGTGCGGTGTTCAACGCGCAGGCGGCGGCGCGGATACAGGCCATCGCCAACGAGATCAACCAGCAGAAGGCGACCCGTGTTCGAGTCTTCGGTTTCACCGATGACCAGGGCAGTTACGAGCACGGCAAGGAGCTGTCCAAGCAGCGTGCCGATGCCGTGCAGGCGGAGTTGGGCAAGACCGTGACGAACCCCGGCGTCATCTTCGACGTCCGCGGTTACAGCGAGGACTACCCGATCGCCGACAACGGCACCGAGGAAGGCCGGAAGAAGAACCGGCGCGTGGAGATCACGTTCCCGCGCGGCAGCGGTCAGTAGGGAAACGACTGGTGGAGGGGTCGTCAGTCGGCGCTCGGACGTGGGGGGTTCGCGCACCGGATCGCCTCGCATGAGGGTGGCCGCCGCCTCGCGGGCCCGGTGGGCCGCCGGGGCGGTCCGCAAGCCAGTCGAAGACGCCGAGTACCGGGTCCGGTGCTTCGCTCACCGCCGTGCGCAGGCTTGCCGTCCAGCGTCGGTCGCGGGGTTTCCAGGTAGGCCGTGACCAGGGATTCCGGATATCCCCCGCCCTGAGTCCCAGCCCCCCCGCCTCAGGGCGGGCGGCTACTGCCCGTGCGCCCGCGTGATGAGGTCCGTGGCGACCTCCAGGGCCGCCTGGCGCGTCTCCTCCGGGTTGCCCTCGACGTGCTGGAGGAACATCATCCCGGCGTGCAGCGTGAACAGGGCGCTCACGCAGCGCACCTGGTCCGTCAAGGGCCCGTCGTCCGTCCGTAGCAGTTCGACCAGGGTGAAGAGGCGCTTCTTCACGGTCTCCCCGATGCTCAGCTCCCGCATGGTCGCCTGGTTTTCCTGCATGAACCGGTACAGCGAGGCCCCGGCGGCCATCGCCTCGCTGTAGCGCCGGAGCACTTCCCGCTTGGTCTCCAGCGTGCGCGGCTGCTCCTCCGCCCACGCGATCAGCTCGTCGATCGGACGCGTCACGTCCTCGAAGAGGCTGATGATGATGTCTTCCTTGGTCTTGAAGTGGTAGTAGAGCGCCGCCTTCGTGACGTCCAGCCGCTCCGCGATCTCGCGCAGCGAGGTCTTCTCGTACCCCTGCTCGGCGAAGAGTTCCACAGCCACGTCCTGGATGCGCTGACGCGTGTTGCCACGGCGCTGCTGCGGACTGCTGCTGGTCATGGCGCTCCCCAAATTACTTACTTGACGCCCGGCTAGTTACGGGTCTACCTTCCCCAGTGTAGTCAACTAGCCGGGCGGCAAGTAAGCCCCGGGGGTCAGGGGAGTGGACGAGATGGCGGAAATGACGAAGACGGCCGATGCCTCGGAGGAGGTGAAGCCGCGCAGCGTTCGCGTCGTGCTGATGGCGCTCATGATCGCGATGCTGCTGGCCATGCTCGACAACATGATCATCGGCACCGCGATGCCGACGATCGTCGGCGAACTCGGTGGCCTGGAGCACCTCTCCTGGGTCGTCACCGCGTACACCCTGGCCACGGCCGCCTCCACCCCCATCTGGGGCAAGATCGGCGACATGTACGGCCGGAAGGGCTCCTTCCTCACCTCGATCGTGATCTTCCTGATCGGTTCCGCGCTCAGCGGCATGGCCCAGGACATGGGGCAGTTGATCGGGTTCCGTGCGATCCAGGGCCTCGGCGCCGGCGGTCTGATGGTCGGCGTCATGGCGATCATCGGCGACCTGATCCCGCCCCGTGAGCGCGGCAAGTACCAGGGCATGATGGCCGGCGTGATGGCCCTCGCCATGATCGGCGGCCCGCTGGTCGGCGGCACCATCACCGACCACATGGGCTGGCGCTGGTCCTTCTACATCAACCTTCCCCTCGGCGCCGTCGCGCTCGCGATGGTCACCGCGGTCCTGCACCTCCCCAAGAAGAAGTCCCAGGGGAAGATCGACTACCTCGGCGCGGCCCTGTTGACCATCGCCATCACCTCGACCGTGCTCGTCACCACCTGGGGTGGCACCGAGTACGCCTGGGGTTCCGGTGAGGTCATCGGCCTGATCATCCTCGGCATCGTGTCCATCGCCGCGTTCCTCTACGTCGAGACCAAGGCCGCCGAGCCGGTCATGCCGCTGCACATCTTCCGCAGCCGCAACTTCACGCTCATGTCGGTGATCGGTTTCCTCGTCGGCTTCGCGATGTTCGGCGGCGTGCTCTACCTGCCGCTGTTCCAGCAGTCGGTGCAGGGCGCCTCCGCCACCAACTCCGGCCTGCTGCTCCTGCCGATGCTGCTCTCGATGATGGTCGTCTCGCTGATCGCGGGCCGCATCACCACCAGCAGCGGCAAGTACAAGATGTTCCCGATCGTCGGCGGCGGGCTCATGGTCGTCGGGCTCTTCCTGCTCGCGACCATGGACACCGGCACCACCCGCCTGATGTCCGGCGTCTACATGGCGGTCCTCGGCGCCGGCCTCGGCTTCCTGATGCAGATCACCATGCTCGTCGCGCAGAACAGCGTCGACATGAAGGACATGGGCGTCGCGTCCTCCTCCGCCACCCTGTTCCGCACCCTCGGCGGTTCCTTCGGTGTCGCCCTGATGGGCTCGCTGTTCACCTCGCAGGTGACCGACACCATGACCGAGCGACTGGGCCCCGAGGCCGCCGCGAAGGCGGGATCGGCCCAACTGGACGCCGCGAGCCTGGCCAAGCTGCCCGAGGCCATGCGCGATGCCTACCAGCACGCGGTCGCGGCCGGCACCCACTCCGCGTTCCTGCTCGGCGCGGCCATCGCCGTACTGGGCTTCGCGGCCGCCTGGTTCGTCAAGGAGGTCCCCCTCCGCGGCGCGGGACCCGCCCAGGCCGCCGGCGGCGGCGAGGGCGGCGAGGGCAAGACCGCGCAGGCTCCCCAGGAGTCCATCGCCCACTGAGCACCGCGCGCACCCCGCGCACCCCGCGCGACGTGTGCGCCCCGTGTGACGTGCGCGACAACGTGGGAATCGAACGAGCCCGGCACCGGCGGATGAACCCATCCTCCGGTGCCGGGCTCTTCCCGTGCCCCCGCCCACCCCTGCCGTGCCCGCGACCGCCGTGACGCCCGGGTCGGGAGTCGCTTCGCGCGAGGTCGAGTGAATCCCGTCCACGGGAGGGGAGATTGAGGCGTGAGGTGATGGGTAGCAGGTTGGGACGATTCGGCCCGGTTTCAATGGGGCCGAAAATACGGACGATCGGGGACGAATGTCCCATTACTTGGAATTTATGGGGGAATTCACTGGAACCCCTCCTCGTCACCCGGCGTCTGGAAGACGAGGGGGCACCACCGGCGGCGGTCGGAGGCGCCCACGAGGTGAAGGGGAGTGGACGGACTCATGGGGTTCTTGGCACGCACGCGCAAGCAGGTCGCACAGTCCCGGTTGACCGTCGTGGCGGCCGCCGTGGCCGTCGCGGCGACCGTATGGGGAGCGACGGCGATCGTCGGACCGGACCACCACATCGGACACGAGAACGCGGCCGGTCGGACGGACGACCCCGCGGGCTCGCCCGGGTCCCCGAACGTGCCCCGGCAGCGCATGCCGGAGGGGATAGCCCACGCCTCGGAGGGCGGCGGGGACACGGTCAACGTCACCATCGACGACGGCCCCGATCCCCGATGGACGCCGCGGATCCTCGCCGTCCTCGCGGAGCACGACGTGAAGGCGACCTTCTGCATGGTCGGCCCCCAGGCCGCGGCCCACCCTGACCTGGTCAAGCAGGTCGTCGCGGGCGGGCACCGGCTCTGCGACCACACCATGTCCCACGACACGGCGATGGACAAGAAGCCCGTCGCCTACCAGAAGGCGCAGATACTCGACGCGCAACGACAGATAGAGCAAGCCGCGGGCGGGGGCGCCAAGGTGGAGTACTACCGGGCCCCGGGCGGCGCGTTCACCCCCGACAGCCGGCGCATCGCCGCCGAGGCCGGCATGCGTCCGCTCGGTTGGAACGTGGACAGCAAGGACTTCAGCAAGCCGGGCGTCGCGGCGATCGTCAACACGGTCAAGGGCGAGTTGAAGAACGGTCCGACCGTGCTCTTCCACGACGGCGGTGGCAACCGCGCGCAGACCGTCGAGGCCCTCGACAAGGTCCTGTCCTGGCTCGAAGACCAGGGCCGCCCCACCGGCTTCCCGGTCCGCACGGCCCCCTGACACGCCGTCCGGCGGCGAACGGGTGAGGGTCACCCCGCCGGCCCCACCCCCGGTGTTCCCTGGTCGCACACGCAGCCGCTACGCACACGCAGCCGCTGCGCATACGCGCACACAGCCGCACACGCAGTCGTACCCGGCCCGCACGCAGCCGCGTACGAAACCCTGCGCACGAGGCCCCGCGTACGAAGCCCCGCGCGTACCGAATCCCGCGCACGACCCGCCGGAGGACCGAACCGTGATCGCACCCGAGCAACTCACCGACCCAGCCGTCCGCGCCTTCGTCACCGCCGTGAACGCGGGCGACCGGGCGGCGTTCGACGCCGCCCTCGCCCCCGGCGCGACCATGTCGGACGACGGGTCCGACCGGGACCTCGGCGAGTGGACGGAGAAGGAGGTCTTCTCCTCGGGCGGTCACATGGCCGTCGCCTCGCAATCCGGGGACGGTCGCGCCCTCGTCGTCGACTACCGAAACGACACCTGGGGCGAGATGCGCACCGCCTGGCGGTTCGACGTCACCGCCGACGGCCGCGTCAGCCGCTTCGAGACCGGCCAGGCCTGACCCGAGGCCGATCCTGACCCGCGCCTGACCCGCGCCTGACCCGCGCCTGACCCGAGGTCGGGCCTGACCCAGCCCGGGGGCGCCGGCCACCCCGCCCTCGCCCCCCGGGCGTCACCGACCGCGCGCCACCTTCACTGCCGCCGCCGGCAGGCGCCCGTTCTCGGGGGCCAGGCCACCCGGGAAGCCGGGGCGGCGGCGCGGGCGGCCGTGGGCGAGGCCCGTGACCGGGCCCGCGAAGCCGTTCGCCTCCCAGTGTCGTTCGCCGTTCCGTCCACCGTGACGCTCATCGAGTCCCGCGTACGTGCCGCGGGGACCGTCTCCCCGCGTACAGCCGCCCCAACTGGCGTTCATCGGTTCGCATTCCGGGCGAACCACGGAATCCGTCATCTTCGGGTTCATCCCCCTTTCCCGTACGGGTGAACGCGGGCCCCGCGTCGTTCCGGCCCGCCGGAAGCCCCCGTTGGGCCGGGCATGAAGCGCACCCGCACCGCCGCTCTCGCCCTCGCCGCCGCCGTGGCCGCCCTCGCCCCCGCCGTCGGCCAGTCCGCCGCCACCGCCGCGCAGGGCACCGCGTACCTCCAGGACCCGGGCGGCGAGGAGAAGGCGATGAAGTCGATGTGGACCAAGGACGACATGCACAAGGTGGAGGGGCAGTTCCGCTTCTACCCGACGGTCCAGTACAAGACGGTCACGAAGCCGGGTCCCGACGGCGCGCCGGAGTTCGAGCGGAAGGTCGCCGACCCGAAGACGCTGGCCTGGTTGCCCTCGTACGAGTTCGCGTGGGCGGTGTCCGACTCCAAGCTCGTCAAGCGTGCGGTGACCACGAAGGACGGCAGGCACCCGATCGTCGTGCACGCAGTGCTGCGCGACGCGCGGCGGGCCAAGGCGGGCGAGGTGCGGCAGGAACTGACGGACCAGCCGGCGACGGGCCGCACGAAGGTTCCCGGCGGGAAGCGGATCGCCTGCGACACCGGGACCTACACGGTGGAGTGGTCGGTCACCCGGACCGGATACGGGACGCTCACAGGCACGTTGAACTGGGATTCCGACTGCGGTCAGTACCGCACGGCGTTCTCGCAGGACAACGGCCGGCAGAAGTAGCCGAGACGGGCCCGACAGGCGGGTAGGCGGGCAGGCGGGGCAGGCCCGAAAGGCGGGGCAGAGGGCGCCGAGGGAACAGAGGGAACAGAGAAGGGCGGAGGCGGAGGGGGGAGGGGCCGGCCGCCCCGCGCACCTTGTGGGTGCTCGTCGGGCGGCAGGGCCGCGGCCTTGGATCAAGTGCCGTGACTGCCATGGTGCCGCACGGGGTGGGATGCGGCAGGGGGCGAAAGTCCCTTTTCCCAGGGGGCTTTCCGTTCGTACGTCTCGTCGGTCAGCTCTTCCGGCCGGCCTCGGTCGCCTTCGCGGCGATGCCCTCCAGGACGCCCTTGGGGTCGCCGGACGGTTCCACGGCGCGACCGATGTTGCGCTTGATGGTGTCGCTGACGGTCACCCAGGACGGGTCGTTGACCGGGTAGAGCTGGGCGCCGCGCAAGGCGGTCAGGAACTGCACGTCGTTCTGGTCGAGGCCACCGCCGGCCGGGGTGCGGGAGGCGGACACCGTCGAGGGCAGCAGGTGGTAGCGCCCGGCGAAGTCGGACAGGTTCTTGTCCTGGTAGACGAAGTCCAGGAACTTGCCGATCTCCTCGCGCTTGCCGTTCTGGTTGAACGCCATCATCCAGTCGGCGACACCGACCGTCGGCGGCGTCTCCCCGGGGCCGAGGGTGCCCGACACCGGCATCGGGACGGCACGGACGGAGATGCCCTTGGCGCGCGCCTCGTGGGCGAGCGAGGGATAGCCGTTGAGCATGCCGACCTCTCCGCGCAGGAAGGCGGCGAACGCGTCGGCGCGGTTGAGCCGCGACGGCGGGACCGGCCCCGTCAGACCCGGAGCAACCATGAACTCCTTGATCCACTTGAAGGTCTGGATGTTCTGGTCGGAGGCCAGATTGTAGTTCCCGCTGTTGTCGGAGTAGCCGCCTCCGTTGCTCAACTCCCAGATCAGCGCCTCGGCGTGCGCCTCCTCCGGGCCGAGCGGCATGGCGTAGGGGAACTTCACGCCCTTCTCCTTGAGCGCCTTGGCGGCCGTCTTCAGGTCGTTCCACGTCTTGGGTTCGCTCGTGACGCCGGCCTTGTCGAACAGCTCCTTGTTGTAGAAGAGCAGGCGGCTGCTCGCGACGAACGGCAGACCGTACAGGGTGCTGCCGACCGAACCGGCCTCCGCGAGCGGTTGCAGGAAGTTCGCCTCGGCGGTGACCGAGAGCAGCTCGTCCGCGGAATAGAGCTTCCCCTGCGCCGCGAAGTCCGAGTAGGAGCCCATCAGGGCCATGTCCGGGGCCTTGTCGTCCCGGACCATGCGCGTGACCTCGCTGTCGATGTCCGCCCACGGGAGGAGCTGGACCTCGACTTTGACGGCGGGGTTGGCCTTGGTGAAATCGGCCGTCATCTTGTCCCAGAAGGCCTTGGAACTGTTGCCCGGGCCGTCGCCGTATTCGGCGGCGACCAGCCGTAGTGTGCCGCCGTCACCGGAGTCCCCGTCGGAACTACCGCAGCCCGCAAGAGGGATGAGGAGTCCGAGCGCGGCCGCCCCGGTCGTCGCGGTGAACATTCTTCGTCGCACGGGTCGATTCCCCTGATTTTCTTTTGAGTCCCGTTGTTACTTATGAGTCACTCCGGGCCGGGGTGTCCGTCCGCGGCCCGTTGGCCGGAATTCTCTCCTGAGGGTGGGGTGGTTGATTCCCTTGGGGTGGCGGTTGTGGTCAATGCTCCAACCGGGGCTTTTTCCCATGGTGTTTTCCGATATGTGATCCACGATTCCCACGCGCGTAGACATGCCGAAAAGCCCGTTTCCGGCCATGGAACGGGCTGTAAGGGTGGTGGCTGGGCGTAGGGGCCGTCCGGCGGTCAGGCCGTCCGGTGTCACGCGGTCCGGCGCTCAGGCCGTCCGGCGGTCCGGTGTTCACGCCGTCAGGCGGTCATTCGGTCCAGCGGTCATTCGGTCCGGCGCTCCGGCCCTCCGGTGTTCACGCCGTCCGGCCGTCGCCCCTCGGAACGGTCAGTCGGCGAAATCGCCCGCGTAGGGGTCCGGCTCGCCCGTCTCCGGGTTGCGGCCCTCCTGCCAACGACGCTGGGCCTTGCGCCAGTGGACGAAGCTCAGGTGGCCGCCGTCCCAGAAGGTGATGCTGACGGGACTCACGTCGAACTCGTCCGAGCACAGCCGGAGCAGGAACTCGGCCATGCCGTACGGATACACCGCGAAGGACTCGGCGGTGTGCCGCCCGACCACCAGGACCGGCCAGCGGTCGGGGTCGGGGTCGGTCGTCAGCCAGCACAGGATGTCCGACCCGCCCGTGACCCCCCACGCGATGATCGACTCCGGGTCCACGTCGAAGACGGCTCGGCCGCCCTCGGTCTTCCAGACCTGGCGGGCGTTGGCGGTCTCCTCGGCCATCTCGGCCGGATCCCACTGGAGTCCGGGTTTGGGAAGGGGCAACAGGATGCCGGCCTCGCCGTTGATGGACCCGGAGCCGAAGCGCCCCATGAACGCGATGAAATCGGCCGGGAACCTCGTTCCCCAGGCCGCCTCGGCGGCCCGCCAGTCGATGTCCTCGTCGGCGCCGTGCGTCGCCGGCATGATCTGCTCCAGCGCCTTGATCCGCGCGTTCTCCGTCATGCCGCTCCCCTGACACCCCAGCCCAACCGCCCCAACCTACCCCCGAGGCGGTTCACCGCCTAGCGAGAGGTGAGACGGACGTCAGGTTCCGGCTCCGTCCGGTCGCGGTTCCACCTCGACGCGGGTTCCGACCCGCAGGCCCCAGCCGGCCATCGCGCCCGCCTCGGCCTCCAGGACGTGCCGGGAGCGCGGGCGGGGCAGCCCCAGTCGGCCGGGGACCATCGTGGTCAGGGCGATCACGTCGAGGTTCCGGTCGAGGTACGCGACGTCGATCGCGAACCGCATCCGGAACGTGTGCACGCTGCCCGCCGGGGTCAACAACAGCGCCCCCGCGATCCCGTCGCGCCCGAGCAGGCCGCGGGTGCGGGCCCGGTAGGAGGCGGCGATCTCCAGCGGCACCGAAACCGGCACCGACGCGGGCACCGACACCGACGCGGGCGCCGACACCGGCACCGACACCGACACCGGCGCCGGCGTCCCGTTCGCCCCGCCGACGCGCAGGACGGCTCCGCCGTCACGCCAACGCCCCATGTGCACCCGCCCTTTCCCGTCCGCCCCGTCCGACCCGTCCGGGTGGCCAGGGTAGGGGCAATGGGCCCCCGGGCCCATGCCCCCGCGGGGGCATGGGCCTACGGTCGTCGGATGGGCCTGGTCGTGATCATCCTCGCCGCCGCGTACGGAGCGGGCGCGGGTCTGCTGCTGCCGCGCGCGGCGTACCGGCTGTCCGTGGAGCCGGGGGAGCCCTGGCGCGACTCCTGCCCCGACGGGCACCCACTGCCGGGCTGGGTGGGCCGCGCCCGCTGCCGCCTCCCCGGAACGCCGGCCGTGTCCCCGTCGGCGCCCGCGCCCGGGCACCCCGGCGCCCGACCGGGCGCCCCGACGCCCGTGCCCGCCCCCGCGGACCCCGACGCCCCGACCGCCCCCGCGGACCCCGACGCCCCGACCGCCGGCGAGGGGTCCGGCCCGCCGCCCCACCGCTACGGGGTCCACCCCGCGGGGGTCGTGTGCCTGGTCGCCGGGGTCTGCGCCCTGCTCGCGTGGGCCGTCGGGGCGCGGCCCGAGGCGGTGGCGTTCGTGGGGCTCGCGCCCGGGTTCGTCCTGCTCGGCCTGGTCGACGTCGCCGTGCACCGGCTGCCGGACCCGCTGACCCTGCCGCTCGCCGCGGCGGCGGTCGTGCTGCTGGGGTGCGCCGGGCTCCTGCCGGGCGCGGCCGGGTCCTGGCGGGCGGCGCTGCTCGGCGGGGCCGCGCTCGCGGGCTCGTATTTGGTGCTGTTCCTGATCCACCCGGCCGGAATGGGCTTCGGGGACGTCAAGCTGGCGCTGTCCCTCGGGGTCGCTCTTGGGTGGTACGGCTGGGGGGTATGGGCGGCGGGGGCGTTCCTGGGCTTCCTCTACGGAGCCGTGTACGGCCTGGGCCTGCTGCTGTGCGGCCGTGCGGGACGCCGGACGGCCTTTCCGTTCGGCCCCTTCATGGCGGCCGGCGCGCTCACCGGATTGCTGCTGGGCGGATTCGGAGCGTAATCGTTTTGCGTCAATGCACGCATCACGCTTTACGAAGGGTTATGGTGGAACCCCCCCCTCGGGCCGGTCCGTATCCCCCCCACGGACCGGCCCGTTTTTTGTTTTCCCGCACCGGTTCCTGACGGTGCGGCATCAGCGCAGGTCAGCCGCGCTGGGCCCAGATGTTGGCGCCGGGGGTGGAGACGGCGAAGGAGTCGATCTCCTTCAACTCCTGCTCCGTGAGCGGGGCACCGGCCAGCGCGGCCACGTTCTCCTCCAACTGCCTCACGCTCGACGCGCCGATCAGGGCCGACGTCATGCGCTCGTCGCGCAGCACCCAGTTCAGCGCCAACTGCGCCAACGACTGCCCGCGCCGCCCCGCGATCTCGTTCAGCCCCTTGAGTCGACGCAGGACGTCGTCCGAGAGCAGGTCCGGGTTGAGGGACTTGCCCTGGCTGGCCCGCGAGCCCTCCGGGATGCCCTTCAGGTACTTGCCCGTCAGGAGGCCCTGGGCGAGCGGGGCGAAGGAGATGCAGCCCATGCCGGCCTCCTCCAGGGTGTCCAGCAGCCCGTCCTCCTCCGTCCAGCGGTTGATCATGGAGTACGAGGGCTGGTGGATGAGCGGGCGCACGCCCATGTCGCGCAGGATCCGTGCGGCCTCGGCCGTCTGCTCGGCCGTGTACGAGGACACGCCCACGTAGAGGGCCTTGCCCTGCGAGACCGCGGACGCCAGGGCGCCCATGGTCTCCTCCAGCGGGGTCTCCGGGTCGAAGCGGTGCGAGTAGAAGATGTCGACGTAATCGACGCCCATCCGCTTCAGCGAGGCGTCCAGCGAGCCGAGCAGGTACTTGCGGCTGCCCCACTCGCCGTACGGGCCGGCGTGCATCAGGTAGCCGGCCTTGGTGGAGAGCACCAGCTCCTCGCGGTGGGACGCGAAGTCCTGCGCGAAGATCTTGCCAAAGTTGAGCTCGGCGGATCCGGGCGGCGGTCCGTAGTTGTTGGCCAGGTCGAAATGGGTGACACCGAGGTCGAAGGCCCGACGAAGGATCGCCCGCTGGGGAGCCAGGGACGTGTCGTCACCGAAGTTGTGCCAGAGGCCGAGGGAGATGGCGGGGAGCTTGAGGCCGCTGTGGCCGGTGCGCCGGTACTCCATGGAGTCGTAGCGCGAGGGCTCTGCCCGATAGGGATTGGTATCAGTCACGTTGTCCTCCCTATCACGGACTTGTGATCGACCGAGTTGGGTACCCCTTCCCACATCCCAGTAATGTGGCGGACTCGGGGGACCGCAATTCGCACGGGGGCATTGCATTCGGAGGGGCTGGAAGATCGTGAAGCTGCGCGACCTGGTGTACAGGCTCTACGCACGCCGGGTGGAAGGCCGCCTCGACCATGACGAGGCGCCCAAGCACATCGGCGTCATCCTGGACGGGAACCGGCGCTGGGCGAAGGCGTCCGGAGGGACCACGGAGCAGGGCCACCAGGCCGGGGCCGACAAGATCTCCGAGATGCTGGGCTGGTGCACCGAGACGGACGTCGAGGTCGTCACCCTGTGGATGCTCTCCACGGACAACCTGGACCGCCCCGAGGTCGAGCTGCGCCCGCTGCTCAACATCATCGAGAACACCGTGCGGGGCCTCGCCGCGGACGGCCGCTGGCGCGTCCACCACGTCGGCAACCTCGACATCCTCCCCGAGCGGACCCAGTCCGTGCTGAAGGAGGCCGAGCAGGCCACCCACGACGTCGACGGGATACTGGTCAACGTCGCGGTCGGCTACGGCGGCCGGCAGGAGATCGCCGACGCGGTCCGCTCGCTGCTGCTGGAGCACGCCGAGAAGGGCACCTCCTTCGAGGAGCTCGCCGAGGTCCTCGACATCGACCACATCGCGGAGCACCTCTACACCCGGGGTCAGCCCGACCCGGACCTGGTCATCCGCACCAGCGGCGAACAGCGGCTGTCCGGGTTCATGCTCTGGCAGAGCGCGCATTCGGAGTACTACTTCTGCGAGGTTTTCTGGCCGGCCTTCCGCAAGGTCGACTTCCTCCGGGCACTGCGCGACTACGCCGCGCGCCACCGGCGGTACGGGAGCTGATCCCCGGACGGCGGGCTCCTCGACGGGAGTTCGCCGTGACCGCGGCCCCTTCCGGTCCGGCACGTCCCCGCGCGCCCCGTCGCCCTCCTCTCAAGCCTTCACCAGGGGTTCACCGAGCGTCCGTCATATGCCATGGCATGGCCTTGCCCGTTCGAGGGCATAACCCTGGCAGGTCGACGTCCGATCCACGGGTGTCGAGTCTCAGCGGACGGCATGGGGTCGTCCGCCCGGGAGGCCCTTTGCACCAGGACGCACGTGCGGTTCGCACGGACGGAGTGGAGGGCCGGTATTCGGCCCGCGCATGGGTGCCGATGACCGGTCCGGTCTTCATGGCCCGACCTCTTCCGAGGGGGTACGTCCTTCCGTGGTGACCAGCACAAAGCGCCGCCTGCCCGACAGGCGGACCTACGTCCTCGACACCAGCGTCCTGCTGGCAGACCCCAACGCGATCTCCCGCTTCGACGAGCACGAGGTCGTGCTCCCGATCGTGGTGATCACCGAGCTGGAGGCAAAGAGGCACCATCCCGAACTCGGCTACTTCGCGCGCCAGGCCCTCCGCCTGCTCGACGACTTCCGGGTCCGGTACGGACGTCTCGACGCACCCATCCCGCTGGGCGATCTGGGCGGCACCCTGCGTGTCGAGCTCAACCACTCCGACCCGGGGGTCCTGCCCGCCGGCTTCAGGCTGGGGGACAACGACTCGCGGATCCTCGCCGTCGCCCGCAATCTCCAGGCCGAGGGCTACGACGTCACGGTGGTCTCGAAGGATCTCCCGCTGCGCATCAAGGCCTCCTCCGTGGGGCTGCTCGCCGAGGAGTACCGGGCGGAGCTCGCCATCACCGACGCCGGCTGGACCGGCATGAGCGAGCTGGCCCTCTCCGGCGAACAGGTGGACCTGCTCTTCTCGGAGGAGCGGCTCTACGTGCCGGAGGTCGCCGAGCTGCCCGTCCACACCGGACTGGTCCTCCAGTCCGAACGGGGCAAGGCACTGGGCCGGGTCACGGCCGACGGCAACGTGAAGCTCGTACGCGGCGACCGCGAGGCCTTCGGGCTGCACGGCCGCAGCGCCGAGCAGCGCATCGCCCTCGACCTGCTCCTCGACCCGGAGATCGGCATCCTGTCGATGGGCGGCCGGGCCGGCACCGGAAAGTCGGCGCTCGCGCTGTGCGCGGGCCTGGAGGCGGTGCTGGAGCGGAGGCAGCATCAGAAGGTGATGGTCTTCCGGCCGCTGTACGCGGTGGGCGGCCAGGACCTCGGCTATCTGCCCGGGGACGCCTCCGAGAAGATGAGCCCGTGGGCGCAGGCGGTGTTCGACACGCTCTCGGCGGTCGCCGGACGCGAGGTCATCGAGGAGGTGCTGAACCGCGGGATGCTCGAAGTCCTGCCGCTCACCCACATCCGCGGTCGCTCGCTGCACGACGCCTTCGTGATCGTGGACGAGGCGCAGTCGCTGGAACGCAACGTGCTGCTGACGGTGCTGTCCCGGATCGGCGCCAACTCGCGGGTCGTGCTGACCCACGACGTGGCCCAGCGGGACAACCTGCGGGTGGGCCGGTACGACGGAGTGGTCGCCGTCGTTGAGAAGCTGAAGGGCCATCCGCTCTTCGCGCACATCACGCTGACTCGTTCCGAGCGTTCGCCGATCGCCGCGCTCGTCACGGAGATGCTGGAGACCCTGTAACCGCAAAGGGGACAGAACCCCCATAGTGGGAAGTAGAGTTGGCGCCGCCCGGCAAAGGCCCAGAAGCCTAGCCGGGCGGCGCTGTGCTGCACAGGCCTTCGTCGAAAACAGCGGCCTCTCCGCAGGTGTGACCTTTCCCACGCAACGTGGAATTGCCCTGCGGCGTCGAGGTCCGGCAGAGTCTGATTTCCGTCAGGCCCCACATACGGCACACCTGTATCTCTCGTGAGATACGCGCAGCACCACAACTCCACAGTCGTCTGCCGTATGTCGCCCGAGTTTCACGCGGCAGCTCCCGCAGGGGAGTTGCCCACGGGCCCGAGCCTCCAGTGACCGCGGATTCATGGAGGCCAGTGTCCAGGGGCACTTTTGCGCCCGCGAGGTCACTGCGGACGCTGCTGGAAGGACACCGTGTGAGCCGGATCTCGGTTCGAGGGTTCGCAGTGGCTTCGGCCACCGCTGTCACCACCGTCGGCGCAGTCGTGGGCGTTGCCACCGGCGACGCCACCACGAACGACCTCGAGACCACCGCGTCGGGTGCGACTCTCCTCACTGAAATCCCGGTCGGCGAGCAGGCCCAGGTCCAGAGCGGCTCCCTGACGCAGCAGGCCGACACGATCGCCCACGCCGCCGACGCCGACGCCAAGCGTTCGGCCGAGGAGGCCGCGCGCATCGAGGCCGCCGAGACCGCCAAGGCGAAGAAGTCCGACGCCCAGGCCGCGGCGGACGCGGAGGCCAAGAAGAAGTCCGAGGCCGAGGCCGCCGCGAAGCTGAAGAAGGAGCGCGAGGAGGCCGGCGAGGTCGCCAGCCGCTCCTCGACGCGCGACGCCGGAGACTTCGACGTCCAGGGCTCCTACACGATCTCCGAGGTCAAGTCAATCGCCCGGCAGATCGTCCCGGCGGGACAGTTCCAGTGCTTCTCGGAGATCGTCGACCGGGAATCCACCTGGAACTACAAGGCCGTCAACTCGTCCTCGGGCGCCTACGGTCTGGTCCAGGCGCTGCCCGGCTCGAAGATGTCCTCGGCCGGTGCCGACTGGCGCACCAACCCCGCCACGCAGATCAAGTGGGGCCTGGGCTACATGAACGAGCGCTACGGCAGCCCGTGCGCGGCGTTGAGCTTCCACGACGCCAACGACTGGTACTAGGCACGCGCCACCGCACAACCTCCGGGAGCCCCGCACCGTCCTACGGTGCGGGGCTCCTCGCGTGTACGGTCTTCGAGGTGTGTTCACGGGCGGGGGGAAAGGAAAGACATGTCGAAGAGGGCAGGCTGGCTCGGCAGGATCGGGAGAAAGCTCAGCCAGGTGGAGGCTCGCCTCGACGAACGGCGGGCCGAGGTCGAGGCGGAGACCTCCGACGACCGACCGGCGCCCCAGGCCTCCCCGTCGCCGCTCCCGTCCCCGGGAGGCACCGGCCCCGTTCCCGACGTGTCCGGCCGGCGGGTGCGCCCCGACCCGGTGACCGTCATCCCCTGGGGCATGCGCGTCGCCGCGGAGGCCAGTTGGCGGCTGCTGCTGCTCGCCGGAATGCTCTGGGTCCTGATGAAGGTGATCAGTGAGGTCCGCCTGGTCGTCCTCGCCTTCGCCGCGGCGCTGCTCGTCACCGCCCTGCTCCAGCCCTTCGTCGTCCGGCTGCGCCGGCTCGGGCTGCCGCGGGGGCTCGCCACGGCCGTGACGGCGATCCTCGGATTCGTGGTCATCGGGCTGGTCGGCTGGTTCGTGGTCTGGCAGGTCATGGAGAACCTCGACGACCTCTCCGACCGGGTCCGCGACGGCATCAACGAACTCAAGGTCTGGGCACTGGACAGTCCGTTCCACGTGACCGAGAAGCAGATCAACGACATCGCGAAGAACCTCACCGACACCATCGGCACCAACACCGAGGAGATCACCTCCGCCGGACTGCAGGGCGTGACGGTGCTCGTCGAGGTGCTGACGGGCATGCTGCTCGCGATGTTCTCGACGCTCTTCCTGCTCTACGACGGCAAGCGGATCTGGACCTGGGTGCTCGGCCTGGTGCCGGCCGCCGCCCGTCCCGGCATGGCCGGCGCCGGTCCGCGCGCCTGGCGCACGCTGACCGCGTACGTACGGGGCACCGTCCTCGTGGCCCTCATCGACGCCGTGTTCATCGGCCTCGGCCTGTACTTCCTCGACGTCACGATGGCCGTCCCGCTGGCCGTGTTCATCTTCCTGTTCGCCTTCATCCCGCTCGTCGGAGCCGTCATCTCCGGCGCCCTCGCGGTGGTCGTGGCCCTGGTGACCCAGGGGCCGTTCATCGCGCTCATGGTGCTGGCCGTGGTGCTCGCCGTGCAGCAGATCGAGGGTCATGTGCTCCAGCCCTTCATCCTGGGCCGGGCGGTACGGGTGCACCCGCTCGCGGTGGTGCTGTCGGTGGCCGCCGGCGGGATGATCGCGGGCATCGGCGGAGCGGTGGTCGCCGTTCCGCTGGTCGCCGTCACCAACACGGTGGTCGGCTTCCTCAAGGCGTACTCGCGCGAGCAGCTCCACCCCGGCATGGCCGAGGTGGGACCCGCCCCGCACGGGGCCACCGCGCTGGACGCGTCACCGCGCACGCCGGGGGAGAAGAGCCAGGGTGAGCAGCGGGTCTGACGGCGCCGCGGCGCCGGCCGGGGGCGGGGAGAGGGGCGACGGGTGATCGGCGAGCCGGAACTGGACGGCGAGTGGCGCACGGACCGGGTGGCGCAGACGGCGGAACCCGCCGCGGAGCCCGGGGCGGCGCGCGCGTCGGGACGAGGACCGCGTTCACGGTGGCTGTGGGCGCTGGGCGGGGCGGTGCTGGCCTCGGCGGTGTGGGGCGGGACCCTGGCCGCGCAGAATCGTTCCGACACGGCTCCCCGGATCGCCTACCGGCACGTCGACGACCTCTGCCCGGAGGCGCCCCTGAAGGCACTCGGCGCGATCAACGGCACGGCCTTCGACATGACCTGGGCCGGCAACGAGACGAGTCCCGCACTCGACTGGTCCTACTGCCACGCGACGGGTGAGTACACCGAGGGCCGGCCCTGGTACGGGGTCGAGGTCATGGTCGAGCGGCACAAGAAGAGCGATCCCCGGACGGAGTTCGAGGGCGCGCCCGGACTGGACCTCCGCCGGAAGGGCTCCTCGGACGTGGAGGAGGTGCCCGGACTCGGGGAACGGGCGCTGCTCAGGCGGCACCCGGGGGCCGACTCCCAACTGGCGGTGCTGGACGGCGGTGTGGTCTTCACGCTGCGCGTGGAGTGGAACACGGACAAGGACCTCGTGGACGAGGACGCGGTCCACGCGGCGATGATCGAGGACATGCGGACGCTGACGACCCGGCTGCGCGAGTGACCGGAGAAACGACGGGGCCCCCGCGGCCGGTGACGGCTGCGGGGGCCCGTTCCACGCGGACGCGGGGTGCTACTCGGCGGCGAGGGCCGCTTCGGCGTCGAGGGTGACCGCGACGGCCTGGATCACCGAGGCGATCTTGAAGGCTTCCTGGATCGTGTCACGGTCGACACCGGCCTTGCGCAGCACCTGCTCGTGCGAGTCGAGGCACTGGCCACAGCCGTTGATCGCGGAGACCGCGAGCGACCACAGCTCGAAGTCGACCTTCTCCACACCCGGGTTGCCGATGACGTTCATCCGCAGGCCGGCGCGCAGGGTGCCGTACTCCGGGTCCGACAGCAGGTGACGGGTGCGGTAGAAGACGTTGTTCATCGCCATGATCGCGGCGGCGGACTTGGCGGCGGTGTACGCCTCCGGCGACAGGGCCGCCTTCGCCTCGGGCTCCAGCTCGCGCAGGACGCGCGGGGAGCGGGCGGCGATCGCGCAGGACAGGACCGTGCCCCACAGCTGCTGCTGCGGGAGGTCGCTGTTGCCGATGACCGAACCGAGGTTCAGCTTCAGGTCCTTGGCGAAGTCCGGTATGGCGGACTTCAGGGAGTCGAGGGACATCCGTCACTCACCGGCCAGCAGCGCGGGGGCGTCCAGGGTGCCCTCGCCCTTGTTCCAGTTGCAGGGGCACAGCTCGTCGGTCTGCAGGGCGTCGAGGACCCGCAGGACCTCCTTGGGGTTACGGCCCACGGAACCGGCGGTCACCATCGTGAACTGGATCTCGTTGTTCTGGTCGACGATGAAGACGGCGCGCTGCGCGAAGCCGTCCTCGCCCTGCACGCCACAGGCCTGCATGAGCTCGTGCTTGGAGTCGGCCAGCATCGGGAAGGGCAGGTCACGCAGGTCGGCGTGGTCCTTGCGCCAGGCGTGGTGGACGAACTCGGAGTCGCCGGAGACGCCGAGGACCTGCGCGTCGCGGTCCTGGAACTCCTCGTTCAGCTTGCCGAAGGCGGCGATCTCGGTCGGGCAGACGAAGGTGAAGTCCTTCGGCCAGAAGAACACCACGCGCCACTTGCCCTCGTAGGACTTGTGGTCGATCTGGGCGAACTCGCTGCCGGCTTCGAGCGAGACGCAAGCGGTCAGATCGTAGCTGGGGAACTTGTCACCGACAGTGAGCACGTGCTCTCCTTGCAAACGGGAAAGTGACCCTTTTGGGGGCTTTCCGAAGGGGTTGGACGGATCTCACATGCTGGCACAGCTGCATTGATTACGGAAATAGCTACTCTTGTGGCTGGTGATCGGAGGTGCCTATCAGTGGCTGTCGGTAATAGGGGACTCAAACAGGCGACGCTCGCGCAACTGCGCGCGTTCGTGGCCGTGGCGGAGCATCTGCACTTCCGGGACGCGGCCGCCGCCATCGGCATGAGCCAGCCCGCCCTGTCCGGAGCCGTCTCCGCGCTGGAGGAGGCCCTCGGGGTGCAACTGCTGGAGCGCACCACCCGCAAGGTGCTGCTCTCCTCGGCGGGGGAGCGGATCGCGGTACGGGCCCGGGGCGTGCTCGACGCCATGGGCGGGCTGCTGGAGGAGGCCGAGGCCGTACGGGCCCCGTTCACCGGCGTCCTGCGGCTCGGGGTGATCCCGACGGTGGCCCCGTACCTGCTGCCGACCGTGCTCGGGCTCTTCCACCGGCGCTACCCCCGGATGGACCTCCAGGTGCACGAGGAGCAGACGGCCTCGCTGCTGGAGGGGCTGGCCGGCGGACGGCTGGACCTGCTGCTGCTCGCGGTGCCGCTCGGGATGCCGGGGGTCAGCGAACTGCCGCTCTTCGACGAGGACTTCGTGCTCCTCGCCCCCCGCGAGCACCCGCTCGCCGGGCGCAAGGACATCCCGCGCGAGGAACTGCGCGGCCTGCAACTGCTGTTGCTCGACGAAGGTCATTGTCTGCGCGACCAGGCCCTCGACATCTGCCGGGAGGCGGGCCGCACGGCCGGCGCGGACGTCACCACCACCGCCGCCGGACTGTCCACGCTCGTACAACTGGTCGCCGGGGGACTGGGGGTGACGCTGTTGCCGCGCACTGCGCTGCGGTTGGAGACCACGCGCAACGAGTACCTCGCCACCGGGTACTTCGCCGAGCCGGCCCCCTCCCGGCGGATCGCGTTGGCCATGCGGACCGGCACCGCGCGACAGGAGGAGTTCAAGACGATCGCCGCCGCGCTGCGCGAAGCCGTACGCCCGCTCCCGGTCTGGCCGACCGACTGATCCGGGCGGTCGCGGGGGCGGGCGCACGGCCTGGGGGCCGGTCACCCCGGGCGGGTCACCCGGTGCGCGTCACTCCGTGCGCAGCCCGTCCGGGCGCATCATCCGCAGCAGTGGCGGCAGGCTGAGCAGGGTCACCACGGCGACCACGCCCGCCCCCACGCCCGCCATCGCCAGCACCGCGCCCCAGTCGATCCCGACGGGCCGGCCGGCCATCCGGATCAGTACCGAGCCCAGCCCGATGCCCACCCCGATCGCCAGCGCCAGACCGACACCGATGGGCAGGGCCGTCTGCCAGAGCACCGACAGGCTCAGCGTGGAGCGCTTGGTGCCGAAGGCCACGAGGGAGGAGAGCAGCTTCTTCCGTTCGCGCAACTGCTCCAGTTGGGAGACCAGCATGCTCGCCCCGATCAGGATCAGGACGCCGGTCGCGCCGAAGAAGAGCCCGGTGCGGATCGAGGAGTAACCGGCCACGGTGGTGGTCGACCTCAAGGTCATGGCAGTGGCGAACGGGTCGGCCTTGAAAGCGGCCGTGCGGGCCCGTTCCAACCCGTCCGGCACCGATTCGTCCAGTTGGAGGAAGATCTGCGCGGACTGGTCGAAGCCCAGGTCCCGGGGCGCCGCCGACGGGGTCGCCAGCAGGCCGGTGCGCCGGGTCCCGTTGGGGTCCTCACGGGAGAGGACGGTGCGCGCGTCGGCCGGGAAGGCCCACTTGACGGCCTCCTTGTGCTCGAACGGGCCCCCCTTGAACCCCATGACGTTGCCGGCGAGGAGCTGGTCGCCGGCCTTGGCGGTGCCCTCGGCGACGGGGCCGTCGAGCACGAAGGCGTCGCCGTCCTTGCACGCGCCGAGTTCCGCGATCTCCCTGAGCGCCTCGCAGCCACCGACGGTCACCGCGATGGTGTCGTCCGCCGGGACCCGGTGCGCGGCGTTGAACGAGGCCAGCGGCACGGTGCGGGCGATGCCGTCGGTGCCGTCGATCTCGGCGGCGAGGGCGTCCAGTCGGTGCTCGCTGCCGCTGGGCAGCAGGATCGACACGGCGGCCCGGGCCGGGTCCTGGCCGGTCTCGTTGCGGTACTCGCCCTCGACGCCCGAGAAGAGCATCTGCAGGGCGATGGCCCCGGCGACCGCCACGGCGATGCCGTTGACGAGGCGGGCGGCCGTCCCGCTGCTGATCTGGAGCCGGCGCACGGCGAGTTGCCAGGAGACCGGGCCGCCGGGCGTTCCGCCGACGACGCGTTCCAGTACCCAGGGCAGGAGCGCGGTGATCCCGACGAGCAACAGCACCACGCCGCCACTGACCTGCCACTGGTTGAACCGCCCGTGCTCGGAGCCGCGTCCCGTCAGCGGGGTGAGCAGGCCCAGTCCGCCGAGCGGCAGCAGCAGCCGCCACCAGACGCGCCGCTTGGCCGGCTTGGCCGTACGGACGACACCCAGCGGTTCGATCACCACGCCGCGCAGGGCGAACAGGGTCACCGCGACGGCCGCCGCCGGCACCGCGACCGCGACGAGGGCGGCCAACCACGGCGTCGGGTCGAGGTCGGCGGGGAAGACGCTGCGCTGCCGGAGGGTGAGGTTGCCGACCAGGCGGCGACCGATCAGGAAGAAGCCGACGCCGAAGCCCAGCCCGAACACGGATCCGGCGAGCGCCTCGCCGGCGGCGATCCGCCGCACCGCGCGGCTGTCGGCGCCGACCAGGCGGAGCGCGGCGAGCCGGCGGTCGCGTCGCTCGCCGCCGAAACGGACGGCGGCGGCGATGAGGACGGCGACCGGCGTCAGCAGGGCGACGAAGGTCAGTACGACCATGAGCATCAGCACGGGGTCGAGCTCGCGCGCGTCCGCGTCGTTCGCGAAGCCGGTGACGCGTTCCACGCGGTAGCCGTGCTCGCCGTCGGTCCGGAGCTCGTCGCTGCCCAGGTAGAAGAGGAGTTCACCGGGCCCGGTCAGGCCCGCGTCGCCGACGATCTCGCCGATCCGGCCGTCAAGGCGCTCCTTGAGGAGGGCGCCGTCGGCGGACTTCAACAGCTTGTCCAGCGCGGGGGAGACGGCCAGTTCGCCCGGGGCGGGGACTTTCTTCAGGCCCGGCGGGACGGGCGCGTCCGGTCCCTCGGCCCGGAGCAGGCTGCCTTCGATGTCCTGCCCGCGGTAGGTCTGCCGGGCGGCGGCGGTCAGGAGGGTGTCGCGGCCGGGGCCGGCCGCCGTCGGCGCGGCCGTCGTGGACCGGGCGTCGGCCCGCTCGTTGCGGGCGGTGAGCGCGCCGGGGACGGCGGTGCTGATCAGCAGCAGCGTGACACCCAGGCCCACGCCCACGCCGGTGAGCAGGGTCCGGGTCCAGCCCTCGCGGCCGCCGCCCAGGGCGAACCGCACGCCCATGGCCAGGTCGCGGTACCAGGTGCGGAGCGTGTTCATACGATGCGCTCCATGTCGCGGGACCTGCCGTCGCGGACGACGATCTCCCGGTCGGAGTACGCGGCCACGCGCGCCTCGTGCGTGACGAGGACGACGGCCGCGTTGGCGGAGCGGGCGGCCTCGGTGAGCAACTGCATCACCAACTCGCCGTTGAGGGAGTCCAGGGCGCCGGTCGGCTCGTCGGCGAAGATCACGCGCGGCCGGGTGACCAGGGCGCGGGCCACGGCCACGCGCTGGCCCTGGCCGCCGGAGATCTCGCCGGGACGCTTGGCCCCCAGGTCGTCGACCTGGAGCCGCTCCATCCAGCCGAGGGCGGTCCGCTCGGCCTCCTTGCGCTTCACGCCGGCCAGCCGCAGCGGCAGGGCGACGTTCTCCACGCAGGTGAGCTCCGGTACGAGCTGTCCGAACTGGAAGACGAAGCCGAACTCGCCGCGGCGCAGGGCGCTGCGCTCGGAGTCGTTCATCGCGGACAGCTCGCGGCCGGCGTAGGTGACGGTGCCGGAGTCGGGCGCCACGATGCCGGCGAGGCAGTGCAGCAGCGTGGACTTGCCGGAGCCGGAGGGCCCCATGACGGCGACGACCTCGCCGGGGTGGATGGAGAACTCCGCGCCGTCGAGGGCCTTGGCGGACCCGTAGGCCTTGCGCAGGTCCGTGGCGCACAGCAGGGTGCCGGCCGGGGTCATCGGCGTATCTCCTGACCGAGCTGGTCGAGCCGGGCGGCGGTGAGTTCGAGCCACCGCAGGTCCGCTTCGAGGTGGAAGAGGGCGTGGTCGCAGACGAGTTGGTCGGCGAGGTCGCCCTTGCGCTTGCGGGTGGTCAGCAGGCGCATGAGCCGCAGGTGCTCGGAGCGCTGGGCGTCCAGCAGGTCCTGCGCGCCGCGGCCCGTGAGCAGGGCCAGTACGACCTTGGTGTACAGGGTGGACTGGAGGTAGGGCTCGGGCTTCTCGGGCTGTGCGAGCCAGGTCTCGACATCGGTGATCCCTGCGTCGGTGATGGCGTACCGCTTGCGGTCGGGACCGCCGCCCGCCTCTATCCCGTCGACCTCGACGAGGCCGTTCTTGAGGAGCCGGGACATGGTCGAGTAGACCTGCCCGTAGGCGAGGGGGCGGTCGTGGCCGAACTTCTCGTCGAAGGCGCGTTTGAGGTCGTAGCCGTGCCGGGGGCCGGCTTCCAGTAGACCCAGAAGGGTGTGACCGATGGACATGGCGGCGACTATACACGGGAGGTATACGCATGGTGTATACCCCGGGTGTATAGCTCGCCGGATCGGTGTTTTGCCTGATCGGGACGGGTTCGGTGGGGAGAGTCTTGTCCGAGTCGGGGATCAGGAATCGGGATCGGGAATCGGGGATCAGGAATCGGAGGAGGTGCGGGGGCGGCCGCGCGGCGGGATCGGCGCCGCCCCGCCGGGCAGCCGGCCGGAGTCGGCCAGGGCCCGTCGGAGCAGGAACTCGATCTGCGCGTTGGCACTGCGCAGCTCCTCGCCGGCCCAGCGCGCGAGCGCGTCGTACACCTGCGGGTCCAGCCGCAGCAGGACCTGCTTGCGGGCCTGGCGCGCGGCCCGCGCCGTGCGGTCGGCGCCCCGCGCCGGCGGGGCGTCGGACGCCCCGCCGGACCTGCTGTCGGAGCCCCCGGCCGTCGCCCCGCCGGACGGAGTGCCGGGCTGCGCGGCGGGCCGGGTGCCGGGTCGGCGGCCGGGCTCTCCGCCGGGCCCGGTGCCGGGGTCGGGGTGCGTGCCGCGGATGGGGCTCACTGGTAGAGGGTGCCCGTGTTGATGACGGGCTGCGCCGCGCGATCACCGCACAGCACGACCATCAGGTTGGAGACCATGGAGGCCTTGCGTTCCGGGTCCAGGTCCACGATGTCCTCCTCGGCCAGGCGGGTCAGGGCGAGTTCCACCATGCCCACCGCGCCCTCGACGATCTGCTTTCGGGCCGCGACGACGGCGCCCGCCTGCTGGCGCTGGAGCATCGCGGAGGCGATCTCCGGAGCGTACGCGAGATGCGTGAACCGGGACTCGATGATGTGCACGCCCGCCGCCTCGACCCGGGTCGCCAGTTCCACCGCGAGTTCCTCGGTGATCTCCTCGGCGTTGCCGCGCAGCGACAGCCCGCCCTCGTCGTGCGAGTCGTAGGGGTACTCGATCGCGATGTGCCGGACCGCGGCCTCGGTCTGCGTCTCCACGAACTCCGTGAAGTCCTCGACCTCGAAGACGGCGCGCGCGGTGTCCTCCACCCGCCACACCACGACCGCCGCCAGCTCGATCGGGTTGCCGTACGCGTCGTTCACCTTCAGGACGGCCGTCTCGTGGTTGCGGACCCGGGTGGAGATCTTCCTGCGGGAGGTCAGCGGGTTGACCCAGCGCAGCCCGTCGGCCCGGATGGTCCCCCGGTAGCGGCCGAAGAGCTGGACGACCCGGGCGTCGCCCGGGGCCACCGTGTTCAGCCCGCACATGAGGATGATCGAGGCGGGGATCAGCAGCACGCCGAGCGTGATCAGTACGGCCTTGGCCGCCGTCGCGGCGACGATCGCGCCGACCGCGATGAGGCCGGCCCCGGCGGGGAGTCCGAGCAGTCCGAACAGCAGGGCCGCTCCGCCGCCGACGCTGCGCGCCGCGAACTCCCTTGTGGGGATTGCGGATGCGGTCGTCGAACGGGTGGTGTCGGTGGTGTTCCCGGTGTCGGGAGACGCCGAAGTGCTGCTCATGTAATGCCCCCGTTTGTCATGCCGTGTCCGGACCTGTTCGACCGGAACGCCTAGCAAAGTGATATCACTTTTTGCGCACACCGCAACCCTTGCGGTCTTATGTGCGTCGGTTCCATTGGCGTGGGTGCTGATTGTCACGTCCGAATTGACCGGTATTGATCAGGGTTAGTCGACCTTTGTCACAGCCTGCGGTGTTAGTTTTCTGAGCTGACGTCGGGGGGGTAATCGAGCGGAGCGGGAGCGATGGGCCGAGCAGAAGCGCGACGGGCGCAGCAGCAGCGCGGAGCGCGGAAAGCGCCGAGCGGGCGCTCCAACGGGCGCGCGGGCAAGTCGGGCCGAAAGCCGGCGGGCAAGCCCTCCGGCATACGCCGCTTCTTCACCTGGAAGAAGATCCTCGGGTACTTCTTCGGGATGATCCTGCTCATGATGGGCGGCCTCGTCATCCTCTACTTCAAGGTGGAACCGCCGGACAAGGCCAACGAGCAGGCCGAACTCCAGAGCAACACCTACGAGTACTCCGACGGCTCGATCATGACCCGCACGGGCAAGACGAACCGCGAGATCGTCGGGATCGACAAGATCCCGGAGCAGGTGCGCACCGCCTTCATAGCCATCGAGAACAAGTCCTTCTACAAGGACCAGGGCGTCGACGTGATGGGTGTCGCCCGAGGCCTGTTCAACACGGTCACCGGCAAGGGCAAGGCCGGCGGCTCGACGATCACCCAGCAGTACGTCAAGAACTACTACCTCACCCAGGACCAGTCGGCGACGCGCAAGGCCCGAGAGCTGATCATCGCTCTGAAGGTCGACCAGCGCATGAAGAAGGACGAGATCCTCGCCGGCTACCTGAACACCAACTTCTACGGCCGCAACGCCTACGGCATCCAGGCCGCGGCACAGGCCTACTACGGCGTCGACACCGACAAGCTGACGCTGGAGCAGGGCGCCTACCTCGCCGCCGTCATCCAGGCCCCCAGCCAGTACGACTGGGCGACCGCCGGACCCAACGGCAAGCGACTGGTCATGATCCGCTTCAACGCCGTCCTCGACAACATGGTCGAGATGGGCAAGCTGGACGCGGCCAAGCGCAAGACCATGAAGTTCCAGGAGCCCATCAAGCCCAAGCCGGCCCCGGGCATGGACGGCCAGAAGGGCTACTTCGTCGAGGCGGCCAAGAAGGAACTCGACCGCCAGGGCATCGACGAGGGCGCCATCGCGGCGGGCGGCTGGACGATCCGGCTGAACATCGACAAGAAGAAGCAGGCCGCGATGGAGAAGGCGGTCGCCGACGAGCTGGAGTCCAAGCTCGACCGCAAGGACACCAAGAGCCGCCCCCAGGACCAGAGCGTCCAGGCCGGCGCCACCTCGGTGGACGCCAAGACCGGCGCGATCGTGGCCATGTACGGCGGCACGGGCCTCTCCGAGAAGTACGAGAGCAACGCCCTGCGCACCGACTTCCAGCCCGGCTCGACCTTCAAGCCGATCGTGCTCGCGACGGCCCTGGAGACCGGCGCGCGGACGCAGGACGGCAAGGAGATCACCCCGAACGCCCTGTACGACGGCACCAGCAAGCGCCCCGTCGTCGGCAGCGACATCCCGTTCGCCCCGCAGAACCAGGACGAGCGCGACTACGGCGACCCGCTGCTCACGGTCCAGAAGGCCACCAACGCCTCCGTCAACTCCGTCTACGCCCAGATGATCGTGGACACCAAGCCGGAGAAGGTGAAGAAGCAGGCGCTGGCCCTCGGCATGGTCGACCGCGACGGCTGGCCCGCCGACAAGCCCGCCATGTCGCTCGGCACCATGAGCGCCAACACCGTCGAGATGGCCGGCGTCTACGCCACCCTCGGCAACCACGGCAAGAAGATCACCCCGACCATCGTGAAGTCGGCCGAGCACAAGGACTCCGACTTCAAGCCGGCCGGCGCGGTCGGCAGCCAGGTCCTCACCCGCAAGACCGCCGACACCGTCACCAAGGTGCTCACCGGCGTGGTCAACGACGGCTCCGGCGAAGTGGTCAAGAGCTCCGCCTACGAAGCCGCGGGCAAGACCGGCACCACCGAGTCCAACGTCGCCGCCTGGTTCACCGGGTACACCCCGGAGCTGGTCACCGTCGTCGCGATGTTCGGCGAGGAGCCCGGCAGCCACAAGCAGGTCACCCTGACCGGCACCGCCGGCAAGGGCCGCGCGGGCGGCTCCAGCTTCCCGGCCGAGATCTGGCGCGCCTACACGCTGGCCGCGCTCAAGGGCCAGAGCACCGACGAGTTCAGCCTGCCGGACGCGGAGATGGGCACGGTGGAAGTCCCGCCGCGCACCAGCTCCCCGTCCATCACGCCGAGCCAGTCGTCCAGCTCCCCGACCACCACCCCCAGCAAGGGCTCCACCTCGCCGAAGCCGTCGACGAGCTCGCACAAGCCGGATCCGACCAAGAGCACCACGAAGCCGTCGGACTCTCCCGATCCGACGAAGTCGAACCCGACGAAGAGCCCGGACCCGACCAGGTCCCCGCTCTTCCCGCCGGCTCCCGACCCGCAGGAGTAGGGGCAGCCGGCGCCCACGACACAGGACCGCCCCGCGGCGAGCACGCCGCGGGGCGGTCCTGTGTCGTACGGATCGGGCGCGGGGCCTCAGCCGCCGGCCCCGACCTTCGCCGCGATCCGGTCGCCGGTCGCCTTGTCGATGGTGCGCCAGTACTGCAGGGCGCGCTCCAGCACCGGGGGACTCACCCCGTCCAGCAGGTGCCCGGCGACGTTCGAGACGAGGCGCTCGCGCGCCGCGTCGTCGAAGACCTCCCGCACCATCGTGCCCGGCTGGCCCCAGTCGTCGTCCTCGGAGCGTGGCGTGTACGCCTCGCGGACCATCTCGCCGGACGTCGCCCAGCCCGCCGGCTCCCCGAAGCGGGCCGTGTCCGCGGCCGGGCCGCCGTACGAGTTCGGGGCGTACGGGCGCGCCGCCGCCGACGCCTCGAAGCGCATCGCGCCGTCCTTGGCGTACGAGGAGACCAGCGACCGGGCCCGGTTCGGCGGGAGCTGGGTGTAGTTCGCCCCGATCCGGTAGCGGTGCGTGTCCGGGTACGAGAACAGCCGGCCGAGCAGCATCTTGTCGGGCGACGGGCCGATGCCCGGGACCAGGTTCGACGGCTCGAAGGCCGCCTGCTCGACGTGGATGAAGTAGTCGTCCGGGTTCTTGTCCAGCGTCATCCGACCGACCTCGATCAGCGGGTAGTCGCCGTGCGGCCACACCTTGGTCAGGTCGAACGGGTTGAACCGGTAGCCCGGGGCGTCCTCGAAGGGCATGACCTGGACGTGCATCGTCCACGTCGGCGCGTTGCCGCCGGCGATCGCGTCGAAGAGGTCCCGCCGGTGGTAGTCGGGGTCCTCGCCCGCCAGCCGGTCCGCCTCCGCCTGCGTCAGGAACTCGTTGCCCTGGTCCGTCTTGAAGTGGTACTTCACCCAGAACTTCTCGCCGCCCGCGTTCACCCACAAGTAGGTGTGCGAGCTGAAGCCGTCCATCGTGCGGTAGTTCCTCGGGATGCCCCGGTCGCCCATCAGGATGGCCACCTGGTGCGCGGACTCCGGGGACAGGGTCCAGAAGTCCCACTGCATGTCGTGGTCGCGCAGACCGTTGTCCGGCCGGCGCTTCTGCGAGCGGATGAAGTCCTGGAACTTGCTCGGGTCACGGACGAAGAACACCGGGGTGTTGTTGCCGACCATGTCGTAGTTGCCGTGCTCGGTGTAGAACTTCAGGGCGAAACCGCGCGGGTCCCGCCAGGTGTCGGGGGAGCCCTGCTCACCCGCGACGGTCGAGAAGCGGGCCAGCATCTCGGTCCTGCGGCCCGGTTGGAAGACGTCGGCCTTGGTGAACTGGCTGACGTCGTTGGTCACCTGGAAGACGCCGTACGCGCCCGCGCCCTTGGCGTGAACCACCCGCTCGGGGACCCGTTCCCGATTGAACTGGGCCATCTTCTCGATCAGGTAGTGGTCCTGGAGCAGGATCGGGCCGTCCGGGCTCACGGTGAGCGAGTGCTCGTCGCTCTCCACCGGAATCCCGACGTTGTTCGTCGTGTACGGAATCCTCTGCGCGTCCTGGGTCACGAGCGTCCTCCCGTAGGGGTCGGTTGGGTCGCACGCATTCACCTGCCCAGTCAACGCCGATCATGCGCCCCCGGCAACGGGAGCTCGAACCACACCACCTTTCCACTGCTCAGCCGCGTCGCACCCCAGCGGCGGGCCATCCGGTTGACCAGGAACAGGCCCCGACCGCCCTCGTCGGTGTCCCGGGCCCGGCGCTGGCGCGGCAACTGCGGGGAGTCGTCGCCGACCTCGCAGCGCAGCACGTCCGTACGCAGCAGGCGCAGGGTCACCGGCCGCTCGGCGTACCGCACGGCATTGGTGACCACCTCGCTGACCAGCAGCTCCAGCGAATCGCTCAGCTCCTCCAGACCCCACCGGGTCAGCGCCCGGCGGGCGAAGCGGCGGGCCCGACCCGGCGCGGTCTCCTCCGGGTCCAGGAACCAGTACGCGACGTCACTGGGCGCGATCCCCTCGAAACGGGCCGCGAGCAGCGCGATGTCGTCGTCCCGGTCGCCCGGGCCGAGCATGTCCAGGACGTCGTCGCACAGGGCCTCCAGCGGCGGCGGGTGGTCCAGGCCCGTGAGCTGGGCGGTCGTCGCCAGCCGCTCGCGGAGCTGCTCGATGCCCGTCCACACGTCGCGCAGCCGGGACTCGACCAGCCCGTCGGTGTACAGCAGCAGGGTGGCCCCGGCCGGGGCGTCCAGCTCCACGGCCTCGAAGTCCACGCCGCCCACGCCGATCGGGGCGCCCGGCGGCACCCGCAGCACCTCGGCGCGACCGCCCAGGTGGAGCAGCACGGGCGGCGGGTGGCCGGCGTTGGCGATGGTGATCCGGTGCGAGACGGGGTCGTAGACCGCGTACAGGCAGGTCGCCATCCGGTCGGAGCCGAGCCGCTGCGCCTGCTCGTCCAGGTGGTGCAGGACCTCGGCGGGCGGCAGGTCGAGTTGCGCCAGGGTCTGCGCCGTGGTGCGCAGCTGACCCATGATCGCGGCGGAGGTCATGGAATGGCCCATGACGTCGCCGACGACCAGCGCGACCCGGCTGCCGGGCAGCGGTATGGCGTCGTACCAGTCGCCGCCGACCCGGGCCGTCTCGGCGGCGGGCAGGTAGCGGGAGGCCAGCCGGACCCCGGTGGGCTGGGGGAGGCTGTCCGGGAGCATGGTGCGCTGGAGCTCGTCGGCGATGTACGCCTCACGGCCGTACAACACCGCCTTGTCGATGCCGAGCGCGGTGTGGGTCGCCAGTTGGGCGGCGACCAGCAGGTCGTTCGTCTCGAAGGCGGGCCGGTCGGGGGTGCGCAGGAACACCGCCGCGCCGATCACGCGCCGGCGGCCCCGCAGCGGGGCCAGGATGGCCCGCTGACCGCGCGGGACGGGATGGTCGGCCCCCAACAGCTCCGGGAGCGCGTCCTTGGCTCCTGCGGCCGATCCGAAGACGGGCCGTACGCCGCGCAGCACCTCGGCGAGCGCCCCGCCCGGCCGGATCTCGCACAACTCGGCCGCCGGCAGGTCGCCCTGCGGGCCGACCAGCGTCATCTGGCTGAAGTCGAGCTCGCCGGCGGCCCCCGCGGCCCCGGCGGGATCGCCCCCGGTCAGATCGTCGAGCGGCCGGAGCCGGTCGGTGCGCCGGAGCCTTAAAACGACCGGTCCGACGGGGCGCTCGTCGCCCACCGGCAGCGGGTCGCGCAGGTAGACGAGGATCGCGTCCGAGAAGGTCGGCACGGTGGCCCGGCACAGGCCCAGCACGATCTCGTCGAGGTCGATGCCCCGCGCGATCCGGCGGGTGGCCGCGCCGACGAAGCGCAGCCGGTCGCCCTCCCTGCGGGCCGTGCCGGTTTCCGCTCCGGCGATCGGGCCGCCGCCGTGCCGGCCCGCGCCGCCGCCCACACCGTCCACCTGGACCTCGTCGGCCGGTGTGCCGTCGAGGTCGCCGGTCGGGGCGGTGGGCTCGGGGCGGCTGCCCGGCCGGGCGCCGTGCGTGGTCCGCTCCTCCGCGCCCCGGGGGCGGGGAGGAGCGGGCGCGCGGACCTGCGCCGCCTCACCGGCGGCCGCGTTGCGGGCGGCCTCGCCGTCCCGGGTCCGGGCGCCGCCCTGACCCGGCTCCCCGCCGGCCGGCCCGTCCGCCGGTGAGGCGGCCGCGGTGCGCGGCCGGGGAAGTTCGCCGGCCGAGGCGGACGCGGGGGCACCGCGCTCCGAACCCGGACCTTGCGCATGCGTGCGTACGGCCTCGGTGGCCGCGACGGCGGCCTTGCCGTGGCCGGCATCGTCCGTACCTCCGCCGGAGGCGACGGGCTGCGGGCCCTCCTGGGAGGTGGGGTACTCCGTCACGCGTGGAATTCCGTCCGTTTGCGCTCGATGTGCGCTGCACTCAATCGGTCAGTCGCGGTATACCCGCTCAGCGGCAGGGGCACCACCGCCCCGCGGTTCCGCGTCCCGCTCGTTACCTCTCGCCCAGCGTTGATCTCCGGTCAAGTCCCGTGTACGGCACGTCAATTACGGATGTACAGCCTGGCGGCAACGCCGCAGACGACCCGGCGGAGGACGATCCTACGGTTGAACCCCGGGGGCGCATCAAGGGTCTCATGAGGTCATATGCGCCGGGGTGCGGTCCCAGTCCCCGGGGAGAACCGGCACCTTCCAGGCCGGATCCGGCCTCCACTTCTCCCATCCGGAGGAGAACGGCGCCCCCCATTCCTTGATGAGCTCCACGGCCGCCAGGCCGGCAGCCTCCACCTCGCGCGCCCGCTCGGGAGCCATCAGTCCGATCCGCCGGGCCTGTGCGAACTCGTCCTCGTCCAGCCACTTCCAACTGCGATCCGGGGCCACGGCGATGTCCAGGAAATGGTCCACGGAGTCCACCCCGCCGGCCCAGCGGGTCCGCGGTTCCTCCAGGTTCACGTACCAGTTCTTGAAGCGCCAGCCCTGCTCCCAGAACAGCCACACCGACCACGGGTCCCCGGGGCGGGCCAACTTCAGCACCCCGGTGCCGGACCAGTGCGACCGGGCGGTGGTGCGCGGTGCCGTGTACCGGGTGGCGAGGGGCTCCGCGTGGATCGAGGTGCCGTCGGCCAGCACCGGCTTCACGCACTCGGTGCCGGGGGCCATCCACACGGCCAGCAACTCCTCGGTGTCCCGCACCACCGTCACGGGCCGACAGATGTGGACCCGACCCGCAGGCCCCGGGGCGTGGTCGCGGTAGCGCCAGAGGATCTGCTCGCCGGGCGCCCAGTGCGAGCCCCGGGCCCCGTCGTGCGTCCCGCCGCGCGCCACGCCGCCCCGGCGGCCTCCGATACCTGTCATGCGCAGATCTTAGGGCTGAGGTCCGTACGCGTGACGCGACGCAGGTCACGGAGGTGCCCGGGGACGGGAAACGACCGAATCCGGCCCCCGGCGGGGGGCGATTTCAGGGCCGGGTCATCCGCAGGACGTCCAGCGCCTCGTCCAGTTGGGCGAGGGTCAGCGCGCCGCGTTCGACGTAGCCCTCGTCCAGCACGACCTCCCTGATCGTCTTCCGTTCCGCCAGCGACCGCTTCGCCACCTTGGCCGCCTCCTCGTAGCCGATGTAGCGGTTGAGGGGGGTCACCACCGAGGGCGAGGATTCGGCGTACTCCCTGGCCCGCTCGGAGTTGGCGGTGATCCCGTCCACCGTCCGGTCGGCGAGCAGCCGGCTCGCGTTGCCGAGCAGGCGGATCGATTCGAGCAGGTTCCGGGCCATCACCGGGAGCATCACGTTGAGCTCGAAATTGCCGGCGGCGCCCGCGACGGCGACCGCGGTGTCGTTGCCCATCACCTGTGCGGCGACCATGAGGACGGCCTCCGGGATCACCGGATTGACCTTTCCGGGCATGATCGAGGACCCCGGTTGCAGATCCGGGAGATTGATTTCGGCCAATCCCGTGCGCGGTCCGGAGGCCATCCAGCGCAGATCGTTGGAGATCTTGGTGAGCGAGACCGCGATCGTGCGGAGCATTCCGGACGTCTCGACCAGCGCGTCCCGGGCGCCCTGGGCCTCGAAGTGGTCCCGCGCCTCGGTCAGCGGCAGTCCGGTCGCCTCGGCCACCTCCGCGATCACGGCTGCGGAGAACCCGGGCGGCGTGTTGATGCCGGTGCCCACGGCCGTTCCGCCCAGGGGGAGTTCGGCCAGTCGCGGCAGCGCGGCGCGCAACCGCTCGATGCCGTAGCGGATCTGGACGGCGTATCCGCCGAACTCCTGGCCGAGCGTGACCGGGGTGGCGTCCATCAGGTGGGTGCGGCCGGCCTTGACCACCGCGACGAACTCGGCGGACTTGCGCTCCATCGCGTCGGCGAGGTGCTCCAGGGACGGGATCAGCTCACCGATGACGGCGGCGGTCGCGGCGATGTGGATGGAGGACGGGAACACGTCGTTGGAGCTCTGCGAGGCGTTGACGTGGTCGTTCGGGTGGACCGGGCGGCCGAGGCGTTCGCCGGCGAGGGTGGCGATCACCTCGTTGGCGTTCATGTTCGACGAGGTGCCGGATCCGGTCTGGAAGACGTCCACCGGGAAGTGCTCGTCCCAGCGCCCGTCGGTGACCTCCTCGGCGGCGGACCGGACGGCCTCGGCCACGTCCGCGTCCAGGACCCCGAGCCGGGCGTTCACCACGGCGGCGGCGGCCTTGATCCGGGCGAGTGCGGCGATGTGGGCGTGTTCCAGGCGCTGTCCCGAGATCGGGAAGTTCTCCACCGCGCGCTGGGTCTGGGCCCGCCACTTCGCGTGGGCGGGGACCCGTACCTCGCCCATGGAGTCGTGCTCGATCCGGAACGCGCCGGGTGTTCCTGCGGCCTGCTGGTCCTCTGTCATTTCCATGGCCTCCTCAAAAAGTTGAGCAATTGTCTTGTTCGAACTGTTCCCAAGTCATCTACCGGCCAGTAAATACCGGGGGTAACACCGATCTCGGGGAGGCGTTCATGGCACGTGCGCGTACCAGACCCATGCTCAGATCTACCGTCGTCGCGGTCGCGGCGATGGCGGCCGCCCTCGGCGGCGTCGGCGCCGTCACCCCCCTGGCCCAGGCGGCGCCCGCCGCCGCCGTCACCCCTCTCTCGCCCGAACTGGAGGCGATCCGGGCCGCCGAGGCGACCAAGATCTACGGTGACTCTGCCATCCGCCCGCTCGCGGAGCGCAAGACCGGCCTGATCTCGCTCGGCGACAGCGAGATCTCGGGCGAGGGCGTCGGCGGCTACGACCCCGCGACCAACACCCCGAACAACCAGTGCCACCGCTCGCCGGACTCCGCGATCCACCGCACCGGCATCCCCGCCGACCTGACCTTCAACGTCGCCTGCTCCGGCGGCTACACGGGAAACATCAGGATCGGCGGCAGCAAGCAGTACGCCGACGAACTCGTGCAGAGCGACAACCTCGCCGTCAAGGCCCGCAACACGAAGATCAAAATGGTGCTGCTGGTCGCGGGGGCCAACGACGACCTCCAGTTCGGCCCCGTCATGACCGACTGCGTCACCCGCTGGGTGCTGATCCAGGGCGCCTGCGAACCCAAGTACGGCCCCGGCTGGCAGGCGCGCGTCGACGGCCTGAAGCCCAAGGTGGAGGCCACCGTCGCCGACCTCAAGACGGTCATGCGGGACGCGGGCTACGCCGACACCGACTACAAGCTCGTCGTGATGGGCTACCCCAGCCCGATCGGCCCCGACTTCAACGACAACCCGAACTTCCCCGGCAAGCTCCCCGGCGGCTGCGCCGGCTACGACTCCGACGCCACCTGGGGCCGCAATCACGCGGTACCCGCCTTCGAGAAGGGCATGCGCGCCGCCGCCCTCGCCTCCGGCGCCACCTACCTGGACAACTCCCGCCTCTTCCACGGCCACGAGGTGTGCATGGAGGACGCCTGGGCCCGCGGCCTCTACCTCGACCTCGGGGACCACTTCCCGTGGGACGAGAACACCGCCCGACAGTCCTTCCACCCCAACTACCGCGGTCACGGCGCCTTCGCCTCCTGCCTGACCCAGCTCTACACCTCGGGCCTGCGCGAGGCCTCCTGCGCCGACCCCGCGAGCACCGGCACCCCGGTCCTCCAGGCAGGAGCCTGGGACGACCTGTACAAGCCGCTGAGGAACGAGGCGACCGGCAACTGCCTGGACTCCAACGGCGGCGCGAGCGCCAACAACACCAAGGTGGTGGCCTGGGACTGCCACGGCGGCCGCAACCAGGGCTGGTGGTACGACACCGCCCGCAAGGCCCTCCACGTCGAGCTGACCCAGGACCGCTGCGTCGACGCCCCGGGCGGCAACTACGGCAACGGCACCGGCCTGATCCTGTGGAACTGCCACGGCGGCGCCAACCAGCAGTTCCTCCGCGACGGCGCCACCCTGCGCCCCGCGGCCGCGCCCGGGATGTGCCTGACCGTGGCCGCCGCCCACGAGCAACTGCGCCTGCGGGCCTGCGACGGCTCGGCGAACCAGCGCTTCGCGTAACCGCCCCGCACCACCGCCCCACCCCGCTCACCCTGACACCCGGCCGGCGCGCGCCGGCCGGGTGTCACATGTCCCGCAGCAGCTTGCGCACGTCCCGCGGCCGGTTGGTGATGAGCGTGTCCACGCCGAGCCGCACGCACAGCTCCACGTCCTCCGGCTCGTCCACGGTCCACACCCGCACCGACAACCCCTTCGCCTTCAACCGCCCCACCAGCCACGGGGAGCGGCGCACCAGCTCGATGCCCGGGCCCGCGTGCGTGGCGTACGGCGGGCGCACCGGTCGCAGCCGGCGTTCCATCAGGTACACGGCGGGCAGCCCCGGGGCCAGCCGGTGCAGCCGGGTCAGCGCGGTGCGGGAGAAGCTCATCACCTCGACGCGGCCGGCGGACCCGTCGGCCAACCCGTACTCCCGGAGCATCCGCACCAGCTCGGCCTCCAGCCGGCCGCCCGCGCGCGACGGGTGCTTCGTCTCGACGGCGAGCCCGACCGGCCGCGGCGCCGCCAGAGCCTCCCGCAACAGGTCCTCGAAGAGCAGCACCCGGGCGCCCGAGTGCCCGGCCCCCTTCCACGCCCCGAAGTCGAGGGCGAGCAGCTCCTCGTACGTCATCGCGGAGACCACCCCGCGCCCGTCGGAGGTCCGCTCCACGCGCCGGTCGTGCACACAGACCAGCCGGTGGTCGGCGGTGAGCCGGACATCGCATTCGAGCGCGTCCGCCCCGTCCTCGACGGCCTGCCGGTAGGCGGCCAGGGTGTGCTCGGGGTGCTCGTGGGAGGCCCCGCGGTGGGCGATCACACGGACGGCGCGGGGCGAGGGTGTCGCGGTCATGCGGAGATCCTTGCGAACCGGGGTGAACGGAGCGGTGCGTCCCTGTCACCCCGACGTTAACCGGACGCGCCGGCTCAGGGCCTGATCGGCGCCGGCGGCGCGGGAGTGACGTCGAACATGCCCGCACGACCGCGGCGAGGGGGCAGGGGGCCGTGCGCGGGCCCCCGGGCGCCCAGGCTCCCTTCCGCGGTCGGCGGACACGCGTGAGGGCCCCTCCGCCGATCGGCGGAAGGGCCCTCACGGGGCGTCACGAACCGGTGCGCGTCACGGTGCGGGGCACGTGACGGGGCATGTGGCGGACCGGTGTGTCACAGACCCGGACCGCGCACCGGGATGTGGGTGAACGTCGGCTCCGGGGCCGGGTTCTGGAAGAAGTCGTTGCCCTTGTCGTCCACGACGATGAACGCCGGGAAGTCCTCGACCTCGATCCGCCAGACCGCCTCCATGCCGAGCTCCTCGTACTCCAGGACCTCGACCTTCTTGATGCAGTCCTGGGCCAGCCGCGCCGCCGGGCCGCCGATCGAACCCAGGTAGAAGCCGCCGTGCGTGCCACAGGCGTCCGTCACCTGCTGCGAGCGGTTGCCCTTGGCCAGCATGACCTTGGAGCCGCCCGCCGCCTGGAACTGCTCCACGTAGGAGTCCATGCGGCCGGCTGTGGTCGGGCCGAAGGAGCCGGAGGCGTAGCCCTCGGGGGTCTTCGCGGGGCCGGCGTAGTAGACCGGGTGGTCCTTCAGGTACTGCGGCATCTCCGCGCCGGTGTCCAGCAGCTCCTTGATCTTGGCGTGCGCGATGTCGCGCGCCACGACCAGCGGTCCGGTCAGGGACAGGCGGGTCTTGACCGGGTGCCGGGTCAGCGTCGCCAGGATCTCGTCCATCGGCCGGTTCAGGTCGATCGACACCACGTCCGCCGCGTCGTCGAGGTGCTCGTCCGTCGTCTCGGGCAGGAAGCGCGCCGGGTCCGTCTCCAACCGCTCCAGGAAGACCCCCTCGGCGGTGATCTTCGCGGTGGCCTGCCGGTCGGCGGAGCAGGACACGGCGATGGCCACGGGCAGCGAGGCGCCGTGGCGCGGGAGGCGCACCACGCGCACGTCGTGGCAGAAGTACTTGCCGCCGAACTGCGCGCCGATGCCGATCTTCTGGGTCAGCTCGAAGACCTGCTGCTCCAGGGCCTCGTCACGGAAGCCGTGGCCCAGCGGGGAACCCTCGCGCGGCAGCTCGTCCAGGTAGTGCGCGGAGGCGTACTTCGCCGTCTTGAGCGCGTGCTCCGCCGACGTGCCGCCGACCACGATCGCCAGGTGGTAGGGCGGGCAGGCCGCCGTGCCCAGCGAACGGATCTTCTCCTCCAGGAACTTCATCATGGAGGCCTCGTTGAGGACCGCCTTGGTCTCCTGGTAGAGGAAGGACTTGTTGGCGCTGCCGCCGCCCTTGGCCATGAAGAGGAACTTGTACGCGCCGCCGTCCGTCGCGTACAGCTCGATCTGCGCGGGCAGGTTCGAGCCGGTGTTCTTCTCCTCCCACATGGTGAGCGGGGCCATCTGCGAGTAGCGCAGGTTCAGGCGGGTGTACGCGTCGTAGATGCCGCGCGACAGGGCCGCCTCGTCACCGCCCTCGGTGAGCACGTTCTGACCGCGCTTGCCCATGACGATCGCCGTGCCCGTGTCCTGGCACATCGGCAGGACGCCGGCCGCCGCGATGTTCGCGTTCTTCAGCAGGTCCAGCGCCACGAACTTGTCGTTCGCGGAGGCCTCGGGGTCGTCGATGATCCGGCGCAGTTGCGCGAGGTGCGCGGGACGCAGGAAGTGCTGGATGTCGTGGATCGCCTCTTCGGCGAGCTTGCGCAGCGCCTCCGGCTCGACCTTGAGGAACGTACGGCCGTCGGCCTCGAAGGTCGAGACGCCCTCCGCCGTCACCAACCGGTAGGGGGTGGTGTCCTCGCCCAGGGGCAACAGGTCGGTGTACGCAAACTCTGGCATGACGGCAGTCATTCCTCACTCGGCAGACGGCGCTGGCGACCAATTGGCAGCGCGGCTTACCAGCGTAGGACCTCCGTCCCGGACGGCGCTTGTGAGGTAAGGCTCACTGGACGGGTGACGGGGAGTATCGCGATCTATCGTGTCTCGCTATGCTGGTCCGCGTGGACCTGGAAAAGCACACCGCCGCCCCCGCCGCATCCGCTGCCGCCCCGGCCGCCGAGCTGCGCGCCTCCGACGCCGACCGGGACCGGATCGCGCAGATCCTCGCCGACGCCGTGGCCGAGGGTCGACTGACCGCCGAGGAGCACTCCGACCGTCTGGACACCCTCTACGCCGTCAAGACGGTCGGGGAACTGGACGTGCTCGTGAGGGACCTTCCCGCCGCCGCCGGCTCCGCCCCCGCGAGCGCCGCCCCCGTCGCCGCGCCGGCGTCCGGGCCGGTCGAGACGGTCGTCGCCGTGTTCAGCAGCTCCTCCCGCCGGGGCCGTTGGCGCCCGGGCGCGCACACCCGTGCCGTCTCGGTCTTCGGGGACATCACCATCGACCTCACCGAGGCCGTCTTCGAGCAGCAGGTCACCGAGATCAACGTCACCGCCGTCCTCGGCAACGTCGAGGTCCTGGTGCCGGAGAACGTCACGCTCCGTGGGTACGGCAGCGGGGTCCTCGGCAACTTCGAGGTGCACGGCCGCAGTCGCGGGGAGACCGACCCCCAGGCCCCCGTGGTGATCGTCCGGGGCTTCGCGCTGCTGGCCAACATCGAGGCCAGGCCCAAGCTCGGCGCCCGTCTCGTCGACCTCGCGGACCGGATGCGCAAGCGCCTCGACCGCTGACGGGACGGCCGGCGGCGGAGCCCCGGTCGGAACGCGGGCGGCCTCCGACCGGACCGTGAACGGACTTCGGCCGGCGTGCGCGTGGTGCGGGGGGGCGCGTTTCGGTCGAACTTCGCCGGAGCGGCCGACGCGCGGCACGCAGTGCATAGGGGGGCGTACAGCGGGTAGGGACAGGTGCATCGTCTCTCGCTCGCGTATACGTCGTCAGGAGTAGACCGTGCCGCATCCGCCGCATCAGTCCCTGCAGGTAGCCGCCGTCAAGAGTCTTCAGGCGCGTCCGACCGTCGTGCCGAGGCCGCGGGTGTCGGCAAGGGAAGAGGACGGCCCCTGGCACGCGGAGGCGGTGTGCCGCAGGGACGAGGCGGGACTGTTCTTCGCGCCCTCCAAGGAGCCCACCGCGGCCCGTCTGGCCCGCGAGGAGGCCGCCAAGCGGGTCTGCGCGCGCTGCCCCGTGATGGTCGCCTGTCGGGAGCACGCGCTGCTCCAGCCCGAGCCCTACGGAGTCTGGGGCGGACTCACCGCCGCCGAGCGGCGCGTCGTGCTGGCCCGCCGGCGCCGGCGGGCCGCCGAACTGCGCCCCGGAAGCGGCGCCGACGCGATCGCCGCCGCGGGCTGAGCCCCGGAGCGCGAGAGCTCGTACGGGGCAACGCGAGAGCTCGTACGAGGCGAACCGGCACCGGCACGCACGTACGCGAGAGGGGCGGGCCCGCCGCACACGGGACCGCCCCTCTCGTCGCGCCGTCGCGCCGGCCCGACCGCTCCTACTGGGCGCGGTCGAAGTCGATCGCGCTGTACGCGCGCAGCTTCGACAGCCGGTGGGTGGAGTCGATCTGGCGGATCGTCCCCGACTTGGACCGCATGACCAGCGAGGACGTGGTCGCGGTCGCCGAGCGGTAGTGGACACCGCGCAGCAGCTCGCCGTCCGTGATGCCGGTGGCGACGAAGAAGACGTTGTCGCCGGACACCAGGTCGTTCGTGTGCAGGACCCGGTCCAGGTCGTGGCCCGCGTCGATGGCCTTCTGGCGCTCCGCCTCGTCCTTGGGCCACAGCTTGCCCTGGATGGTGCCGCCGAGGCACTTGATGGCGCACGCCGAGATGATGCCCTCGGGAGTGCCGCCGATGCCGAGGAGCAGGTCCACGCCGGTGCCCTCGCGCACCGCCATGACCGAGCCCGCGACGTCGCCGTCGGAGATGAACTTGATCCGCGCGCCGGTCTCGCGGATCTCCTTGACGATGCCCTCATGTCGGGGGCGGTCGAGGATGACCACGGTGACGTCCTCGACGGCCATCTGCTTGGCCTTGGCGACGCGGCGGATGTTCACCGAGGCGGGGGCGTTGATGTCGACGAAGTCGGCGGCCTCGGGGCCCGTGACCAGCTTCTCCATGTAGAAGACGGCCGACGGGTCGAACATGGTGCCGCGGTCGGCGGCGGCCAGGACTGCGATGGCGTTCGGCATGCCCTTGGCGTTCAGGGTGGTGCCGTCGATCGGGTCGACGGCGATGTCGACCTCGGCGCCGGTGCCGTCGCCGACCCGCTCGCCGTTGAAGAGCATGGGGGCTTCGTCCTTCTCCCCCTCGCCGATGACGACGACGCCGTTCATCGACACGGTGGAGATGAGGGTCCGCATCGCGTTGACCGCGGCGCCGTCCGCGCCGAGCTTGTCACCGCGGCCGACCCACCGGCCCGCGGCCATGGCTGCGGCCTCGGTCACCCGGACGAGCTCCAGGGCGAGGTTGCGGTCGGGGGCTTCGGGAGAGACTTCGAGCTGGGGCGGCAGGTTGTGCTCGGACATCGGAGCGCACCTTTCTGTACGACGACGGCCGGGATGTGAGGGTGCTGGAACTCTATCGGTACGTCGACATATTGAGCAGAGCGGGTCACGAATGAGCGGAATATCGGTCAGCCGTTTGGCCTGAGCGGACGCCTTGCGGCGACGGGGCCGCCGGGCGGCTGTCACGGCGCGGGTGTCACGACGCGGGTGTCACGACCCACCCCGGGGGTGATCGCCCCGGGCGATGGGGGACCATGGAGCCGTGGCAGGCATGAAGGGCAAGCAGACGGTTTGGGACATGGTCCGATCGCTGGCGGTGATCGGTGTCGTCGTCGCGGGGATATACATGTTCATCCCGCACGACGAGAAGGCCGACCCGACACGGGTGGTCGACTACCGCGTGGAGACGGCCACGGCCCGCCGCGCGGCGCCGTACCCGGTCGCCGCGCCCGCGGGGCTCCCCGCGCAGTGGCGCGCGACCTCGGTCACCTTCGACCGCAGGGACGACAACGCCTGGCACCTGGGCTTCCTGGACCCGCAGAAGCAGTACGTGGCCGTGGAGCAGAGCACCGACACCTCGGCCAAGCGCCTCGCCAAGCTGACCCAGCAGGCGAAGGCCACCGGGGAGACCCGGCAGATCGGCGACCGGTCCTGGGAGCTGTGGGACGGCGAGAAGTACGACGCCCTCGTCCGCCAGGAGCAGGGATACGTGACCGTGGTGACCGGGACGGCCTCCTTCGACGGGCTCGGCGCGATGGTGTCGGCGCTGGAGTTCAAGCAGGGGAGTTGAGTCCAGGCCGATCCGTGCCGTGCCGTGACGCACGCGGTCGTGGGGGGGGGGGGGGGGGCGGGCCCCCCCCCCCCCCGGGGGGGGGGGGGGGGGGGCGGGGGGGGGGCCGCCCCCGCCGCGGGCGGCGGGGCCGCGGCGCCCCAGCCCGCG
>NZ_JBIAQX010000003.1:92051-349066 GCF_042889445.1 Streptomyces sp. NPDC002602 | reverse complement strand
CACCCTCCCCGGCGTCGCCCGGCCGCGCCCCCCGTGCCCCCCCCGGGGACACCTTTGAGAGCCCCCCCCCCCCCCCCCCCCCCCCCCCCCCCCCCCGCGGGGGGGGGGGGGGCCCCCCCCCCCCCCCCCCACGACTCGGCGCGCGCGAGTCGCGGCGGCCGGGTCTCGACTCAGACGGTGGTGGCGACCTGGTCGAACCCCAGGCGCGGGGAGCGACCGAAGGCGCCGGGCTCGCCCGGCTTGCCGATGTTGACGACCATCAGCGGGGTGTGGTCGGCGTCCAGGAACTCCTTCTGGACACCGGCGAAGTCAAAGCCGGTCATCGGGCCCGCGGCCAGGCCGGCGGCGCGGATGCCGAGGATGAAGTAGCCGGCCTGCAGCGAGGCGTTGACCAGGGCGGACTGCTCGCGGACCGGGCGCTCGGAGAAGAACGCGTCCTTGGCCTGCGGGAAGTGCGGGAAGAGCTGCGGGAGTTCCTCGTGGAACTCGTTGTCCGCCGACAGGATCGCGACCAGCGGGGCGGCGGCGGTCTTGGCCCGGTTGCCCTCGGCCATGTGCTTCACGAGGCGCTCGCGGGCCTCGGGGGAGCGGACGAGGGTGATGCGCAGCGGGGTCTGGTTGAACGCGGTGGGGCCGTACTTCACGAGGTCGTAGATCGCCTGGACCTGCTCCTCGGTCACCGGCTCGTCGGCGAACGAGCTGGCGGTGCGGGCCTCGCGGAACAGCAGGTCCTGAGCGGCGGCGTCGAGAACGAGAGACATCGAAAAGCCTTCTTCTTTACGGAGGAGTGGCGCGTTTACGGAGGTGTGGCGCGATGTCATCACCGTAGACCCGAGGTATGTGAATTTTCAACTAAATGCCTCCGGGGGTGACCGGGATCACTCCCGGGGGCCGTCCCCCACGCCCTCGGCCTCCCCGTCCCGGGCCGCCAGGGCCGAGTCCAGCCGGGCCCGAGCCCCCTCCAGCCAGCGCCGGCACACCGTCGCCAGCTCCTCGCCGCGCTCCCAGAGCGCCAGCGAGTCCTCCAGGGAGGTGCCACCCGCCTCCAGCTTGCGGACGACCTCGATCAGCTCGTCGCGGGCCTGCTCGTAACCCGGCGCCGTCTCGGTTTCAGCCATTCCCGTGCCACCTTACATGTGTAGTACAACGATATTGTCGCCAGAACGTGTCGACGTCCCCCGGGCTCATCCGGCGTCGGTCGCGCCCTCGGACGCGCCCTCGGACGGGCTCTCGGACGCGACCTCGGACCCGCCTTCCGGCGCGCCGTCCGGGGCCGGTTCCGCCTCGACCCGTACGTGGAACTCGCCCGCCGCCACCCGCGCGCGCAGCACCTCGTCCGGCGCGATGTCCCGCGGCGAACGCACCACGTGCCCGTCGGCCCGCTGGAGCACCGCGTACCCGCGCTCCAAGGTCGCCGCCGGCGACAGCGCCACCACCCGGGCCCGGGTGTGCGCCAGCTCGGAATCCGCCCGGTCCAGCAGGTGCCCCAGCGTCCGCCGGCTGCGCGCCAGCAGCGCCTCCACCTCGGCCTCCCGGGTCTCCACCATCCGCCGGGGGTGCACGAACACCGGCCGGGCCAGGGCGTGGGCGAGGCCCCGCTCCTCCCGGTCGAGCAGCCCGCGCACCGCGCGCAGCCCGCGCGCCTGGAGCTGACTCACGCGCTCCAGCTCCTCCCCGACGTCCGGGACCACCTTCTTCGCCGCGTCCGTGGGCGTGGACGCCCGCAGGTCCGCGACCAGGTCCAGCAGCGGGGAGTCGGGCTCGTGCCCGATCGCCGAGACCACCGGGGTACGGGCGGCCGCGACCGTCCGCACGACCTCCTCGTCGGAGAAGGGCAGCAGGTCCTCCACGCTGCCCCCGCCGCGCGCCACGATGATCACGTCGACCTCCGGCAGCGCGTCGAGCTCCTTGACCGCCTCGATCACCTGGGGCACCGCGTTCACCCCCTGCACGGCCACGTTGCGCACCTCGAAACGGACCGCCGGCCAGCGGCGTCGGGCGTTCTCCAACACGTCCCGCTCGGCCGCCGAGGCCCGCCCCACCACCAGCCCGATCAGCTGCGGCAGGAAGGGCAACGGCTTCTTGCGGTCCGCCGCGAACAGGCCCTCGGAGGCCAACGACCGCTTGAGCTTCTCCAGGCGGGCCAGCAGCTCCCCGATGCCGACGGGCCGTATCTCCGTGGCCCGCAGCGACAACTGCCCGCGCGGCGCGTACCACTCCGGCTTGGCCAGGACGACGACCCGCGCGCCCTCCGTCACCGCGTCCGCGACCTCGTCGTACACCTGGCGGAAGCAGGTCACGCTGAGCGAGATGTCGTGCGACGGGTCGCGCAGCGTCAGGAAGACCACCCCCGCCCCCGGCCGCCGGGACAACTGGGTGATCTGCCCCTCCACCCACACCTGACCGAGCTTGTCGATCCAGCCGCCGATGAGTCGGGACACCCGACCGACCGGCAGCGGCGCGTCAGCCGACGTATTCAGACCCATGCACGCAGGCTAACCGCCAGAACCGACACCGTCCCCGGGGCCGGCGACCCGATCCCCGGCGCGTCGGCCCCGCTGGGCCACCCACACCCCCAACCCCACCACCAGCCACACGGCACCCACCAGCTGCGCCGCCCACGAGGCCTCGACGATCACCGCGACGGTGACGGCCGCACCCAGCACCGGGATCACCAGGTGCTTGAACCAGTTCGGCGGCCCCTCGCGCCGCTGCACCACGAACCAGCCCACCACCGAGGCGTGCAGCAGCGTGAACGCCACCAGCGCCCCGATGTCCACCACCGACACCAGATGGTCCAGCCCGTCGTCGCGCCGGGCCGCCCACACCGCCGCGACCAACGTCACCGTCGCCGCCACCAGCAGCGCCGCCCGCGGGGTCCCGTCCCAGGTCCGCGACAGGACGTGCGGGAGCCGCCGCTCCCGGGCCATGGCGAACAACAGCCGACCCGCCGCCGCCTGCCCGGCCAATGCCGCGAACGCCGCCCCGATCGCCTTGCTCACCGCCACCAGGTCGTGCAACCACGACCCGACCGCCGACTCCACCGTGTTGTAGAACGCCGGCCCCTGCGCACCCGGATCGGCCGCCAGCTCCGCCGCCGTCATCGGGCTCAGCAGCGCCGCCAGGTAGGTCTGCGCGATGAACAACACCCCGGTCAGCGCCAGACAGAACAGCACCGCCCGCGCCACCTTCGCACTGCCGCCCGTCACCTCCTCCGCGAAGGAGGCGATCGCGTCGAAGCCCAGGTACGACAGCACCGCCACCGACACCGCCCCCAGCACGGCCGCCGTCGAGAAGGCCAGGGAACCGTCCCCCGTCAACGGCGACAGCCAGCCTCGCCGGGCCCCGCCCTGCGCCAGCGCGACCACCGCCGCGACCAGGAACACCAGCAGCACCACGATCTCCATGACCAGCACCGCGAAACCCACCCGCGCGGCCGCCCGTACGCCCCACAGGTTCAGCAGGGTGGTCACCACCACCGCCAACGCCGTCCACACCCACCGGGACACCTCCGGCACCAGGGCGTTCATCGCGATGCCCGAGAACAGGTACGCCACTGCGGGGATCAGCAGGTAGTCCAACATCGCCATCCACCCGGCGATCAGCCCCGGCCCCTCGCCGAGCCCCTTGCGGGCGTACGTGAAGACCGAACCGGCCTGCGGGGCCACCCGGACCATCTGCGCGTACGAGAACGCCGTGAACGCCATCGCGACGGTCGCGCAGAGGTAGACGAGGGCCACCGCGCCGTGCGACTTGGCGTCGAGGGTGCCGAAGATCCCGACCGGGGCCATGGGGGCGATGAACAGCAGCCCGTAGACCACCAGATCGCGAAAGCCGAGGCTGCGCCGCAACGTCGCGGGAGCCTCGGACACCGAACCGGAATCCGTCACGGACGCCATCGTTCCTCCGGGGGAGAAGCAGGACAGAGGTTCGACCCAGTTTGTGCCGAACGGGCGACGACCGGCCTGCTGAAGACCCCCGTACGATGGAGCGTATGACTGCTCCCTCCCCTGCTCCCGCTTCCCGCCGCGTCCTGCTCGCCGCCCCGCGCGGATACTGCGCGGGCGTCGACCGAGCCGTGATCGCCGTCGAGAAAGCCCTGGAGCAGTACGGTGCGCCGGTCTACGTACGCCACGAGATCGTCCACAACAAGTACGTCGTCCAGACGCTGGAGAAGAAGGGCGCCATCTTCGTCGAGCGGACGGAAGAGGTCCCCGAGGGCTCCATCGTGATGTTCTCCGCGCACGGCGTGGCGCCCGTGGTCCACGAGGAGGCGGCCCGCGGCCGGCTCGCCACGATCGACGCGACCTGCCCGCTGGTCACCAAGGTCCACAAGGAAGCCATCCGCTACGCCAACGACGACTTCGACATCCTCCTCATCGGCCACGAGGGCCACGAGGAGGTCATCGGCACCTCCGGCGAGGCCCCCGACCACATCACCATCGTGGACGGCCCCGACGACGTCGCCAACGTGCGGGTCCGCGACGAGTCGAAGGTCGTCTGGCTCTCCCAGACCACCCTCTCCGTCGACGAGACCATGGAGACGGTCGACGCCCTGAAGACCAAGTTCCCGCTGCTGGTCTCGCCGCCGAGCGACGACATCTGCTACGCCACCTCGAACCGCCAGGCCGCGGTCAAGGTGATGGGCGCCGACTCCGACCTGGTCATCGTCGTCGGCTCCAAGAACTCCTCGAACTCGATCCGCCTCGTCGAGGTGGCCCTGGACGCCGGCGCGCGCGCCGCCCACCTGGTCGACTTCGCCAGCGAGATCGACGAGGCCTGGCTGGAGGGCGTCACCACCGTCGGCCTGACCTCGGGCGCCTCGGTGCCGGAGGTCCTGGTCGAGGAAGTGCTGGAGTGGCTGACGCGGCGCGGCTACGCCGACGTGGAGATCGTCAAGACGGCCGAGGAGTCGATCGTCTTCTCGCTGCCCAAGGAACTCCGCCGCGACCTGCGCGCCGAGGCGGCGGGACTCGTCGCCGGGGCGGCTGACGCCGAGGCGGACGCTGCCGGGGCGACGGGTGCGGCGGGTGCGGCCGGTACGACGGGTGCGACGGGTGCGGCGGGAACGACCGGCGTGACCGGCGCGACCGGCGCGACCGAGAAGTAGGCCCTTCGCCGCCGTTTTCTCTACGGTGGTCCCATGCAGATCTTCGGCGTGGACATCGGCGGATCCGGTATCAAGGGCGCTCCCGTGGACCTGGAGCGCGGCGAGTTGGCGCAAGAGCGCCACAAGGAACTGACACCACAGCCGGCCACCCCCGACGGGGTGGCCGACCGTGTCGTCGACGTGGTCCGCCACTTCGACTGGAACGGCCCGGTGGGCGTCACCTTCCCGGGTGTCGTCACCGGCGGGGTCACCCGTACGGCCGCCAACATGGACAAGGCCTGGATCGGGGTCGACACCGCGGCCCTGCTGTCGGAGCGCCTTGACGGCCTCCCGGTGACCGTCCTGAACGACGCCGACGCGGCCGGGGTCGCGGAGATGACGTACGGCGCCGGCAAGGGGGTCTCCGGCACCGTCATCCTGCTCACCCTGGGCACCGGCATCGGCAGCGCGCTCTTCACGGACGGCCGACTCGTCCCCAACACCGAACTGGGACACCTGGAGCTGCACGGCCACGACGCGGAGAAGCGCGCGTCGGTCAAGGCCAAGGAGGACCACGACCTCACCTGGGAGCGCTGGGCGCACCGGCTCCAGAAGTACTTGGAGCACGTGGAGATGCTCTTCTCCCCGGAACTCTTCATCCTCGGGGGCGGCGTCAGCCGCAAGCCGGAGAAGTTCCTGCCGCTGATCGAGGGGATCCGCGCGGAGATCGTGCCGGCGAAGCTCCAGAACAACGCGGGCATCGTCGGAGCGGCGATGGCCGCCCGAGGCGCGTCGGCCTAGGCCGTCTCTTTCGGATCTTGCCGGGCGGCGCGGGTCAGGCAAGATCCGGAAGAGACGGCCCAGGCCTGGAGGCGGGGTCGGGGGCAGCCGTCAGGCCACGGGCGGGGTGGGCTCAGACCACTCGGCGGGGCATGCGGCGCTTCCCGATCAGCACGGCCTTGCGCACCAGCGCGATCAGCGCCGCGACGACCGTTCCCGCGTACAGCCAGCCGGCGTGCAGGGACAACGCCGAGACGATCCCCATCAGCTGCCCGCCGAAGCCCCCGGAACCCCCGGAGACGGGCCAGACCCCGACCGCGAAGGCGATCGGGGCGCTGATGGGGGCGGTGATCAGGTCGGCGGGGCGCACCCAGAGCGCGGTCGTGGCGGACACGGGCAGGAAGAGCAGCCCGTACGCGAACAGGGACGCGTCGAACAGCAGCCAGACGATCCCCGCGACCACCGCCATCGACACGCACGCGAAGAGCCCGCCACCGAGGCCGGTCAGCCGAGGCCGGGGCAGCCGTCGCCGGGCAGGGGCCGGCTTCGGCGGGCGAGCCGCCCCCGGGGTCTGCTGCCTCGGGACCTGCTCCCGCGGGTGACGTACTGAACGCGCCCTGTAGTGCTCCACCCCACCAAACTAGGCGGGGAGGCCCCCATCCGAGGGCCCGGACACGCGTACAACGAGCGCCACTCATCGGAAAGTAAACTGTCCGACGGCCCATCCCCGGGCCGCCGCCCCCTCCAGCTACGGGAAGTCGCCAACGTGTCGCTCACGATCGGAATCGTCGGCCTGCCGAATGTCGGCAAGTCGACCCTGTTCAACGCCCTGACCAAGAACGACGTGCTGGCGGCCAACTACCCGTTCGCCACCATCGAGCCGAACGTCGGCGTCGTCGGTGTCCCGGACCAGCGGCTGGCCGTCCTCGCGGGCATCTTCGGATCGCAGAAGGTTCTCCCGGCGACCGTCGACTTCGTCGACATCGCGGGCATCGTCCGCGGTGCCTCCGAGGGTGAGGGCCTGGGCAACAAGTTCCTCGCGAACATCCGCGAGTCGGACGCGATCTGCCAGGTCATCCGCGCCTTCAAGGACGAGAACGTCGTCCACGTAGACGGCAAGGTCTCGCCCAAGGACGACATCGAGACGATCAACACCGAGCTGATCCTCGCCGACCTCCAGTCCATCGAGAAGGCGGTGCCGCGCCTGACGAAGGAGTCCCGCCTCCAGAAGGAGAAGGTCGCGGTCCTGGCCGCGGTCGAGAAGGCGCAGAAGATCCTCGAAGAGGGCCACACCCTCTTCTCGCAGGGCATCAGCAAGGGCACGGAGCAGGGCGACCTCCTCCACGAACTGCACCTGCTCACCGTCAAGCCCTTCCTCTACGTCTTCAATGTCGACGAGGACGAGCTGACGGACGACGCCTTCAAGGCCGAGCAGAGCGCCCTGGTCGCCCCCGCCGAGGCGATCTTCCTGAACGCCAAGCTGGAGGCCGAGCTGATCGAGCTCGACGACGAGGAAGCCCTCGAACTCCTCCAGTCGGTCGGCCAGGAAGAGCCGGGCATGGCCACGCTGGGCCGCGTCGGCTTCACCACCCTGGGCCTGCAGACCTACCTGACGGCCGGCCCGAAGGAAACCCGCGCCTGGACCATCAAGAAGGGCGCCACCGCCCCCGAGGCCGCCGGCGTCATCCACACCGACTTCCAGCGCGGCTTCATCAAGGCGGAGATCATCTCCTTCGCCGACCTGGTCGACTGCGGCTCGGTGGCCGAGGCCCGCGCCAAGGGCAAGGCCCGCATGGAAGGCAAGGACTACGTCATGCAGGACGGCGACGTGGTGGAGTTCCGCTTCAACGTGTAGCCGTCTCGTGTTGCACGTGAGGTGAATTCATCAAATGCGCAGGTCAGAAGGGGTCGGACTCTGTCGAGTCCGGCCCCTTCGTCGTCACCGTGCCGGATGGGTGCTGGATGTCCTGGCGTGGAGTCAGCGAGTGATCAGGTCTCGTAATCGGTGGACCGGTGTCCCACGTGAACGCCCCGGATCGCCGGCTCGCCGTTGTCGATCGTGTAGACGCCGCGGTAGTCGCGGACGCGAAGACGGCGTCGTTCCCGCCCCCCGGCGGCTTGCTCCGTGGTTCCGCGGTGAGATTCGGGTCATGTTCTCGTCCGGTGTGGAACTCCCCGCAGATTTCGTACATCAGGACTAAAGGGATGCCCAGCCGTTCTGTCCCGCCGGGGCAGTCATGACCGTTCGGAGCGAAGTTCGTGCACCAGTACCCGCAGCGCCCGCGGCCTGATGAGCAGCCGTACGATCCGGATCGTTCGTATCGGCCGTCCGAGGGGGATCGGCCGGCCTCGTTTCCGCCGCCGCCCTACGGCGATCCCGACGCCGATCGGCGCGTCGAGTCCGGCCGGGGGGTCGAGCGGGCGCGCGGGCCGCGGCGTTCCCGGCGCGCCCTGTGGGTCAGCGTGCCCCTGGTCCTCGCGGTGCTGTTCGGCGCCGGCGGGTTCGCCGCCTGGAAGAACGAGTGGTTCTCCGGCAACGGGGAGAGCGTGAGCTTCGGCAAGGACGTCCCGGCGGCGGTGGGGTCCGACGACCCGAAGCCGGGCGGTTCCCCGGCGGCCCCGGCGCGGCCGACCGGTGATCCGGACGTGTCGCTGCCCGTCGGGCCGAAGTCCGACTTCAAGCAGACCGCCAAGCTCGACGACGGCACGATCATCGCCAAGACCCGCCTCGCCGGCGCCAAGTCCGGCTTCGAGGGGGACGTCTGGGTGTGGACGCCGAAGGAGTACGGCGAGAAGAAGTACGAGAAGAGCGCCTTCCCGGTGCTCATCGCGCTCCCCGGGGGCAACGGCTTCCCGGCGAACTACTGGGCCGACCGCAGCCTGGGCCTGCAGAAGGCCGTCAGTGAGGGTGTCCGGGCCGGCACCAGCCTGCCGTTCATCCTTGTCATGCCCGTGCTCAACCCGGACAACAAGTACTATTATGACGGCGCGGACATCCCGGGGCGCCCCAAGATGGGCACGTGGCTCGCCGAGGACATACCGGACTTCGCCCGCGCCAATTTCCGTACGTACGAATCCCGCGACGGCTGGGCCTTCATGGGCTCCTCCTCCGGTGCGTTCGTCGGGATGAAGCAGGTCCTCCAGCACCCGGACAGGTTCAAAGCCGTGATCGCCAGTGGTGGCGAGATCGTTCCCGACTCCCCGCTCTGGAAGGGGCACCAGGCGGAGATGGACGAGAATGATCCCGAGAAGCTCGCCAAGAAGCTGATCGACGCCAACGGCCCGGAGGTCTACATCAACTTCCAGGTCGGGACGAAGGAGACGGGCAAGGACCGGATGCTCCGGTTCCAGCGGGAGTACGGCAAGGGCCCCGTCAAGGTCACCATCCGTGACATCCAGAACGGCGAGCACAACGGCTGGCACTACGTGCGCGGCATGAAGGAAGGCTCGCTGGAATGGATCAGCAACGTGTTGAAGGGGCCGAAGCCCGAAGCCGGGTGACCCGTCCCGACCGCCACCGCCCGTGTCCCGACGCCCCCGCCCCCACGCCCGTGCGTGAGCGGCCCGCGCGCCGGTCCGGGTGGCGCGCGCCACGTCGCCCCGCTCCCAGGCAACCCATCACGTCGTTCACAACTCTGACAGGTGTGCAAGGGGGGACCTGTCAGTCCGCCCCGCGCTCGATGTGAGCGCAGGAGAAGGAACGGGAAAAGAAGCCGTGCTGCAAGAACAACAACGTGACGCCGACCGTTCGACCGATGAACGGCAGCTCGCGACCGAAGGCCGACGCCGTCCCAGGAGGCGCCTGGCCCTGATCGGCGGGGCCCTCGCCGTGGCCCTCGCGGGGGGTGGCGCGGCGGCCTACGCGTTCGGCGCCTTCTCGGACGTAGGGGACCCGGTGTCCTTCGGCGCGGCCCACGAGCCGGCCGCGGCCACCGGGGACGTCGCGCCGGGCGTGCGCATGCCCACCGGCCCCAAGGCCTCGTTCGTCCGCAGTTCCCGGTTGCCGGACGGTACGCAGATCGCCCAGACCACCCTCACCGGCGCGAAGTCGGGCTTCAAGGGCGACGTGTGGGTGTGGACGCCGAAGGAATACAACGACCCGCGGTACGCCAAGAGCGCCTTCCCGGTCCTGATCTCGCTCCCCGGCGGGCGCGGCTATCCCAAGAACTACTGGGGGACCGGCCCCGGCCTGGGTCTCCAGCAGGCCGTGAGCGACGGGGTGAAGGCCGGTACGAGCCTGCCCTTCATCCTCGTCATGCCGGTGATCAACGCGGACACCAAGCACCACTTCGACGGCTCGGACATCCCCGGCCAGCCGAAGATGGGTACCTGGATGGTCGATGACATCCCCGATTTCGCGCGGGCCAATTTCCGCACCTTCGACTCCCGCGACGGCTGGGCCTTCATGGGCTCCTCCTCCGGCGGCTTCGGTGGGCTCAAGCACGTCCTGAAGTACCCCGACCGCTTCAAGGCGGTCATCGCGAGCGGAGTGGACACGGTCCCGGATTCCCCGCTGTGGAAGGGGAACAAGCAGGCCATGGACGCGAACAACCCGGAGGAGCTGGCCGCGAAGCTGATCAAGGAGAGTGGCCCGGACGTCTACATCAGCTTCCAGATCGGCACCAAGGAGAGCGGCCGCGCCATCGCCGAGAAGTTCATGCAGAACTATGGGAAGGGCCCCGTGCACACCCGGCTCCAGGTGATCCAGGATGGTGAGCACAACGGAAAGTCGTATGTACGCGGCATGAAGGAGGGCTCCCTCGCGTGGATCAGCAAGGTGATGGCCGCGCCGACCCCGACCAGCGTGGGCGTGCCCGAGCCGAAATGAGCACGAGGGCGAAGGGCGTGTCCGCGGCCGCGGCCGCCGGGATCGCCGCGGTGTGCGCCGCGCTGTTCGCCCTCGGTTTCCTCAAGCCGTTCGAGGAGCCGCCGGTGCACCCCTTTCCCACCGTCGGGGTGCTCACGGCCAACGGGGAGCACTGGTGCACGGCGAGCGTCGTCGACAGCCCCGAGGGGAACGTCGTCGCCACCGCCGCGCACTGCGTGGTCCCCGCCGGCGAGGACGGGGTGCCCGGCCAGGTCGCGCACGACGGCCTCGCCATCGGAGCCCTCGCCTTCGCACCCGCCTTCTCCGGCGAGGACGACGGCCATCCGCCGCTCGGCGTGTGGAAGGTCCGCTCGGTCCACGTGGACGACCGCTGGAGGAAGTGGGGCGACGACACCGTCGACTTCGCCTTCCTCACCGTCGAGCCGGACGAGAACGGGCGCAGCCTCCAGGACCGGGTCGGCCGCAGCGAGGCCCCGACGGCCGACTGGACCTCCGGGTACGAACGGGACGTCACCGTCGTCGGCTATCCGGAGTCCGGGCACAACCCGCGGAACCAGCCCGTCTCCTGCACCACGCAGACCCGGCACGACGAGGACGACCCCGACATGCTGTACATCGCCTGCGCGGGCTTCTGGACGGGGACGAGCGGCAGTCCCTGGATCGCCGACCGGGGCGGGGTCGGGCAGCCCGGCCGGTTGATCGGGGTGCTGAGCGGCGGGGACACGGACATGGACTCCACGGCGGCGCTGTACGACGAGCGAGCCAAGGCGCTGTACGAGAGCGCCGCGCGCGGCTGACCCCTCCCCGGCCCCGAACCCGGGCCCCGGGCCCCCGCCGGGGCCCGGCGCTCAGTCCTCGAGCAGGGCGTTCAACTCGCCGTAGGGGAGGGATCCGGCGAGGGAGGTGTACGTGCCCTCCCGGAGCATCTCCTCGGTGGCCCGGCGGACGACGGCGTACGCCGCCTCGGCCACCCGGGAGCCGAGGCTGACCCGGGCGACGCCGAGGGCGCCGAGTTCCGCAACCGAGGGGGCGTCCGGGCCGACGAGGATGTTGAGCGGGGCGTCGATGCCCTTGGCGAGCTCGGCGACGGTGGCGGGATCGGTGACACCGGGGACGAAGATTCCGGTGGCGCCGGCCTCCAGGTACGCGGCGGCGCGCCTCAGGGTCTCGTCGAGCCGGCCGCCCGGCTCCCCGAGACCGAAGAGGTACGTGTCCACGCGGGCGTTGACGTAGAGCGGGACCCCCGCCGCGTCGGCGGCGGCGCGGGCCGCGGCCAGCCGCTCCGCGTGATCGGCGGGCGCACGGTCGCCGTCCTCGATGTTGATCCCGACCGCGCCGGCGGCCAGTACCCCGGCGACGGTCTCCGCCACCCCGGCGGGGTCTGCGCCGAAGCCGCCCTCGATGTCCGCGGTGACGGGCACCGACACGGCTGCGGCCACCCGTGCGACGAGGTCCAGGGCGCGGTCCCGGGCCAGGGCGTCCCCGTCGGGCGCGCCGAGGGACCAGGCGACCCCGGCGCTGGTGGTGGCGACGGCGGCCCCGCCGGCCGCCTCGACGAGCCGGGCACTGGCCACGTCCCAGGCGTTGGCCAGGGCGAGCGGGGAAGCGGGGGTGTGCAGGCCGGCGAAGGCGGTGGCGCGGGCGGCCAGGCGGGCGGGATCGAGGGTGTCGGTCATGGGGCCAGTCCAGCAGCCGGGGTGATCGGTGGCCGGCGAATTTCCGTCACGATGCCCGGAAGGTGCCGGGCATCGTGACGCGCAACGGCCGCGCTCAGGGGGCCGCCCGTCTTGGCGCCCGCCCCGCACAAGGGGACGACCGCCGTACGGCCCTGGAGCGGGTCCGAGGGGGCGCCCGGCGCGACCGCCGCCCAGCAGGCCGCCGCCGTCGGCTCGACGAACAGGCCCCGCGCCGCCAGGTCTCGCTGGGCCGCCCGCAGCCGGTCCTCCGACACCGTCACGAAGGTCCCGCCGGACTTGCGGACCGCCGCGAGGATCTGCCGGGCACGGGGCGGCGCCGGGATGGCGATCCCCTCGGCCAGGGTGGGCCGTTGCGGCACCGGGGCGGCTTCCTCGGCGCCCGCGTGGAAGGCCGCCGCCAGCGGGGACACCTCCCGCGCCTGCACCGCGATGAGCGCGGGCGGCCGCACCCCGCGCCGGGCCAGTTCCTCCGCCGCCAGCGCCGCCCCGAGCAGCAGGGTGCCGTTGCCCACGGGGACCACCAGGGCCTCCGGCAGCCGCCCGCCCAGCTCCTCCCACACCTCGTACGCGTACGTCTTCGTCCCCTGGAGGAAGTACGGGTTGAAGACGTGGCTCGCGTAGAAGACCCCCGGCTCGTCCGCCACCGCCCGGGCGGCCGCGGCGGTGGCCTCGCGGCCGCCCGGCACCACCCGGACCGTCGCCCCGTGCGCCCGCATCTGCGCGGTCTTCTTCTCCGAGGTGCCCTCCGGCACGAAAACTTCACAACTCAGGCCGGCCCGGGCGCAGTAGGCCGCGACGGACGTTCCGGCGTTGCCGCTGCTGTCGGCGACGACCCGCTCCGGCCCCAGTCGCCGGGCCAGTTCCACGAGCATGACCGCGCCCCGGTCCTTGAAGGACAACGTGGGCATCAGGAAGTCGAGCTTGGCGTGAATCCGCTCCACGAGCGGAACGAGCGGAGTGTTGCCCTCCGCGAGCGATACGGAGAACGCCCCCGGCAGGGGGAGCGCGGCGCCGTAGCGCCACAGCGAGTTGGGTCCGGCCGACGGTTCCAGCGGGCCGGCCGGATCGGGTGTGAAGTCGAGGTCCCAGGGTCCGGCGCACACCGGGCAGCACCACGGCGCCGTACGGACGTCGGCACGGGTGTCGTCCTCGGGGCAGACGTAACCGGGCAGTGCGTGGGTCATGTGCGGAACGCCTTTGCTCTTTCATGGCCGTTGTATGGCACGGATGTTACGCGTCCGTTGTCCTCTTGTGGGATGGCGAGAGGGTGGGTCAACCTTTCGGTGGCGACGACCCGTTGGACCCAATGGCTTGTCATGGCCATGACTTTCCGCGTCCTGTTTCCACGCGCCCCGCCGCACCCACACCCACCGCGCCACACCCACCGCATCGCACCACCGCACCACCGCACCACCGCACCACCGCACCCACCCCGCCACACCCACCGCATCGCACCCACGCACCACCGCACCCACGCACCGCACCCCCCGCAGCGCACCACCTATGAGGAGGACCCCTCACATGTCCGTGATGCGTCACACCCGCCGGCAGATCGCCGGCATCAGCGCCACCGCCGCCGTGGCCCTCGTGCTCGCCGCCGCCGCGTTACCCGCCTCGGCGGCGGACGGCCCGCAGGGCGTCATCGAGAACGCCGGCGTCGCGGGCGCCGTCCCCGGCAGCTACATCGTGACCTTGAACGACTCGGCCGCCCGCTCCACCGCGGACAGCGGGAAGGCCGTCGCCAAGCGGTACGGGGCCAGGATCGACCGGACCTACAGCGCCGCCCTCAACGGCTACTCCGTCGAGGTCTCCGAGGCGCAGGCCAGGAAGCTCGCCGCCGACCCGGCGGTCAGGTCCGTCGTGCAGAACCGCACCTTCACCGTCGACGCCACCCAGCCCAACCCGCCGTCGTGGGGCCTGGACCGCATCGACCAGCGCGCGCTCCCGCTCGACAACAGCTACACGTACCCGGACAAGGCCGGTGAGGGCGTCACGGCGTACATCATCGACACCGGCGTCCGGATCTCGCACACCGACTTCGGCACCCGCGCCTCCTACGGCTACGACGCCATCGACAACGACAACACCGCCCAGGACGGCCACGGCCACGGCACCCACGTCGCCGGCACCGTCGGCGGCACGGCGTACGGGGTGGCCAAGAAGGCCAAGATCGTCGGCGTTCGCGTCCTCAACAACCAGGGCTCGGGCACCACGGCCCAGGTCGTCGCCGGCATCGACTGGGTGACCCGCAACGCCGTCAAGCCGGCCGTGGCCAACATGTCGCTCGGCGGCGGCGCCGACTCCGCCCTCGACACCGCCGTCCGCAACTCGATCGCGGCAGGCATCACCTATGCCGTCGCGGCGGGCAACGAGTCCACCGACGCGAGCACCAAGTCCCCGGCGCGCGTCGCCGAGGCGATCACGGTCGGCGCCACCACCAACACCGACGCGAAGGCGAGCTACTCCAACTACGGTTCCATCCTCGACCTCTTCGCGCCGGGCTCCTCGATCACCTCCTCGTGGGGCACCGGGGACACCGCCACGAACACCATCTCCGGCACCTCGATGGCCTCACCGCACGTGGCGGGCGCCGCGGCCCTGTACCTGTCGCAGAACCCGACGAGCACCCCGGCGCAGGTCTCGGCCGGCCTGGTGGCCGCCGCCACCCCGAACGTGGTCACCGGCGCCGGCGCCGGTTCCCCGAACCGCCTGCTGAACGTGGGGAACTCCACCACCCCGCCGAACCCGGGCACCCGCTTCGAGAACCTGACCGACTACGCGATCAACGACAACTCCACCGTCGAGTCGCCGATCACGGTCAGCGGGATCTCCGGCAACGCCCCGGCCACCCTCAGCGTGCCGGTGGACATCAAGCACACCTACGTCGGTGACCTGAAGGTCGATTTGGTCGCCCCCGACGGCACGGTCTACAACCTGCGCAACCGCACCGGCGGCAGCGCGGACAACATCGTCCAGACCTTCACCGTGAACGCCTCCTCCGAGGTCGCCAACGGCGTCTGGAAGCTCCGCGTCGCGGACCTCGCGGGCGCGGACACCGGAAAGATCGACTCCTGGGCGCTGCAGTTCTGACCGGGTGCCCCTGAGGAGGGGCAGGCCGTGCGGGGAGACCCGTACGGCCGGGCGATGAACCGCGGGGGCGACCACAGGGCGGTCGCCCCCGCTGCGTACTATTCGCGCATTCGTTCGCGCCCTTGTGATGGAGCACCACGCCTCGTGACCTACCCGCCCCCGCCGACCCCTCCCACCGGTCCGGCCAATCCGTGGGCCCCGCCCTCCTCGCAGGCCCTGTGGGGTCCGCCCCCGCCCCAGGGGCCGCCGGCGCTGAACGGCTTCGCCCTCGCCTCGCTGCTGGTCGGCCTGCTCTGCCTGCCGCCGCTGGGCATCGTGTTCGGCGTCGTGGCGCTGGTACAGATCGCGCGGAAGCGGGAGCGCGGCAGGGCGCTGGCCGTCGTGGGCCTGGTCGTCTCCGTGGTGATGACCGTGGTCGCGGCGTACGTCACGCAGCAGTACGCGGACTCCTTCTCCCGGCACGTCGCCTCGTCGGTGGTCGCGCGCGACGACGCGGAGGGCTCCCGGACCGCCATCGACGACATGGCGCCGGGAGACTGCTTCAACGTTCCGGGCGGCGACCTCCTGAAGCAGTCGCCCTTCGTCCACGCGGTCGACTGCACGCAGGTGCACCACGCCGAGGTGACCTCCTCGACCCTCCTGGACGACGGCCCCTTCCCGGGCGACGACGGGTTGGAGTCCACCGCGACGGACATCTGCTGGGAGGCGCAGGACGCCTACGCGATGGACACGTGGGCGCTGCCCGCCTATGCGGAGATGTACTACTTCGCCCCCACGCGGGCGCTGTGGCGCGAGGGCGACCGGCGTCTGCTGTGCGTCATCGGCACGTCGAGTGAGGAACACCGGGGCAGCCTGCGCGAGGATGCCGGGATGCTGACACCGGAGCAGGCGGAGTTCCTGCGGGTGATGAACGGGGTCGACAAGGCCTTCGCGCGCCAACCGGAGAGCGGCCCCGAGGAGGCGCTGTCCGAGAGCCGCACCTGGGCCCGGGAGATCGACACGGCGCTCGCCGCGCAGTCCGCGCTGTTGCGGCGGGTCTCGGGGCGCCCCGGGATCGGCGCCGCGGCGGGCGCGCAACTGGTGGAGGTCGAGGCGGCGCGCAAGGAGTGGCAGCGCGCGGCGAGGGCGACGAAGCCGGCCGAGTTCGACGAGGCCTGGGACCGGGCGATGCGGTCGCTCGATGTCGACACGGAGAAGAAACTGCGCGGGGCGTACGGGCTTTCGACGCGCGTTCCGGAGTGGTTGTCGGACCCGGGGGCCGAGGATTCGCGGGGTTCGTCGAGGGAGTTGACCTGAGGGCTTCTGCGTAACGCGCGGTAACGGGTTTGAGTGACCTGGCTTCATCACTTCGAGTGAAACTCTGGCCCTTGCTTGCGGTGCACAACCGTCGGTTGCCAGGGTGTAGCTGTCTGTCAACCTGATGGGAGTGGCCAGTGACTTTCGGTGAGCAGCCGGCCTATCTGCGCGTCGCCGGGGATCTGCGACAAAAGATCGTCGATGGGTCCCTGCCCCCGCACGCCCGGCTCCCCTCGCAAGCCCGGATCCGCGAGGAGTACGGGGTCTCCGACACCGTGGCGCTGGAGGCGCGCAAGGTCCTCATGGCGGAGGGGCTCGTCGAGGGCCGGTCCGGGTCCGGTACGTACGTCCGCGAACAGCCCGTACCGCGGCGGGTCGCCCGCTCCGGCTACCGCACGGGGGGCGCCTCCACGCCCTTCCGGCAGGAGCAGGCGGAGTCGGGCGCCCGCGGCACCTGGGAGTCCGGCAGCGAGCAGACGGAGGCCACGGCCGACATCGCGGCGCGGCTGGGCATCGAGCCGGGGGACCGGGTCATGCGCACCAGGTACGTCTTCCGTGACGCGGGGGAGGCGATGATGCTGTCGACCTCCTGGGAACCGCTGGCCGTGACCGGTCGGACGCCCGTGATGCTGCCCGAGGAGGGCCCGTTGGGCGGGTCCGGGGTGGTGGACAGGATGGCCGCGATCGACGTCGTCGTGGACAACGTGGTCGAGGAGGTCGGGGCGCGGCCCGGTCTCGCGGAGGAGATCCTCTCCCTGGGCGGGGTGCCCGGCCATGTGGTGCTGGTGGTGAGCCGCACCTACTTCGCCTCCGGGCTGGCCGTCGAGACCGCCGACGTCGTGGTTCCGGCGGACCGCTACCGCCTGGCCTACCACCTGCCGGTGCGGTGACCGGCCGGTTCGGCGGTCGGTCCGGGGGCGGCGCCCGATGCCGTCCGCCGGGCGGCACGGAGGTCGCACCGGAAGGCGGACAGCCCGTACCGGACCGTTAACCGGGCGGTGACCTGACGGCCCGGGGCGTAACCCCCGGGCAACGCCGCCGTGTGACGGGGGGTCACATCCTGGCCCTACCGTCCGGCGGTATGACCGAGACCGCCGCGCCCCCGCAGTCGCCGCCCCGTCGGAGCCACGCCGAACTCGCCGCCGACGAGAGCCGCGAGGACTACTCCCTCCGCTACGCCCCCCACTCGTTCCGCCGCTGGAGCCCCGCCGCCGTCGCCGGCACGGCGCTCGGCGGGATCGCGTACCTCGCCGACTTCGCCATCGGCGCCTCCATCGTCTTCGCCTACGGATTCACCAGCGGACTCGCCGCGATCCTGGCCGCCGCCACCGTCATCTTCCTCACCGGCATCCCGATCGCCCGCGCCTGCGCCACGTACGGCCTGGACATGGACCTGGTGACGCGCGGCGCCGGCTTCGGGTACTTCGGATCCACCCTCACCTCGCTCATCTACGCCTCCTTCACCTTCATCTTCTTCGCCCTCGAAGGCTCGATCATGGCCCAGGCCCTGCACCAGGCCGTCGGTCTGCCGCTCCAGGTCGGGTACCTGATCACCACGCTCATCGTGATCCCGATCGTCTTCAAGGGCATGGGCGCCCTCGCCAAGGTCCAGGCCTGGACCCAGCCCGTCTGGTTGATCGGGCTCGTGCTGCCCTTCCTCGTACTCGCCTTCCACGCCCCCGACTCCTGGGGCGCCTTCGCCGACTTCGGCGGCACCGAGGGCGCCGGCTCCGGCTTCTCCTGGATCGGCTTCGGCTTCGGGACGGGCATCGCCCTCTCGCTCATCGCGCAGATCGGGGAGCAGGCCGACTACCTGCGGTTCATGCCCGCCAAGACCCCGGCCAACAGCCGCCGGTGGAACCTCGCCGTACTCGCGGCCGGACCCGGCTGGGTGATCATCGGCGCGGCCAAACAACTCGGCGGCGCGTTCCTCGCCTTCGTGGCGCTCGAAGCGGTCGGCACGACCCACGCCCTGGAACCGATCGCCCCGCAGATCGAGGCCCTTCGGCCCTGGCTCGGCGGCTTCGCCCTGCCTGCCGCCGCGCTCTTCGTGATCGTCTCCCAGGTCAAGATCAACGTCACCAACGCCTACAGCGGTTCGCTGTCCTGGTCGAACTTCTTCTCCCGAGTCACCCACCGCCACCCGGGCCGGGTCTGGTACATCTTCCTCAACCTCGGCATCGCGCTGACGCTGATGGAGCTGAACATGTTCTCCGTGCTCGGCAAGCTGCTGGGCTTCTACTCCAACGTCGGCATCGCCTGGATCGTCGCCGTCGCGGCCGACCTCGTCATCAACAGGCGACTCGGACTCAGCCCGCCCTACATCGAGTTCAAGCGCGCCTATCTGTACGCCGTCAACCCGGCGGGTTTCGGCGCGATGGTGATCGCCTCGACCGTCTCGATCCTGGCGTTCTTCGGACTCTTCGGGACCTACCCCGAGGCCTTCTCGACCTTCATCGCCGCCGGACTCTCCCTCGTGCTCTGCCCGTTGATCGCCTGGGCGACCAAGGGGAAGTACTACCTGGCCAGGCCGAACGGGGTGAACGGCCCCGGGATCGAGGTCCCGGACGTCACCGCCACGCACATCTGCTCCGTCTGTGAGACGGCGTACGAACTCCCCGACATCGCCGATTGTCCCGTCCAATCCGGGCCGATCTGCTCGCTCTGCTGCTCCCTCGACGCGACCTGCGGCGACGCCTGCCGCAAGGGCGCGAAGGAGGGCGCGGCCGGGGGTGCGGTGGTGCTTCCGATGCCGGTCGTGCGCCGGGTCTGAGCCGGTTCGCACGGCGCACCCGTACGCATGGCCGGATGCGTACGCCCGCGAGGTACCTCTTCGTGAAAAACCGTATCCGCTCAGTAAAGGTCGGGCGTAAGCTCGGGCATATGCGCAATGCGGTTTCCCGGGCAGGTACATCGGCGGAGGGTGAAACGCGATGAACGACAGCGGTGCCCTGCTCCCATGGCTGGTCATACGTCAGGACGACAACGGCAACCGCTACCGGGTGGGCCGGTACCCCACCCGGGCCGAGGCCCAGAAGGTCATCGACAGCCTCGACGACCGAGAACACAAGCAGCTCTACTGGGTCGAGCGGGTGGCTCAGGGCAGCCAGGCCGCGACGAGGAACTGAGCGTCGGGCCGTCGACGCACTGGCATAGGCTCCGTCCATGACTGTACGAGTGGTCGTGGGCGGAGCCCTTTGTCGTGACGGGCGCCTGCTGGCCGCCCGCCGCAGCGCGCCGCCCGAGCTGGCCGGCCGGTGGGAGCTCCCGGGCGGCAAGGCCGAGCCGGGCGAGTCCGTCCCCGAGGCCCTGGTGCGCGAACTGCGCGAGGAGCTCGGCGTGGAGACCGAGGCCCTGGAGCGGGTCCCGGGGGAGTGGCCGTTGCGCCCCGACCTGGTCCTGCACGTGTGGACCGCCGGACTGCTGTCCGGGGAGCCGGCCCCGCTGGAGGACCACGACGAACTGCGCTGGCTCCGGCCGGACGAGCTGGACTCCGTGGACTGGCTCGACCAGGACCGCCCGGCGGTCGAGGAGATCGGACGCCGGCTCCGCTCGACCCCGGACCCGACGCCCGCACCGGGGCGCGGGCCGACGCCGGGACGGACGGGCGCACGCGCGGACGGCTCACCGGGCGACCCGGTCCCCGGTCCGTGAGGCTTGTGCCGTAGGCCGTATGCGCCACGGCGGGCCGACGCGTGGGGAAGGAGTGGTACGACCCCCCGAATATCGGGTATGTCGCTATTAATCACCATCCCATCTTCATCTCATCCCCCTATCGTCCCTGCTGAATCCGACTGGGGTCGCCGCGGCCCGGGAAGTGATCGGCGTGATCGACACAGACGGTGAATGCGCCGAGTGGGCCTTTCCCGCCGAGCCCGGCAGTGTGCGCACCGCCCGTCACGCCGTGCGCGGCAAGCTCCGCGCCTGGGGCCTGGACTCCCTCGGCGACGTGACCGTCCTGCTGGTCAGCGAACTGGTCACCAATTCCCTGCGCTACGCCTCCGGCCCCATCGGGGTACGGCTGGAACGACGCGATTCGGCCGCCGAGGACGCGCCCGCGAGTCCGGCACTTCTCGTGGAGGTTTCCGATCCGCTTCCGGATCCGCCCCGGGAACGCGTCGCCACGCCGGACGACGAAGGGGGGCGCGGGCTGCACCTGGTGTCCGTCTCGGCACAGCGTTGGGGGACCCGGCACGGGAAGTCGGGCAAGACTGTGTGGTTCGAGTTGGCACTTCCTGGTGAGTAACAAGGGGAAGGGTGGCCGGCGATCACCGGAGGTGGCTCGAAACAGTCGGGACCTTTTTGTGATCGTGAACGCCATGCGGGCCGGGGCCGTGGTGCTGAATACTTCGGTCATGGCCGGTCCGGTTGCGGTGAGCTGGAGGGGACGGTCGCGTGAGCGAGATACCTGCGCAGGCACATCAGGCCCGAGTGTCCGGGGCGACGTGGCACGACGCCCTGTGGCACAGCAGCCCGCCTGGCTCGATATATGACTACATAAAGGTCGCGTCCTTCTCGATCGGCCCGGACGGGCTCATCGATCAGTGGAGCCTGCGCGCCGAGGAACTGTTCGGGCTGACACCCGCGCAGGCGGTGGGCCGCGACCCGGTCGACGCCTTCATGCCGCCCGAGCTGCGCGCCGGGGGACACCGCAAGGTCGCCGAGATCCTCGACGGCGAGGAATGGACGGGCCTCATCCCCTTCCGCATCCCCGACGGCGACGGCGCGCACGGCGTAGCCGAGATCTACGTGATGCCCACGCGGACCGAGACCGCCGAGCGGGCCGCGCTGTGCGTCGTCGTCGACGTACGCGCGCTGCGACGCATCGAATCCGATCTGGCGGCCTCGCAGGCGATATTCGGTCAATCTCCTTTCGGCTTCCTGCTCTTCGGTACCGACCTCACCGTGCAGCGCGCCAACCGCCGCTTCGCGACCGTCTTCGGCGGAGCCGTCGAGGAACACCGCGGCCGGACGGTCCACGACTACCTCCCGGCCCATGAGGCGGACCGGATGTCCGACGCCCTGCGGCGCGTGCTGGAGACCGGCGAATCCGTCACCGACCTGCGGATCACCGGAGCCACCCCGCGCAGCCGGGACAACCGCCACTGGGCCATCAACCTCTACCGCGTCCACGGCGGCACCGGCCGCCCCGTCGGTGTCGCCGGCATCGGCATCGACGTCACCCGCAGGCACCTCGCCGCCCGCGAGGCCGCCGGCGTACGGCGCAACCTGGCCCTGCTCAACGAGGCCGGACACCGCATCGGGAACTCCCTGGACCTGGAGACCACCGCCCGGGAACTCCTCGACGTCACCGTCCCCGGCTTCTGCGACCTCGCCTCCGTCGACCTCTACCAGGGGCTGCTGCTCGGCGACGACGACCGCCCCGCCCGGCCGCAGGGCCCGGGGGTGCCCTCCCTGCCCGGGCAGGGGACCGGACGGGCGCCGTCGGCGCCGCTGCGCCGGGTGGCGTTCGCCTCTGCCGTGTCCGACGCCCTGGGGTCGGGGTCGGGCGCGTCGGTCGCCGTGGGGGAGATCCACCGCTATCCGGCGGCCTCACCCGGGGCACTGGCCCTGAGGACGGCGCGCACGCGCCTCATCGAGGGCGGCGGCTCCGACGACCTGGTGCAGTCCACACTGGTCGTGCCGCTGGTCGCCCACGACACGGTGGTCGGCCTCGCCCAGTTCTCCCGTACCAAGGGCAGCGAACCGTTCGGCGAACGGGACCGGGCCGTGGCCGTGGAACTGACCGCGCGAGCCGCCGTGTGCATCGACAACGCACGGCTCTACCGGCGTGAGCACGAACGGGCGCTGATGCTGCAACGCAGCCTGCTGCCCCCCGGCGACCCGGAGGCGGCCGGCCTGGACATCGCCTGTCGCTACCTGCCCGGCAACGCGGCCACCGAGGTCGGGGGCGACTGGTTCGACGTCATCGAACTGCCCGGCCACCGCACGGCGCTGGTCGTCGGCGACGTCATGGGCCGGGGGCTGCGGGCCGCCGTGGCCATGGGCGAACTGCGCACCGCCGTAAGGACCCTGGCACTCCTGGACCTCGAACCGGCCGAGGTGCTCAGCGCCCTGGACGAGGTCGCGCGGGGACTGGGGGCGCCCGGCGGATCCCAACAGGCCTCCCGGGCCGCCCTGCACTCGCGGGACGCGGACCGCTCGGAGGTGTACCTGGCCACCTGCGTCTACGCCGTCTACGACCCGGTCACGCGGCGCTGCACCATCGCCAACGCCGGCCACATGCCGCCGGTGCTGGTGGAACCGGCCGAGGAAGGCGCGCCGCCGCGCCCCGGGCTGCTGCTGGAGATCCCCCCGGGGATGCCCCTGGGCGTCGGCGGGGAACCCTTCGAGGAGGTGGAGATCGAACTCCCCGAGGGGGCGATGCTGGCCCTCTACACGGACGGACTGGTCGAGTCCCGGGACCATCCGCTGGAGGAGGGCCTGCGCGGCCTGCGGGAGGCCGTCGCGGACCCGTCACGGCCCCTGGAGGAGGTCTGCGACCACGTGCTCAACACGCTGCACACCCGGCACGGGGAGGACGACATCGCGCTGTTGATGGCCCGGGTCCAGGGACTGCCCGTGGACGCGGTCGGTGACTGGCAGCTCCCGAGGGAGGCCCGCTCGGTGGGCCGCGCACGGGAACTCGCGCGGGCCAAGCTGCCCGCCTGGGGGCTGGAAGGGCTCCTGGACACCACGGAACTCCTCGTGAGCGAACTCGTCACGAACGCCCTGCGGTACGGGGAGGGGGAGATCCGGCTGCGGCTGCTGCTGGACCGCACCCTGGTCTGCGAGGTGTGGGACGCCAACCTCGCCCAGCCGCGCCGCCGTCGCGCCCGGGACACCGACGAGGGCGGTCGCGGTCTGCAACTGGTCGGCCTGCTGTCGGCCGGCTGGGGCACCCGACGCACCCACCGGGGCAAGACGGTGTGGTTCGAGCTGCCCCTGCCGGGCGGCGGAAGCGGCGGGCCGACGGAACTGTCCGCGGAACAGCTGCTGGGCATGTACGGCTGACCCCGCGCCGGCCCCGGGGCCGCCCGGCCCGTCTCGGGGCGGCCCGGGGCGGCTCGGCGGCCCCGGCCAGGCGGCCCGGCCCCGTCCGGTCCCGCCCAGGCCCGTCCAGCCCGCCCTGGGCCTAGGCGGCCCGGCCGCCCTTGAGCGCGGCCAGACGGGCCTCGATCTCCGAGGTCTTGTCGAGGTCGTCCAGGGACTCGAACTGGGCGTCCAGCGAGGACGCGGCCAGTTCCTGCTTGCCCAGCGCCATGGCCTCCTCGCGCCTGACCTTGTCCTCGAAGCGGTTCAGGTCACTGGTGGGGTCCATGACGTCGATGTTCTTCACCGCGTCCATCATCGTGTTCTGCGCCTGCGCGGTCTTGGCCCGTGCCACCAGCTCGTCGCGCTTCGACGTCAGCTCGGTCAGCTTGTTCCGCATCGAGTCCAGGCCGGACTTCAGCTTGCCGACGACCTCCGTCTGGGCGGCGATCGTCGGCTCCGCCGTCTTCGCCTCCCTCTCCGACTGCAACTGCCGGCCGAGGGCGACCTTCGCGAGGTTGTCGAACCGGTCCGCGTCGGCCGCCGACCCGGCCGCGCGCAGTTCGTCCGCCTTCCGGCTCGCCGCGAGCGCCTTGTCGCCCCACTCCGAGGCCGCCTCCACGTCCTCCTTGTGGTCCGCCTCCAGCATCCGCAGGTTGCCGATCGTGGTGGCAACGGCCTGCTCCGCCTCCGAGATGTTGTTCGTGTAGTCCCGGATCAGCTGGTCCAGCATCTTCTGCGGGTCCTCGGCCTGGTCCAGCAGCGCGTTGATGTTCGCCTTGGCGAGCTGGGTGACACGGCCGAGGATGGTCTGCTTGCTCATGTGCCTGTACTCCCGGGTAGAGGTGGGATCACGGAGGTGGGATGTCGTCAGAAGCGGCCGCCGCCGCCCATGCGGCCGCGGGTGCCGCCGCCGCCGAAGGAGCCCGGCCCGCGGCCGCCGCCCCCGCCGAAGGAACCCCCGCCGCCCCCGAAGCCGCCCCCGAAGCCTCCACCCCGGTTCCGGCCGCCGCCGAGGATCTCGCCGAGGATGATCCCGCCGAGCACCGCGCCGCCCATGCCGCCCTGCCGGGGCCGGCCGGCCCCGCCGTACGGGTCCTGGTAGGCCCGTACGTCCTGCTCGGCGAGCTGCTGGGCCTGCCGCGCGAGCGAGTCCGCCTGCTGGGCCTCCGCCAGCGCGCCCGCCGGATCCGTGCCGGTCAGGGCGAGGGAGCGCTCCAGGTGCCGCTGCGCCTCCGCCAGCCTGGTCCGGGCCTGGCTGCCGACCGCGCCCCGACTGGTGGTGACGTAGTCCGCCGCCGCGCCGATCGCGCTGCGGGCCGACAGCAGTGCCTGGTCCAGCAGGCCCGCCGCCCGCTGCCGCCCACTCTCCCGCTCACGGGCCCCCGCGAGGGCCTCGTCGAGGGCCGCGTCGGCCTCCTCGACCCGGCGCAACGCGTCGATCGGGTCGTACCGGCCGGCCGCCTGCTCCCGCCGCACGTCCGCCAGGACCGACTCGGCCCGGCCGATCCGACCGCGCAGGTCCGCCGTCGAGGTCCCCTGCGCGGTGCCGCTCAGCAGCCCGCGGGCGTCCGCCAGGTCCGTGTCCGTCTCGCTCAGCGCCACGGGCAGCTTCCCGGCCGCCTCCGCGAGCTCCCGCGCCCGCCGCTCCACCGCGTCCACCAGGGTCGTCGCCTGGTCGACGGCGCTCTCGGCGGCCCGGACGTGGACGGCGGCCCTGCCTTTGTCGCCGGCGTCGATCGCGGCCCGCGCCTCGCCGAGGCTGGCCGTCGCGAACAGCAGCCGGTCCTTGGCCTGTTCCGGGTTGGAGGCGACCGGGGCGGCCGCGGAATCCGCGTACCGACCCGTCAGTGCCGTCAGGGTGGCCACGGCCGTGGTCGTCCGGCCGGTCAGCGCGCGGAAGTGCGCCTCGACGGTCTCCAGCGCCCGCGGGGCGTTCTTCTCCAGGTCCCGCAACCGGTCGAAGTCCGCGGTCTCGGCGTCGAGCCGACGGTTCGCCTCCGTGCAGCGGGCCACGATCTCGTCCAGCATCCGGCGGCGGGTCGCGTCGTCCTCCGGGTAGGCGTCGTCCAACTGCTGACGCAGCCGGAAGGCGTGCGTCAGCTCGCCCTTCGCGTACTTCACCGCCTCGGTGAAGGCCCCCACGGCCTCCTCGCCGAACTGCGCCGAGGCGAAGCCGAGTTCCTCGGTGCTGGTGCGGACCGCGTCGTCGGTTTCCACGAGCAGCGCCTTCGCCCGCGCGTCGAGGTCCGGCAGGGCGAGGGGCGCCGCCGCGCCGCCCTGACCGCCCCAGCCCGGCCCGGTCGTCGTCCCGCGCCCCGCGCCGGGGCCCTTGCCGCGCTTGCGGCGGCTGTACGCGTACGCGCCGAGCGCGCCCGCCGCGCCGACGACGACCACCGGCAGGACGAAGTCCCCGGCGCCGTCGCCGCTCGCGGACCCGCCCGGATCGGCCTCGCCGGGGGTGAGCGTGGGCACCGGCACGGGTTGGCCGCCCAGGACCGCGTCGTAGCCGTTGGCCGCGCCGATCGCGGCGCCCGCCCAGTCGTTCTCCCGCAGGGCGGGCTCGATGGCGGTCCTCGCGACGGAGGCCAGCTGTTGTTCGGTGAAGCCGGAGTCCACGTCGGCCGAGTAGGCGTACTGCCGGTCGCCGGTCGCCACGGCCAACAGGACGTCGTTCTGACCGAGCCCGTTCTTCTGCGCCGTGGCGTCCGCCCAGCTCTGCGGGGAACGCCCGGAGAAGTCGCGCACGTACGTGACGAAGAGCTGGATCCTGCGGGCGTCGTACAGCTCGTCCAACGCGGACACGACGGCCGGCCGGCGGTCGCCCAGCGCCCCGACCCGGTCGGTGATCTGCCCCTGTTTGGACAGCGTCACGGGATCGTCGGCGCGGGCGGGCGGCGCCGACGACACCCCCCACCCGCCGACCGCCAGCAGCCCGGCGCAGAGCGCGAGTGCGGCCCGAACTGCCGGCCCGGCGGTGGTGCGTCTCTTCGGCGGAGTCACATTTCGGAGCGTATGGGCGGTTTCCCGCCCCCGCACCCGGAGTGATCACCGGATCCGACGCACGGCACCGCTACCGGCCCGAACGCCGGCCGATCTTGTTCCCGAGCCAGACCAGCGGGTCGTAGGAGCGGTCCACCACGCGTTCCTTCAGCGGGATCAGCGCGTTGTCCGTGATCTTGATGCCCTCGGGGCAGACCTCCGTACAGCACTTGGTGATGTTGCAGTAGCCCAGCCCGTGCTCGTCCTGGGCCATGCGCCTGCGGTCCAGACCCGCCTCGGCGGCCGCGTCCAACGGGTGCATGTCCAGCTCCGCCACCCGCATGAGGAAGCGCGGACCGGCGAAGGAGGTCTTGTTCTCCTCGTGGTCGCGCACCACGTGACAGGTGTCCTGGCACAGGAAGCACTCGATGCACTTGCGGAACTCCTGCGAGCGCTCCACGTCCACCTGCCGCATCCGGTACGCGCCGGGGGCCACCCCCTCCGGCGGCACGAAGGCCGGCACCTCGCGCGCCTTCTCGTAGTTGAACGACACGTCCGTGACCAGGTCCCGGATCACCGGGAAGGCCCGCAGCGGGGTGACCGTGATCGTCTCCTCGCGGTCGAAGACCGACATGCGGGTCATGCACATCAGTCGCGGCCGGCCGTTGACCTCCGCGCTGCACGAGCCGCACTTGCCCGCCTTGCAGTTCCAGCGGACCGCGAGGTCGGACGCCTGGGTCGCCTGGAGCCGGTGCACGATGTCCAGGACCACCTCGCCCTCGTGCACCTCCACGGTGAAGTCCCGCAGCTCCCCGCCCTCCGCGTCGCCCCGCCAGATCCGGAAGTGGGCGTCGTAGTCAGTCACTCGTAGAGCTCCTCTTCGGCGAGGTACTTGACCAGCTCGTCCTTCTCGAACAGGGCGAGCAGGTCGGGACGGATGGGTTCGGTGCGGACCCGCGTCAGCTCGATCCGGTCGGCCGCGGGATCGGCGGGCGCCGGCTCCACCGGCCGGCACAGCAGGTTCACCGGCCGCCAGTCCCGCTCCATCGACGGGCAGTCCTCGCGGGTGTGCCCGCCGCGGCTCTCGGTGCGTTCCAGGGCCGCCCGGGCCACGCACTCGCTGACCAGCAGCATGTTCCGCAGGTCCAGGGCGAGGTGCCAGCCCGGGTTGAACTGCCGGTGGCCCTCGACCCCGGCCCGCGCCGCCCGCGCCCGCAGACCCGCGAGCCGCTCCAGGGCCTCGGCCATCTCGCCGGCCCGGCGGATGATCCCGACCAGGTCGTTCATGGTCGTCTGGAGCTCCTGGTGGAGCGTGTACGGGTTCTCCGCGCCCTCCGCGGCGTGGAACGGGGCCAGCGCCTCCCGCGCCGCCGCGTCGACCTCCGCCTGGGAGACGGCCGGGCGCTCGGCGCACGAGGCGGCGTGCGCCGCCGCGTGCAGTCCGGCCCGCCGGCCGAAGACCAGCAGGTCGGACAGGGAGTTGCCGCCCAGCCGGTTCGAGCCGTGCATGCCGCCCGCGACCTCGCCGGCGGCGAACAGGCCCGGCACGCCCAGGGTGGCCGCGGTGTCGGACTCGACCGCGATCCCGCCCATCACGTAGTGACAGGTCGGGCCGACCTCCATCGCCTCGGCCGTGATGTCCACGTCCGCCAGCTCCTTGAACTGGTGGTACATCGACGGCAGCCGCCGCCTGATCCGCTCGGCGGGCATCCGGGTGGACACGTCCAGGAACACCCCGCCGTGCGGGGAGCCGCGGCCCGCCTTGACCTCGGAGTTGATGGCCCGCGCCACCTCGTCGCGGGGCAGCAGTTCCGGCGGGCGCCGGTTGTGGTCCGGGTCCTCGTACCAGCGGTCGCCCTCCTCCTCGGACTCCGCGTACTTCTCCTTGAAGACGTCCGGGACGTAGTCGAACATGAACCGCTTGCCCTCGCTGTTGCGCAGCACCCCGCCGTCGCCGCGCACCGACTCGGTGACGAGGATCCCCTTCACCGAGGGCGGCCAGACCATGCCGGTCGGGTGGAACTGAACGAACTCCATGTTCAGCAGCGGCGCGCCCGCGAGGAGGGCCAGCGCGTGGCCGTCGCCCGTGTACTCCCAGGAGTTCGAGGTGGTCTTGAAGGACTTCCCGATCCCGCCCGTGGCCAGCACCACGGCCGGCGCCTCCAGGACGAAGAAGCGTCCGCTCTCGCGCTCGTAGCAGAAGGCCCCCGAGACCCCCTCCCCGTCCTTCAGGCTGCGATCCTTCAACACGCGGGTGACCGTGCACTCCTGGAAGACCTTGAGCCGGGCCTCGTGGTCGCCGAACTCCTTGTAGTCCTCCTGCTGGAGCTGGACGATCTTCTGCTGGAGGGTGCGGATCAGCTCCAGGCCGGTCCGGTCGCCGACGTGGGCGAGGCGCGGGTACTCGTGTCCTCCGAAGTTGCGCTGGGAGATCCGCCCGTCGGGCGTCCGGTCGAACAGCGCGCCCCAGGTCTCCAACTCCCACACCCGGTCGGGCGCTTCCTTCGCGTGCAGTTCCGCCATGCGCCACTGGTTGAGGAACTTGCCGCCGCGCAGGGTGTCGCGGAAGTGCACCTGCCAGTTGTCCCCCTCGTTCACGTTGCCCATGGAGGCGGCGATCCCGCCCTCCGCCATCACCGTGTGGGCCTTGCCGAAGAGGGACTTGCAGATCACGGCCGTACGGGCGCCCCGTTCGCGGGCCTCGATCGCGGCCCGCAGCCCGGCGCCGCCCGCACCGACCACGACCACGTCCCACTGCTGTCGGTCGACTTGAGCCATGTCAGAAGATCCTCGGGTCGGTGAAGGCGCCGCCGGCGACCAGGTAGACGTAGAAATCGCACGCGGCGACGCTGATCAGCGAGGCCCACGCGAGCTGCATGTGGCGGGTGTTGAGCCGGCTCACCCACCCCCAGAGCCGGTAGCGCACCGGGTGCTTGGAGAAGTGCTTCAGACGGCCGCCCATGATGTGCCGGCAGGAGTGGCACGACAGGGTGTAGGCCCAGATCAGCACGATGTTGACCAGGAACAACAGTGTTCCGAGGCCCATGTGGCCCCACTCGTAACGGTCGTCGCGGAAGGTCAGCACGGTGTCGTAGGTGAGGATTCCGGCGACCGGCACCGCCGCGTAGAAGAAGTACCGGTGCACGTTCTGGAAGATGAGCGGGAAGCGGGTCTCACCGGTGTACGTCGCGTGCGGCTCGGCGACGGCGCAGGCGGGCGGCGAGGCCCAGAAGCCCCGGTAGTAGGCCTTGCGGTAGTAGTAGCAGGTCAGCCGGAAGCCGAGCGGGAAGATCAGGATCAGCAGGGCGGGGGACAGGCCCCACCAACTGCCGAAGAGGTCCGCGTTGGGGCCGCCGCGCATCGTCGCGCAGTTCTCCGCCAGGCAGGGGGAGTAGAAGGGCGAGACGTACGGGGCCGCGTAGTAGTCGGCGTTCGAGAAGGCCCGCCAGGTCGAGTAGACGATGAAGGCGAGCAGTCCCGCCGCGGTGCCGGCGGGCGACAGCCACCACCGGTCGGTCCGCAGATGTCGGGCGGCGATCGAAGCCCGGGAGGGCCCGTGGACCCCGCCGGTCCGCTGTCGGGATGGTTCCGTGCCTGTGGCCAAGGGGGACTCCGGGTGGAGTGATGAGGGAGTGGTCGTCGCCAGGGCGTGCGCCGGTGGTACGCGGGTGGTGCAGGACGCGCGTGCGGCGGGGAAAGCGCCGGGGGCGGTGCGATTCCGGGTCGGTCAGGGGGCGCGCCGGTCGCGGGCGCCGAGACCCTCGTCGTCGGTGTCCGTCCACAGCGTGCTGTCGTACGGCGCGTCCGGGATGGTCACCATCCGGGACGGGTCGGGGGTCGCGGGCCGGCGGCCCCCCGGATCCTGACGGCCCGCCGTGCGCTCCAGCCGCTCGACCTTGCGGGCGAGCTCGTCGAGATCGCGCCGTACGGCGGTCAAATCATCGTGCAGGGACATGACTTGCCCTCACTTCCGCGGGTGCGGTGGCCGTGCTCATGGGCGCCTGAGAGTGTCGCCCCTCCCGTCCCCGGTTGTGAAGGGACGTGCACCGATTGCGGGCGCGAGGGCCTGATCCGTGCGCCCCCGCACCCCGCCCCCGTCCCCCTCCCGGGGGGGACGCGCGTTCGCGGCGCCGGGGTGATTGGTCCGCACGGGTGGGGTTCGCGGCGTGGCGAGGGTGTGGTGCGGGAGACCCGGGGGGCCGTGGATTTCAGTGGGCCTCGGCACCCAGTGTGATCAGCTCCATATACCGCCGAACGTGATCAAGTCCCCCCTGCTCACGCACCCCCACGCCCCGCCCCGGAGGTACCACCCATGACCCAGAGAAGGCGCAGGTCCTTGGCGCTCCTGACCTCGGGAGTCCTCGCACTGCCGCTGCTCGCGGGATGCGGAGCGGGTGAGGACGACGGCGGCCCGGCCGCCGCGGGCCAGGACATCGCGACGACCGCCCGCGACCGGGTCGCCGACGGCGGTGTGCTCCGCTGGGCCGTGGACAACCTCCCGAACACCCTGAACACCTTCCAGGCCGACGCCGACGCCGCCACCGGCCGGATCGCCGGGGCGGTGCTGCCCCAACTGTTCGTCATGGATGCCAAGGGCCGGCCGGTGGTCAACCCGGACTACCTGGAGAAGGCCGAGGTCACGGAGCGCGAGCCCAAGCAGGTCGTGCTGTACAAGCTGAACCAGCAGGCGGTGTGGAGCGACGGCCGGGAGATCGGGGCCGCCGACTTCGTGGCCCAGTGGAGGGCCCTGAACGGCAAGGACTCGGCGTACTGGACCGCCCGCAACGCCGGCTACGAGCGCATCGAGAAGATCGAGCGGGGAAAGACCGACCTGGAGGTCAAGGTCACCTTCGCCAAGCCCTACGCCGACTGGCGCTCCCTCTTCAGCCCGCTCTACCCGAAGCAGGTCACGGGCACCCCCGAGGCCTTCAACGAGGGCGCCCGAAGCGCCCTCAAGGTGACCGCAGGACCCTTCAACCTCGGGGCCGTCGACAAGAACACCGGTACCGCGGCGCTCACCCGCAACGCCCGCTGGTGGGGTCGCCCCGCCAAGCTGGACACCCTGGTCCTCACCGCCGTGCCCCGCGCCGAGCGCCCGGCCGCCCTGGCCGCCGGCCGCCTCGACATGGCGGAGATCGACCGCGCCGGCGCCGACCGGATCGCCCTCGCCCTGCGCGACGGGGGCCGCGCCTCGGGCGCCAAGGGCGCGCACGGCCCGGGCACCTCCGTGACGGCCGCCCAGGCGACCCTGTCCTGGGCGGTGGCGTACGGGCAGGACGAGAGCAAGGCCGCCGCCGAACAGGAGACCCGCCGCAAGGACGCGGAGGCGGTGCGGAAGTACGCGGACGAGCAGGTGGCCCTGCGCACCTTCACGGTGCGCAAGTCGCTGGAGCCCGCCTACACGCAACTCGCGATGAACGGCGCCTCCGGCCCCCTCGCCGACGAGCGGGTCCGACGGGCCGTGGCCCGCGCCCTGGACCGCAAGGCGCTGGCCGAGATCGTGCTGAAGCCGCTCGGCCTGCCCGCGAAGCCGGTGGGCAGCCACCTGGCGCTCGCCGGGCAGCGCGCGTACGCCGACAACAGCGACGCGCTCGGCGGCCAGGACACCCGGGCCGCCCAGGCCCTGCTCGCCGACGCCGGATGGCGACAGGGCGGCAAGCTCACCGCGCCGCTGGGCACCAAGGCCGGCCCCGAGAGCGACGGGACGGCCCCCGGGCAGGACGACGGCAAGACCCCCTCGGGCCCGGGCACCGGCAACGACGGCCTCTACATCGTCGGCCAGGACGACGGGAAGGCCGGCGACGCCAAGGCGCCGGCGCGCGCGCCCGGCGACCACGAGGACGCCGACGGCGAGCACGAGGGGGACCTGCCCGAGGGCCGGCTGCCGGACGGCGAGATCGTCGACGCGGACGCCGCCGCCTCCGAGGCCCGTGAGGGGCGGCTCTCCCCGGTGCTGGCCCCGGCCCCGTTCGCGGCCGCGCAGGAGGAGACCCTGCTCGGCCAGGCGGAGGCGCAGGCCCGGGCCGAGGCGGAAGCCGGGACCGAGGACCGGGCGCAGGACGACGGGAAGCGCGGCCCGACCCTCGACGGCGAGCAGGGCGAGGACGACAAGGAGCCCGCCAAGGCCAGCCCGGCCCCGGCCAAGCAGGCCCACACCTCGGGCAGCGTGCTCGCCAAGGACGGCAAGCCGCTCACCCTCCGCTTCGTCCTTCCCTCCGGCCCCGGCTCGGAGTCCCTGCGGGCGGTCGGCGAGCGGATCTCGCAGATGCTGCGCAAGCTCGGCGTGAACACCGAGGTGACCAAGGTGGCGGACGAGAGTTTCTTCAAGGACCACATCGCCTCGGGCCAGTACGACCTGGCCCTCTACTCCTGGCCGGCGACGGCCTACCCGGCCACCGACGCCCGCCCCATCTTCGCCAAGCCGGAACCCGCCGCCGACGGGTCCCTCCTCGTCGAACAGAACTACACCCGGGTCGGCACGGACCACATCGACCAGCTCTTCGACCAGGCGGTCGGCGAACTGGACGAGGACCAGTCCCGCGAGCTGATGCGCAAGGCCGACGCCCGGATCTGGGCCGCGGCCGGCTCCGTCCCGCTGTACCAGCGCCCCGAGCTGGTGGCCGTCAAACCGAACCTGGTGAACGCGGGCGCCTTCGGCCTCGGCGCCCCCCGCTTCCAGGACATCGGCTGGAAGAAGGCCGCCCCGGCCAAGGGCGACGAGAAGAAGAAGTAGGACAGGGGGCGAAGAAGTGGTGACAAAGGGGGGTTCGCCAGGTTGACCCGCGGGTCACAAGCTCAGAAGTGACTCAAGTCCCTTGCCCGCCGGACACCCGGCGGGCAAGGTCGTCGATACCCGTTGACCCGAGTGAACACCCTGCAGAACACCTTGTGGACCTGCGTGAATCCCCAGTGGACACAGGCGTCGGGCGCGACCGAGATTCCCCACCCCACACTCGGTTCCGCTCAGTCGTCCGGCCTCTTGACAGACCCCCCGGCAGCCGGTTCCCGCCATCCGACGTACGATGGGGTAAGGCCGTGGCAGGTTTTCCGCCCGGTCGAGGCTCGCGTGCCGGACCGTACGCGCCGCCATCCACGATCCCGGGAGAAGCGCCGAAGTGCCCACGCGCCACGACATCCGTAACGTCGCCATCGTCGCCCACGTCGACCATGGCAAGACGACCATCGTCGATGCCATGCTCAAGCAGGCCGGTGCCTTCGCCGCCCACCAGCACCTCGACGACCGCATGATGGACTCGAACGACCTGGAGCGTGAGAAGGGCATCACGATCCTCGCCAAGAACACGGCGGTGAAGTACCACCCCAAGGACGGCGGGGCGCCCATCACGATCAACATCATCGACACCCCCGGCCACGCCGACTTCGGTGGCGAGGTCGAGCGTGGTCTGTCCATGGTGGACGCGGTCGTCCTGCTGGTGGACGCGTCGGAGGGCCCGCTGCCCCAGACCCGCTTCGTCCTGCGCAAGGCGCTGCAGGCGAAGATGCCGGTCATCCTCTGCATCAACAAGACGGACCGTCCGGACTCCCGGATCGACGAGGTCGTCAACGAGACGTACGACCTCTTCCTCGACCTGGACGCCGACGAGGAGCAGATCGAGTTCCCGATCGTCTACGCCTGTGGCCGTGACGGCGTCGCGTCGCTGACCAAGCCGGAGGACGGTACCGTCCCCGCGGACAGCGACAGCCTGGAGCCGTTCTTCTCCACCATCCTGGAGCACGTCCCCGCCCCGGTGTTCGACGAGGAGGCCCCCCTCCAGGCCCACGTCACCAACCTGGACGCCGACAACTTCCTCGGCCGCATCGCCCTGGTCCGCGTCGAGCAGGGTGAGCTCCGCAAGGGCCAGACCGTCGCGTGGATCAAGCGTGACGGCACCATCTCCAACGTCCGCATCACCGAGCTGATGATGACCGAGGCGCTCACCCGCAAGCCGGCCGAGGTGGCGGGCCCGGGCGACATCTGCGCGGTGGCCGGTTTCCCCGACATCATGATCGGCGAGACCCTGGCCGACCCGGAGAACCCGATCGCGCTCCCGCTGATCTCGGTCGACGAGCCGGCGATCTCCATGACCATCGGCACGAACACCTCCCCGATGGTCGGTCGCGGCGGCAGCGGCAAGGGCGCGGACGCCAAGTCCGCGGTCAAGGACCGCAAGGTCACCGCCCGCCAGGTCAAGGACCGCCTCGACCGCGAACTCATCGGCAACGTCTCGCTCCGCGTCCTCGACACCGAGCGCCCCGACGCCTGGGAGGTCCAGGGCCGCGGTGAGCTCGCGCTGGCCATCCTGGTCGAGCAGATGCGCCGCGAGGGCTTCGAGCTGACCATCGGCAAGCCGCAGGTCGTCACGCAGGAGATCGACGGCAAGGTGCACGAGCCGGTCGAGCGCATGACGGTCGACGTCCCCGAGGAGCACATGGGCGCGGTCACGCAGCTCATGGGCGTCCGCAAGGGCCGCATGGACAACATGTCGAACCACGGCTCCGGTTGGGTCCGCATGGAGTTCGTCGTCCCGTCGCGCGGCCTCATCGGCTTCCGTACGGAGTTCCTGACCGGCACGCGCGGCACCGGCATCGCCCACTCGATCCACGAGGGCCACGAGCCGTGGTTCGGCCAGCTGGTGACCCGCAACAACGGTTCCCTGGTCGCCGACCGCGCCGGCTCCGTGACGCCGTTCGCGATGATCAACCTCCAGGAGCGCGGTGTCCTGTTCACCGAGCCCGGCACCGAGGTGTACGAGGGCATGATCGTCGGTGAGAACTCGCGTTCCGACGACATGGACGTGAACATCACCAAGGAGAAGAAGCTCACCAACATGCGTGCGGCTTCCGCGGACAACACCGAGAACGTGGTGCCGCCCCGCAAGCTCTCCCTGGAGCAGTCCCTGGAGTTCTGCCGCGACGACGAGTGCGTCGAGGTGACCCCGGAGGCCGTCCGCATCCGCAAGGTCGTCCTGGACCAGAAGGACCGCTCGCGCACCGCTTCGCGCGCCAAGTCCGGCAAGTAGGCACGTAGCCACGGCGCTTGTCGGCTGCCGCCCGCGGCCGGCCGAAACCCGTCCTGTGGCACGGCCCCGCCCCTCACGGATCATCGTGAGGGGCGGGGCCGTTCGCATGTGTCAACCGGATTGTTTCGTTCTGCTGTCCGGATACCGACCGTGACACTCCGGATGATGAGCTAACCGTCCGTTTCGCACGTGTCTGTCTCCTATCCGTTTGTCCGGATTTCGGGTTTTCGCCATGCGGTGATGTTGTGAAAACGAGACCACTTAAGTGTGGTTTACGGTCTGGCAGTCCCCGAGGATGGCTCCATTGAGCTCGGGTCAATGGGTCACACGCTGTGGGGAGCGTCGACTCACGAGCACACACGATGGGACCGGATTTCGCTGTCAGGGGTGTCAGCGAGCCGGGTCCTTCACGAATCGACAGTGACTCCTGAGGAGGCAATTACCCATGCGCGGAGCAACGAGCGCCAAGTGGGTCGCGGGTGCCGTCATCGTGGCGATGGCTGCCACGGCTTGCAGCACCAGCAAGGACAACGCAGGCGAGGGTGGCGGCAACATCACCGTGCAGCTTGGTGAGCCGCAGCACGGCCTGATCGGTCAGAACACCGCCGAGTCCGAAGGTGCCGAGGTTCTCAACGCGCTCTTCACCGGTCTGGTCAAGTACGACAACAAGACCAACGAGCCGAAGCTCGCGGTCGCCGAGTCCATCGAGACCACGGACTCGAAGACCTGGACGATCAAGATCAAGGACGGCTACACCTTCCACAACGGCGAGAAGGTCGACGCCCAGTCGTTCGTCCGCGCCTGGAACTGGGGTGCCAACCAGGACAACGCCGCCGAGGGCCTGCCGTTCTTCTCGAAGATCGACGGTTCCGACGAGCTGGCCCCGGGCAAGGACAAGAAGCCCACCGCCAAGGAGCTCAAGGGCCTCAAGGTCGTCAGCGAGAACACCTTCACCGTCACGCTGAAGGAGTCCTTCTCCCAGTTCAAGACGATGCTGGGCTACAACGCCTTCTACCCGCTGCCGAAGGCGTTCGAGGCCGACCCGAAGAAGTTCGGCGAGGCCCCCATCGGCAACGGTGCCTTCCAGATGGACGGCGTCTGGGACCACAACAAGCAGATCAAGGTCAAGCGGTACGACAAGTACCCGGCCGAGGGTCGCGCCAAGCTGGCCGGCGTCACCTTCAAGATCTACGACAACCTGGACACGGCGTACAACGACCTGCGCGCCGACAACATCCAGATCCTCGACAAGCTCCCCATCTCGGCGATGGCCACCGTCTCCCAGGAGTTCGGCGAGCGCTACATCTACAAGCCCGAGTCCGGTGTCGGCTACGTCGGCCTGCCGCTCGAGCAGAACCCCGAGACCTTCGGCAAGCTGGAGATCCGCCAGGCGATCTCCATGGCCATCGACCGGGACGCCATCGGCAAGAGCATCTTCAACGGCACCCGCAAGCCGGCCGACGACTTCATCAGCCCGATCGTCCCCGGCTACCGCAAGGGCGCGCTCGGCGAGTTCGGCACGTACAACCCGGCCAAGGCGAAGGAGATCTTCGAGAAGGCCGGCGGCATCCCGGGCAACAAGATGGAGCTCGGCTACAACGCCGACGGCGGCCACAAGGAGTGGATCGAGGCCGTCGCGAACCAGCTGAAGCAGAACCTCGGCATCGAGGTCACCGCCAAGCCGTACGCCAAGTTCGGCGACATGCTGGACGACCTGGGCGCCTCGAAGTACAAGGGCGCGTTCCGCATGGCGTGGTCCATGGACTACCCGGCGGCCGAGAACTACCTCCGTCCGATCTTCTCGAAGGTCGCGATCGAGAACGGCTCCAACTACGGCCACTACAAGAACGACGAGTTCGAGGCCGTCATGAAGCAGGCGGACGAGGCGAAGGACCCCGCGGAGGGTCTGAAGCTGTACCAGAAGGCCGATGACATCATCATCCGCGACCTTCCGTACATCCCCGTCTTCACGTACATGTCTTCTTCGGCCTACTCCAAGTCCGTGAAGAACGTCGAGGTCGACGCCCAGGGCCGCATGGACCTGGCGAACGTCGAACTCAACTGACACCCCTCTTCACCAAGGGGACCGCGGGGGCGGGCAGGCGGAATCAGGTTTCCGCCCGCCCGCCCTTTCCCCCTGCTCTTCCGTTGGAGGTCTGATGGGCCGCTACCTCATCCGCCGACTCATACAGGCGATCCCTGTACTGCTCGGTGCCACGTTCCTCATTTACTACCTCGCCTTCAGCCTGCCCGGCGACCCCGTTTCGGCGCTGGCCGGCGACAAGAAGGCCGACCCCACCGTCGCGGCCATGCTGCGGGCGAAGTACAACCTGGACGATCCGTTCCTGCTCCAGTACTGGCACTACATCACCAACCTGTTCCAGGGGAACTTCGGTGAGACCCTGCAGGGTCGTCAGGTCATCGACCTGATCACCGAGGCGTTCCCGTACACGGTCAACCTGGCCGTCGTCGCCTTCGTCATCGAAGCCCTCGTCGGCATCACCGCCGGTGTCATGTCGGCCCTGCGCCGCGGCAAGTTCATCGACCAGCTGGTGCTGATCACCACGCTGCTCGTGATCTCGATCCCGGTCTTCGTCTTCGGTTTCGTGCTTCAGCTCGTCCTCGGCGTCGAGTTGAAGGAAGCCTGGGGAGTCGACTTCTTCCCCGTCTCCTTCAACGAGAACGACGGTCTCCGCGCCTATCTCCTGCCCGGGTTCGTGCTCGCCACGACCTCCCTGGCGTACGTGGCCCGACTGACCCGTACCAGCCTCATGGAGACCATGCGCGCGGACTACGTCCGCACCGCCACGGCCAAGGGCCTGCCCCGCCGCCGCGTCGTCGTGCGTCACGCGCTGCGCAACGCGCTGATCCCGATCATCACCTTCCTCGGTGCGGACCTCGGCTCCCTCATGGGTGGCGCGGTCATCACCGAGAGGATCTTCAACATTCACGGTATCGGCGGCACGCTGGCGATGTACGTCTGGCAGAAGCAGGGCGTGGTGGTGGTGGGCATCGTCACCATCCTGGTTCTCGTCTACATGCTCGCCAACCTGATCGTGGACCTGCTGTACGCCGTGCTCGACCCGAGGATCCGTTATGCGTGACACAACCACGGTGGGGGACGAGTTGACCGAGACCCAGACCGTCGGCGCCCCTTCCACCGACGTCAAGAGCCCCAAGGAGGGCGGGAAGCGGAAGAAGAAGGAGCGCGAGGCCAGTCTCTGGTCGGACGCGTTCTACGACCTCCGCCGCAACCCCGTCTTCCTCATCGGCGGCGCGCTGGTGCTGTTCATGGCAGTGGTCTCGCTGCTGCCGGGCATCTTCACCGGCGTCGACGCCTACGCGGCCTGCAACCTGCGCGACTCGATGATGAAGCCCAGCGGCGACCACATCTTCGGGACCGACGTGCAGGGTTGTGACGTCTACGCGAAGACCGTCTACGCGGCCAGCAACTCGATCATCGTCGGCATCGCCACGACCGCCATGGTGGTCCTGGTCGGCGTCACGTCGGGTCTGCTCGCGGGCTGGTTCGGCGGCTTCGTCGACACCGTGCTCTCCCGCTTCGCCGAGATCTTCTTCGCCATCCCGCTGATGCTCGGTGGCATGCTGATCATGTCGGGCCTCGGCAAGGGCAACGCCTGGACCGTCTCGTTGGTCCTCGCGACCCTCGGTTGGCCGCAGATCTTCCGCATCATGCGGTCGTCGGTGCTGGCCAACAAGCACAACGACTACGTGATGGCGGCCCGCGCCCTCGGCGCCGGCACCTGGCGCATCACGCTCCGGCACATCCTGCCGAACGCCATCGCCCCCGTCATCGTGGTCGGCGCGATCAGCCTGGGTGTGTACATCTCCGCCGAGGCTGCCCTGTCCTACCTGGGTGTCGGCGTCCAGGCGCCGGAGATCTCGTGGGGTCTGATGGTGAGCGACGCCCAGGCGCGCTTCCTCCAGGCTCCTTACATGCTGCTGTTCCCGGCCGCAGCGCTGAGCATCACCGTGCTCGCGTTCATCATGGTCGGCGACGCGGTGCGCGACGCCCTCGACCCGAAGCTGCGCTGAGGAAGGGCGTACGTTGACCATCATCGACAAGACCTCGAACGTCCCCGCGCCGCGATCGGCGCCGGAGGGCACTCCCCTTCTCGAAGTGCGCGACCTGCACGTCGAGTTCCACACCCGCGACGGTGTCGCCAAGGCCGTGAACGGCGTCTCGTACTCCGTGAACGCGGGCGAGACCCTCGCCGTCCTCGGCGAGTCCGGCTCCGGCAAGTCCGTGACGGCGCAGGCCATCATGGGCATCCTGGACATGCCCCCGGGCAAGATCCCGCACGGCGAGATCCTGTTCCAGGGCACCGACCTGCTGAAGCTGCCCGCCGAGGAGTTCCGCAAGGTCCGCGGCCAGAAGATCGCCATGATCTTCCAGGACGCGCTGTCCTCGCTGAACCCGGTGCACACCGTCGGCGCCCAGCTCGGCGAGATGTTCCGCGTCCACCGCGGGATGTCCAAGAAGGACGCCACGGCCAAGGCCGTCGAGCTCATGGACCGGGTCAAGATCCCCGCCGCCAAGGCGCGCGTGGGCGACTACCCGCACCAGTTCTCCGGCGGTATGCGCCAGCGCATCATGATCGCCATGGCGATGGCCCTGGAGCCCGACCTGATCATCGCCGACGAGCCCACCACGGCTCTCGACGTGACGGTCCAGGCCCAGGTCATGGACCTGCTCGCGGAACTCCAGCGCGAGATGAACATGGGCCTCATCCTGATCACCCACGACCTCGGCGTCGTCGCCGACGTCGCGGACAAGATCGCCGTCATGTACGGCGGTCGGATCGTCGAGAACGCCCCGGTCCACGAGATCTACAAGCGTCCGGCGCACCCGTACACCCGCGGCCTGCTGGACTCGATCCCGCGCCTGGACCAGAAGGGCCAGGAGCTCTACGCGATCAAGGGCCTCCCGCCCAACCTGCTGAACATCCCCTCGGGCTGCGCGTTCAACCCGCGCTGCCCCAAGGCGCAGGACATCTGCCGCACCGACGTACCGACCCTGCAGCAGGTGACCGAGCAGGACGGCGCCGTGCTGCCCGGCCGCGGCAGCGCGTGCCACTTCTGGAAGGAGCAGATCCATGGCTGAGCTCACGAAGAACGCCCCCGAGCGCGAGCCGATCCTCCAGGTGCGCAACCTGGTCAAGCACTTCCCGCTGACCCAGGGAATCCTGTTCAAGAAGCAGGTCGGAGCGGTCAAGGCCGTGGACGGGGTCTCCTTCGACCTCTACCGCGGCGAGACCCTCGGCATCGTCGGCGAGTCCGGCTGTGGCAAGTCCACCGTCGCCAAGCTCCTGATGAACCTGGAGAAGGCCACCGCGGGCGAGGTCTTCTACAAGGGCCAGGACATCACCAAGCTGTCCGGGCGCGCCCTGAAGGCCGTCCGGCGCAACATCCAGATGGTGTTCCAGGACCCGTACACCTCGCTGAACCCGCGCATGACGGTCGGCGACATCATCGGGGAGCCCTTCGACATCCACCCCGAGGTGGCCCCGAAGGGCGACCGGCGCCGCAAGGTCCAGGACCTGCTGGACGTCGTGGGCCTCAACCCGGAGTACATCAACCGCTACCCGCACCAGTTCTCCGGCGGTCAGCGCCAGCGCATCGGCATCGCCCGCGGCCTCGCGCTCAACCCGGAGATCATCATCTGCGACGAGCCGGTCTCCGCGCTCGACGTGTCGGTGCAGGCGCAGGTCATCAACCTGATGGAGAAGCTCCAGGACGAGTTCAACCTGTCCTACCTCTTCATCGCGCACGACCTGTCGATCGTCCGGCACATCTCGGACCGCGTGGGCGTCATGTACCTCGGCAAGATGGCCGAGATCGGCAGCGACGGCGAGATCTACGAGCACCCGACGCACCCCTACACCCAGGCGCTGCTGTCGGCCGTCCCGGTCCCCGACCCGGACGCCCGCGAGGGTCGCGAGCGCATCATCCTCACCGGTGACGTCCCGTCCCCGGCCAACCCGCCGTCGGGCTGCCGCTTCCGCACCCGCTGCTGGAAGGCCCAGGACAAGTGCGCCACCGAGGAGCCGCTGCTGGCGATCCCGGAGCGCTTCAAGGGCCTGGACACCCTGGCCGCGCACGAGTCGGCGTGCCACTTCGCGGAGGAGAAGGCCGTCCTGGCCGTCTGATCTCCCCCGGGACGCACCTCTGTTCAGGGCGCCCGGTACCGGATCCTTCCGGTACCGGGCGCCCTGACGTGTGGCGGGTACGGAAGTCGGTTGCCTTCGGGGCCCGCCGCCACCGAGAGTGGGCCGATGACCGACATGCTGACCGTCCGACCCGCCGGGCCCGGGGACGCGTCCGACATCTGCGCACTGCTCAACGCCGTCGACGTCATCGAGATCGGCAGACCGGAAACGGACCTCGGCACGGTCAAGGCCGACCTGCACCACCCCGGCGTCGACCTGGCGAGGGACTCCTGGCTCGCCTTCCGGGCCGGCCGGCTCGTCGCGTACGCGCTGGTCTGGGCCGACGCCGGACCGGGTCGGGTCGACGGCGACCACTACGTGCTGCCCGGCGACCCCGAGGCCGCCGTACGACTCCTGGAGCTGATGGAGGTCCGGGCCCGCAGGATGGCCGGCGCGACCCGCGCCGCCGCACTGCGACTCCAGCTCAACGTGAAACCCACCCTCGACACGGGCCTCCTGACCCGCCGCGGCTACCGTTCCGTGCGCCGGTACCAGGTGATGACCCGCCGGCTCGACGCCGCCCGCGAACGACCGCCGCGGCCCCCCGACGGGCTGACACTGCGTCACTGCGCCGCCGACGAGGCCGACCCCCGTCGGGCCCACGCCCTGGTCGAGGAGACGTTCGCGGCGCACTACGGGCACGTGGAGCGCGCGTACGAACCCTGGCTCGACCACCTCGACGCCCGTCGGCTCGACTGGTCCCTGGTCTGGATCGCCGCCCTGCCCGCCCGGGGCGACGTGGCCGTCCTGCTCACCCGGGACGACCGCATCAGCATGGGCTGGATCAGCCACATCGGCGTGCGCGGGGACGTTCGCGGCCGCGGCATCGGCGGATTCCTGCTGCGCCACGCCTTCGCCGCCTACGCGGAACGCGGCCGGGACACCGTGGGGCTGGGCGTGGACACCCACAACGAGAGCGGTGCGCTTGCGCTCTACGAGGCGCACGGAATGGGCCTGCACTACGCCGTGGACACATGGGAGCTGCCTTTGCACTCGCAGGGGTGACAGGCGGGTGACGCGAGGGTGCAATCGGTCCAACCGGAGGTGTATGGGACCCCTCATAGGGTGACATTGGCCCCTAAGTGAGACTTGGGATCCCTAGGAGGCACTCCATGCGCGGAGCCACCCACGCCAAGTGGGCCGCATGTGCGGTGGCCGTCGCCCTCGCGGCGACGGCCTGCGGCGGCGGCGGAAGCGACGGTGGCGGAGGCGAATCGGGGATCGTCAGCTCCTCGTGGGGTGACCCGCAGAACCCGCTGGAACCCGCCAACACGAACGAGGTGCAGGGCGGCAAGGTCCTCGACATGATCTTCCGGGGCCTCAAGCGCTACGACCCGAAGACCGGCGCGGCCGTCAACATGGTCGCGGAAAAGGTCGACACGACGGACAGTCAGAACTTCACGATCACGCTGAAGGACGGCTGGAAGTTCAGCAACGACGAGCCGGTCACCGCGCAGTCCTTCGTCGACGCCTGGAACTACGGGGCCGACGTGCGCAACAAGCAGAACAACTCGCCGTTCTTCTCCGACATCGTCGGCTACGAGAACCTGCACCCGGCCTCCGGCGAGCCCAAGGCCAAGACGATGTCCGGACTCGTCGTCAAGGACGCCAAGACCTTCACGGTCGCCCTGAAGTCGAAGTTCTCCACCTGGCCCGAGACCCTCGGCTACCAGGCGTTCTCCCCGCTGCCCAAGGCCTTCTTCACCGACCACGCCGGCTGGCTCTCCAAGCCGATCGGCAACGGCCCCTACACGGTGGACTCGTACACCAAGGGCACCGCGATGAACCTGCGCAAGTGGGACGGGTACACCGGTGAGGACAAGGCCCAGAACGGCGGGGTGGACCTGCGGGTCTACACCGACAACAACACCGCCTACACGGACCTGATCTCCGGAAACCTCGACCTCGTCGACGACATCCCGGCGCAGCAACTGAAGAACGTCGCCAACGACCTCGGCGACCGGTACATCAACCAGCCCGCCCTGATCATCCAGACCCTCACCTTCCCGCTGTACGACCCGCAGTGGGGCAAGGAGGGCATGGAGAAGGTCCGCCGGGGCATCTCGATGGCGATCAACCGCGACGAGATCACCAAGCAGATCTTCCGCGACACCCGCACCCCCGCCAAGGACTGGACCTCGCCGGCCCTCGGCAAGGACGGCGGCTTCAACGCCACCCTCTGCGGCGACGCCTGCGTCTTCAACCCCACCGAGGCCAAGAAGCTCATCCAGGAGGCCGGCGGCCTGCCCGGCGGCAAGATGACGCTCACCTCCAACGTGGACACCGGTTCGCACCGCGACTGGATGGACGCCGTCTGCAACAGCGTCAACAACGCCCTCGGCGAGGGCCCGGTCTGCACGGTCAACCCGGTCGGCACCTTCGCGGACTTCCGCAACCAGCAGAGCGCCTTCAAGCTCACCGGCCCCTTCCGCTCGGGCTGGCAGGCCGACTACCCGCTCATCCAGAACTTCCTGCAGCCGCTGTACTACACCGGCGCCTCCTCCAACTACGGGAAGTTCTCCAACCCCGAGTTCGACAAGCTCGTCGACCAGGCCAACCAGGAGAGCGACAGGGCGAAGGCCACGGCCACCTTCCAGGACGCCGAGAAGATCCTCGCCGAGCAGATGCCCGCCATCCCGCTCTGGTACCAGAACGGCAGCGCCGGCCACTCCGAGCGGATCTCCGACGTGGCCCTCAACCAGTTCAGCGTCCCGGTCTACAACGCGATCAAGGTCAGCTGACCCCCACACGGATCCCGCGCCCTCCGGCACCCTCCCGGTTCCGGAGGGCCCACCGACACCCCGGAGCACTCCTTGGGACGCTACGTGATCCGGCGGCTGCTCCAGATGATCCCCGTGTTCATCGGCAGCACGTTCCTGATCTTCTTCATGGTGTACGCGCTGGGCGACCCGGTCGCCGCCCTCTTCGGCGACAAGGCGCCCGACCCCGCCACCGCCGCACGCATCCGCAAGGACCTCTACCTCGACCAGCCCCTGTGGAAGCAGTACCTGCACTACATGGGGCAGATCTTCCAGGGCGACTTCGGCACCGCCTTCAACGGGCAACCGGTCACCGAACTGATGGCGTCGGCCTTCCCCGTGACCCTGCGCCTGACCCTGGTCGCCATCGTCATCGAGGTCATCGTCGGGATCACCCTCGGCGTGATCAGCGGCCTGCGCCGGGGCCGGAGCGTCGACACCACCGTGCTGGTGCTCACCCTCGTCGTGATCTCGGTGCCCACCTTCGTGACGGGGTACCTGCTCCAGTTCCTCTTCGGCGTCAAATGGGGCTGGGTCCGGCCCACCGTCTCCGGGGAGGTCGCCTTCGGGGAGCTGATCCTGCCCGGCATCGTGCTCGCGCTGGTCTCCCTCGCGTACGTCACCCGGCTCTCGCGCACCTCCATCGCGGAGAACGTCAAGGCCGACTACGTCCGCACCGCCGTCGCCAAGGGACTGCCGCGCCGCCGGGTCATCACCCGGCACCTGCTGCGCAACTCGCTGATCCCGGTGGTCACCTTCATCGGCACCGACATCGGCGCCCTCATGGGCGGCGCCATCGTCACCGAGCGGATCTTCAACATCCACGGCGTCGGCTACCAGCTCTACCAGGGCATCCTGCGCAACAACTCCCCGACGGTGGTCGGCTTCGTGACCATCCTCGTCATCGTCTTCCTCCTGGCGAACCTGCTCGTCGACCTGCTCTACGCGGTCCTGGACCCGAGGATCCGCTATGCCTGAGCCGGAGCACCCCGCCTACGACCCGCTGCAACCCGGAGAGGGGGAGGTCATCGCCCCGACCGGACAGGGCGGACCCATGGATCTCGCGCTGGAGGAGGCCGAGAGCCTGGAGAAGCCACTCGGCGACACACCCTCCGGCCCGGGGGAGAAGGCCCGTTCCCTGTGGTCCGACGCCTGGTATCAACTGCGTCGCAACCCCGTCTTCATCGTCTCCTCGCTGCTGATCCTGTTCCTCGTGGTCATCTCCATCTGGCCGCAGCTCATCGCGAGCGGCGACCCGCTGCACTGCGAGCTGTCGAAGTCCCAACAGGGCGCCTCGCCCGGCCACCCCTTCGGCTACGACACCCAGGGCTGCGACGTCTACACCCGCACCGTCTACGGCGCCCGCGCCTCCATCACGGTCGGCATCTGCGCCACCCTCGGCGCCGCCCTGCTCGGTTCCCTGCTCGGCGGTCTCGCCGGATTCTTCGGCGGATGGGGCGACTCGTTGCTCTCCCGGGTCGCGGACATCTTCTTCGGCATCCCGGTCGTCCTCGGCGGCCTGGTCTTCCTGTCCGTGGTCACCAGCACCACCGTCTGGCCCGTGGTCGGCTTCATCGTGCTGCTCGGCTGGCCGCAGATCGCCCGCATCGCCCGCGGCTCGGTGATCACCGCCAAACAGAACGACTACGTCCAGGCCGCCCGCGCCCTCGGCGCCGGCAACGGCCGGATGATGCTGCGCCACGTGGCGCCCAACGCCGTCGCGCCCGTCATCGTCGTCGCCACCATCGCCCTGGGCACCTACATCGCCTTGGAGGCCACCCTGTCGTTCCTCGGCGTGGGCCTGCGCCCGCCGACGGTCTCCTGGGGGATCGACATCTCCAACGCCGCCTCCCAGATCCGCAACGCCCCGCACATGCTGCTCTATCCGGCCGGCGCGCTGAGCATCACCGTGCTCGCCTTCATCATGCTCGGCGACGCGGTGCGCGACGCCCTCGACCCCAAGCTGCGCTGAGGAGTGGGCACCATGCTGCTCGAAGTCCGCGACCTCCACGTGGAGTTCCACACGAGGGACGGAATCGCCAAAGCCGTCAACGGCGTCAGCTACTCGGTCGACGAGGGCGAGACCCTCGCCGTGCTCGGCGAGTCCGGCTCCGGCAAGTCCGTCACCGCCCAGGCCGTCATGGGCATCCTGGACATGCCGCCGGGCAGGATCCCGCACGGCGAGATCCTGTTCAAGGGCAAGGACCTCCTGAAGGCCAAGGAGGAGGAACGCCGCAGGATCCGCGGCGCCCAGATGGCCATGATCTTCCAGGACGCCCTGTCCTCCCTGAACCCCGTCCTCAGCGTGGGCGCGCAGCTCGGCGAGATGTACGAGGTCCACCGAGGGATGTCCCGCAAGGACGCCAAGGCCAGGGCGATCGAGCTGATGGACCGGGTGCGGATCCCCGCCGCCAGGCAGCGGGTGGGGGACTACCCGCACCAGTTCTCCGGCGGCATGCGCCAACGCATCATGATCGCGATGGCGCTGGCCCTCGAACCCTCCCTGATCATCGCCGACGAGCCGACCACCGCCCTCGACGTCACCGTCCAGGCCCAGGTCATGGACCTGCTCGCCGAGCTCCAGCGCGAGCTGAACATGGGCCTCATCCTGATCACCCACGACCTCGGCGTCGTCGCCGACGTCGCCGACAAGATCGCCGTGATGTACGCGGGCCGGATCGTCGAGGCGGCCCCCGTGCACGAGATCTACAAGCGTCCGGCGCACCCGTACACCCGCGGCCTGCTGGACTCGATCCCGCGCCTGGACCAGAAGGGGCACGAGCTCTACGCGATCAAGGGCCTGCCGCCCAACCTGCTCGCCATCCCGCCCGGTTGCGCCTTCAACCCCCGCTGCCCGATGGCCCGGCCGGTCTGCCGGGCCGAGGTTCCGCCGCTCGCCGACGTCGCCCCGGACCGCACCAGCGCGTGCTTCTTCTGGAAGGAGTGCATCGGTGCCTGAAGCCATCCTGGAAGTGCGGGACCTGGTCAAGCACTACCCGCTGACCCGCGGCGTCCTCTTCAAGAAGCGGATCGGCGCCGTCAAGGCCGTCGACGGCGTGTCCTTCGGCCTCGCCCCCGGCGAGACCCTCGGCATCGTCGGCGAGTCCGGCTGCGGCAAGTCCACCGTCGCGAAGATGCTGGTCAACCTGGAACGCCCGACCTCCGGGGCCATCTCGTACAAGGGCGAGGACATCACCAAACTGTCCGGGCGCGCCCTGAAGGCCGTCCGGCGCAACATCCAGATGGTGTTCCAGGACCCGTACACCTCGCTGAACCCGCGCATGACGGTCGGCGACATCATCGGGGAGCCCTTCGACATCCACCCCGAGGTGGCCCCCAAGGGGGACCGGCGCCGCAAGGTCCAGGACCTGCTGGACGTCGTCGGCCTCAACCCCGAGTACATCAACCGCTACCCGCACCAGTTCTCCGGCGGTCAGCGCCAACGCATCGGCATCGCCCGCGGCCTGGCCCTGCGCCCCGAGGTCATCGTCGCCGACGAACCGGTCTCCGCGCTCGACGTCTCCGTCCAGGCGCAGGTGGTCAACCTGCTGGCCCGGCTCCAGGACGAGTTCGAGCTGTCCTACGTGTTCATCGCGCACGACCTCTCGATCGTCCGGCACATCTCCGACCGGGTGGGCGTGATGTACCTGGGCCGGATCGTCGAGATCGGCAGCGACATCCAGATCTACGACCACCCCACCCACCCCTACACCCAGGCGCTGCTCTCGGCCGTGCCCGTTCCCGACCCCGACGCCCGCGCCCACCGGGACCGGATCATCCTCACCGGCGACGTCCCGTCCCCGGCCGATCCGCCGTCGGGCTGCCACTTCCGCACCCGCTGCTGGAAAGCCCGGGAGCGGTGCGCGGTGGAGGTGCCGCTGCTCGCCGTCCCGCAGGTCTTCCCCTCGGGCCCGGCGGCGCATCCGTCGGCCTGCCACTTCGCGGCCGAGAAGCGGGTGGTCCCGGGGCCGGGCGAACTCTCGCCGCCACCGGACCCGCCGCCCTCCGGCCCACCGGCCCCGGAGCCGCCGTCAGCCGGTCCGTCACCCGGAGGCCCGCCGTCCAAGGAGTAGCCGCCGGGCCGCCGGCAGCACGGGGGCTCACACCCGGCGATCATTTCCAGCCACCCCCGAATATGCGGAGAGCCTGGCCCAGGGTGACGACAACTCGGTTTACCTGGTGGCAACTTGACCGTTTCTGGCCCGAGATGTGAACCGGGCAGCCTGGGCCGGGTGCGGCCGTGCGGGTGCCGACAGCCGGCCGGGCAGGCGTACGGCCTCCCCGGCCGGCCTCCCCCGTGACCCTGTGCATGCACGGCGTGCGCCCCTTGTGCTGCCGGAATTCGATCGATGCGCTGGTACGGATAGTTATGATCCGTAGCGCACGGTGGGTATGAGTCCGCCGAGCACGAATACGCGTACCGATGTCCGCTCGACGTGGAGGTGAAACGCCGTGGCACTCTCGATCTCGGCCGTGGTGCTGCTGGCGATCGTCGTCTTCCTGCTGGTTCGGAGGTCGGGACTGAAGGCAGGACACGCCGTCGTGTGTGTGCTGCTCGGCTTCTATCTGGCGAGTTCGACCATCGCGCCGACGCTCAGCCAGCTGACGTCCAACGTGGCCAGCATGATCAGTGGCCTCAAGTTCTAGGACTCAGCTCGTAGGCTGACCCCATGAACGGTCTTCCCGCTCGTCGTCTGCTCCTCGTGCACGCGCACCCGGACGACGAGTCCATCAACAACGGCGTCACCATGGCCAAGTACGCGGCCGAGGGCGCCCACGTCGCGTTGGTGACCTGCACGCTGGGCGAGGAGGGCGAGGTCATCCCGCCCGACCTCGCCCATCTCGCGGCCGACCGCGACGACACCCTCGGCCCCCATCGCATCGGCGAGCTCGCCGCGGCCATGGCGGAACTGGGCGTCACCGACCACCGGTTCCTCGGCGGTCCCGGTCGCTTCCGCGACTCCGGGATGATGGGCGCCGAACAGAACCACCGCCCCGGCGCCTTCTGGGCCGCCGACGTGGACGAGGCCGCCGCGCACCTCGTCGAGGTCATCCGGGAGCTGCGTCCGCAGGTCCTCGTGACCTACGACCCCGACGGCGGCTACGGACACCCCGACCACATCCAGGCCCACCGCGTCGCCACGCGCGCGGCGGAACTCGCCGCGGAGGGCGCGTACCGACGCGATCTCGGCGCGCCGCACACGATCGGGAAGATCTACTGGAACCGGGTGCCGCGCTCGGTGGTCGAGGAGGGCTTCGCCCGACTGCGCGCCGCCGGCGGCAAGGCGCCCTTCCCGGGGCTCGCCGCACCGGACGACGTGCCCGGGGTCGTCGCCGACGAGCGCGTCACCGCCGAGATCGGCGACGGGGCCGACGGCGAGGCGTTCGTCGCGGCCAAGGCCGCCGCGATGCGCGCGCACGCCACCCAGATCGCCGTGGACGGGCCCTTCTTCGCCCTGTCGAACGACCTGGCCCAGCCGCTCTTCGCCCGCGAGTACTACGAACTCGTCGTCGGTGAGCCGGGGGCCCCGGCCGGCGAACGCGAGCGGGACCTCTTCGCGGGGGTGTCGGCATGACCACCACCTGGACCCCCGGCCGGATCGCCGCCCTGCTCGGCCTGCTCGTCGCCGGCGCGGTGGCCGGCGCGGCGGGCTGGCTCGTCGTGGGCCTGTGGTTCCCGGGCGGACTGCTGCTCGCGCTGGCGGCGCTCTTCGGCGTGTTCCTCGCGGGCCGGATCGCCACCGGGACCGGCATCGGCGTGGGCGCCGCGGCGATCGGCTGGTTCCTGGCCTACGTACTCCTCAGCCTGCCGCGCCCCGAAGGGGACTTCCTGCTCGGTTCGTCCGGAATCGGCATGTACGCATACCTTTTGGGCGGGACCGTGATCGCTGTGATCTGTGCCACGATGCGCGGCCCGGTCGACCGGCCGGTTTCGGCCGCGAAGCCCCGCCCGTGACGTGTCGTTGAGCACGGACGGAATCCGATCGGGGACGGCTTGCGGGGGTTTGACGGATCGTTGAGTACGCTCTCGGAGCGGGTGAAGGGGAATCCCCGATTCCCGGCGAACAGTTGCGCCCGGGCGACGGCCAGTATGGTGGACGGGCCGCCGAGCTGCCCGCGCACGGTATGACGGGCGGCGGAGCCAACCGGGAGAACCTGCCTTGAGCCGTGAAACCGACAGTCCGTCCCCCGGGCCCCAAGGGCGCGGTGGAGCCGCCTACCCCTCGGGTACGCCGCCGTATGGAACCGGCCAGTATCCGTCCACGGACGCTGCGGCGACCACCCCGGAGGAGAACTCTGTGACTTCGAAGCCGTCCACGCCCGACTCCGACGGGCCGAAGACCGAGACCACCCTGACGACCCGGATCCGGATCAACATCCCGGGTTCGCGTCCGATCCCGCCCGTCGTCGTGCGCAAGCCCGTCAAGGACGCCGAGGGCGACGCCGAGCATGCCGCGCCGGGCGCCGGCGAGTCCGCCCCGCCGTCCGCGTCGGCCCCTGCCCCGGCGCCGCCCCTGCCCGTGCGCCCCGCGCAGTCGGCCCCGCCCTCCTCGGGAGGCTCGGAGGAACCGGCCAGCAACTGGTTCGCACCGCGCAAGTCGACCCCGCCGCCCCCGCCCGGCAACGGCGGCGCCCCCGCGGGACCGCCGAGCGCCGGCCACGGCGCCGCGCCGGCCGGCCCCACCCCGCCCCCCGCGGGCGGCGGCTTCGCCCCACCGCCCCCGGGCCCGCGCGGCAACGCCCCCGCGCCCGGTCAGGGCGGCGGCTTCCCGCCCGGCGCCGGCGGGGGAGCCCCCCAGGGCTACCAGGAGTACGACAACGGCCCCGTCACCGAGGCCTTCCCCGCCTTCACCGAGCCCACCGGTCCCGCCGGACCCACCGGCGGCCCCGCCATGGGCTCCGCGCCCGTACGCGGCGCCGAGGCTCCGCGCTGGCCCGGACCGGAGGCCCCGCCGGCCGGTGGCCCGATGCCGGGCGCCCCGATGCCCGGCGGTCCGATGCCGGGCGCCCCGATGCCCGGTGGCCCGATGGCCGGCGGTCCGACGCCCGGTGGCCCGACGCACGGCGGTCCGCGTCCCGGAGCGCCCATGCCCGGAGCGCCCATGCCCGGCGGTCCGCGGCCCGGCGCCCCCATGCCCGGCGCCCCCATGCCCGGAGCGCCCATGCCCGGTGGCCCGGTGGGTGGTCCGATGGCCGGCGCCCCGATGCCCGGCGGGCCCCGCCCCGGCGGCCCGGGTGGCCCCGGCGGCCCCGGCGGCCCGGGCGGCCCGGGCGGCGGTCCCGGAGCCGGGCCGGTCGTCCCGACCCCCGCGGCGCAGCCGCCGAACCAGAACCGACCGGCGCCCAAGGCCCCGGCGGCGTCCGCGAAGAAGCCCCGTTCCAAGCTGGTCGTCATCGCCGGCGGCATCATCGCCCTCGTCGGCGTGGCCTACGGCGCGGGTCTGCTGCTGAACCACTCCGACGTCCCCAAGGGCACCACCGTCCTCGGCGTGGACATCGGCGGCACCCGCGACGACGCCGTCAACAAGGTCGAGACGGCCTTCGGCAGCCGCGCGAGCGCCCCGCTGCGCCTCACCGTCGGCGGCAAGCAGGTCGAGCTCAAGCCCGACAAGGCCGGCCTGACCCTCGACAGCCAGACGACCGTCCGCAACGCGTCGGGCAGCGACTACAACCCGATCACGGTCATCGGCTCCCTCCTCGGCAACGAGCGCAGGGCCGACGCCGTCATGCCGGTGGACGAGGAGAAGCTGCGGGACGCCCTCGCGGAGCTGGCCGGGACCTCGGGCTCGGTCACCGAGGGCACCATCACGTTCGACACGGGCAAGGCCGTCGCCGTCCCCGGCAAGGCCGGCACCACCCTCGACGTGGACAGCTCCGTGGAACAGGTCACCGAGGCCTTCCGCGAACTGGTGGCCACCGGCGAGGCCAAGCCCGTCGAACTGCCCTCCGTCACCAAGGAGCCGGTGATCGGCAAGGACGAACTGAACAAGGCGATGAAGGAGTTCGCCGAACCGGCGATGTCCGGCATCGTCACCGTCAAGGCGGGCACCAAGTCCATCGCCTTCGGCCAGCGGTCGCTGCCCAAGATCCTCAGCATGCAGGCCGTGGACGGCCACCTCGTGGAGAAGTACGACCTCGAAGCCCTGCAGGCGGCGTACACGACCACGTTCGACGGCGTTCTGATCACCCGGGGCACCGGCGCGAAGACCGCCGTCACCCCGAAGGACGTCGCGGGCGCCCTCGTCAAGGGCCTGCGCGGCAAGACCCCCGCCGAGCGGACCGTGGTCATCGACACCAACCCGAGCTGACCCGCCCGGGAACGCACCCCACAGAGGAACACCGGGGAACACCGGAACACCGGAACACCGGGGAACACCGGGGAACATCGCAGGACGGAGCCCCCGCCGGATCATCGCGCGGGGGCTCCGTCATGCCCGCGACATGACAATCGTCATGTCGGGGTCACGACCGGCGACACTGCCGTGCGACCCCCCTGACCGGCGAACCTTGAGCCATGACGACGACAACCGCGACGCAATCAGCCGCCGCCACGACATCCTCCGGCGGCCCGGTGGTGAGCTTCGAGGACGTGACCAAGAGCTACGGCGCGGTCCGCGCGGTCGACGGGCTCTCCCTCGTGCTCCACCCCGGTGAGACGGTCGCGCTCCTCGGCCCCAACGGAGCCGGCAAGTCCTCCACCCTCGACCTGCTGCTCGGCCTGCGCCCCGCCGACTCCGGCACCGTACGGCTCTTCGGCACCACCCCCCGCGAGGCCATCGCCGCCGGCCGGGTCGGCGCGATGCTCCAGAGCGGCGGCCTGATGGAGGACGTCACCGTGCGCGAGGTCGTCGCGCTGGGCTGCGCACTGCACCCCCGCCCGCTCCCCGTCGACGAGGTGCTCACCCGCGCCGGCGTCGACTCCATCGCCGACCGGCTCGTCAACAAGCTCTCCGGCGGCCAGGAACAGCGGGTCCGCTTCGCCCTCGCCACCGCCGGCCACAACGACCTGATCGTCCTCGACGAACCGACCACCGGCATGGACGTCACCTCCCGCCAGGCCTTCTGGGCCACGATGCGCGAGCAGGCCGCGCAGGGCCGCACGGTCCTGTTCGCCACCCACTACCTGGAAGAGGCGGACGCGATAGCCGACCGGGTGCTGGTCCTCAACAAGGGCCGGCTGCTCGCCGACGGCACCGCCGCCGAGATCAAGGCCAAGGCGGGCGCCCGCAAGATCGCCTTCGACCTCACCGGCGACCCGGTCGACGAGGCGACGCTGCGCGCCCTCCCGCACCTGACCGCCTACGAGCGCCACGGTGACACCGTCCGGCTCCAGTCGCGCGACGCCGACGCGACCGTGCACGCCGTCTACGCCCTGGGGCTCTACCCCCGGAACCTGGAAGTCGCCGGGCTGGGTCTCGAACAGGCCTTCATCGCCCTCACCGAGGCCGAGGAGGCCGACGCGTCATGCTGAACAACGGAACGACGAAGCTCGTCACGCTCGAGATCTCCCGCGCGCTGCGCAACAAGAAGTACCTGTTCTTCACCGTCCTCTATCCCGCCGCCCTCTTCCTGATGCTCGGCGGCACCCTGGACGGCACCACGAAGGTCATGGGCACCGAACTGACCATGCCCGCCTTCTACATGGTCGCCATGGCCTCCTTCGGCGCGCTGACCGCCGTCCTGATGGGCAACAGCGAACGCATCGCCAAGGAACGCGAGAAGGGCTGGGTCCGCCAACTGCGCCTGACCGCGCTGCCCGGCCGCGGCTACGTCCTCGCCAAGACCGCCAGTGCCGGCGTCCTCTCGCTGCCCGCGATCCTCGTCGTCTTCGCGGTCGCGGCCGGAGTCAAGGGCGTACGGTTCGAGCTGTGGCAGTGGCTGGCGCTGACCGGCTCCATCTGGGCGGGCAGTCTGGTCTTCGCCGCGCTCGGCGTGGCCATCGGGTACATGGCGAGCGGCGACACGGTCCGACCCATCACGATGCTCTTCTACTTCGGCCTGTCGATCCTCGGCGGCCTGTGGATGCCCACCGCGAACTTCCCGCAGTGGCTGCGGAACATCTGCGAGTGGCTGCCCACCCACGCCTACGCCGGCCTCGGCCAGGCCATCGAACTCGGCGGCGCGCCGCACGCCAAGGACGTGGCGATCCTCGCGGTGTACTTCGTACTGTTCACCGGTGCCGCCGCCTGGCTGTACCGCAAGGACTCACTGAAGGCATGACCGTGACCAGCGAGACGGACGCCCGGTACGCGACCCCCGGGGAAGACATCCAGGGCATCGGCGTCCCCCGGATCGGAATGCGGCCGGAGAGCCGCCGGCAGCGGACCGTGAAGCTGCTGTGGACGGGCCTGTGGCTCTTCTACCTCAGCGCCCCCGTCATCGACCTGATCCGCGGCGGACACAGCCCCGGGGCCCGACTGCTCGGCGGCCTGGGCCTCGCGGCCTTCGTCGCCTGGTACCTGCTCCTGGTCCTGCGCAGCGCCAGGCCGATACCGGTCCGCCGCGTCCTGTTCTCGCTGTCGGTCCTGGCCGCCCAGGCCATGATCCTGTCCCTGTCCCTGGGCCGCGAATGGCTCGTGCTCTTCGTCTACGTGGCCATCGCCTCCGGGGCCGCCCTGCCCGGGGAGATCGCCCGCTGGACCGTCCCCGGCGCGACCGCCCTGCTGGCCGTGACGGCGCTGTCGATCCCGGGCGGGGACCAGTACCTGGCCGGCCTGCTCATCCCGGCCCTGATGGGCGGGTTCGCGATGATCGGCGTCCGCGCCATGGTCCGCACGACGATGGAGCTGCGACAGGCCCGGGCCACGGTCGCCCAGCTCGCCGCCAACGAGGAACGGCTGCGGATGGCCCGCGACCTGCACGACCTGCTGGGGCACTCGCTGTCGTTGATCACGCTCAAGAGCGAGCTGGCGGGTCGGATGCTGCCGGACCGGCCCGAGGCGGCCGCGCAGCAGGTCGCGGACATCGAGCAGGTCAGCCGGCAGGCGTTGGTCGACGTACGGGAAGCCGTGAACGGCTACCGGCGTCCCACCCTCCCCGGCGAACTGGCGGGCGCCCGCACCGCGTTGGCCGCGGCGGGCGTGCAGGCGGACCTGCCCGTCGAATGGACGCGGGAACTCCCCGAGGAGGCCGAGTCGGCCCTCGCCTGGTCGCTGCGCGAGGCCGTGACCAACGTGGTCCGGCACAGCGGGGCCCGCCGGTGCGTCGTCACCCTCGACATCCGACAGACCCTGGCGGGACCGGTGGCCGAACTGAGCGTCTCCGACGACGGATCGGGCGGCGCCGCCAAGGCCGGCAACGGGCTGACCGGACTGACGGAACGCCTGGAGGCGGTCGGCGGCAGCCTCGCGGCCGGTCCCGCCGGCAAGACCGGCTTCCGACTGCTCGCCCGCGTCCCCCTAGGATCGACCCCATGACCTCACGGCCCATCAGGATCCTCCTCGCCGAGGACCAGTCCATGGTCCGGGAGGCGTTGGCCGCGCTACTCGGCCTCGAACCCGACATCGAAGTCCTCGTCCAGGTCGCCCGCGGCGACGAGGTGGTGGCCGCGGCCCGCGCCCACGACGTGAACGTCGCCCTGCTGGACATCGAGATGCCCGGCATGACGGGCATCGAGGCCGCGGCCGCGCTGCGGGAGGCCCTGCCCGGGCTGCGCATCGTCGTCCTCACCACCTTCGGCCGCCCCGGCTACCTGCGCGGCGCGATGGAGGCGGGCGCCTCGGCGTTCCTCGTCAAGGACGCGCCGGCCGCGCAACTGGCGGACGCGGTACGCAGGGTCCTGGCGGGGGAGCGCGTCATCGACCCCACCCTGGCGGCGGCGGCCCTCGCGGAGGGCGCCAACCCGCTGACGGACCGGGAACGGGAGGTCCTGCGGGCGGCGGAACGCGGCGCGACCAACGCGGAACTGGCCGCACGCCTGCACCTGTCCCCGGGCACCGTCCGCAACTACCTCTCGACGGCGATCCAGAAGCTCGCGGCCCGCAACCGCGCCGAGGCCATCCGCACGGCCCGCGAGAAGGGCTGGCTCTGACCGGCCCCCCGTCCGGACCTCAGTTCAGGAGGGCCCGGGCCGACCCGGCCTCCGCGCGGATCCGGGCCGCCGCCTGCGCGTCCACCGCGTCCACCACCTCCGCGTACGCCTCCAGCTCCACCGCCCCCGTCACGAACTCGCCCCGCTCCACCAGCAACCGCCCCCGCTCGTAGCGCAGCGACGCCGGATGCGACGGCAGCAGCAGCGACAGGTCCAGCGCCCACAGCGCGACCGCCGAGTGCTCCGGCCGCGTCGCGGCCCACGCCCGGATGTTGTTCAGGATCCGCAGCACCACGTCCAACGTGCGCGCCGGAGTCCGGGGCTCCGCGGCCGACTCGGCGGGACCGGCGCCCAGCGAGGCGCCCCCCGCGAACGGGTCCACGACCACACCCTCCTCCGGGTCGCCGAAACCCACCACGAAATGGCCCGGCAGGCCCAGCCCGTACACCGGCGCGCCCGCCCGCCGCGCCACCTCCAGCCAGACCACCGACAGCAGGATCGGCAGGCCCCGGCGCCGCCGCAGCACCTGGTGCAGCAGGGAGGACGACAACCGTTCGTAGTCCGCCGGCGTGCCGTGGAAGCCCAGCCGGCCACCCAGCAGCTCCGTGACGGCCGAGGCCCAGGCCCGCCCACCGCGCAGACCGTACGGCAGCATGCCCGCCAGCCTGTCGAGTTCGATCTGCGCCCAGTCGATGCCGCGTTCGTCGAGGTCGGGGTCGGCCTCCGCCGCCAGCAGCAGGCACAGCAGGGCCAGGTCCGGACGCTCCGAGCGGGCCTCTTCCGCGAACCGCGCCCGCGAGGCGGAACTCACGCCGCCGCCCGGAAGTGGTGGTACGCGTGGTGCGTCGCGAAGCCCAGGCCGTCGTACAGGGCCCGCGCCCCCGGGTTCTCCGCCTCCACCTGGAGCCAGGCCGCCGAGGCGCCCTCCTCCAGGGCCCGCCGCGACAACGCCGCCATCACCGCCGTGGCCAGGCCCTGCCGCCGGTGCCCCGGATCGACGTCCACCGCGCCGAAACCGGCCCAGCGCCCGTCCACCACCATCCGCCCGATCGCCCGGCCGCCGCCCAGCACGGCGAACCACACCGAGGGCCCCTCGACCAGCATCCGCCGCGCCAGGTCGGGGTCGCGGACCTTCCCGTAGCGGGACAGCCACCGCTCGTCCGGGGCGCGCAGCAGCCGTACGTCCGACACGTCCGCGTCCACGTCCGCGACCGGTGCGAGCGCCCCGATCCGCACCTGCGCCGAGACCTCGTTGACCCACCCCAGCCGCTCCAGCTCCGCGCACAGCGGCTCCTGGGTGCCCGCGGCGCCCGTCGCGGCCTGCACATACGCCGGAAGTCCGCGTTCCGCGTACCAGGACGTCACCCGCGCGAGTGCTTCCGGTACGGGTATCCCCGGGTCGCCCAGCGGCAGTACCGAGTTGGCCCGCCGGGTGAAGCCCCCGGCCGCACGCAGCGTCCACTCGCCCAGCGGCTCGCTCTCCAGCGGCTGCCAGGCCCGCGCCGTCACCCGCGCGAGCTCCTCGAAGGAGGCCGCGGGACCCCTGCGGCGGGCCGGCGCGGCGGGCACCGTCTTGCCCGCCACCAGCGAGGATTCCGCGATCCGGACGGACACGCCGTCCTTGCGTGTGATCGTGAGCACACCGTCGTTCCAGGATGTGAGAACACCGACCGTGTCCGTGAACGACGGGGAGTCGCTCCGCCCGGCCTCCACCCGTCGTACAGAGACTCGTTTACCCACGTCAGCAGCGGTGATACGGATCTCCAGCAGCCCACCGGCAGTGATTTCCACAGCTCTGTCCGCCCCTCCTGTTCGGATCGTGCCCGGGAACGGAGATACTAGGTGCGGGCATCGACGACGCCGCGCTCCCGCGCGATATGGAAAGCCCTACCGAGGAGGAACGAGAGCGTGACCTACGTCATCGCGGAGCCTTGTGTCGACGTCAAGGACAAGGCATGCATCGAAGAGTGCCCCGTCGACTGCATCTACGAGGGCCGGCGGTCCTTGTACATCCACCCGGACGAGTGTGTCGACTGTGGCGCGTGTGAGCCGGTCTGCCCGGTCGAGGCCATCTTCTACGAGGACGACACTCCGGAGGAGTGGAAGGACTACTACAAGGCGAACGTCGAGTTCTTCGACGAGCTCGGTTCGCCCGGTGGTGCCTCGAAGCTGGGCCTGATCGAGCGCGATCACCCCTTCGTCGCCGCCCTGCCCGCGGACATCAACGCGTCGCACTGACGACGCCGGTCCAGGCAAGGCGCGCACATCCTCGGTCCCGTTCGGCTGCCCGCCGCGACGGGACCGAGTCGTTCCGGCCGGACGCCCGTGCGCCCCGCACGCGGCGCCCCGTACCAGCAGAAAGCAGAGACCACCGTGGCCGCAGTATCCGACCGTCTTCCCGCCTTCCCCTGGGACAAGCTGGAGCCGTACAAGGCGACGGCGGTCGCCCACGCGGACGGGATCGTCGACCTGTCGGTCGGCACGCCCGTCGACCCGGTCCCCGAGGTCATCCGGCGCGCCCTGATCGAGGCCGCGGACTCCCCGGGCTACCCGACGGTGTGGGGCACGGTCGCACTGCGCGACGCGATCACGGGATGGCTGCGCGGACGCCTCGGCGCGAGCGCCGCCGGACACCGCAACGTGCTGCCGGTGGTCGGCTCGAAGGAACTGGTGGCGTGGCTGCCGACCCAACTGGGCCTCGGCGCGGGCGACAAGGTGGCCTACCCCCGGCTCGCCTACCCGACGTACGAGGTCGGCGCGCGCCTGTGCGGCGCCGAGGCCGTCGTGTACGACGACCCGACCGAACTCGACCCGGCCGGCGTGAAGCTGCTGTGGCTCAACTCCCCGTCCAACCCCACCGGCAAGGTCATCCCCAAGGAAGACCTGATCCGGATCGTGGCCTGGGCGCGCGAGCACGGCATCCTGCTGTTCAGCGACGAGTGCTACCTGGAACTGGGCTGGGACACCGACCCCGTCTCGGTCCTCCACGACGACGTGTGCGGCGGCTCCTACGAGGGCATCGTGGCCGTCCACTCGCTCTCCAAGCGCTCCAACCTCGCCGGGTACCGGGCCGCCTTCATCGCCGGTGACGCGGCGGTGCTGGGCGAACTGCTGGAGATCCGCAAGCACGGCGGCATGATGACCGCGGCCCCCGTCCAGAACGCCGTGGTCGCGGCCCTCGGCGACGACGCCCACGTCGCCGCGCAGCGCGCCCGGTACGCGGCCCGCCGCGACGCGCTGCGCACCGCCCTGGAGGCGCACGGCTTCCGCATCGAGCACAGCGAGGCCGGCCTGTACCTGTGGGCGACCCGCGACGAGCCCTGCTGGCGGACCGTGGCCCACCTCGCCGAGCTGGGCATCCTGGTCGCCCCGGGCGACTTCTACGGGGAGGCGGGCGCGAACTTCGTCCGCGTCGCCGTCACCGCCACCGACGAACGGGTCGAGGCAGCGGTCAAGCGCCTCGGCTGAGCCGGGAGCGGCCCGGCGGCGCCGCGGACAGCCCGAGGGGCCGGGAGTTCGTGCTCCCGGCCCCTCGGTGTTCCTCGTCCCCGCGCAGGTCAGCCGCCCAGGCCGCCGGCCAGGGGCAGGCCGCCCAGCGGGAGGGTCTGCGCCGAGGGCAGCCCCGAGGTGGGCAGCGCGTCGGTCGGCAGGGCCTCGGTGGGCAGCCCCGAGGTCGGCAGCCCCGAGGTCGGCAGGCCGGCCAGCAGCGGGCCGGCCGCACCGGTCAGTTCGGCCGGGGCGGCCTTCGTCACGGCGTCCGTGGCCGTCGCGGCGGTCGCGCCCGCGCCGTCGGTGGCGTCCGGCGCGGTGAGCGTGCCCAGTTGCGGCACGGACTCCAGGCCCGCGGCACTGGCCGCGCCGGCCGCACCGACCACGGGAGCTGCGCCGGCTGCGAGGAGCAGCGCGGCACGGGCGATCCGACGGGTCAGGGGGAGGGACATGTTGCTCCTAAGCGGTAGCGGCTGAGTACGCCGTGTACAACCGCTCGTGGGGCGGGCGAAGTTGCGGACCCGTCGGGTAAAGGATCGGTAACGCATCGTTTAATCGGCTTCCGGGAAAAGCGCACCGGAGCCGCGCCCACCAGGCCTTCCACCGGACATGAGGCCCGGGTGTCCCTCGAACCGGTCACCCCTGAACGGGCGACGTCCCGCACGCCCGAACGAGCCCGTGAACGAGCCCCTCGAACGAGCACCCGGGGTGAGTCCGTGCACCAGCCCCCGTGCACCAGCCCCGTGCACGAGCCCCCGTGCACGAGCCCCCGGTCGCGACCCCTTCCACCGGCCTCGCGCCGTGGCGTTCGACGGGCCGCCTCAGCGCGCCAGGAAGATCCGCACCCCGTCGGAGCCCGCCGTGGGCGCGTCGCCGGCACCTCCGTCGGCTCCCGCCCCGCCCTTCGCCCGCCACCGGCCGTCGGACTCGCCCGCGACCCAGCTCCCCGGGGCGTACGACACCCGGGCGATGCCCATGTCGCGCGCGTGGGCCACCGCCCACTGCGCCACCAGCCGGTTGCGCCGCCGCTCGGCCTCGTCGGTGCCGCGCGTCGGCGCGACCGCGACCTCGCTCTGCCCGACCGGTCCGGACTCCCCGGCGGTCGCCGGCTCGGCGCGGGCTTCGAGCCGCATCTGCTTGCCGAAGATCCGCGTCAGCTCCGTCCGCACCCGCTCCGGATCGCCCGGCGCGGTGGGAGCGGGACCGCCGCAGTCCACCGAGCCCTCGCCGCCGAACGCCGCGGTCAGCACCACCGCGTCCGGCTCGTGCTTCGCGTACGCCTGCGGGAAACCACTGAGCTGCACCTTCTGCGCGGCCACCGTCAAGGGGAGCCGCGAGAACCCCTTCACCTCGGCGAGCCGGTCGTAGAAGATGCCCGCCGAGTACACCGGGTCCAAGATCTGCTCCGCGGTGCCCCAGCCCTGCGAGGGCCGCTGCTGGAACAGCCCGAGCGAGTCCCGGTCGCCGTGGTCCAGGTTGCGCAGCGCCGACTCCTGCATCGCGGTCGCCAGCGCGATCGTCACCGCCCGCTCCGGAAGCCCCTTGGAGACGCCGACCGCGGCTATCGTCGACGCGTTCGCCGCCTGCTCCGGGGACAACTCGTAGGTCTGGGCCGAGTCGTCGTCGGCGCCCGCCCCCGAGGTCCGGGCCGTGCAGTACGGGGGACCGTCACCGCCGGTCGACTCGTACTGGACGACGAGGTACCCGCCGAGCGCGAGCAGTACGAGCAGACCGGCGACCTTGGGCCAAGGCCGACGGCGACGCGGGCGGGGATGATCGGTGCGGGACACGCGGCCCACCGTACTTGAGGCGGGTGACGGGCCGGCCTGACGAGTCCCCGACTTCGCGACGGGCCTCGCTGCGGGGCCGCGGGACGCGTCCACCCGACGGACGGACCGGGCCCTGCGGCGACCCGGGCGTTAGGGTCGGTTCCATGCCCGAATCCGAGCTGGACCTCACCCTGGACGCTGCCGAGCTGACCGCCCGGCTCGTCGACATCCCTTCCGTGAGCGGCGACGAGAAGGTACTCGCCGACCTCGTGGAACACGCGCTGCGCGGCCTCCCGCACCTCACCGTCGACCGCTTCGGCAACAACGTCGTCGCCCGCACGCACCTCGGCCGCGCCGAACGCGTCGTGCTCGCCGGGCACCTCGACACCGTGCCGATCGCCGACAACGTCCCGTCCCGACTGGACGAGAACGACGTCCTGTGGGGCTGCGGCACCACCGACATGAAGTCCGGCGTCGCCGTGCAACTGCGCATCGCGGCCACCGTGCCCGAGCCGAACCGGGACCTCACCTTCGTCTTCTACGACCAGGAGGAGGTCGCCGCCGACCTCAACGGCCTGGGCAAGGTGGCCGAGGCCCACCCCGACTGGCTCGTCGGCGACTTCGCCGTCCTGCTCGAACCCTCCAACGCCGAGGTCGAGGGCGGCTGCCAGGGCACCCTGCGGGTCCTGCTGCGCACCAGCGGCGAACGCGCCCACTCGGCCCGCAGTTGGATGGGCTCCAACGCCATCCACGGCGCGGGCCCGATCCTCGCCACGCTGGCCGCGTACGAACCGCGCAAGCCCGTCATCGACGGCCTGGAGTACCACGAGGGCCTCAACGCGGTCCGCATCGAGGGCGGCGTCGCCAACAACGTCATCCCGGACTCCTGCACGGTGACGGTCAACTTCCGCTACGCCCCCGATCGCGACGAGGCGCAGGCCCTGGCCCACGTCGAAGAGGTCTTCGCGCACTGCGACATCGCCGAGTTCGTGGTCGACGACTCCTCCGGCGGCGCCCTCCCCGGCCTCGCCCACCCGGCGGCCGCGGCGTTCATGGAGGCCGTCGGCGGCCGGGCCATGCCCAAGTTCGGCTGGACGGACGTGTCCCGCTTCAGCGCCCTCGGCGTCCCCGCGGTCAACTACGGTCCGGGCGACGCGCTGCTGGCCCACAAGGTCGACGAGCGGGTCGAGACGAAGGCGATCCTGCACTGCGAGGAACGACTCCGCGCCTGGCTGACCTCCTGAATTCCGCTTCTCGTCACCTTTGTGCGCCTACCCTGATCCAACGATCAGCAGGAGGGAGCACATCATGGGCAACCCCGGCAATCTCGGCGGGAACGCTCGTCGTCGGCCCGAGGAGCAGCAGCTCGGCCCGGTGCTGCGCAGGCGGAGTCAGGTCCAGGCGGGCAGTACGACGGACCAGCGGCTGCTGGACTCGGCCGGACCCTCCGAATGGGTGCACACCGATCCCTGGCGGGTCCTGCGCATCCAGTCGGAGTTCATCGAGGGCTTCGGCACGCTGGCGGAGTTGCCGCCGGCGATCAGCGTGTTCGGATCGGCCCGTACTCCGGTGGACTCGCCGGAGTACGAGGCGGGCGTACGGATCGGGCACGCGCTCGTCGACGCCGGCTTCGCCGTCATCACGGGCGGCGGCCCCGGCGCCATGGAGGCGGCCAACAAGGGCGCGCGCGAGGCCAACGGGATCTCGGTCGGCCTGGGCATCGAGCTGCCCTTCGAACAGGGCCTGAACCAACACGTCGACCTGGGTCTGAACTTCCGTTACTTCTTCGTCCGCAAGACGATGTTCGTGAAGTACAGCCAGGGCTTCGTGGTCCTGCCGGGCGGACTCGGCACGCTGGACGAGATGTTCGAGGCGCTGACCCTGGTCCAGACGCAGAAGATCACCCGCTTCCCGATCGTGCTGTTCGGCACGGAGTACTGGAGCGGGCTGATCGACTGGCTGAAGAACACGGTGATCGCGCAGGGCAAGGCCTCCGAGCGCGACCTGTACCTCTTCCACGTCACGGACGACGTGGACGAGGCGATCGCGCTGGTGACCAAGGAAGTCGGCAAGTAGCTCCGTCGACGCGCTACGCGAGTCCCCGGCGGGCGACCGCCGGGGGCCGCAGCCCCTGGATCGAGCGCACCATGTCCAGGACCTGCCGCGTCTCCGCGACCTCGTGGACCCGGTAGACCTGCGCGCCCAGCCAGGCCGACACGGCCGTCGTGGCCAGGGTGCCCAGCAGACGCTCCTTCACCGGCTTGTCGAGGGTCTCGCCGACGAAGTCCTTGTTGGACAGGGAGACCAGCACCGGCCAGCCGGTGTCGGTCATCTCCGCCAGGCGCCGGGTCGCCTCCAGCGAGTGGCGGGTGTTCTTCCCGAAGTCGTGACCCGGATCGATCATGATCGCGTCCCGCCGGACGCCCAGCGAGGCGGCCCGCTCGGCCAGGCCCACCGTGACGCGCAGGATGTCCGCCATCACGTCCTCGTACGAGGTCCGGTGCGGGCGGGTGCGCGGCTCGACCCCACCGGCGTGCGTGCAGACGATGCCGACGTCGTACCGGGCGGCGACCTCCGCGAGCCGGGGATCCACCCCGCCCCATGCGTCGTTCAACAGATCGGCGCCGGCCTCGCACACCGCCTCGCCGACCTCGTGCCGCCAGGTGTCCACGCTGATCACCACGTCCGGGTGGCGTCGGCGCACCTCGGACACGAACCCGACCGTACGGCGGGCCTCCTCGACCGCGTCCACGTGCTCGCCCGGGCCCGCCTTGACCCCACCGATGTCGATGATCGCGGCGCCCTCGGCGACCGCCTGCTCGACCCGGTCCAACGCGGGCTCGTCGCGGAACGTCGCGCCCTGGTCGTAGAAGGAGTCCGGAGTCCGGTTCACGATGGCCATGATCACCGGCTCGTCGGTGTCGAACTCGCGCCTGCCCAGTCGCAGCATCCCGCTCTTTCCTCCTTCGGCGACCCTCTCGCCTCGTCTGTGACCTTAACCTGGTGCCCGGAAGCCTCTCAGGGAGATGATCGTGTTCTGGTTCTTGCTGATCGCGCTGGTCGTGGTCGTCACCGCGGTCACCCTCGCGGTCGTCGGTGGAGGTGCCGAGGCGGTCCTGCCCGAGGCCGAGCCGGACCGGGTGGCCGACGGGCTGCCCGACGCCCGCCCCGTCGCCCGGACGGACATCGACGCGCTCCGCCTGCCCGTCGCCGCGCGCGGCTACCGGATGGCGGAGGTCGACGACGTACTGGACCGGCTGGGAGCCGAACTGGACGAGCGCGACGCGCGGATCGCGGAACTCACGGCGCAGGTCGCGAGCGCGCCGCGGGACGCCGCGCCCCCCGCCGCGGCGGGCCGGGTGGACCTCGGCAAGGACGGCCGGTGACCGGCTCGGCGGTCGCGGGCCCCGACGGCGACCCGCGCTGTCCGTGGGCCGTGTCCACCGAGGACTACCTCGCCTACCACGACACGGAATGGGGCCGCCCGGTCCACGGGGACGACGCGCTGTACGAGCGGCTCTGCCTGGAGGCGTTCCAGTCGGGCCTGTCCTGGATCACGATCCTGCGGCGGCGCGAGGGCTTCCGGAAGGCGTTCGCGAACTTCGAGATCGCGGCGGTGGCGCGGTTCGACGAGAGCGACGCGGCGCGGTTGCTGCTGGACGAGGGCATCATCCGCAACCGGCTGAAGATCGAGGCCACCCTGGCGAACGCGCGGGTCCTGGCGGGCTGGAAGGAAGGGCGACTGGACGAGCTGATCTGGTCCCACGCCCCGAAGCGGCCGGGCCGGGCGCCGAAGACCGTCGCCGACGTCCCGGCGATCACCGACGAGTCCACGGCCCTCGCGAAGGAACTCAAGAAGGCCGGCATCCGCTTCGTCGGCCCGACCACCGCCTACGCCCTGATGCAGGCCTGCGGTCTGGTCAACGACCACCTCGCCGGCTGCGTCTCCCGCGACGGAACCTGACCGGCGCCCGGCCGCCGACGCGCCGGCGGCCGGGGGCGCGGTGCGCGCCTGATCGGCCGACCGCCGGTCGGCCGATCAGCGACCCAGGTACTTCGGGGTCTCCTTCGCCAGGAACGCCCGCACCGCGATCCCGTGGTCCTCGGACGCCCCGGCGCGCGTCTGGAGATCGTCCTCGCGGGTGAGGGCCTCGGAGAGATCGTGGGAGGCCCCGTACGCCAGGGACTCCTTGAGGGCGGCGTAGGCCACCGTGGGCCCCGCCGCGAGGGCACGGGCCACGGATTCGGCCTCGGCGGCCAGCGACTCGGACGGCACCAAGCGGTTCGCGATGCCCAGCTCGAACGCCTCCTTCGCCTTCACGGACCGCGGGAAGAACAGCAGATCGGCGGCGCGCGAGGCGCCGATGAGGCGCGGCAGGGTCCAGGACACCCCCGAATCGGCGGTCAGCGCGACCCCCGCGAACGAGGTGTTGAACGACGCCGTGTCGGCCACCACCCGGAAGTCGGCCGCCAGCGCGAAACCGAAGCCCGCCCCGGCCGCGACGCCGTTGACGCCCGCGACCACCGGCTTCGGCATCCGCGTGAGCGCCCGCACGATGGGGTTGTAGTGCTCCGCGACCGTGCTCATCGTCAGCGAAGAGCCGGTCTCGCGGTCGGCGGCGAGGTTCCCGATGTGCTCCTTGAGGTCCTGACCGACGCAGAAGGCCCGGTCGCCGGCCGCGGTCAGCAGGACCGCCCGTACCGCCGTGTCGGAGCCGGCCTCCTCGACCGCGTCGCGCAGGGCGACCTTGGTCTCGGTGTTCATGGCGTTCATCGCGTCGGGCCGGTTGATCGTGATGGTCGCGAGTCCGTCGGTCACTTCGTAGAGCACGCTGTCGGCCATGGCGGGGGTCCCCCTTCGTCGCGGGCTTGGCTACCGGCCGGTATCGGGCGGTGCAAGGGCCAGCATGGCGGACCCGGACCCGGCCGGGCATGTGATGTGCGTCAATAAAGCCGAGGGCAGTCGCCAAGGCAGCGGCGAAGTATCGCAGGCGGGTCCCCGAAATGAGTGGTTTTGGTCAAGCGCGTTGCAGAAGCGTTCCCTACCGATGTTGGTCATCGGGTCCTGACATGCGGGATAATGGCCGGGAAGCAATGTGTTCGATGCCGGGTACTAGGCGCCTGAATGGGGCCGTCGGCTGACGATGAGCTGGTTTCAGGAAGGGGAACGAGCATGGCGGCCATGAAGCCGCGGACGGGCGACGGCCCGCTCGAGGTCACCAAGGAGGGGCGGGGCATCGTCATGCGCGTACCGCTCGAGGGCGGCGGTCGGCTCGTCGTCGAGCTGACTCCGGACGAAGCGGACGCCCTGGGTGACGCCCTGAAGAAGGTCGTCGGCTAACCGGTCGGCAGTACTTTCACCATGCATTCTCTGCACTGCCCCGGCCGCGTCACGCGGCCGGGGCAGTGTTGTTCCCGGGGTCGGTGTTCCGGGCGCGTGGTCTCCCGGGGTGCGCGAGGTCGCACCCGGGCCGCGCGGCGGACGGGCGCGGGAGATCAGCGCCGGACCGCGCACAGCAGGCCGTCGCCCACGGGGAGCAGCGCGGCCTCCAGGGCGGGGCTCTCGCGGACGGTGCGCAGCAGTTCGCGGACCCGGAGCACCTCCACGGGCTGGGCCGCCGAGTCGACCGTGCGGCCGTCGGAGAAGACCCCCTCGAAGCACACCAGCCCGCCGGGCCGCAGCAACCGCAACGATTCCGCGAGGTAGTCGAGGGACTCGGAGGGGTCCCCGTCGCAGAAGACCAGGTCGTACCCGCCGTCGGCGAGCCGCGGCAGTACGTCCAGCGCGCGGCCGGGGATGAAACGGGCCCGGTTGCCCGCGAAGCCCGCGGCGCGGAACGCCTGGCGGGCGAAGGCCTGGCGGTCGGCCTCGGGATCCACGGTGGTCAGCACCCCGTCGGGGCGCATCCCGTGGAGGAGGTGGATGCCGGAGACGCCGGTGCCGGTGCCGATCTCGGCGACCGCCTTGGCGTCCGCGGTGGCGGCCAGCAGACGCAGCGCGGCCCCGGTTCCGGGGGAGACCGAACGCAGTCCCGCCTCCATGGACCGGTCGCGGGCCCATCGCAGGGCGTCGTCCTCGGCGACAAACGCGTCGGCGAACGCCCAGCTCGTCTGCCGGTTGCCGCTAATGACCCTCTCCTGTCCCCATAGTTGGCGCAACGGTGACTGTATCCGTTGACGTCGGGAACCCGCAGATGGGACCGGGCGTTGAAAGAGGTGTGCGCGGGACGGACGTCGGAGGTCGGCGAACACCTGTGGACGAGACGGCGAGCGGGGGCGTCGCAAGACCCGCGACCCGTGCAAAGTTACTGCAAAAATCTTTATCCGGAGCTGACGGGAGGGGTGGCTATGGTAGGGACTCCACTGGACACCACCAGAGCCGACAGGGGAGGTGCGGCTGCGCCTGTGGATCGTGGAGGCGTGTTCAGACGCCTCTTCTGGTCGGCCGGCGAGCCGAAATCCGTGACCGACATTGCTGACCGCTTCCACACCGCCGCATCCGCTACCACCGCGACCTTTGCCGCCGATGCGGGCTCGCAGGCGTGGACCCCTCCCTCGTGGGAGGAGATCGTCAGCACGCACAGTGCGCGGGTCTACCGTCTCGCCTACCGCCTGACGGGCAACCAGCACGACGCCGAGGATCTGACGCAGGAAGTCTTCGTCCGCGTCTTCCGCTCGCTGTCCACGTACACGCCCGGCACGTTCGAGGGCTGGCTGCACCGCATCACGACGAATCTCTTCCTGGACATGGTCCGCCGCAAGCAGCGGATCCGCTTCGACGCGCTCGGTGACGACGCCGCCGAGCGGCTGCCCAGTCGTGAGCCGTCCCCCCAGCAGGTGCTGCACGACACGCACTTCGACGCGGACGTGCAGCAGGCGCTGGACACCCTCGCCCCCGAGTTCCGCGCGGCCGTGGTGCTGTGTGACATCGAGGGCCTGTCGTACGAGGAGATCGCCGCCACGCTCGGCGTGAAGCTCGGTACCGTGCGCAGCCGCATCCACCGCGGCCGCTCCCACCTGCGCAAGGCGCTCAAGCACCGGTCTCCCCAGGCCCGTGCGGAGCAGCGTGCGCTGGCCGGGGTGGCGGTGGGCGCGCCGGGTGCCGGGGGAGAGGGCGGAGCCGAGTGACCGGAGCCCGTCCGTCCCCCGCCGAACAGCACCTGGGCGACCGTCTCGCCGCCCTCGTGGACGGCGAGTTGAGCCATGACGTGCGCGAGCGGGTGCTCGCCCACCTGGCCACCTGCCCCAAGTGCAAGGCCGAAGCCGACGCGCAGCGTCGGGTGAAGAGCATGTTCGTGGAGAGCGCGCCCCCGCCGCTGTCCGCCGGACTGCTGGCCCGCCTCCAAGGCCTCCCGGGTGGCGGTCCCGACGGTCCGCCGCCGCCCTCCGGCCCGCCGGGCGCCGACCCGTTGTCCTCCTTCGGGTACGCCGTCCCGGCGTCCTCGCGCGAGGGTTTCAGGATCCATGAGATGGGGCGACCCAGACGTCGCTTCGCGTTCGTCGCCGCGGGAGCCGTGTCGTTGGCCGCGATCGCGCTCGGCGGGTCGCTGCCGCTGGACGCCGTCGAGCCGAACGCCCGGGGAGACGCGCCCGCCACCCGGCCCGGGCCGTACGCGCCGTTGACCGACGCCGTGGTGCGCGACCGGCTGCCCAGCCCCGGCGGCCTGCCCACGCTCACCTCGCCCGGCCCCACCGTGTCGGCCCGCCCGGCGGTCTCCCTGTCCCGGTGACGCCCGCCGCCCCCTGCCCCGTCGTTCGCGTCGCGGGTTCGGGGGCGGGGCTCCCCCCGGAGGCCGGACCTGGTTGAATCGGCGGCAGATGCGCCGCCCGGCGGTGCGACAGGTACGCGGGGAGCGCGCATGTCCGACAGCCAGCAGACCGATGCGTCGCGGGCGCCACAGTGGTGGAGCCGGCCCGACGGCCCTGCGAAGGCGAGTCCGGCGGAGGTGCCCCCGCAGCGCTCGGACCCGCAGCACTCGGACCCGCAGCGCTCCAACCCTCAGTACCCGGACCCGCAGCACTCGGACCCGTGCCACGGCCCCCTGCCCGACCCGGTCATCGCTCCCGACCCGGTCACCGCTCCCGACCCGGACGCCGCGACCGTGGTCGACGCCGAGGCCGGTACCGGTACCGGTGTGGAGGTCGATCCCGACGCGGGGCACGAGGCCGCGCCGCGGTACGACCCCTGGGCGGCCCGGCCGTTGCACGTGGTGGACCGGGGTCGGGAGCCGCGCGGGTTCCGCATGTGGCAGGTGGTGGCCCTCGCGGTCGGCGTCGCCCTCCTCGCCGGCGGTGTCGGGGGCTTCCTGGGCGTCCTCGCCGAGCGCCGGAGCAGCACCCGCCTCGAACTCCCGCAGGCCGCCGTCGACTCCAAGGGGCGGGCCCCCGACAGCGTCGCCGGGATCGCCGCCTCGGCGTTGCCCGGAGTGGTCACCCTCCACGTCAGCGGAGGCGCGGGCAGCGGCACGGGCACGGGCTTCGTGCTCGACCCGCAGGGACACATCCTCACCAACAACCACGTCGTCGCCGACGCCAAGGACATAACGGTCACCTTCAGTACCGGTGAGAGCGTCCCCGCCACACTCGTCGGCCGGGACGGCGGCTACGACCTGGCCGTGGTCAAGGTCGAGGGGGTGCGCGGACTGCGGCCCCTGGCCCTCGGGAACTCCGAGAACGTCAAGGTCGGCGACCCGGTGGTGGCCATCGGAGCCCCCTTCGACCTCTCCAACACCGTCACCGCGGGCATCATCAGCGCCACCGGGCGCCCCATCACCGCGGGCGGCGACAAGGGCGACGGCAGCGACATCAGCTACGTCGACGCCCTCCAGACCGACGCACCGATCAACCCCGGCAACTCCGGCGGCCCGCTCCTCGACGCCCGCGCCCACGTCATCGGCATCAACAGCGCCATCCGGGGCGCCGACAAGAGCGGCGACGGAGACGAGGAGGACCGCCAGAGCGGCAGCATCGGCCTCGGCTTCGCCATCCCCGTGAACCAGGGCAAGCGGGTCGCGGAGGAACTCATCGGCACCGGGCACGCCACCCATCCGGTCATCGGAGTCACCCTCGACATGCAGTACAAGGGCGACGGAGCCCGTGTCGGGACCAAGGCCGGGGACGGCAAGCCCCCTGTCGTCGCCGACGGGCCGGGAGCCCGCGCCGGGATCAAGGCGGGCGACGTGATCACCAAGGTGGACGGGCAGCGGGTGCACGGCGGGGACGAGCTGATCATCAAGATCCGGGCCCACCGGCCGGGCGATTCCCTGAACCTGACCGTGCTGCGCGACGGCGGGGAGCGCACGCTGGACGTGGTGCTGGGTTCGGCCGACGGCTCGTGACACCGGCGGCGCGCCCGACGCGCCCCCGGCGCCGGAAGGCGGCGAAAGTGGTACCCGTGCGGTACGGGCGTATGGGTCCCGAGGCATCGCCGGGTACCGTTGTCCTGGCCCGACGTGAAGAGAGCCGAGGAGCGGCAAGGTGTTCAACGACATAGGCGCACTCGAGCTGGTCACGATCGTCGTGCTGGCCATTCTCGTCTTCGGTCCGGACAAACTGCCGAAGATGATCCAGGACGTCACCGGGGTGATCCGCAAGATCCGGTCGTTCTCGGACAGTGCCAAACAGGACATCCGCTCCGAACTGGGTCCGGAATTCAAGGACTTCGAGTTCGAGGACCTCAATCCCAAGACGTTCATCCGCAAGCAGCTGACGGAGAACGAGGACCTCAAGGACATCCGCAGCAGCTTCGACCTCCGCAAGGAGCTCAACGACGTCACCGACGCCGTGAACGGCAAGGAGCCCGCCGCGCCCGCGACCCCGTCCGCGTCCGCCGCCGCGGGCACCGGCCCCGACCTGCTGAAGAAGCCCGCCGCCCCGTCCCCCGAGCAGCGCACTCCCTTCGACGCCGACGCCACCTGAGCCGCCGCCTGCCCGGTGATCCGGAGTCGGATGGCTATCCTCCATCTGTCCGTCCGGACGCAGGACGCCCGAGGGAGGGGGTCCCCCCAGCGAGTCGAGGGGGAGGGCCGTTCCGGACCCCAGGGAACGAGAGGCCGCCCAGATGGAGACGACGAGCAGTAGCCGGGTAGGCGCGCAGCCTGCCGAGATCCCCGCAGAGCTGCCCGCGGACGACCCGCAGGCACAGCAGGACCCGCAACAGAGCCCCGGGGCGGCCCAGGAGGCCACCGACCCCGCCCCTGCGGCCCGTCGGGCGGTGGAGGGGTACCTGCGGGCGGACTTCCCCTGGTACGGCCTGGACGGGGCCTTCACCGGCCCCCGCCGGCTGATGCAGGTCGGCACCGCCGCTGACGGGACCGTGGAGCACGGTTCCACCGGCCACGGGGACGAGCCGTCCGTGCGCGGGGAGATCGCCACCGGCGAGAAGGAACACTTCGCGGTGGTGATCACCGTCGCCGGCAACCCGCTCCGCCGCAGCGCCGACGGAACCGGCGTCCTGGAGGCCACCTCGGTCTCCTCGGCCGCCTGGCTGGCCGGCTCGGGCCTGCTGGCCTACAGCTGGCCCGGTCGGATGGACCACAGCCTGCGCGACGACTGGCTCGACCAGCAGACCGAGGCGGCCTGGGAACTCGCCGACGACCTCGACGGCGAGGACTGGTCGACGCTGTCCCTGCCGGTGGACGGGGAGCCGACGCCGTTCCACTACCGCGAGTCGGAGTTCGGCTGGGTGCTCGCGGGCTCCCGGGGCGGGGTGCACCTGGGCGCGTACGGGCGCGGCATGAGCGCGTATGGACTCGGCTTCTCGGTGATCGGCGACCTGGACGCGTACCGGTAGCCGCCGGAAGGACGCGTACCGGTAGCCGCCGGAAGTCCGCCCCCCCCACGCCGGAAACGCACGGCGGGACGGGTGACGGAAACGGGGGAGGGCACCGCCGATCGGCGGTGCCCTCCCCCGTTTCGTGCTCTCGGACGAGTACTAGAACTTGTTGCGCGGGGTGATCCCCAGCGACATGCCCGAGAGACCGCGGGCCCGGCCGCCGAGCTTGCCGGCGATCGCGCGCAGGGCCGCGCCGGCGGGGGAGTCGGGGTCGGACAGGACGACGGGCCTGCCCTCGTCGCCGCCCTCGCGCAGCCGGACGTCGATCGGGATCGAGCCCAGCACCGGCACCGAGGCGCCGACCGTCTTGGTCAGCCCGTCGGCGACCTTCTGCCCACCGCCCGAACCGAAGACGTCCACCATCTCGTCGCAGTGCGGGCACGGCAGGCCCGACATGTTCTCGACGACACCGACGATCTTCTGGTGGGTCTGCACGGCGATCGAACCGGCCCGCTCGGCCACCTCGGCGGCGGCCTGCTGCGGGGTGGTCACCACGAGGATCTCGGCGTTCGGCACCAGTTGGGCCACCGAGATCGCGATGTCGCCGGTGCCCGGCGGGAGGTCGAGCAGCAGGACGTCCAGGTCGCCCCAGAACACGTCCGCCAGGAACTGCTGGAGCGCGCGGTGCAGCATCGGACCGCGCCAGACCACCGGCGCGTTGCCCGGGGTGAACATGCCGATGGAGATCACCTTCACGCCGTGCGCGGAGGGCGGCATGATCATGTTCTCGACCTGGGTGGGGCGCCCGTCCACGCCGAGCATGCGCGGCACGCTGTGGCCGTAGATGTCCGCGTCGACCACGCCCACCTTCAGACCGTCCGCCGCCATCGCCGCGGCGAGGTTCACCGTCACCGAGGACTTGCCGACGCCGCCCTTGCCGGACGCGACCGCGTACACACGGGTCAGCGAGCCCGGCTTGGCGAAGGGCACCTCGCGCTCGGCGGTGCCGCCGCGCAGGGTGTTCGCCAGGTCCTTGCGCTGTTCGTCGCTCATCACGTCGAGGGTGACGGCGACGGAGGTGACACCGGGGACGCCCTCGACGGCCTCGGTGACGTTCTTGGTGATCGTCTCGCGCATGGGGCAGCCCGACACCGTCAGGTAGACGGTGACGGCGACCGCGCCGCCGTCGCCGATCTCCACCGATTTGACCATGCCGAGCTCGGTGATCGGCCGGTGGATCTCGGGGTCGTTCACCGTCGCCAGCGCGTCCAGGATCGCGTCCTGCTCGGGCACGGCGGCGTCGGCGGAGCTTGTGTCGGTAGCCATGTCCCGATGGTACGGCTCACCGGCACGCCGTCGGTAAGCCCGTCAGCGGTCGCCTTCGTCACGTTCGGGGGCCAGCAGCCGCCGTTCGTCCATCTCCTTGATCAGGTCCTGGAACTCCGACCTGATCCAGTCGCGCGTGGCGACCTCGCCCAGGCCCATGCGCAGCGAGGCGATCTCCCGCGTCAGGTACTCGGTGTCGGCGATGGACCGCTCGTTCTGCTTGCGGTCCTGCTCCAGGTTGACCCGGTCGCGGTCGTCCTGCCGGTTCTGGGCGAGCAGGATCAACGGGGCCGCGTACGAGGCCTGGAGCGACAGCATCAGCGTCAGGAAGATGAACGGGTACTCGTCCCACCGCAGGTGCACGGGCGCGAAGATGTTCCACAGCACCCAGGCGATGATGACGATCGTCATCCAGACGATGAACCGGCCCGTGCCCAGGAACCGCGCCACCTTCTCCGACAGCCGCCCGAAGGCCTCCGGGTCGTACTCGGGCAACAGCCGGCGGCGTGCCGCCCGCGGCTGGTCCAGCCGGACGCGCGAACGCGTCAGCGCGCTCGACCCGGACGGGGCGCTCCCCTTGGACCGGTCGGCGGAACGCTCCGGCCGGTCGGCCCGCAGCCGCTCCGCCGCCTCCTCCAGCCGATCCGACAGGCCCTCGCGGGCATGGTCGCGCCGCTCCCGCCGCTGCTTGCGCGCGGCGTCGCCGCGCGGGGCCCCGGCGCCCCGGCCCCGATCGCCGCGCCCCCGCTCAGTGGCCACTCACGGCCTCCTCGGAATGGAAGTCCGTCTCCCGCCAGTCGTCCGGCAGCAGGTGGTCGAGCACGTCGTCGACGGTCACCGCGCCCAGCAGCGAGCCGCTCTCGTCGACCACCGGCACCGCGACCATGTTGTAGGCGGCCAGGTAGCTGGTCACCACCGGCAGCGAGGCGTCCGGCCGCAGCGGCGGCAGGTCGGTGTCCACGATCGAGCTGACCAGGGTGAACGGCGGGTCCCGCAGCAGCCGCTGGAAGTGCACCGTCCCCAGGTACTTGCCCGTCGGCGTCTCGTCCGGCGGCCGGCACACGTACACCTGCGCCGCCAGCGCCGGCGACAGGTCCGACTGCCGTACCCGGGCCAGCGCGTCGGCGACCGTGGCGTCCGGGCGCAGCACGATCGGCTCCGTCGTCATCAGACCGCCCGCCGTGCGTTCCTCGTACGACATCAGCCGGCGCACGTCCGCGGCGTCGTCCGGCTGCATCAGCGTCAGCAGCCGCTCCTTGTCGTCCTCGGGCAGCTCGGACAGCAGGTCGGCCGCGTCATCGGGGTCCATCGCCTCCAGGACGTCGGCCGCGCGCTCCTCCTTCAGCTTGCCGAGGATCTCCACCTGGTCGTCCTCGGGCAGCTCCTCCATGACGTCCGCGAGCCGGTCGTCGTCGAGGGCGCTGGCGACCTCGGCGCGACGCTTCGGCGTCAGGTGGTGCAGTACGTTCGCCAGGTCGGCCGGTCGCATCTGCTCGAAGGTCGCCACCAGGCTCTCGGCGCCCTGCCCGTGCTCCTCCAACGAGAACCCGCTCACCGCGGACCACTCCACCGTGAGGGTCTCGCCGCGCCGGCGCAGCGCGCCCGCCTTGCCCTTGCGCACGAAGATCCGGTCGATCTCCCAGTCCCGGCGGGCGGGCAACTGCTGGATGGCCACGTCCAGGACGGTGACCTCCTCGCCGGTAGCGGTCAGCCGCACGCGCCGGTCGAGGAGTTCGCCGAGGACCAGCCGCTCGGTGGGGCGCTGCTCGAAGCGCCGCATGTTGACGACACCGGTGGTGATGACCTGACCGGACTCCACGCCCGTCACCCGGGTCATCGGCAGGAAGATCCGGCGCCGGCTGACCACCTCGACGACCAGGCCCAGCAGCCGCGGCGGGCGACCGCCGACGCGCAGCATGGCGACGATGTCGCGGACTCGGCCCACCTGATCGCCGTTGGGATCGAAGACGGGCACACCCGACAGATGCGAGACGAAGATCCGCGGGGCGCCTGCAGCCATCCGAGCGCCTCCTAGAGCGTGAACCAACCGTCGATCAAGAGTCGTGCCGAGCCTCAGGCTAGCCCGTGCCCCCGCGAAGCGTCCTGGTGGGGCCGTCCGGCCGGGGGTGGCGCGACCGTCCGAGCCGTGCGGGGGCCGCCGCCGGGCCCTGTCGTCGAGGTCTCGCCCGGCCCGTGGCGCCCGGTACCGCGCCCCGCCGCGTTGTCGGGGCACCCGGGTACGTCCGGTACAAGGGCGCCCCTCCGCCTCGCGATGCACGGCACCGGATGCCACGGGCCTCACCGGCGCCCCTTCGACGACAGGGCCCAAAGGCCCCCGCACCCCTCTCCGGACGCGGGCGCGGGCCGCGACGCACGGGCGGGTACGCTGCCTGTCGCCCCCAGAGGAACCACCGAGAGGCACCCGCCCGTGACCGCCAACCTCCCTGTCGCACGGCTGCGCCGGGCCGCCGTCGCCGGCGTCCTGTGCGCGGGCCTCGCCGTCTCCGTCACGGGCTGTGGCGGCGGCGCCGGCGAGGATCCCGACAAGGGGACCAACGGGGTCGGCAAGCTCTCCGCCGACAAGATCGAGGCGCAGGCGCGGACGGCGGCCACCGCGGCATCCTCGGTGCACCTGTCCGGCACCCTGGTCAGCGGCGGCAAGTCCTTCACCCTCGACATGCGCCTGAAGTTCGACGGCGGCACCGGCGAGGTGAAGTCCCAGGAGGACACCTTCCAGGTGCTGCGCGTCGGGGAGCAGCTCTACCTGAAGGCCAGCGCCGCCTTCTGGGGCGAGACCGACTCGGCGGGCAAGCTCGGCGACAAGTTCGTGAAGGTGCCCCAGAGCGACCCCACCTACAAGCAGTTCCGCGGCTTCACCGACATGGGCGTCCTGCTCGACGGGCTGCTCGGCCTCGACGGCAAGCTCACCAAGAGCCCGTACAGCAAGGTCGGGCACGCCCGCGTGGTCCCGCTCCTGGCCGACGGGGGCAAGGGCGGTCGCCTCTCGGTGTCCCTCGACGGCACGCCCTACCCGCTGCTCATGGAACGCGCGGGCGGGGCCGGCCGGGTGGAGCTCGCGGACTGGGGCCAGGCCTTCCCGCTGGATCCCCCCGCGAAGGACCAGACGGTGGACTACGGGTCCCAGTTGCCCACGACCAGGAACCAGGGCGGCGTCAAGCCGAGCCCGAGCGGCAGCTCGGGCCAGGGCTCCAACCCCGGCGGCTGAACGGCGGCCGACCCGAGGCCGACCGGCGGCGGGCCGGGCCCGTCGCGACCCGTCACCGCCCGAGGTTCAGCGCGCGGCCTTGCGCCGCTTCAGCAGCAGCTTCGGCAGCCCTGCCGGGATGGCCCGTCGGGTCGTCGCGGGGGAGGGCAGCGGGGCCGCGGCCAGCGAACCGGCCGGCAGCGCGTCCCGTACGGCCTCGGGCTCCAGCCGCAGCAGCCGGCACTCGCGCGCCCACCGCTCCGTCATCAGTTCGGAGTCGGGGGCGTTCAGCCGCTTGCCCTTCAGCTCGGCCACCGCGGCCTGCCACTCCTCGCCGCGCGGCGGGAGTTCGCGCACGGTCGCCGTCCACGCGACGAGCCGGCCGCCCTTGTCCTTGCTGCGTACGGTGACCTCGGCCGTCGAGCCGTCCGCGAGCCCCGGGAACGGCTGCTCCCCGGGCCCGTCGCCGAGCACGTGCGCGGCGCCGTCCACCCAGGCGTGCCACAGGGCCCGATCGGCCCCGGAGCCGCGGACCCAGATCAGGCCGGACTTCTTGCCGGCCTCCTCGACGAGGGCCAGATCGAGCGCGCTGAGAGTCATGGGGACAGCGTAGCCGGCCGCGCCCGGTTCGCAGGGAGGTGTCCTGTCGGTCGGGCCGGGCTCGTCGCGTCCGGGCCCGATCGACAGGACATCCCCTACAGCCAGCCGTGGCGTCTGAGGGACCGGTGGATGGTGAGACAGGTCGCGACGATGGTCACCATCACCATCGGGTAGCCGTACTTCCACTGGAGCTCCGGCATGTGCGTGAAGTTCATTCCGTACACCCCGCAGATCATCGTGGGCACGGCGATGATCGCCGCCCAGGAGGTGATCTTGCGCATGTCCTCGTTCTGGGCGACGGTCGCCTGCGCGAGGTTGGCCTGGAGGATCGAGTTCAACAGCTCGTCGAAGCCCACGACCTGCTCGTGCACCCGCGCCAGGTGGTCCGCGACGTCGCGGAAGTACTTCTGGATGTCCGGATCCACCAGCCGCATCGGGCGCTCGCTCAACAGCTCCATGGGGCGCAGCAGCGGGGCGACCGCCCGCTTGAACTCCAGCACCTCGCGCTTGAGCTGGTAGATGCGGCCCGCGTCGCCGCCGCGGGTGGCGCCCTTGGCGGGCGCGGCGAAGACCTCGCTCTCCACCTCGTCGATGTCGTCCTGGACGGCCGCCGCGACGGCGATGTACCCGTCGACCACGTGGTCGGCGATGGAGTGCAGCACGGCCGAAGGCCCCCGGGCCAGCAGTTCGGGGTCGTCCTGGAGGCGGTGCCGCAGGCCCTTGAGGGAGCCCTGGCCGCCGTGCCGGACGGTGATGACGAAGTCGGGTCCGGTGAAGCACATCACCTCGCCCGTCTCCACCACCTCGCTGGTCGAGGTCAGTTGGGCGTGGTCGACGTAGTGGATCGTCTTGAAGACGGTGAAGAGGGTGTCGTCGTAGCGCTCCAGCTTCGGCCGCTGGTGCGCGTGCACCGCGTCCTCCACGGCGAGCGGGTGCAGTCCGAAGACGGCGGCGATCCCCGCGAACTCGGACTCGGTCGGCTCGTGCAGGCCGATCCAGGCGAACCCGCCGTCCTCGCGGACCCGACGGATCGCCTCACGGGGCGTCAGACAGCCCGGTCCGGGCGCGCGCCGGCCGTCGCGGTACACGGCGCAGTCGACCACCGCGCTGCTCGCGGACGGGTCACGGGTGGTGTCGTAGCCGGGCTGCGCGGAGGTGGACCGGCGCAGGGACGGACGGACGGCGGCACGGAGGTAGGGCAGCATCGACATGGCAGGCTCCTTCGCGCGCACGGCTGCGGACCGTACGGGTGGGAGACCCTCCGCGGCTGCGGGCGGGCGGGCAGGCCCCGGCAGGCGGAAGGAGAAGGACGGAGAGGACAAAGTTCTGCCGTCGCTCTTCTACTGATCGCGAGATCACAGGGGGCGGGAGGCGCCCGGCCTGAAAGTGGAAGAGCGATTGGTACTGCACGATCGACTTCGATCCATTGCAGCCCCACCTCCTCCGGCCGGTCCCCCGTGGGGGACGTCCTGTCGTCCGGCCCTTGAAACGATGCTTCTGCACGCGGGTCGAACCAGCTGTCAACACTATCAGCCGACGGATGGTCAAGACCCGCCCTTTACCCGGGGGATACGAGTTCTATGCTCGCTCCATGGCAGAAATTCTGGCTCTTGTGGAGACCCGGCTGCGGACCGCGTTCGGCGAACCCGACGCCCGCGCCGCCGTCACCTTCCTGGGCACCGATCGCATCGAGGTACTCCGCTTCGTGGAGGGTGACCTCCTGCGGTACGCGACCCTCGGCATGTCCGCCCACCCGATGACCGACCCCACCGCCGTGGTCGCCGACCCGGTGCGCGGTCCGCGCGCCGAACTGGTGCTGACCGTCCGCGGGGGCCTCGCCCCCACCGACCGGCTGCTGCGACCGCTCGCCGTGCTCGGCGCCTCCCCCGTCGTCGAGGGCCTGATCGTCGCCCCCGGGGCCTCGCTGGACGTGGGCGAACCGCTCTGGGAGGGGGCACCGTTCACCTCGGTGCTGGTCGCGGAACCGGGCGGGCTGGTGCCCGACCTGGAACTCGACGAGCCCATGGACCCCGTGCACTTCCTCCCCCTGCTCCCGATGACGGCGAACGAGGCCGCCTGGAAGCGGGTCCACGGCGCCGCCGCGCTCCAGGAGCGCTGGCTCGCGCGCGGCACGGATCTGCGGGACCCGCTGCGCAGCGCCGTCGTACTGGACTGAGCGCCGCCGGTTGCGGGTACGGATGGGATCCGGACGGGTGATCGCGTCTTGACGGGGCGCCGGGCGGGGAGGAGCGTGCTTCCTATGAGGGGCGAACCGAGTTGCCCGAAGTGCGGAGGCCGGGTCCGCGCACCCGGTCTTTTCGCCGACTCCTGGCAGTGCGCGGTAGACGGCGCCGTCCATCCCCTGCAGCCCGTCATCCCGCCGAGCGTCGAGGGCCTGGGCGTGGTCGTCCACCGGGCGCAGGTGCCGGTCTGGATGCCGTGGCCGCTGCCGGTCGGATGGCTGTTCACCGGGGTCGCGGCCGCCGGTGACGACCGCAGCGGGGGCCGGGCCACCGCCGTGGCCTGCTCGGGTCCCGGGCCCCTGGGCGGTATCGGCGAGCTGCTGCTGATCGCCGAGGAGCTGGGCGTCGGACTCGGCGCGCGGTACGCGGGGATCGACGCGCCCGACCCGGGTCCCCACATGGACGTCTCGGGTCCGCCGCACGCCAAGGTCGTCGCCGCCGGCCGGCCGACACCGCTGTGGCACGTCACCGGCACCCCGGACGACCGCGCCGTCTTCGCCGGCGAGGCGCGCGGGCTGTGGCTGTGGGCGATCGTCTGGCCCGAACAGTCGGGGCTGCTGATGTACGACGAGCTGGTCCTGACGGATCTGCGCGACGCGGGTGCCGAGGTCGAACTCCTTCCCTGCGGCGCCCTGAGCCCCCGGATCCTCGGCCCGTCCTGACCGTGCCCGCCGTGCGGTGGGGCCGTGGGGCTCGCGGGGCTGGGTATTCTGGAGTGTCCCCCCGTCCGTACGAGAACCATGGAGCACGGCTGTGCGCATCGACCTGCACGCCCACTCCACGGCATCCGACGGCACGGACACCCCCGCCGAACTGGTCCGCAACGCCGCCGCCGCCGGGCTCGACGTGGTCGCGCTGACCGACCACGACACCGTCGGGGGATACGCCGAGGCCATCGCCCACGTGCCGGCCGGCCTCACGCTCGTCACCGGGGCCGAACTCAGCTGCCGTCTCGACGGCGTCGGCATGCACATGCTCGCGTACCTCTTCGATCCCGAGGAGCCCGAGTTCGCCCGTGAGCGGGAGCTGGTCCGCGACGACCGCACCCCCCGCGCGCAGGCCATGATCGGCAAGCTGCGGGACCTCGGCGTGGACATCACCTGGGAGCGGGTCGCCCGCATCGCGGGCGACGGCTCCGTGGGCCGTCCGCACATCGCCACCGCCATGGTGGACCTGGGCGTCGTGCCCACCGTGTCCGACGCGTTCACCGCGGACTGGCTCGCCGACGGCGGCCGCGCCTATGCCGGCAAGCACGAACTCGACCCCTTCGACGCCGTCCGCCTCGTCAAGGCGGCCGGTGGGGTCACCGTCTTCGCGCACCCCGCCGCGGTCAAGCGCGGGCGGGTCGTCCCCGAGGCTGCCATCGCGGCCCTGGCGGCCGCCGGGCTGGACGGCATCGAGGTGGACCACATGGACCACGACGCGGACACCCGGGCCCGACTGCGCGCACTGGCCGCGGACCTGGACCTGCTGACCACCGGGTCCAGCGACTACCACGGCACCCGCAAGTCCTGTCGCCTCGGCGAGTACACCACCGACCCGGAGATCTACGGCGAGATCACGCGCCGTTCCACCGGGGCGTTCCCCGTGCCCGGCGCCGGCGGACCGCTCGCGTAACGAGGACCGGTTCCTCGCCCGCCCCGCTCTCTCTTCGCTTCACCCCTCTCTCCTGCAAGGCATCACTGTGTTTGATTTCGCCGTCTTCGGATCCCTTTTTCTCACCCTTTTTGTGATTATGGACCCCCCGGGGATCACGCCGATCTTCCTCGCCCTGACCTCCGGGCGCCCCGCGAAGGTGCAGCGCCGCATGGCCTGGCAGGCCGTCTGCGTGGCCTTCGGCGTCATCGCCGTCTTCGGTCTCTGCGGCCAGCAGATCCTGGACTACCTGCACGTGTCCGTTCCGGCGCTGATGATCGCCGGCGGGCTGCTGCTCCTGCTCATCGCCCTCGACCTGCTGACCGGCAAGACCGACGAGCCCAAGCAGACCAAGGACGTGAACGTCGCCCTCGTCCCGCTCGGCATGCCCCTGCTGGCCGGACCGGGCGCGATCGTGTCGGTCATCCTCGCCGTGCAGAAGGCGCCCGGCTTCAGCGGCCAGGTCTCCGTCTGGGCGGCGATCGTCGCCATGCACGTCGTGCTGTGGATCACCATGCGCTACTCGCTGGTGATCATCCGGGTCATCAAGGACGGCGGCGTCGTCCTGGTGACGCGGCTCGCCGGCATGATGCTCTCCGCCATCGCGGTCCAGCAGATCATCAACGGTGTCGTCCAGGTCGTGCACACCTCCTGATCGCGGGCGCGGCCTCGACACCACGACGGACCAGGCGACACACATGCGAATGCCCCGCACCGGATCGGTGCGGGGCATCGGTGTCCATACACGCGGCGGCCGTCAGGCGGCTCGCGTCAGGTGGGTCAGGAGGACGCCGTCTCGGCCGGTCGGATCAGAATGCGCTGGCCGACAGACGCGGCCTGCTGCACGATCCGGTTGACGGAGGCCGCGTCCACGACGGTGCTGTCCACGGCGGATCCGTCGACATCGTCCAGGCGCAGAATCTCGAAGCGCACGGGCTTCTCCCTTCGTCGGTGTTCTCCTTGCACAGGGTTAACGAAGTGTAAGCGGCAAACATTCCCTACGCTAAGGAAATTTTTTCACTGGCTAACTATCAGCGCGTGGTCGCGCTCCAGAAGTCCGCCAGCGCATCGGCCGTGACCTGCGGATTCTCGGCGTTTGGGGAGTGCTCCGCGCCCTTCACGATCACCCGCGACGCCCCCAGGCGATCGGCCATGGAGTCCATCAGCGGCACCGGCCACGCGTCGTCCACCACTCCGGACAGCACCAGCATGCGCAGCGGCACCACAGCCAGCTCGGCCACCCGGTCCGGCTCCGACATCAGCACCCGCCCGGTGGCGATCAACTGCTCCGGCTCGGTCGCCAGCCACCGCCCGCGCAGGAACTCCGTCAGTTCGGGGCCGTCGACCGGGGCGTCCACCGGGTCCTGGGCCCGCATCGCCGCCCACACCACCGACATGCATTCTGCGGGCGTGACCCCCCGCAGCGACTCCAGAGCCGCCACCAGCAGCTTCGTACGCTCCTGCTGCGCCTGCGAGATAGCCGCCGGACCGCTGCTCATCAGGGTCAGGGAGGCGAAGGGGGTGTGGTCGCGCAGCACGGCGGCGCGGGCGATCAGACCACCCAGCGAGTGACCCACCAGGTGGATCGGGCCCCCCTCGCCGGACACGGCCGCCGCCTGGGCCAGCACGTCCGCCGCCAGCTCCTCCAGCGCGTACGCGGACTCCTCGCGGGGGCCGGGGCTCTCGTGCTGACCGCGCCCGTCGACCGCCACCACCCGGAAGCCGGCCTCGGCCAGCGGCTCCAGCAGTCCGATGAAGTCCTCCTTGCTCCCCGTGTACCCGGGAACCAGCAGGGCGGTGCCGCGCAGCGGCTCACCCGCCTCGTGCACGGCGAACGCGCCGCGCGCGGTCGTCAGGCGGTACGCACGGGCCGCGGGCGGCAGGGTGAGGCGCGGTGGCTTGCTCATGGGCCCGAGGTTACCGGCCCGTACGCCCGGACACGAGGACGGCCCCGACCCCCTCGAAGGGGGTCGGGGCCGTCCTCGTACGGCGGTGCGGCTCAGGCCTCGGGGGTCTGCGCCACGGCCTTGCGGGTACGCGTGCGCTTCGGCTTGACCGGCGCCTCCTCGGCGTCGACCACGGCCGCCGAGGCGTCCGGGGCGACCGCGGTGGCCTTGCGGGCACGGGTGCGCTTCGGCTTCACCGGGGCCTCCTCGGCCTCGACGGCGGCCTCGGCGACCGGAGCGGGCTCCGCCACCTTGCGCGTGCGGGTCCGGCGCACCTTGACCGGGGCCTCCTCGACCGCGGTGGCCACGACCACCGGAGCCTCGACGGCGGCGGCCTGGGAGGCGATGGCCACGGCCTCGGCGACCGGGGCCGCCGCGACCTTGCGCGGCCGGGTGCGGCGCACCTTGACCGGGGGCTCCACGAGCGGAGCCATCTGGAAGTCGGGCTCCGGGGCCGGCGCCTCGACCGGGGCGGCCACCACGGCGGACTCGACCACGGCGGCCGGGGCCGACGCACGGGTCCGGCGACGGCGCGGCCTGCGCGGCTCGTCGACCGCCGGGGCCTCGGTCGCCTCGGGCGCCTCGGCGACCGGGGTCACGGCGGTCACCGCGGTGGCCACGGCCACGGCCTCGGCGGCCTGCTCGCTGCCGCCGCGGGTCCGACGACGCTGACGCGGGGTACGGGTCCGAGCCGGACGCTCCTCGGCCACCGGGGCGGCGGCGGCAGCGCCGCGACCGCCACGGCCACCGCGGCCGCCGGTCTCGCCCAGGTCCTCGAGGTTCTCGGCCTTCAGGCCGGCCCGCACGCGCTCGGCGCGCGGCAGGATGCCCTTGGTCCCGGCCGGGATGTTCATCTCCTCGAACAGGTGCGGGGACGTGGAGTACGTCTCGACCGGGTCGTGGAAGTCCAGCTCCAGCGCCTTGTTGATCAGCTGCCAGCGCGGGATGTCGTCCCAGTCGACCAGCGTGACGGCGATGCCCTTGTTGCCCGCGCGGCCGGTGCGGCCCACACGGTGCAGGAAGGTCTTCTCGTCCTCCGGCGCCTGGTAGTTGATGACGTGCGTCACACCCTCGACGTCGATGCCGCGCGCGGCGACGTCGGTGCACACGAGCACGTCGACCTTGCCGTTGCGGAACGCGCGCAGCGCCTGCTCGCGCGCACCCTGGCCCAGGTCGCCGTGGACGGCGCCGGACGCGAAGCCGCGCTTCTCCAGCTGCTCGGCGATGTCGGCCGCCGTGCGCTTGGTACGGCAGAAGATCATGGCCAGGCCGCGGCCCTCGGCCTGCAGGATGCGGGAGACGAGCTCCGGCTTGTCCATGTTGTGCGCACGGAAGACGTGCTGCTTGATGTTGGCGACGGTCACGCCCTCGCCCTCGGGGGAGGTGGCGCGGATGTGCGTCGGCTGCGTCATGTACCGGCGGGCCAGTCCGATGACCGCGCCCGGCATGGTCGCCGAGAACAGCATGGTCTGACGCTTCGGCGGCAGGTAGTTGATGATCTTCTCGACGTCGGGCAGGAAGCCCAGGTCGAGCATCTCGTCGGCCTCGTCGAGGACGAGGGCCTTGACGTGGGAGAGGTCGAGCTTCTTCTGCCCGGCCAGGTCCAGCAGGCGGCCCGGGGTGCCGACGATCACGTCGACGCCCTTCTTGAGCGCCTCGACCTGGGGCTCGTACGCGCGGCCGCCGTATATGGCGAGGACGCGCACGTTGCGGACCTTGCCCGCGGTCAGGAGGTCGTTGGTGACCTGGGTGCACAGCTCGCGGGTCGGAACCACCACGAGGGCCTGGGGGGCGTCGGTGAGCTGCGCGGGCGTCGCCCGGCCGGCCTCGACGTCCGCGGGGACGACGACCCGCTCCAGCAGCGGCAGGCCGAAACCGAGCGTCTTGCCGGTACCGGTCTTCGCCTGGCCGATGACGTCCGTGCCGGAAAGGGCGACGGGAAGGGTCATCTCCTGGATCGGGAAGGGGGACACGATGCCGACGGCCTCAAGGGCCTCGGCCGTCTCGGGAAAGATCCCGAGGTCTCGGAACGTAGTCAGGGTGCTGCCTCTTCTGTGAGACGCGGCGCGAGGCGGCGATGGGGGTCGTACCGTGCCGGGCTTGCAGTACTACGACGTACGTACAAAGCTGCGCGGGACCACTAGCCTTCGCTCAAGCGCTTCTGCCGCTGAGGGGGCCCCTCGTGCAGGGCGGTACGCATGAGCGCACACACCACATCGAGGGCGGTCGGGTTGGAGCCGATCGGGCCACCGACCGGGCATCCTCATTCGGACGGCCCGCCGAGATTCGGCAGGCGCATTACCACTGTACCCCGGATTCGCGCAGGTGTGTTGGGTGAATTCACCTGGTAGTCGCGTTTAAGCGGAGTGTCGATGGCCATAGGTCGTGCCTTGACCGGGCTTTAGGCGGGCTATTGTGCGGAGCATGTCGACCGTAGAAAACGCATCTCCCGCCGACGACAGCGCGCCCGTCGAGGCGCTCGGAATCGCCGCCCAGGACTGGGCGACGGCCTCCGCCTCGCCGCAGTACCGGGCCGCCGTCGAGGACCTCCTCGGCGCGCTGGCGTACGGAGAGCTCGCCGCGTTCGAGCGCCTCGCCGAGGACGCGAAGCTCGCGCCCACCCTCGGCGACAAGGCCGAGCTCGCGAAGATGGCCTCCGCCGAGTTCCACCACTTCGAGCGGCTGCGCGACCGGCTCGCGGCGATCGACGTCGACCCCACCGCGGCGATGGAACCCTTCGCGAAGGGCGTCGACGACTTCCACCGCCAGACCGCCCCCTCCGACTGGCTGGAAGGCCTGGTCAAGGCGTACGTCGGCGACTCCATCGCCAGTGACTTCTACCGCGAGGTCGCCACCCACCTCGACACCGACACCCGCGCCCTCGTCGTCGGTGTGCTCGACGACACGGGCCACGGCGGTTTCGCCGTCGAGAAGGTGCGCGCGGCGATCGAGGCCGACCCCCGCTGCGGCGGACGGCTCGCCCTGTGGGCCCGCCGGCTGATGGGCGAGGCGCTCTCGCAGGCCCAGCGCGTGGTCGCGGAACGCGACGCGCTCTCCACGATGCTGGTCGGCGGCGTCGACGGGATGGCGGCCGGATTCGACCTGGCGGCCGTGGGCGAGATGTTCACCCGGATCACCAAGGCCCACACCAAGCGGATGGCGGCCCTCGGCCTCGCGGCCTGAGCCCCACGCGGGCTTCGAGCCCACCCAGGCATGCGTCGGCCCCGGCACGGAAGCACTCCGTGCCGGGGCCGACCCGTGTCAGGGGACGGGCGGGGGCGGGCGACGGTCGTCCCGCTCAGCCTCGCGAGGGGAGCGAAAAGGGAGGGCGTCGGTGCGTCCGACCGGAGCCCGAGCCGGGGCGCAGCAGGAGCGAGAGCACGACCGCCGACACCAGGGTCCCGCCGATCAGGGTCGCCACCAGGGTGTTGTGACCCGGTCCGAGCGACATGTGCGTGAGATAGGCGCCGAACAGCGCTCCCACGACCCCGCTGACCAGGACCACCCTCGGTGACGGCAGCCGCTTCGCGAATCTGCGCACGGCGGCCCCGGACAGGGCGAGGCCCAACAGAGCGGAGCCGAGCGCTTCCATCAGCAGCATGAGGTCCCTTTCCGTACGTCAGGGCGTATTCGGGTTGCAGTACAGCGCTCCTACCCGAAGCGGAACAAAGAGAAACGACCCGGCGAAATCAACCGCCGGGTCGTTTTCCTCCTTTGAGGGAGGTTCAGCTCTCCGTGCCTCAGAGCGCTCCGAAGCCCACCTTGCGCGCACTCGGCTCACCCAGGTCCACGTACGCCAGGCGGTCGGACGGCACCAGGACCTTGCGGCCCTTGATGTCGGTGAGGCTCAGCAGCGGCGCAGTGCCGGACAGGGCGGCGGCCACGACGCCCTCCAGCTCCTCCGCGCTCAGGTCGCTCTCCAGCACGATCTCCCGGGGTGCGTGCTGCACGCCGATCTTGACCTCCACGGCTTTGTCCCTCCGACGATCCGGTTCGCGCGATCAGCCGCGCCGTACCCGGTCCACATTAGCCCGGAGAGGGGACGCGATCGGCCCGTGGCGGACACGCTCGCAGCGAACAGCGGCGCACCGCCGCGGCGGTGCCGGGTCAGCCCTCCGTACCGTGCAGCGGGAAGCCCGCGATGCCGCGCCAGGCGAGCGAGGTCAGCAGGCCGACCGCGGTGTCACGGGCGACCGGGCTCTCGCTCGACAGCCAGTACCGGGCCACGACCTGCGAGACGCCGCCGAGGCCCACGGCCAGCAGCATGGACTCGTCCTTGGACAGGCCGGTGTCCTCCGCGATGACCTCCGAGATGGCCTCCGCGCACTGGAGCGACACACGGTCGACGCGCTCGCGCACGGCGGGCTCGTTCGTCAGGTCCGACTCGAAGACCAGGCGGAAGGCGCCGCCCTCGTCCTGGACGTACGCGAAGTACGCGTCCATCGTCGCGGCCACGCGCAGCTTGTTGTCCGTGGTCGAGGCGAGCGCCGTGCGGACCGCCGACAGCAGGGACTCGCAGTGCTGGTCCAGCAGCGCCAGGTAGAGGTCGAGCTTGCCGGGAAAGTGCTGGTAGAGCACCGGCTTGCTGACCCCGGCGCGCTCCGCGATGTCGTCCATCGCCGCGGCGTGGTAACCCTGCGCGACGAAGACCTCCTGGGCCGCGCCCAGGAGCTGGTTGCGCCGGGCTCGGCGCGGCAGTCGCGTGCCCCGGGGACGCGCTGCCTCCGTCTGCTCGATGGCTGTCACGCCGCCTCCCACTTTCTCTAAGAACACAGTGCGCTCTGCGCCGCGCCGCCATCGTACTTTTCGGTAACCGGATCTGGTGGGTTCAAGCCGAGTTTTCTCGCGGTACGGACCGCCCTGACCCGCTGGTCAGCGCCTTTCCGCGGCGGTCAGCGGTAGTCGTCCTCGTCGAGGGGGACCACGCGGGCCTGCTCGGCGGCGTCCCCGTCGGTCGCCTCGTCGAGGTCGGCCCCCGTGAGCGGGTCGTCTTCGAGGGGCTGGAGTTCGATGTGCTGCTCCGCGGCATCCGCCTCGGGCGTCTCCGGGTCGAGGTCCTCCCGGAGCCGCTCCCGGAAGGTGTCCGGTTCGGCTGGGTCGACAGTCATCGCGCTCCCCTCGCCTTCGCTCGTACTACGAGCCTAGGAGGATCGCGACCGCGACGCCAGGTGGTCCTGTGACCGCCGACACAAGAGGTCGAGCGTGATCGTCTCGTAACATTGCCCCATGTCTTCGACCGAGCTGCCGGGTGTGCGGTCCACCGCCGAGGCGTCCTCCCAGGTGGGGGGCGTCCGGGTGGCCGAGGGAGAGCGTCTGCGCACGGAGCGGCTCCCCGGCCTGGAGCTGAACGTGCGATTCCGGCCCTCCTCGAAGGAGGGCTTGCCGCCCGCGCTGTTCGTGCACGGGCTCGGCGGATCCTCGCAGAACTGGTCGGCGCTGATGGAGCGTCTGGCCGACGAGGTGGACGGCGAGGCCGTCGACCTGCCCGGCTTCGGCTGGTCCCCGCCCCCCGCGAACCGGGACTACTCGATCACCGGTTTCGCCCGCGCGGTCATCCGGCACCTCGACGCGGCCGGCCGCGGCCCGGTGCACCTGTTCGGCAACTCGCTCGGCGGGGCCGTCTCCACCCGGGTCGCGGCCGCCCGCCCCGACCTGGTGCGCAGTCTGACGCTCGTCTCGCCCGCGCTCCCCGAACTGCGCGTGCAGCGCTCGGCGGTGCCGACCGCGCTGCTGGCCATGCCGGGCATGGCGCCCCTGTTGCTGCGCCTCACCAAGGGGTTGAGCGCGGAACAGCGCACCCGGGGGGTGACGGGCCTCTGTTACGGCGACCCCACACGGGTGACACCGGAGGGTTTCGAGGCGGCCGTCGAGGAGATGGCGCGCCGCATGGCGCTCCCGTACTTCTGGGAGGCGATGACCCGTTCGTCGCGCGGGATCGTCGACGCCTACACCCTCGGTGGGCAGCACGGGTTGTGGCGTCAGGCCCAACGGGTGCTCGCGCCTACCCTGTTGGTCTACGGTGGCCGGGACCAGTTGGTCTCGTACCGAATGGCGCGCAAGGCCGCCGCCGCTTTCCGGGGCTCGCGGCTGGTGTGTCTGCCGGAGGCCGGTCACGTGGCGATGATGGAGTACCCCGAGGTGGTCGCGGCCGCTTTCCGGGAGTTGTTGCAAGACGCACAAGAACCGACACACACCGAAGAAGATGGTAGAGGCTGAGGCGCGTGGGACGACATAGTCGCAAGGACTCCGTCCCGGAGCGGCTCGCGCCGCCCGCGGAGCCCACGCCCTTCGAGGCGTTTGATCCGCCCGGCGTCTTCGGGGACTCGGGATCTCGGATCGCCGAGACCCCGGCGCTCCTCGACGAGCCGGGGGTCTTCGGGGAGTACGAGGCGCCCGCGCCCCGCCGGGCGGCGCCGCCGTACGTCCCGCCACCCGGCACCGGCCCGGCCGGCGGCCGGGTACCCGAACCCACGGTCGCGCACCGGGGATTCGCGTCCCCCGCCCCGCAGGCGCCGCCGGCGCGGCCCGCCGGGCATCCCGAGCAGCGCGAGCCCGGTGGCGCGTGGGGCGCGAGCGCCCTCACCGACACCGGCTCCTTGTTCGTGGACCGACCCGGCGTCCCGCGGGCCCGGGCGGCCGCTCCGCCGGCCCGCAACACCGACACCCCGGCCTTCGGCACCCCCGCCGCCGGTTTCCCGAAGGTCACCCTCGCGCCGGCCGCCGCGACGCCGGCCGCCGATCCCGGCGAGGCCCGCGTCGCCACCGGCGCACAGGGGCTGATCCCCGGGCCCCGGACGCCCGAGCCCGCCCCCGAAACGGGCGGCGACACCCCCGAGAAGCCGGTCGCCGGTCGCGCCAGGAAGATCCGTGCCTACACCGGGGTGGCCGCGGCGGCCGTCACGGCCGTGCTGGCCGTCGTGGTGGCCACGCAGGTGATCACCGAGGGTGAAGCGGGCAACGGGACGATGCAGGCGGGCCCCGAGGACAGCCAGGGCCGCGCCGTTCCCGGGCAGTCGCCGGCCTCCCGTTCGGACGACCGCCTCAAGCCCGACGCCCCGGCGCCGGCTCCGGTGGAGCTGACGTACGACCAGAAGATGGCGTTGCAACTGCCGATCGACGCGAAGCTGGCCGGCCCGGGCGTCTTCGACACCGTGCCGGGCGTGGCCAAGGCGCCCGGCAAGGGCAAGCTCGTGCGCTACCGGGTGGACGTGGAGCAGAAGCTGGGGCTGGACGCCCAGCTCTTCGCGGAGGCGGTGCACCGCACGCTCAACGATCCGCGGAGCTGGGGCCACAACGGTGCGATGACGTTCGAGCGGGTGCCGGGTGGCGAGGCCGACTTCGTGATCACCCTGGCCAGTCCGGGCACCACCGGCGTGTGGTGTGCGAAGTCGGGTCTGGACACCACGGTCGACAACGTGTCCTGCGACTCCGCCTCCACCGAGCGCGTGATGATCAACGCCTTCCGCTGGGCGCAGGGCTCGCCCACCTACGGCGCCGGCCAGATGTTCGCGTACCGGCAGATGCTCATCAACCACGAGGTCGGGCACCGGCTCGGTCACGGGCACGTGAACTGCCGCACGCCGGGCGAGCTGGCGCCGATCATGCAGCAGCAGACCAAGTCGCTCAACATCGACAACATCCAGTGCAAGCCCAACCCGTGGGTGTTTCCCGGGAGTTGAGATCCGGCGTTGACAAGCTGTCCGATGGTCGGTAATTGTTCTCCGCATGTCGCACCGCCACACCACCGCCGCGAGCGCCGCCATAGAGCTGGCGCTCCTCGGTGTGGCCGCGCACAGCGTGGCCGACATCTTCTGTCGCTGACGCCTGCCTGAGCGCGCGACGCCCTTCACCGTTCTTCGCCGCGCCCGGGTGCATCCGCCCGCAGGCGCGGCCCCTCTTTCGGCATGACCCCGGACCGGCGCGATCACTCGCGCCGGGACCTCCCGCTCTCGGGACGTCCCCGGTGTGATCTCGGCGGCTGCCCCTCGCGTGGCATTCCTCCCCGTTTCGCATCACGCCGAGAGGTCCCTTCTCCCATGCTCCGTCAGTCCCACACATCGCGCCGCGTGGCCGCGGTCGCCGTCAGCCTCGTACTGGCCGGGGGCGCCGCCGCCTGCGGGCCCAAGGACGCGGCGGACCAGGCCGGATCCGGCGACAAGGCCGGCGCCTCCGGGAGCGCCCCCGCCAAGGGCGGCACCCTCTCCGTCCTCAACGCCGACCCCCAGAGCGACTTCGATCCGGCGCGGCTCTACACCTCCGGCGGCGGAAACGTTCCTTCGCTGGTGTTCCGGACCCTCACCACCCGCAACCGCGAGGACGGCGCGGCCGGCGCCAAGGTCGTGCCCGACCTGGCCACCGACCTCGGCAAGCCGAACGCGGACGCCACCGAGTGGACGTACACCCTCAAGGACGGGCTGAAGTACGAGGACGGCACCCCGATCACCACCGCCGACATCAAGTACGGCATCGAGCGGTCCTTCGCCGCCGAGCTGTCGGGCGGCGCCCCCTACCTGAGAGACTGGCTCGTCGGCGGCGAGGCGTACCAGGGCCCCTACAAGGACGGCGGCAAGGGCCTCGACTCCATCGTCGTGCCCGACGCGAAGACGATCACCTTCAAGCTGCGCAAGCCCGAGGGGGAGTTCCCCTTCCTCGCCACCCAGACCCAGTTCGCGCCGGTGCCCAAGGCCAAGGACACCGGGGCCGCGTACGAGCAGCACCCGATCTCCTCCGGCCCGTACAAGGTCGTCAAGAACGACAACGACGGCGAACACCTCGTCCTGGACCGCAACCCGCACTGGGACGAGAAGACCGACGAGGAGCGCAAGGCCTACCCGGACAAGATCGACGTCCGCTCAGGCCTCGACGCCGCCGTCATCAACCAGCGCCTGACCACCAGCTCCGGCGCCGACGCCACCGCCGTCACCACCGACACCAACCTCGGGCCCGCCGAACTCGCCCAGATCGGCGACAACAAGGAACTCGCCGCCCGCGTCGGCACCGGCCACTTCGGCTACATCAACTACCTGGCCTTCAACCCCAAGGTGGCCCCCTTCGACAACCCGAAGGTCCGCCAGGCCATCTCGTACGCGATCAACCGCACCAGCGTGATCAACGCGGCGGGCGGCTCCGCGCTCGCCGAGCCGGCGACCACCTTCCTCCCCGAGCAGAAGGCCTTCGGCTTCACCAAGTACGACCACTTCCCCGCGGGCAAGACCGGCGACCCGACCAAGGCCAGGGAACTGCTGAAGGAGGCCGGCTTCCCCGACGGCGTCGACGTCACGCTGACCCACTCCACTCAGCAGAACCGGCAGACCAGCCCCGAGGTCGCCACCGCCGTGCAGCAGGCGCTCGCCGCCGCCGGGATCAGGGTCAAGCTGGAGGGCCTGGAGAACAACGCCTTCAACGAGAAGCGCTGGGACGCCGAGAACACCCCCGGCTTCTTCATCTCCCGCTGGGGCGCCGACTGGCCCTCCGGCGCCCCCTTCCTCGCGCCGATCTTCGACGGCCGGCAGATCGTCACCAACGGCTCCAACTACAACCACGCCCAGCTGAACGACCCCGCAGTGAACACCGAGATCGACGAGATCGCCAAACTCACCGACCTGGAGGCCGCCGGCAAGCGCTGGGGCGCCCTCGACCGGAAGATCGGCGAGCAGGCCCTGGACGTGCCGCTCTTCCACCCCGTCTACAAGCGGCTCGTCGGCAAGAACGTCAAGAACGTCGTCATCAGCGACTGGACCGGCGTCCTCGACATCTCGCAGGTATCGGTCAAGTGACGCTCCTCGCCGACCGATCGGCGCCCGCGCCCGGGGCACTCGCCCCGGGCGCGGGCGCCGCGCGGCAGGTCTGGCGGCGACTGCGCACACGGCCCTCGGCCGTCGCGTCCGCCGCCGTCCTCGCCGCCCTCGTCCTGCTCGCCCTCGCCGCACCCCTGCTCGCACAGCTCGCCGGCCAGGACCCCAACGCCTACCACGACGACCTCGTCGACTCGGCGCGCGGCGGAGTCCCCCTCGGTTCCCTCGGCGGGATCTCCGCCGACCACTGGCTCGGAGTCGAACCGGGCACCGGCCGGGACCTGTTCACCCGGCTCCTGCACGGAGCCCGGATCTCGCTGCTCGTCGCCCTCGGGGCCACCGCCGTCCAGGTCACCGTCGGCATCGCGGCCGGACTGACCGCCGCCCTCGGCAACCGCGTCGTCGCCACCCTGATCGGCCGGACCACCGACGTCATGATCGCCCTGCCCATGCTGGTGCTCGGCGTCGCGCTGACCGCCGTCGTCCCGCCGGACTTCCCCCGGCCCCTGCTGCTGATCCTCGTCATCGGACTGCTCGGCTGGGGCGGCACCGCCCGGATGGTGCGCGCCCAGACCCTGGCCCTGCGCGAGCTGGACTTCGTCGCCGCCGCCCGCCTGTCCGGCAACGGCACCCTGCGGATCGCCCGCCGCGAACTGCTGCCCTCCCTGGCCGCGCCCGTGATCACCCTCGCCGCGATCAACGTGCCGACCAACATGGTGGTCGAGGCCTCGCTGTCCTTCCTCGGCGTCGGCGTGAAGCCGCCCACCCCGTCCTGGGGACAGATGCTCTCCAGTGCCCAGACCTGGTTCCGCGCCGACCCGACATACGTCCTGCTGCCCGCCGGGATGCTGTTCGTCACCGTGCTCGCCTTCACCGTCCTCGGTGACGCCGTCCGCACGGCCCTCGACCCCCGCGAGGCCTCACGGCTGCGGATCGGCACCCGCGCCGGGGCCCGCACCGGCACCCGCGCCGGCCGAAAGGAGCGGAAGGCATGACCCGCTTCGTCCTCCAACGGACCGGCGGCGCACTCCTCGTGCTGCTCACCCTGTCCATCGCCGTCTACCTCCTCTTCTACGTCGCACCCGGCGACCCCGCCCGCCTCGCCTGCGGGGAACGCTGCGACCCGACGCAGATCGCCCAGGTCCGCGCTCAGCTCGGGCTGAACGACTCCGTCGTCGTGCAGTACGTGCACTTCCTCCAGGGCCTCGTGGCCGGCCGGGACTACTCCGGCGGCGCCGGACTGACCCCGCACTGCGACGCGCCCTGCCTCGGCTTCTCGTACCAGAACGACCGGCAGGTCACCGAACTGCTGCTGGACCGGCTCCCCGCCACCGCGTCGCTGGCGCTCGGCGCGCTGGTGATCTGGCTCGTCATCGGCGTCGGCACCGGCCTGCTGTCCGCCCTGCGGCGCGGCGGGATCACCGAGCGGGTGCTCACCGTCCTCACGCTCGCCGGCACCGGGACGCCCGTCTTCATCCTCGGGCTGCTGGTGCTCATGGTGGTCTGCGCGTACCTGCGCTGGCTGCCGTTCCCGACCTACGTGCCCTTCGGCGAGGACCCCGAGCAGTGGGCCTGGAACCTGCTGCTGCCCTGGGTCACCCTCGGCTTCTTCGAGAGCGCCAAGTACGCCAGGGTGACACGCAGCGCCACCCTGGAGACGCTCGCCGAGGACCACATCCGCACCTTCCGCGCCTACGGCGTGGGCGAACGGAAGATCGTCACCCGGCACGCCCTGCGCGGCGCGGTCGCGCCGGTGATCGCGCTGAGCGCCGTGGACTTCGGGACGATGATCGGCGGCGCGGTGCTGACCGAGTCGCTGTTCGGCATCCCCGGACTCGGCAAGACGCTGATCGACGGGGTCCGGGTCGTGGACCTGCCCGTGGTCGTGGGCGTCACCCTGGCCATCGGCACCGCCGTCGTGGTCGCGGGCGCCGTCGCCGACCTGCTGTACGCCGTCGCGGACCGAAGGGTGGCCCTGACATGAGCGAACCACTGGTGGAGGTACGCGACCTCGTGGTCGACTTCCCGGTCGGCGCACCGGGGGAGTGGGTACGGGCCGTGGACGGGGTCTCGCTGACCCTGGAGGCGGGCGGCGCCCTCGGCATCGTCGGCGAGTCCGGCAGCGGCAAGTCCACCGTGGCCGCCGCCCTGTTGGGCCTGCACCACGGGACGGGAACCCGACTGACCGGCACCGTACGGGTGGCCGGCACCGACCTGGCCGGCGCCGACCTGGCCGGCGCCGGCGCGCCGCAGTTGCGCGCCCTGCGCGGGGGCACGGCCGCCATGGTCTTCCAGGACCCGCTGAGCTCCCTCGACCCGTACTACGCCATCGGCGACCAGATCGCCGAGGTCCACCGGGTCCACACCGACGCCTCCCGGCGCGCGGCCCGGGCCCGGGCCGTCGAGGTGCTCGACCGGGTCGGCATCCCCGACGCCGCCCGCCGCTCCCGCGCCCGACCGCACGAGTTCAGCGGCGGCATGCGCCAGCGCGCCCTCATCGCCATGGCCCTGGCCTGCGAGCCGAGGCTGCTGATCGCCGACGAACCGACCACCGCCCTCGACGTCACCGTCCAGGCGCAGATCCTCGACCTGCTCCACGGACTGCGCGAGGAACGGGGCCTGGGACTGCTGCTCGTCACCCACGACGTGGGCGTGGCCGCCGAGAACATCGACGAGCTGCTCGTCATGCGCGACGGCCGGGCCGTGGAACGCGGGCCCGTCGGCCGGGTGCTGGCCGCACCCGCGGACCCGTACACCCGTGATCTCCTCGACGCCGTCCCCCGGCTCGACGCGCCGCGCCCGTCGCGGCTGCGGCCCGCCCCCGACGCGCCGGCCCCCGTCGTCGAGGCCTTCGCCCTGCGCAGGGAGTTCGGCCGGGGCAAGCGCGCCGTCACCGCCGTCGACGGCGTCTCGCTGGCCGTGCGCGCCGGGGAGACGCTGGGCATCGTCGGGGAGAGCGGCAGCGGCAAGAGCACCCTCGGCCGGATGCTCGTCGGGCTTCTGGAACCGAGCGCCGGAGAGGTCCGGCACACCGGCGAGGCGGCCGGCGGGGCCGCGCGCGACGGCATCCCGCACGGCGTCCAGATGGTCTTCCAGGACCCGGTGTCCTCGCTCAACCCCCGCCGCTCGATCGGCGAGTCCATCGCGGACCCGCTGCGCGCGGCCGGCGAGCGCGACGAGGACGCGATCCGGGCCCGCGTCGCGGAACTGCTGGAACGCGTCGGGCTGGAGGCCGCCCACCACGACCGCTACCCGCACGAGTTCAGCGGCGGCCAACGCCAGCGCGTCGGCATCGCCCGCGCCCTCGCCCCCCGGCCCCGCCTGATCGTCTGCGACGAACCCGTCTCCGCCCTCGACGTCACCACCCAGGCACAGGTCACCGCCCTGCTGGCGGAACTCCAACGGGAACTCGGCGTCGCGCTCGTCTTCATCGCCCACGACCTGGCGGTGGTCCGGCAGGTGAGCGACCGGGTGGCCGTGATGCGGGCCGGGCGGATCGTCGAGGAGGGCCCCGTCGACGAGGTCTACGACCGCCCGCGCGACCCGTACACCCGCCGGCTGCTCGCGGCCGTCCCGGCCCTGGACCCGGAGCGGGCCGGGGACCGGCGCTCCTCGCGACAGGAGGCCTACGCCTAGGCAGACTCCCGCGCCCCGAGCCCCATGCGGCGCACTCCGCCCGCGGCCTGCGGCAAAAGGGCCGCAGGCCCTTTTTAGCGTGCTCGAACGCGACCCGTACGGGAAAGTTACGACTCTTCACCCCTTCCGGTGGCGCGACGGACAACCGTCCGTCGCGCCATCCGCATATCCGCTTGAGTTCTTCCGCAGCGGGTCCCCGGACCGACGGAGGCCGCTCGCGACGGGAGAACGGGGGTGCCACTCGTGCGGATCGGACTGCTCACGGAAGGTGGTTATCCGTATGCGACGGGAGAGGCCAGGCTGTGGTGCGACCGGCTCGTGCGCGGGCTTCCGCAGCACGAGTTCGAGCTGTACGCGCTGAGTCGCAGCGCCGAGCAGGAGGAGCGCGGCAAGGTCCCCCTCCCGCGCCAGGTCACGCGGGTACGGACCGCCCCGCTGTGGGCCCCCGGAGACGACGGGCGCACGCACTCCCGGCGTGAGCGGCGACGGTTCGCCGCCTGCTTCAAGGACCTGGTCCGCGGCATCTGCGCCGGCGAGGCCGAGCCCTTCGCCGCCGGCCTGTACGGGCTCGCCGAACTCGCCGGGGAGCAGGGCGGGATGTACGCGGCCCTGCGGTCCGAGACCGCGGTGCGGGCGGTGGAGTCCGCCTGCCGGGCCCCCGGCGCGAGCCGTACCGTGCGGAGCGCCCAGGTACGGGACCTGCTGGAGTTCGTGGACGAACTGGAGCGCGCGCTGCGGCCGTTGTCCCTCGACTGGTACGAGGACCTCGGACAGGTCGACGTCTGCCACGCGACGGCCGGCGGGGTGGCGGCGATCCCCGGACTGCTGGCCAAACGCTTCTTCGGGGTGCCGCTCCTGGTCACCGAGTACGCGGTCCGGCTCCGGGCGCACTACCTCGACCACTCCGAGGAGGAACGCCCCGCCGTACGGGCCCTCCTGGCCGCCTTCCACACCCGGCTCGCCGCCGAGATCTACGCCCGGGCCGACCTCCTGACCCCCGGCAACGCCCACGCCCGGCGCTGGCAGGAGCGCTGCGGGGCCGTCCGGGAGCGGATGCGCACCGTCTATCCCGGGATGGAGGCGGACCGATTCGCCACCGTCGGGGAGGACCCGGAGTGCGGGGACCCGGACACGCTGGTGTGGGTCGGCCGGATAGAGCCAGCCAAGGACCTCATCGCCCTGCTGCACGCCTTCGCCGAGGTACGCAGGGTCGCACCGGGGACCCGGCTGCGGATCTTCGCCACGGCCGTGGCCCCGGACTACCTCGCCGACTGCCGCTCGCTCGCCGCGCAGCTCTTCCCCGACGAGGCGGCCGACGCCCACGCGGTCGGCGAGAACCCCGTCACCTTCGAGGAGATCGGCGGACCCGACGCCCCCTCCTCGGCCGAGGCGTACGGCACCGGTCGGGTCGTCGTGCTGTCCTCCGTCATCGAGGGCTTCCCCATCACCCTCGCCGAGGCGATGTTCTGCGGCCGGGCCACCGTCTCCACCGACGTCGGCGCCGTCTGCGAGGTCATCGGCGGAACCGGCCTCGTCGTACCGCCCCGCAACCCGCGCGCCCTCGCCGACGCCTGCCTGTCGCTGCTGCGGGACCCCGAGCGGGCCCAGCGGCTCGGTTCCGCCGCCCGGGCCCGCGCCCTGGAGCTGTTCACCGTCGAACAGAACGTCGAGGCCTTCCGGGAGAGCTACCTGCGGCTCCTCGCCCGGGGCTCCGCCCGGCCCGACGGGGAGGTGCCGTTCGCCCGACCGGCCGAGGCGCGCGTCCCCGGGCACTGGACCACACCCACCTGGGCGTCGGTACCCGAGCCGGCCGCGGGGCCCGCGGCCGGCCCCGGGCCCGGCCTGCCGAACGCGGGGTCGGCTCCCGTTCCGAACACGGAGGCAGCGGTATGACCGGCACCAGCGTCGAGCACGTCACCCCGGTCGCGCCGCGGCGCAGACCCGCCGGCGATCCGGTGAAAGCACTGCTGCACCGGCACCGCGCCCTGTGCGAACGCGCCGTCGACCCGCTGGAGATCGCCGCCGGGCTGGAGGCCCACGGCATCACCGACCGCACCGCCGCCCGCTTCCGCCACCGGGACGTCTTCTCGCTCGCCGAGGAGCTGTACGCGCGGACCCCGCGCGGGGACGCCCCGCCCACCCCGCCCGACGCCGTCGACACCTCCCCGGTCGTGCTGCGCGGCTTCGGGTACTCCTTACTCCCCGGGGCCCTGGCGCTCGCCGCGACCGCCGCCGGGGTCCCCTGCGCCGGACCGCTCTCGGCGGTGGCCGCCGTCGCCGTGCTGGTGTGGCCCGGGCGGACCGCCGGGGGGCGGTTCCCCGGCCTGATCCACCTGCTCGCGGCCGCCGCCGTCGGCTGGGCCGTCCACCGGCACGGCCCGGCCCTCGGCGTCGCCCTCGCGGTCGCCGCCGCGCCCGGCCACCTGATCGGGACCGGCTTCGCCGCACGGGCCCGACGCAGGCTCGCCGGGAGCCGGGCGCTGGAGGACTTCGCCGACGGCGTCCGGCCCCTGCTGGCCGCGGCCGTCACCGGCTTCGTCGCGGCCGCCGCGGGGGCGGCCGCGCTCGCCGGCACCCCGCTCGCGGCGGCCCTGCCGCTCGCGGCGCTGCTGTTCCTCACCCGGCTGCTGCTCGGGCACGGCGCCCACCGCGTGCCCGTGGCGGGGGCCCTCGCCCTCGCCCTCGTCCCGATCCCGGCGGTGCAGTGCGCCGCCGCGGCGGGACTCCTCGTCCACGCCTTCCGCGCGCTGACCCGTGCGTCCGCACACGCGCGCCCCTGAGCCCTTCGGAGCCGACGCCGAAGCGTTGTACCCCCATGTCGACCCCACCACCCAAGGAGAAACAGGATGACCGGCCAGCCGAACAACCAAGGGGCCGCGCGATGAGGGTGCTGCTGATCGGAGCCAACGGATACCTCGGCCGCTACGTCGCGGACCGACTGCTCGCCGACCCCGCCGTACAGCTCACCGCGCTCGGCCGCGGAGACGACGCGGACGTCCGCTTCGACCTCGCCACCGGCAGCCCCGGAGCGCTCACCCGCTTCCTCGACGCCGTCCACCCGGGCGTCGTCATCAACTGCGCGGGCGCCACCCGCGGCGGGGCCCGGGAACTCACCCGGCACAACACCGTCGCCGTCGCCACCATCTGCGAGTCCCTGCGCCGCAGCGGCTGCGGGGCCCGACTCGTCCAGCTCGGCTGCGCCGCCGAGTACGGGCCCAGCCAGCCCGGATCGTCCACGGCCGAGGACGCCGTCCCGAGACCCGGCGGACCGTACGGCGTCAGCAAGCTGGCCGCGACCGAGCTGGTGCTCGGCTCCGGGCTGGACGCCGTCGTGCTGCGGATCTTCTCGCCCGTCGGACCCGGCACCCCCGCCGGTTCCCCGCTCGGCCGGCTCGCCGAGGCCATGCGGCGCGCCATGCAGTCCGGCGACGGCGAACTCAAGCTCAGCGGACTCGGGGTGCAGCGGGACTTCGTGGACGTACGCGACGTCGCGCGCGCCGTCCACGCGGCCTCGCTGTCCGCCGCGCAGGGCGTCGTCAACATCGGCACCGGTCGCGCGGTCCGCCTGCGCGAGGCGGCCGGCGTGCTCGCCCGGGTCGCGGGCTACGGAGGCGCCCTCCACGAACTCGACCTGCCGCAACAGCCGCACGCCCACCCGGGCCGGCCGCCGGGCCTCGCGGCCATCGGCTCGCCGCGCTCCGAGGCCACGGCCGAGCAACTGGCCGCGTCCGCCCCCCAGGCCCCGTACCCGGACGGCTGCGGCGCCTGGCAGCAGGCCGACGTGCGCACGGCCCGCGACCGGCTCGGCTGGCGCCCCCGGATCAACCTGGAGGAGTCCCTGGCCGACATCTGGATGGAGGCGGCGTGCCGCATCTGACCACGTCGGAGGCGACCTCCGCGGCCACCGGCGCCGGGCGGATGGGCCTGGGCATCCCCGGGTACGCGCACCCGCTGCTCGCCCCGGTGGAATGGGCCGAGCTGACCCGGCCCGGCACCCCCCTGCACTGGGCCGTCCTCAACGTCTCGGACGGCCCGGGCGGGCGCCCCGACCCGCACTGCACGGAGGCCACCGCGAAGCTCCGCGGCGCGGGCGGCACCGTCGTCGGTCATCTCGCGATGCGAGACGGAACGCGCGCGTTCGGGGAGCTGATCTCCGACGCCCACCGCTTCCGGGACTGGTACGGCGTGGGCGGTTTCTACCTCGCCGACACCCCCTGCGACAAGGCGGACCTGGAGGGCGTCCGCCGGGTCGTGGACACCCTGCGCGGGCTCGGCGACGGACTGCGCGTGGTGCTCGGGCACGGCACGCACCCGTACGCGGGCTACGCGGAAGCCGCTGATCAGCTGGTCACCTTCTCCGGAACCTGGGCCGACTACCGCTGGTCGCAGGTGGCGGAGTGGACGGCCGAGTACCCGCCGGAACTCTTCTGCCACCTGGTGCACGGGGTTCCGCGCACCCACCTGGACGAGGCCGTGCGCATCGCCCGTTGGCAGGGCGCCGGCACGGTCTGGTTCACGGATCGGCGCAGCACTCCGGCGCGGGACCCCTGGGCCTCGATGCCCGGGTACTGGGACGAAATCGTCTCGCGGATCGGGACGAGTGTCTCGGAATGAAGTGGGGCGTGGCAGTGTTACGGAACAGAACAAACCTTTGATGCTCCCCGCGGCTGCGGGGATGACCCTGGAGTCCCCGTGTCGCTGCCACCCCTGGTTGAGCCGGCTGCCGAGCTCACCGTTGACGAGGTCCGTCGGTACTCCCGCCACCTGATCATCCCGGACGTCGGGATGGACGGGCAGAAGCGCCTGAAGAACGCCAAGGTGCTCGCGGTGGGCGCCGGCGGCCTCGGCTCTCCCGCCCTCATGTACCTGGCCGCGGCCGGCGTGGGCACCCTGGGCATCGTGGAGTTCGACGAGGTCGACGAGTCGAACCTCCAGCGCCAGATCATCCACAGTCAGGCGGACATCGGCCGGTCCAAGGCCGAGTCGGCCCGCGACAGCGTGCTGGGCATCAACCCGTACGTCAACGTGGTCCTTCACGAAGAGCGGCTCGAAGCCGAGAACGTGATGGAGATCTTCAGCCAGTACGACCTCATCGTCGACGGCACGGACAACTTCGCCACCCGTTACCTGGTCAACGACGCCTGCGTGCTGCTGAACAAGCCGTACGTGTGGGGTTCGATCTACCGCTTCGACGGCCAGGCCTCGGTCTTCTGGTCCGAGCACGGGCCGTGCTACCGCTGCCTGTACCCGGAGCCGCCGCCGCCGGGCATGGTCCCGAGCTGCGCCGAGGGCGGCGTGCTCGGCGTGCTGTGCGCGTCGATCGGGTCCATCCAGGTCACCGAGGCCATCAAGGTCCTCACGGGCGTCGGCGAGTCGCTGGTCGGCCGCCTGATGATCTATGACGCCCTGGAGATGCAGTACCGGCAGGTCAAGGTCCGCAAGGACCCCGACTGCGCGGTCTGCGGTCCCAACGCGACCGTCAAGGAACTCATCGACTACGAGGCCTTCTGCGGCGTCGTCTCGGAGGAGGCCCAGGAGGCCGCCGCGGGTTCGACGATCACTCCCAAGCAGCTCAAGGAGTGGATCGACGCCGACGAGCCCATCGAGATCATCGACGTCCGCGAGGTCAACGAGTACGAGATCGTCTCGATCCCGGGCGCGAAGCTGATCCCCAAGGGCGAGTTCCTGATGGGCACCGCCCTCCAGGACCTGCCGCAGGACAAGCGCATCGTCTTGCACTGCAAGACGGGTGTCCGCAGTGCGGAAGTCCTCGCGGTCCTGAAGTCGGCGGGCTTCTCCGACGCGGTCCACGTCGGCGGCGGCGTCATCGGCTGGGTGCACCAGATCGAGCCCGACAAGCCGGTCTACTAGGTCACCCCGAACGGACAACGCCACAGGGCCCCCACCGCGAGCGCGGTGGGGGCCCTGTGGCGTACCGGCGTACCGGACTCAGACCGGCGTACCGGACTCAGGTGCCCTCGGGCTCCACCGGCTGCTGCGGCGTCGGCGTGGCCGACTCGCTCCGGGTGCAGACGGTGCCACTGGCCGGCACCTTCCCGTCCAGCAGGTAGGTGTCCACCGCCTTCTGCACGCAGGGGTCGCCGCTGTTGTACGCGCCGTGGCCCTGCCCCTTGTACGTCAGCTCCACGCCGACGCCCGGGCCGAGCCGCTCGACCATCTTGCGCGCGCCCTCGTACGGGGTGGCCGGGTCGCCGGTGTTGCCGATCACCACGATCGGCGCGGCCCCGGGGGCGGAGACGTCCGGGGTGTCCCAGGCGCCGGCCACCGGCCAGCCGGTGCAGCTCATCAGGGCCCAGCCGAGGAAGTCCCCGAAGACGGGCGAGGCCGCGCGGAACTCGCCGAGCTTGGCCTTGGTCTGCGCGAGCGAGTAACGCTCCTTGGAGTCGGCGCAGTTGATCGCCGTGTTCGCGGCGCCGATGTTGCTGTACCGGCCCTGTTGGTCCCGGCCGTTGAGCGCGTCGGACAGCGCCATCAGCAGTTGTCCCTGGCCGCCCTCGGCCTCGTCCAGGCCCTGTTCGAGCAGCGGCCACAGTTCCGTCGAGTACAGGGCCTGGGCGATGCCGTTGGTCGCGGCGGACTCGGTGAGCTCGCGGTCGCCGATGCCGGGGATGGGCTTGGCCGCCAACCGCTTCTGCAGCTTGACGATGTTGTCCTCGATCTCCTTGACGCTGCTGCCCTGGAGCCGGCAGGCGTCGCCCCGGTCCACGCAGTCCTGGGCCCAGTTGTCGAGGGCGAGTTGGAAGCCCTTCGCCTGGCCCAGCGAGCCTTCCTCGGAGGTCTTGGTCGGGTCGACCACGGCGTCGAAGACGGCTCGGCCGACGTTCTTCGGGAAGAGGTGGGCGTAGACCCCGCCGAGTTCGGTGCCGTAGGAGATGCCGAAGTAGTTCAGCTTCTCGTCGCCGAGGGCCTGGCGGATGCGGTCGAGGTCGCGGGCGGCGTTCTCGGTGCCGACGTGGGGGAGCAGCTTGCCGGACTTGGTCGAGCAGGCCTGCTGGTACTTCTTGATGTTGTCCACGAAGACCTTCTCCTGCCCCGGCGTGGTCGGGCTGGAGTCGGAGGCGTAGTACGCGTCCAACTGCTTGTCGTTCTCGCAGCGGACGGGCGCGCTGCGGCCCACCCCGCGCGGGTCGAAGCTGACCAGGTCGTACCGCTGCCGCAGGCCGTCGTACTCCTTGGCGGCGCCGGGGAGGGTGGTGATGCCCGATCCGCCGGGACCGCCGAAGTTGAAGACGAGGGAACCGATCCGCTTGTCCTGATCGCGGGCCTTGGCCCGGATCAGCGCAAGAGGAATCGTTTCTCCTTCAGGCTTGGCGTAGTCGAGGGGCACTTCGAGCGTGGCGCACTGCCAGTCCTTGCCCGGAGCCTGTCCGCCGCCCTCGGCGGCGGTGGGGGGATCGCAATCACCCCACTTCAAGGACGTGGCGCCCGAGGCACTGCCGCCCCCGGTCTTCTTGTCCTTGCTCCCGTCGTCGGAACAGGCGCTGGTGCTGACCAGCGCGGCGGCGAGGGCGGCGGCAGCGGTGACCCGCAGGGCGTTTCTCGGCATGCACCCCATCCTGTGCGCGAACGGGCCGGTCCGCGCGTGCGATGAGCCATCCGAGTGGGGCGCCGGTCTGCGCCTCTTCCCGCCGTCCGGTCGGCGCCGCTTCCCGCAGCCGGGTGTCCGCCGACGGCGGCCCGGGGCCGCCCGGGCGCGGTCACGCGCCGCCCAGGAGCCGCTTCGCCGCCGCGCGACCCGTGGCCGCGCAGGCCGCGACACCCACGCCCTCGTACGCCGCCCCGCACAGGGCCGGCCCCGGCAGCTTGCCGGCGGCCTCGCGGATCCGGACGACGCGCTCGCGGTGGCCCACGCCGTACCGGGGCAGCCCCCGGTCCCAGCGGGTCACCCGGGCTGCCAGGGGCCCACCCGTCGCCGCCGACCTTCGGGCCGGCTCCCAGCACGGTGACGTCGGCCCCTTCGCGCAACTGCCACGCCGCCGCCAGACCACTGATGCCGCGACCGCGGGCCCCCGCACACCACACCGTCCTGACTCGCGTGCCCCGCGGCCGGTGCTGTGGCCGGAAAGGTTTGCCGTGTCACGGCGCCCGGCACGGCACCTGGGCCGTCTCTGTCGGACCGCTCAGGTGCGTCCGGTACAAGAGGCGGTCCTCCGCCTTGCGATGCACCGCACCGGACACCGCGACCCGGCAAACCCTTCCGGCCAAGGCACTAGATGGCTTCCTTGCGGGTGAGGAAGTTGAACGAGATCCACCCCGGCAGCACCGGCAGCCAGAACGTCACCAGCCGGAACAGCAGCACCGACGGGACGGCGATCTCGCGATCCAGTCCCGCCGCGATCAGACCCAGCGTCAGGGTGGTCTCCACCGCGCCGATGCCGCCCGGGGTGGGCGCCGCCGAGCCCAGCGCGTTGCCCGCGAGGAACACGACCGCGATGCTGGCGTAGCTGATGGCCTGGCCGCCGCCGAACGCCCGGATCGAGGCGTCCAGGCACATCACGAAGCAGCCCGTCAGCAGCAGCATGCCGCCGATGCCCGTCACCAGCTTCTTCGGCCGCTGGAGCACGTCCAGCATGCGCGGCACCACGCCCGCGAACAGCGCCCGCAGCCGGGTGGCCACGAACTTCCGCATGAACGGGACCGCCGTCACCACCAGCACCAGCACCGCCACCGTCAGCAGACCCGCGATGACCGTCCGGGACGGGGTCATCTCCGTGGTCTTCTCGGTCCCGGTCAGGTAGCCGAAGGACAGCAGCAGCAGGACGTGGCTCGCGAGCCCGAACAACTGGGACGCGCCCACGCTCGCCACCGCGAGTCCGGGCCGGATGCCCGACCGCTGGAGGAACCGGCTGTTCAGCGCGACACCGCCCACCGCCGCCGGGGCGACGAGCTTCACGAAGGAACCGGCGACCTGCGCCAGCACCGTCCGCAGGAAGGAGACCCGCTCGGGCACGAAGCCCAACAGGCTCATCGCCGCCGCGAGGTAACTGAGGGCGGAGAAGGCCAGCGCCGCCCCCACCCAGCCCCACTGGGCCTCCGCGATCATCGTCCCGAAGTTGACGTGGGCCACCTGCGTCTGCGTCAGCAGGAAGTACGCGCCGAAGGCACCCGCGATGAACGACACGAGGGTGCGCGGCCTGATCCGCTCCAGGCGGGCGGGCTCCACCGGCGCCTGGGGGCGCAGCAGCAGCACCTGCCGGCGGATCTGACTCAGCAGATCCTCCTCGCGCGCCTCGTCGAGAGCGTCGTCCAAGGCCCGCTTCTCGGCCTTGCGGTCGGCGGCCGTGGCCTCGGCGGGGGCCGAGGTGTTCGCCTCGCGCGCCGCCTTCGCGGCCCGCGAGGACTCCAGTACGGCCTCCCGTTCCCGGTCGGCCCGCTCCCGGGCCAGCTTGCGCAGCGTCGCCCGGGTGGAGCGGCTCAGCGCGATCGGCTGGAGCAGCGGCAGACAGTCCGCGACCACGTCGGGACCGAGCACGGACACCGCCGAGGCCACCGACCGCTCGGCGCCGACCCGCAGGCCCAGGGTCGCCAGCAACTGGGCGACGTCCATCCGCAGCACCAGGTCACCGGCCGCGATCTCGCCGCCGCGCAGGTCGGTGAGGATGACCTTGCCGGAACGATCCACCACGAGGGCGTCACCGGTGAGCCGCCGGTGCGCGATCCGCCGCGACTGGAGGGCCTTCACCTGCTCCCACGCGTTGCGCGACAGCTCGTCGGTGATCTCCCCGTCGGGCAGGGAGTCGAGGGTGCGACCGCCCAGGTGCTCGTACACGAGCATCACGGCGTCCGGACCGAGCTCGGAGGTCGCGATCAGTTTGGGCGCGTTCGCCCCGGCCGCGATGGCGGCGTACGCGAGGAGGGCCTCCTGCTCCAGTGCCTGACGCAGCGACTGGAGGCTGCGCCGGGTGGTGATGCCGCGCAGCGTGAGCCGGCGCCAGACCCGGTAGAAGAAGCCCTGCGCCTGCTGCTCGCGGTCCACGACCGTGACGTCGAGGGGCGGCCCCTTCTCCAGCGTCACGTGGTACCGACGGCCCCGGTCGCTCACCTCGGAGGCCTCCGGGCCGTCCGGCGCCTCGGTGCGCATCGCGCTGACCGGCTGGAAGCCGACCCGGCGCAGACCGGCGAGGAGGTTCTGCCCGGTGGGGCGGACGTTCGGGGAGCCGACGGCGTACAGGGTCCCGTAGGCGACGGTCCAGCCGATGAGGACGGTCAGGATGATCGAGAGGGGAGTGGTGTACCCGCTGACCAGCATGGTGAAGGCGTCGAGCAGCAGCACCACCCACAGGGCGACCCGCCAGCGCGGTCGGCGCGTCATGCCGACGGCCGTCATGTAGGCGATGACCGGCGCGAGGTAGCCGTGCACCGGGTCGGTCAGGGCGCCGGCGGTACCCGTCGGCAGGGTCAGGGAGTCCTGGATGGTGGCGGAGGCGGCCTGGGAGACCCACAGGTCGGTGGCGAGCGTGACGCCGTGTGCGAGGACGGCCGCGAGGACGCCGTCGGCGATGCGCAGGCCGTCGCGTTTGATGAGCCGCTCGATCGCGAAGGCGACGGGCACCAGCAGCACGGCGATGCTCGACACCAGACCCGCGACCTTGATCAGCAGGTCGGGTGCCTGGCCGGTGCCGTTGCTGATGTCCTCTTCGAGGCCCGCGGTGGTGCCGTGGGCGAAGGCGGCGATGGCGAGGACCACGGCGATGCCGAGGATGCCGACCAGGAGGCGCACCAGGTCGGACGGGCGGTGCACGCGGGCCGCGAGCAGCGGTTCGTCCACCTCGACCTGGTCGGCGGCGGTGGGGGCGTGACCGTGCGGGCGCTCCGGGTTGTCGAAGTCGTCCACCCGCCCGTGGTCTGGGTCGAGGCCGTGGTGGCCGCCGCGGCGACCCGCGCCCGACTCGCCGCGGCGACCCTCGTCCGGGTGGTCGTCCGCGTGGTCGCGGGAGGGATCACCGGGCCCGTCGTCGGGCCGGTCCCCAGCCCTGTCCCCAGTCACGTCGTCGGCCCTGTCGTCGGCCCTGTCGTTCGGCACGTCGGACGTGTCGTCGGGCATCTCGCGGGGCGCGTCCGGGTGCGCGTCAGGGCGCGCGCCGTCATCCGCCGTCGCGCCGTCCGGAGGGCTCACACCCTGCTCCTTCGCCGTCACATCCGTCTCTTCTTGATCACGTATCACCAGTCACCGCCCGCAAGATGGTGGCACGGACCGGCTGCCGTGCGGGGCAGCAGGGTGCGCGCCGGTGCGGAAGGAAACCTTCCGTCGTGGTGTCGGTGACGTGCGGCACCATGTTCCGAATGAGCGAAGAGCTTCCCGAGTACGCGGAGCGGGTGCTGGAGGCGGCCGAGCGGATTCCGCCCGGCCGGGTGATGACGTACGGCGACGTCGCGGAGTGGATCGGCACCGGCGGACCACGCCAAGTCGGGCGTGTCATGGCCCTGTACGGGGGAGCCGTGCCCTGGTGGCGCGTGGTCAGGGCGGACGGCCGACCCCTGCCCGGGAGCGAGCACCGGGCCCTGGAGCACTACCGCGCCGAGGGCACTCCCCTGCGCGACACGGCCGGCGGCGAGCCCCGGCTGGCGATGCGCCGGGCACGCTGGGACGGGCGGCAGGGACCGGCCGAAGGCGACGAGGGTCACATCTGACAGCTTCCGGCACGCGGAGCCGGCGCGGGCGGTCGAAGGCTCGTACGGGGGACGACACGAGGACCCCCCGGGGCGACGCCGGGAGCCGCCCCGGGAGACTGCGGGAGCCGGCGCGGGTGGCGTAGCGTGGCCCCTTCGGCCGTCGCCGCCGCCCTCGCCGTCCTCGCCGCAGTCGCCACCGACGCGACGCTCGGCACGACGGTTGGGAACGCGGTCGGCGAGGCCGCCGAGGCAACCGCAGGCGTCGCAGCAACCGCAGTGACGGAAGACCCACCAGGACCGGCACACCACGTGATCACCTCTCCTTCCGACCGCTCGGAGCGGCGTACGCGGACTCCTGACGCGTACCGCCTGGTGCGCACCGGGCCGGAACGGGTGGCTCCCCCTGTCTTGGACGCAGCGCAACGGTCGGTGGTTGACCACACCACCGGACCACTGCTGGTCCTGGCCGGACCCGGCACCGGGAAGACCACCACCCTGATCGAGGCGGCCGCCGCCCGGGTCGAGGCCGGCACGGACCCCTCCCGCATCCTGATCCTCACCTTCAGCCGCAAGGCCGCCGTCGAACTCCGCGACCGGGCCGCCCTGCGCCTGGGCGGCGCGCGGGCACCGCAGGCCACCACCTTCCACTCCTACTGCTACGGCCTGGTCCGCGCCCACCAGGACACCGACCTGTTCGCCGACCCGCTGCGGCTGCTGTCCGGGCCGGAGCAGGACGTCATGGTCCGCACCCTGCTGGAGGGCCAGCGCCGGCTCCGCTCCATCCGCTGGCCCGACGACCTGCGCGCCGCCCTGACCACGCGCGGGTTCGCCGACGAGGTCCGCGCCGTCCTGGCCCGCGCCCGCGAACTGGGCCTGGGCCCCGGCGCCCTGTCCGACTTCGCCGACCGCATCGGCCGCCCGGACTGGAAGGCGGCCGCCGCGTTCCTCTCCGAGTACCTGGACGTCCTCGACATGCAGGGCACCCTCGACTACGCGGAACTGCTCCACCGCGCCGTCCTGCTGGCCGAACGCACCCCGTCCCTGGCCTCGTCCCACGACGTGATCCTCGTCGACGAGTACCAGGACACGGACGCCTCCCAGCTGCGCCTGCTGCGCGCCCTGTCCGGCCCCGGCGGCACACTGATCGCCTTCGGCGACCCGGACCAGTCGATCTACGCGTTCCGCGGCGCCGACATCAACAACATCCTGGACTTCGAGACCTCCTTCCCCGGCGCCCGGGTCCGGGCCCTCACGGTCGGCCGCCGCTCCTCCTCGGCACTCCTCGCCGCGACCCGCCTCCTCACCACCCGCATGCCCGTCCCGAGACTGCCCTCGGCGGCGGTACGCGCCCACCGCGACCTGCGCGCCACGCGGGAGGGCGGCCGGGTGGAGGTGTACACGTACCCCACCGCCGGGGCGGAGCTGGACAACATCGCGGACATCCTGCGCCGGGCCCACCTGGAGGACGGCGTGCCGTGGCAGGACATGGCCGTCCTGGTCCGCGCGGGCGGCCGTACCCTCCCCGCGATGCGCCGCGCCCTCGTCTCGGCCGGCGTGCCCGCCGAGACGGACGGCACCGACACCCCCCTGCGCCACGAACCCGCCGTGGCCCCCCTGCTCACAGCCCTGCGCATCACCGCCACGGCCGCCGCCCGTCCGCCCGCGCCGGCGGACCCCGAGGACCCCGCGGATCCGGGCGGCGCGGACCCCGCGGACCCCGCGGACCTCGCGGACCTCGCGGACCCCGCGGACCCGGGCGGCGAGCGCCCTGAGGGACCGTTCGAAGCCGAAGCCGAAGCCGAAGCCGAAGCCGAAGCCGAAGCCGAAGCCGGCGCCGGCGCCGACGCGGGTGTCGCCGCGCCGGACGACCCCGCATCGGACGACGCCCCCGCATCCGCGCCCCCCGGCGACCGGGCCCGGGACGAGGCCGACACCGCCGACCACGGATGGGTCGGGGTGGAGGCCGCCATCGCCCTGCTCGGCTCCCCGCTCGGCGGGATGGACGCCGCCGACCTGCGCCGCCTCGGCCGGGCCCTGCGCGACGAGGAACGGGCCGCGGGCGTCAAGGTGCCCGCGCCCTCCGACGTCCTGCTGGCCCGCGCCCTCGCCGAACCCGAGCGGCTCGTCGCCCACGACCCCGCCCACGCCCGCGGCGCGCAGCGCCTCGGCCTGCTCCTGCGCAAGACGCGGGAGCTGCTCCAGGGCGGCGGCACCGCCGAAGAGGCCCTGTGGACCCTGTGGGACGGCACCCCCTGGCCGCAGCGCCTGGAACGCGGCGCCCGCCGCGGCGGCGCCGGCGGTCGCAACGCCGACCGGGACCTCGACGCCGTCTGCGCGCTCTTCGACACCGCCGCCCGCGCCGAGGACCGCACCGGCGGCCGCGGCGCCCTCAACTTCCTCGAACAGCTCGAAGCCGAGGACATCGCCGCCGACACCCTCACCACCCGCGCGACCCGCCGCGACGCCGTCCGACTGATGACCGCCCACCGTTCGAAGGGCCTCGAATGGGGCCTCGTCGTCGTCGCCGGCGTCCAGGAGGGGCTCTGGCCCGACCTGCGCCGGCGCGGCTCCCTCCTGGAAGCCGACCGGATCGGCCGCGACGGCCTCGCGGAACCCCTCACCCCCGGCGCCCTCCTCGCCGAGGAACGCCGGCTGTTCTACGTGGCCGCCACCCGCGCCCGCGACCGCCTCGTCGTCACCGCCGTCAAGGCTCCCGCCGAGGACGGCGATCAGCCCTCCCGCCTCCTCACCGAACTCGGCGTCCCCCCGAAGGACGTCACCGGCCGCCCCCGCCGCCCCCTGGCGGTCCCGGCGCTCGTCGCGGAACTGCGCGCCACCACCGTCGACCCCGAGGCGTCCGAGGCCCTGCGCGACGCCGCGGCCCGCCGCCTCGCCCGCCTCGCCGTGCTCACCGACGACGAGGACCGCCCCCTGGTCCCCGCCGCGCATCCGCAGCGCTGGTGGGGGCTGTACGAACCGACCCGCAGCAGCGTCCCGCTCCGCGACCGGGACCGCCCCGTGGCCCTGTCCGGATCCGCCCTGGACCAGCTCGCCAACACCTGCTCCCTCCAGTGGTTCCTGGGCCGCGAGGTCAAGGCCGACGCCCCCTCCACCGCCGCCCAGGGCTTCGGCAACGTCGTCCACGTCCTCGCCGACGAGGTCGCCTCGGGCCGCACGCCCGCCGACCTCGCCGTCCTCATGGAGCGTCTCGACTCCGTCTGGGACGCCCTCGCCTTCGACGCCCCCTGGAAGTCCCGCCAGGAGAAGGAGAACGCCCGCGCCGCCCTGGAACGCTTCCTGCGCTGGCACACCACCGACCGGGGCGGCCGGGAGGCCGTGGCCACCGAGCACGACTTCGACGTCACGCTGGAGGCGGGCGAGTTCGCCGTACGCATCCGCGGCTCCATGGACCGGGTCGAGGCCGACCCGCAGGGACGCGCCTACGTCGTGGACTTCAAGACCGGCAAGGCCGCCCCCACCAGGGACGAGGTCGCCCGCCACCCCCAGCTCGCCGTCTACCAGCTCGCCGTGCGCGAGGGCGCCGTCGACGAGGCCTTCGACGGCGTGCGCCCCGCCCCCGGCGGCGCCGAACTCGTCCAGCTCCGCCAGGGCGCGCCCAAGAAGGACGGCGGCGACGAGGTCCCCAAGGTGCAGGCGCAGCAGCCCCTCGAAGGCGAGTGGGTGGGCGACCTGCTGGCCGACGCCGCCGGCCGGGTACTGGACGAGCGGTTCACGCCCGCCGCCGGCGAGCACTGCAAACGCTGCTCCTTCCGCAGCTCCTGCACCGCCCTCCCCGAGGGCCGCCAGACCGTGGAATGAGCCGCGCCCGGCCCCACCCGTCGAGACGGCGGTGGGGAGTGTCGGTGCCGGCGGCTAGCCTTTTCACGTGTCCGCGCGCCCGACCGTCCCGGCGGTGATCAGCGATCCCGAGCAGCTCAAGGAGCTCCTCGGGATCCCCTTCACGCCCGAACAGATGGCCTGCGTCACCGCCCCGCCCGCGCCCCAGGTCATCGTCGCCGGCGCCGGCTCCGGCAAGACCACCGTCATGGCGGCCCGCGTCGTCTGGCTGGTGGGCACCGGCGCCGTCGCCCCCCAGGAGGTCCTCGGCCTGACCTTCACCAACAAGGCCGCCGGCGAGCTCGCCGAGCGCGTGCGCAAGGCCCTCGCGCGGGCCGGCATCAGCGACCCGGACCCCTCCCCGGCCGACCCCGACGCGCTCGCGGGCGAGCCGCGCATCTCCACGTACCACGCCTTCGCCGGGCAGCTCCTCAAGGACCACGGCCTGCGCATCGGGCTGGAGCCCAGTGCCCGACTGCTCGCCGACGCCACCCGCTTCCAGCTCGCCGCACGCGTGCTGCGCGAGGCGCCCGGCCCGTACCCGTCGCTGACGAAGTCCATCCCCGACCTGGTCAGCGACCTGCTCGCGCTCGACGCGGAGCTCTCCGAACACCTCGTGACCCCCGAGGAACTCCGCGCGTACGACACCGCGCTGCTCGACGTGCTCGCCGACACCCGGCTCACCAACGACGACCTGCGCAAGGTCCCCGAGGCCGGTCGCGGCCGGCTGGAACTGCTGGAGCTCGTCGCCCGCTACCGCGTCGCCAAACGCTCCCGCGACCTGATCGACTTCAGCGACCAGATCGCGCTCTGCGCGCGGCTCGCCACCACCCGACCCGAGGTGGGGGCGCTGCTGCGCGAGGAGTTCAAGGTCGTCCTGCTCGACGAGTACCAGGACACCTCCGTCGCGCAGCGGCTGCTGCTGTCCGGGCTGTTCGGCGGCGGCACCGGCCACGCCGTCACCGCCGTCGGCGACCCCTGCCAGGCGATCTACGGTTGGCGCGGCGCCTCCGTGGCCAACCTCGACGACTTCCCCGAGCACTTCCCGCACGCCGACGGCCGCCCCGCCACCCGCTTCTCGCTCGGCGAGAACCGCCGCAGCGGCGGCCGCCTCCTCGACCTGGCCAACGAACTGGCCGCGCCGCTGCGCGCCATGCACGAGGGCGTCGAGGCGCTGCGCCCGGCGCCCGGCGCCGAACGGGACGGATCCGTCCGGTGCGCCCTGCTGCCCACCCACGCCGAGGAGCTGGAGTGGCTCGGGGACTCCGTCGCCCACCTGGTGCGGACGGGGACCGAGCCCGGCGAGATCGCCGTGCTGTGCCGCTCGGCCGGGGACTTCGCCCGGATCCAGGCGGTCCTGGTGGCCCGCGACGTCCCCGTCGAGGTGGTCGGCCTGTCCGGCCTGCTGCACCTGCCGGAGGTCGCCGACCTGGTCTCGGTCTGCGAGGTGCTTCAGGACCCGGGCGCCAACGCCGCCCTCGTCCGGCTGCTGATCGGCCCGCGCTGGCGCATCGGCGCCCGCGACCTGGCACTGCTCGGGCGCAGGGCACGGCAACTGATCGGACGGGCCCCCGCCGGCGCGGACGATCCGGACGGGCGGCTCGCGGCGGCCGTCGAGGGCGTCGACCCGGCGGAGGTCGTCTCGCTCGCCGACGCGCTGGAGACCTTCCTGGACGGGTCCGGGGCCCCCTCCGCCGACGACCTGCCCTTCTCGGCGGACGCCCGCGTCCGCTTCGCGCACCTCGCCCGGGAGCTGCGCGACCTGCGGCGCTCGCTCGCCGACCCGCTGATGGACGTCCTGCACCGGGTGCTGGCCGCGACCGGCCTCGACGTGGAACTCTCCGCCTCCCCGCACGCCCTCGCCGCCCGCCGGCGCGAGACCCTGTCGAACTTCATGGACGTGGCCGCCGGGTTCGCCGCCCTCGACGGGGAGGCCTCGCTGCTCGCCTTCCTGGCCTTCCTGCGGACCGCCGCCCAGTACGAGAAGGGCCTCGACCACGCGCTCCCCGGCGGGGAGAACACCGTCAAGGTGCTCACCGCCCACAAGTCCAAGGGCCTGGAGTGGGACGTGGTGGTGGTCCCCGACCTGTGCGCGGGGGCCTTCCCGAAGGAGAAGCCGCCGGAGGCCTGGACCTCGTACGCCAAGGTCCTGCCGTACGCCCTGCGCGGCGACGCCCCCACCCTGCCCGGGGACCCGGCGTGGACCTCGGCGGGGCTCAAGTCCTTCAAGGCCGCCCTGAAGGAACACAAGGCCGTCGAGGAACTCCGCCTCGGATACGTCACCTTCACCCGCCCCCGCTCCCTCCTGCTGGCCTCCGGCCACTGGTGGGGCCCGAGCCAGAAGAAGCCGCGCGGCCCTTCGGCGTTCCTCTCCGCGCTCCGGACCCACTGCGAGGCCGGGCACGGAGAGATCGAGGCCTGGGCACCCGAGCCCGAGCCCGGCGCCGAGAACCCGGCCCTGTCCGAGGCCGGCGCCCCGGACCACTCCTGGCCCCTGCCCCTGGACCCGACCTCGCTGCGCCTGCGCCGCCGCGCGGCCGCGCTGGTGGAAGCCCACCTCGCGGCGCCCACGACCCCCGCGCCGCACGTGGAGCCGGAAGAGCACGGGGAGTCCGGGGAGCCCGGGGAGCCCGGGGAGTCGTACCTGTGGCCACCCGACCGCGAGGACCCGGCGTACGACACGGAACCCTGGCCGGACCCGGACGCCCACCCGGGCCCCGAGTCGTGGCCGGAGGCCGACCCGGACGCGGACCCCTGGTCGGACACCGACCCCCGGCCCGGGCCGGCGGACGCGGCCCCCGGCGCCGCCGTGCGCCGGGCCCGCGTCCCCGCCCAGGACACCGAGCGGACCCCGACCCCCGCGCCCCCGCCCGAGGAGGAACTCTGGGCACCGGGCGAAGCCCTGCCCGGCCCCGCCGCGCCGGGTGCCGCCCCGTACGAGGCCCCGTACGAGGCCCCGTACGAGGCCCCGTACGAGGACCCGTGGGCGGCGCCCGGTGCCCGGGTCCCGGCCCAGTCCACCGCCGGCGCCCCCCGCCCCGCCGCACCCGCGCGCCAGGGCGGCGCAGGCTCCCTCACCCCCGAGGAGGCCCGCGCCATCGCCTCATGGGACCGCGACCTCGACGCCCTCGAAGGCGAGCTGCGCCGCTCCCGCGCCGCCGTGCGCGACGTCGTGCTGCCCTCCGCCCTGTCCGCCTCCGACCTGCTGCGCCTCGCCTCCGACGAGCAGGGCTTCGTCCGCGACCTCGCCCGCCCCATGCCCAAGCCCCCGCAGCCCGCCGCCCGGCAGGGCACCCGCTTCCACGCCTGGGTCGAGTCACGCTTCGACGAACTGCCCCTCCCGCTTCTCGACGTCCTCGACCCCGCCGGGGAACTGCCCGGTTCCGACCAGGACATCGCCGACGAGGCCGACCTCGACTCCCTCAAGGCCGCCTTCGAGCGCAGCGCCTACGCCGACCGGACGCCCCACCGCATGGAGGCCCCGGTCCAGCTCACCCTCGCCGGCCGGGTCGTCCGCGGCCGGATCGACGCCGTGTACCGCCACCACGAGGGCCCGTACGACTACGAGATCGTCGACTGGAAGACGGGCCGCACCACCGAGGCCGACCCCCTCCAGCTCGCCGTCTACCGACTGGCCTGGGCGGAGGCCACCGGCACCCCGCTCGAACGGGTCGACGCCGCCTTCCTGCACGTCCGCAGCGGCCGCGTGATCCGCCCCCGCGCCCTCCCCGACCGCGCCGGCATTGAGCGGATCCTCCAAGGCAAAACGGACGCGGAAAGTGACCATCACACGGACGGCTAGGCTCGTGGGCATGAGCGACCCCCAGGCGGACAGCGTCGTCCGCACGTACATCGACACCCACCGTGCGGCCTTCCTCGACGAACTCGCCGACTGGCTGCGCATCCCCTCCGTCTCGGCGCAGCCCGAGCACGCGGGTGACGTACGGCGCAGCGCCGAATGGCTCGCCGCGCAGCTCAAGGCCACCGGCTTCCCGGTCACCGAGATCCTGGAGACCGCCGGCGCCCCCGCCGTGTACGCAGAGTGGCCCGCCGCCGACCCGGCCGCCCCCACCGTCCTCGTCTACGGGCACCACGACGTACAGCCCGCCGCCCGCGCCGACGGCTGGCACACCGACCCGTTCGAGCCGGTGATCAAGGACGGCCGGATGTACGGGCGCGGCGCCGCCGACGACAAGGGGCAGGTCCTCTTCCACACCCTCGGCGTCCGGGCCCACCTCGCGGCCACCGGCGCCGACGCCCCCGCCGTCCACCTCAAGCTCCTCGTCGAGGGCGAGGAGGAGTCCGGCTCCCCGAACTTCCGCGCCCTCGTCGAGCGCGAGGCCGAACGCCTCGCCGCCGACGTCGTGATCGTCTCCGACACCGGCATGTGGTCCGAGACCACCCCCACCGTGTGCACCGGCATGCGCGGGGTCGCGGACTGCGAGATCGACCTCCACGGCCCTGACCAGGACATCCACTCCGGGGCCTTCGGCGGCGCGGTGCCCAACCCCGCCACCGTCGCCGCCCGCCTCGTGGCCGCCCTGCACGACGCCGACGAGCGGGTCACCATCCCGGGCTTCTACGACAACATCGTCGAACTCACCGACGCCGAGCGCGCACTGATCGCCGAACTGCCCTTCGACGAGGCCGAGTGGCTGCGCACGGCCAGGTCGTACGCCGCCGCGGGGGAGAAGGGCCACACCACCCTGGAGCGCGTCTGGGCCCGCCCGACCGCCGAGGTCAACGGCATCGGCGGCGGGTACCAGGGCCCCGGCGGCAAGACGATCGTGCCGTCCTCCGCGCACCTGAAGCTGTCGTTCCGACTGGTCTCCGGGCAGGACCCGTACGAGGTCGAGGAAGCCGTCAAGACCTGGGTCGCCGAGCGGATCCCGGCCGGGATCCGGCACTCCATCGTCTTCGGAGCCCCCACCCGGCCCTGCCTCACCCCGCTCGACCACCCGGCGCTGCAATCCGTCGTGCGCGCCATGGGCCGCGCCTTCGGCCAGAAGATCCGCTTCACCCGCGAGGGCGGGTCCGGGCCGGCCGCCGACCTCCAGGACGTCCTCGACGCACCCGTCCTGTTCCTCGGCATCTCGGTCCCCTCCGACGGCTGGCACTCGCCGAACGAGAAGGTCGAACTCGACCTGCTCCTCAAGGGCGTCGAGACCGCCGCGTACCTGTGGGGCGACCTGGCCGCCCACTGGAAGCCCGCCTGACGCACCCACCCGCCGTCCCAGCCTGCCTGCCTGTCCCACCACCGGGGGAGTTGGAAGTACCTGATGAGCACCCATACCGAGCCCGAGCGCCCCATCACGCTCGCCGCGGCCGGCGGGATCGACCGCGCCGCGCACCACCGCCTCGACGAGGCCTGGCTCGCCGCCGCCTGGAGTCACCCGACGACCCGCGTCTTCGTCGTCTCCGGCGGCCAGGTCCTGATCGACGACACCCCCGACGGCGGCACCGGCATCGTGATGACCCCGGCCTTCGAGGCCCCGGTCACCGAGACCCACCGCTACTTCCTGGGCTCGGACGAGGACGGCGTACGGTACTTCGCGCTGCAGAAGGACTCCCTGCCGGGCCGCATGGACCAGTCGGCCCGCCCGGCCGGCCTCCGCGAGGCGGGCCTGCTGCTGAACCCGCGCGACGCCGGGCTGATGGTGCACGCGGTGGCGCTGGAGAACTGGCAGCGCATGCACCGCTTCTGCTCCCGCTGTGGCGAGCGCACGGTCGTCGCCGCCGCCGGACACATCCGCCGCTGCCCGGGCTGCGGCGCCGAGCACTACCCGCGCACCGACCCGGCCGTGATCATGCTCGTCACCGACGAGCACGACCGCGCGCTGCTGGGCCGGCAGGTGCACTGGCCCGAGGGCCGCTTCTCGACGCTCGCCGGGTTCGTGGAGCCGGGCGAGTCCATCGAGCAGTCGGTGATCCGCGAGGTCTGGGAGGAGGCAGGCGTCAAGGTCGGCGAGGTCGACTACGTCGCCAGCCAGCCCTGGCCGTTCCCGTACAGCCTGATGCTCGGCTTCACCGCCCGCGCCGTCACCTCGGAGATCACGGTGGACGGCGAGGAGATCCAGGAGGCCCGCTGGTTCTCCCGCGAGGACCTGCGCGAGGCGATCGAGGCCGGCGAGGTGCTCCCGCCGGCCGGGGTCTCCATCGCGGCCCGCCTGGTCGAACTCTGGTACGGGAAGCCGCTGCCGCGCCCCGCGGCGTGAGCCCGGTCACGGGCGCGACGCCCGTGACGTCCGTCACGACAGAAGGCCCCCGCCTCGGCGGGGGCCTCTCTGTACGCGTGTGACGTTCGCTACGTCGGTCCGTCCGGCGCGGTTCGTCCGGCGCCGGCCCACCCGGTCCGGTCGTCCGCGCGTCGGGCGGCGCCGCGACGGTCAGACGGCGAGGGCCTGCTTGACCTGGGCGAGGCTCGGGTTCGTCATCACGGACTCGTTGCCGGCGGCGGACGTCACGAGGACGGTGGGAACCGTCTGGTTGCCGCCGTTCGCCTTCTCCACGAACGCTGCGGACGCGGGGTCGTGCTCGATGTTGATCTCGTCGTACGCGATGCCTTCGCGGTCCAGCTGCTTCTTCAGCCGGGTGCAGTAGCCGCACCAGGTCGTGCTGTACATCGTGACGGTGCCCGTGTCCTGCATGCTGCTGTCTCCTTCGTGGGGTCTCGGTGGTCCGAGTACTCGAACGCCCGACACCGCCCCGCCATTCCCGCGGAGCCCTCCCGGCACAAGGCGGGGCCCTGCCGGCACAAGTACGACCGGAGCGGGCGGCCTGTGGACAAGTTTCCCGTCCGCCCCTGGAGACCTGGCAGCATGGCGGGGTGACAGCAGCAACGCACTCCTCATCCTTCCCGGCCGAAGCCGACTCGGCCGACGCGGTGCTCCAGGGCCTCGACCCGGAGCAGCGCGAGGTCGCGACGACCCTCCGCGGACCGGTGTGCGTGCTGGCGGGAGCGGGCACGGGCAAGACCCGCGCGATCACCCACCGGATCGCCTACGGGGTCCGGTCCGGCCAACTGATGCCCGCCAGCGTGCTCGCCGTCACCTTCACCAACCGCGCCGCCGGCGAGATGCGGGGCCGGCTGCGGACCCTCGGGGCGGGCGGGGTCCAGGCCCGGACCTTCCACTCCGCCGCGCTGCGCCAGCTCCAGTACTTCTGGCCGAAGGCCGTCGGCGGGGACGTTCCCCGACTGCTGGAACGCAAGATCCAGTTCGTGGCCGAGGCCGGCTCCCGCTGTCGCGTCCGCCTCGACCGGGGCGAGCTGCGCGACGTCACGGGCGAGATCGAGTGGGCCAAGGTCACCCAGACCGTGCCCGCCGACTACCCGGCGGCCGTCCTGAAGGCGGGCCGCGAGGCCCCCCGGGACACGGCCGAGATCGCCCAGATCTACGGGACGTACGAACAACTCAAGCGCGACCGGAACATGATCGACTTCGAGGACGTGCTGCTCCTCACCGTCGGGATCCTCCAGGACCGACACGACATCGCGGAGCAGATCCGCACCCAGTACCAGCACTTCGTGGTCGACGAGTACCAGGACGTCAGCCCGCTCCAGCAGCGCCTGCTCGACCTCTGGCTCGGCGATCGCGACAGCCTGTGCGTGGTCGGCGACGCCAGCCAGACGATCTACTCCTTCACCGGCGCCACCCCCGACCACCTGCTGAACTTCCGCACCAAGTACCCGCAGGCCACCCTGGTCAAGTTGATCCGCGACTACCGCTCCACCCCCCAGGTGGTGCACCTCGCCAACGGCCTGCTGAACCAGGCCAAGGGCCGCGCCGCCGAACACCGGCTGGAACTGATCTCCCAGCGAGAGGTCGGCCCCGACCCGGTCTACGCCGAGTACCCGGACGAGCCCGCCGAGGCCGAGGGCGTCGCCGGGCGGGTCCGGGACCTCATCGCGGCGGGCGTCCCGGCGGGCGAGATCGCCGTGCTCTACCGGATCAACGCCCAGTCCGAGGTCTACGAACAGGCCCTCGCCGACGCCGGGGTGCCCTACCAGTTGCGCGGAGCCGAGCGGTTCTTCGAGCGCGCCGAGGTCCAGAAGGCGATCCTCGCCCTGCGCGGGGCCGCCCGCTCCGGCGGCAACGACCCCCTCTTGGACGACGTCGTCGAGCTCGGGTCCCAGGTCCGGGCCGTGCTCAGCTCCACCGGCTGGACGGCCGAGCCGCCCGCCGGCTCCGGTGCCGTGCGCGACCAGTGGGAATCGGTGGCCGCGCTCGTCCGGCTCGCCGAGGACTTCGCCCGCTCCCGCCCGGGCGCCGGCCTGTCCGAACTCACGGTGGAACTGGACGAACGCAAGGCCGCCCAGCACGCCCCCACCGTCCAGGGCGTCACCCTCGCCTCGCTGCACGCCGCCAAGGGCCTGGAGTGGGACGCGGTGTTCCTCGTGGGGCTCACCGACGGCATGATGCCGATCACCTATGCGAAGACCGACGAACAGGTGGAGGAGGAGCGCCGGCTGCTCTATGTCGGCGTCACCCGGGCGCGGCTGCACCTGACCCTCTCCTGGGCGCTCTCCCGGGCTCCGGGCGGCAGGGCCTCCCGACGCCCCAGTCGCTTCCTGAACGGCCTGCGGCCGGGCTCCGCCGTCCCGGGAAGCAGGAACGGCGCCGCGGCCGAGCGCGCCCCCCGCAAGCGCGGCCCCCGCGGTCCGGTGCTGTGCCGGGTCTGCGGGAAGACCCTGACCGAGGCCGGTGAACTCAAACTGATGCGCTGCGAGGACTGCCCGTCGGACATGGACGAGGGGCTGTACGAGCGGCTGCGCGAGTGGCGCGCCATCCAGTCGAAGCAGCAGGGCCTGCCCGGTTACTGCGTCTTCACGGACAAGACCCTGATGGCGATCGCGGAGGCCGCGCCGTCCGAGGCGGGAGAGCTCTCGATGATCTCCGGCGTGGGTGGCCGCAAGCTCGAGCGGTACGGAGTCGACGTCCTGGCCATCTGCGCGGGTCAGGAGCCCGGCGCCGGAGATCCTGACGACGCGTAGAAACTCGTCGGAAAAATAGTTTGCACATGCCCGGCGCATCCCCATAGGTTCTTAGCAACGGAAACGTTGGCTTCTTCGAAGCCCCGGTTCCGTGCTGTACTTATCCGAATACGCATGGGACAGGCCCCCGGGCCCCGTCCCCGAGACGCCGAGAGGAGGCGAGACCAGTGACCAGCTTCATGACCACCACCAAAATGACCGATCGCTCGGTCGCCGCTTCCTGCCCGCTCGGTGTCTCCTCGCTCGTCCCGATTCTCGCCGCAGGCGTCTCCCCGATTTCCTCGGAGACCCCTGCCCTGCTCGCGGCCTCCGCGCTGCGGCCGAGTGTTCGTAATGAGCGACCGACCCTGGCACCGGTGGGAGTAATGGCTGAGGAAGCCCAGGCGCATGGCGCCTATGGCTTTGCAGCCGCGGCCGGTGCCGGAGTCAAGACGAAGCAGACGAAGCAGCAGCACCACCTGATGTGGGCCTTCCGTGGGCTCGAACCCTGGAGTGATCCAGTCTGATCGACGATCAGACCGGCGCCTTCAGGGCCGCGGAACCCCACCCGGGATCCGCGGCCCTTCTGTTTGTCCCCGAACGGGGACTACGGAGCGAAGGGGCCTCGGGACTGGCAAGAACAGGTACCAGCCGACCCCCGGCCGACCCCGGCCGGACCGACTAGTCAACCAAGACGAGGAAGAAACCACCGTGCAACTCGAAGCGCACGCCCCGTCCGTACCGCAGACCCAAACGATCTCCCCGCCCGCAGTCCCGGAGGACTCCACCTTGACTCCCCTCACCGCGCTGACCGCGCTCGACGACGCCATCGAGAACCTCGGCGTACCCGTTCCCTGCCGCACCTTCGACCCCGAGGTCTTCTTCGCCGAGTCCCCGGCCGACGTCGAGTACGCCAAGTCGCTCTGCGGCACCTGCCCGCTGGTCGAGGCCTGCCTCGCCGGCGCGAAGGAGCGCCGCGAGCCCTGGGGTGTCTGGGGAGGCGAGCTCTTCGTCCAGGGCGTCGTCGTCGCCCGGAAGCGGCCCCGCGGTCGCCCGCGCAAGAACCCGGTTGTCGCGGCATGACCGCCATCGGCACCATCGACCGCCCCCTGACGCGCGACCCCTTGAAGCAGGCCCTCATGTCCACCCACACCACCACGAGCGAGCAGCCGCACGGCTCCGCCACCGCAGACTTCATCACCGCAGGCGCGATCACCTCGCGTCAGAACAGGACCCGCGAAATGCAACTCATCCCAGAAGCCATGGCTCGTGCCCATATGGACGACCGCATGCGTGAGGCGGACGCCGAGCGTCACGCCCTGCGCCTGGTCGCCGCCCGGCGCATGCAGCGCCGAGCCGAGCGCGTTTCGATGCGCGCCCGGCGGGCCCTCGCCATGGCCGTCATGAACTGAGCACCGAAGGAGCAGCACCCGGGGGGACCGGTCCGAAAGGACCGGTCCCCCCGGGGCGTTGCGGAGCGACTCCACCCCCGGCGGAGATATCGTCTGCGGGTGGACCAGCCGAATCCCCGCCCCACCCCGCCGGGCCCCGAGGCCCAGCCCGTCACCTGCGCGGGGTGCGGTGCCGACGCCCCGAACGGCACCCCGCCCACCTGGACCTGCTCCGTGGAGAACGGGACCAGGCAGTACTTCTGCGTCGAATGCGCCCGCGCCAACCTCCGGGCGATCGAAGGCCGGCTCGACTCCTCCTGGTGGTGACCGCCGACCCCGCCCCGCCCGACCCCGCCCCGCCCCGAAGCCGCCCCGCCTGAAGCCGGGCCGCATGAAGCCCCGGCCGTCCGGAGCCGGGCCGCCCGACGCCCCCGCCACCTGAAGCCCCGGCCGCCCGGGCCGAGTCGCCCCAAGCCGGGCCGCCCCAAGCCGGGCAGCCTGGAGCCGGGCCGGGTGAAGTCCCGGCCGCCCGACGCCTCGTCCGCGCCGGCCCCGGCCATCCGAGCGCACGTCCTCGCCGTTCCCGCCCGAGCCCGCTCACCGAGCCGGGTCTGCACCGCCGGGGTAGGGGCGTACTACTCGCCCCGCTCGCCGACCTTTTCTTGATCCTTCTTGTGCACCGGGTCGTGTTCCCCGTCCTCGGGCAGGAACCCCGGCAGCCAGGACTCCAGTTCCTCGCGGAGCCGCACCGTCGCACCCAACTGGCACAGCACACCGAGGGTGCTCAGCGTGACCCGGTGGATCAGCAGGTACGACGGCGGCAGATTGATCTGTCGTCCCAACTGGTGCGCGGGGGAGCGGGGGTCGGCGATCCGTGCCGCCTGGCCGCGCAGCCAGGGGCGGGTGAAGGTGAACTCGTCCGCCTCGACCGGTTCGAGGAGGGGCTCCAGATAGTCGAGCACGGCCTCCGGGTCCAACTCGATGGACTCCTTCACGAACCCCTCGGCGCACAGGTGCTCGTAGACCCCCTCGGCGTCACCGCCCAGCGTCAGCCGCAGCGACCGGCCGATGGGCTTGGGCCAGCCGCCCGGAAGGCGATCGACCGTCCCGAAGTCCAGTACGCCCAACCGCATCAACCCGTCCTCGCCCGGTATCAGTCGGAAGTTCCCGGGATGCGGATCCGCGTGCAACAGCCCGGTGCGCGCCGGTCCGGAGAAGAGGAACCGGGCCAGCAACTGCCCCGCACGGTCCCGCTCCTCCTGCGTGCCGTCCGCTATCACCTCCGACAGCGGGGTCCCGTCCATCCACTCGGTCACCAGCACCTCGTCGCCCTGGTGCACGACGTCCGGCACGACCACGTCCTCGTCGCCGTCGAACGCGTCCGCGTGCGTCCGCTGCGCCTCGGCTTCCAGCTCGTAGTCCAACTCCTCCGCGACCCGGTCACGCAGTTCGGTGATCAGCGGCTTGATGTCCATGCCCGGGATCAGCGGCCCCAACAGCCCGGCGAACCGGCTCAGTTGCCTGAGGTCCGACAGCAAGGCCTCGCCCGCACCCGGGTACTGCACCTTCACCGCCACCTGCCGGCCGTCGTGCCACACCGCCCGGTGCACCTGACCGATCGAGGCGGCCGCCGCGGGCGTGTCCTCGAACTCCCGGAACAAGTCTCGCCAGTCCTCGCCGAGCCGCTCCGCGAGCACCTGGTGCACCCGCGCCGCCGGCAGCGGCGGAGCCGCCTCCTGGAGCTTGGTCAGCGCCGCCCGATACGGGCCGGCGATCTCCTCGGGCAGGGCCGACTCGAAGACGGACAGGGCCTGACCGAACTTCATGGCCCCGCCCTTCAGCTCGCCGAGCGTACGGAACAGCTGATCGGCGGTGCGCTGCTGGAGCTCCCGCGCGACGATCTCCGCCGACTTGCCTCCGATCCGCTTTCCCAGCCCCCAGGTGGCCCGACCGGCGAAGCCCAGCGGCAGCGCGGCCAGCTTGACGGTACGGGTGACCGCCTTCCGGGGAAGATCAGACATACGCCCCTCCAGTTCCCAGACAGCCGTGCCGCGAGCGGCGATTCAGGGGCGCGCCCCCTGAGGCAGACAAAACGCATCCTGTCATGGCCCTCGGCGGGCCCCTCAGCCCGATCCTCCCCTCCCCCTCCCCGACACGGTCCCACCGCCCCCGCCGGCGCCGGCCGGAACCGGCGTCGCGTCCGGAACCGCGGCGGCGGAGCACGGGCAGTCCCCATGGGGGCGAACCTCGGAGAGCTCCCAGCTCAGGCCCGGCAACGCGGCCTCCCACCGGGCTCCCGTCGAGGCGGGCAGTCGTCCGTCGAGGAACGACAGGGCGTGCCCCGCCGCCAATCCCGCCACCGCCGAGGCCAACCCCAGGTCGCAGGCAGCCGTGGCACGGCGGCGGTGTGCCGACCGCCACTGCACCAGCATCCTGGGCCAGGCGGGGTCCCGGTCGATCCGGTCGCGCTCCATGCAGCCCGCGCAGGCCGTGACGCCCGGCAGCACCAACGGCCCGACCAGCCCCGTGCCCTCCAGCACCCCCGCGTACAGATGCGGGGTGCCCGTGGCCACCCAGTCCGCGGCCGTTTCCGGATCGGGGGCCCACGCCTGGAGCCCGTCCCGGGGAGCGACGACCACCAGGGAGAGCCCCGGCTCCGGCCCCTCTCCCTCCCCGGCCCGGGGCGCGCGTCCCGGGGCGGCCTCCCGCACGAGCGCCCCCGCGGCCTCCGCCCGCAACCGACCCACGCTCCCCGGCCCCAACCCGCCAGGCGCCACATCGGCCGGCTGGACCCGACCTCCGTCGAGCACCTCGACCCGGCCCACCCCGGCTCCCGCGAGCACGGCCGCGATCACCGCGCCGACCCGCCCGCTCCCGCGTACCTGGACCCGTATCGCCCGCCGGGCCGCGACTCCCCGCAAGTCCCCACCCGGCTCCCGACGCACCAGCGAGAGCGAGGCGAGATCGGGCCCGAGCCGCTCCAGGCTCTCCGGCCGCCGGCGCACGGCCTGCGCCCGAGGCCCACCCACGGTGGCGTCATCCAGGAGCCCGGCCCCCGCCAACCGTCGGATCAACTCGTCCACCCGCCCCTCCGACAACCCCATCCCCGCGCCCTCCGCGCGCAGCGACTCGATCCCCCGTGTCCCGTCGATCCGGCCGATGAACGCCCCGGTGGCCGTGTCCACCGGGCCGAGCACCACCGCATGGGCGGGCGTCACCCCGAACTGCACCGTCTGCAGATCCCGCCAGGCCCTGGCCAGCGCCGGCTTCACCTTCGGATACATGGTCGTCCCCTCGATTCCGTCCCCGAGCCCCCGCAGGACCCGAGCCCCGCAGGACCCGAGCCCCCGCGATTCCCGAAAGCCCCCGCGATACCCGAAGGCCCCGAGGCGGTCTTCCGCCTCCGTCCGCAACATTGCCCGCCCTCGGGAATCGGTGTGCGAACTTGTCCACAGGCGGGGGGTATTAGGCATATGAGATGGAGAAAAGAGGCATGAAGGGCGTTTCTGATTTCGGCTGCGAATCGATCAAGTTCGAAGCGCGGACGAGCGGGACTTCCGTCACGACGAGCGGGTACCGTGCTGGCGTGTCCGCCGATCCCTCGCAGCGCGCCGTCGAAGTCCGCCGGAGCGCGCGCCGCCGCAGGACCGTTTCCGCCTACCGTGAGGGTGACCGGACGGTCGTCCTGATCCCTGCCCGGATGTCGGAGGCGGAGGAGCGGCGCTGGGTCGGCGTCATGCTCGACAAGCTCGCCGCCCAGGAAAGCAAACGCACCCTCGGCGACACGGAACTCACCGAACGCGCCGAGCGTTTGTCCGAGCAGTACTTCGACGGCCGTGCCCGCCCCCGCTCGGTCCGCTGGGTCACCAATCAGAACACCCGCTGGGGCTCCTGCACCCCGGCCGAGGGCAGCATCCGCCTCTCCCACCGCCTCCAGGGCATGCCCGAGTACGTCGTCGACTACGTGCTGCTGCACGAGCTGGCGCACCTCCTCGTCCCCGGTCACGGCCCGCGCTTCTGGCAACTGCTGGAGGCGTACCCGAAGACCGAACGGGCCCGCGGATACCTGGAGGGAGTGGTCGCGGCCGAGCGCCTTCCCGCGGTTCCCGGAGCGCGGGACGAATGATCATGGCGTGGTCGAGCGTGATGTGTACCGGGTCGGTACCGACTTGGCTCGATGTCGGCGGAAGCCGTTAGCCTGAGCGGCAGCCGTTAGCCTGCGGCACGCATTCACAGTCGGGATGGGGGACGGTCGGACGTATGGCCAGGGAATTCCAACGCGGCCACAAGGCCAAGATCAGCGATCTGACAGCGGGCACCGATCTGTACGTGGGTGTCCAGATCGCCGGGCCCGGGCTTGCCATCGACATCAGTTGCTTCGGCCTCGATGCGAACGAGCAGCTCTCGGACGATCGCTACTTCGTCTTCTACAACCAGCCGAAGTCGCCGGAAGAGTCCATTCAGCAGCTCGGCACACAGGCGGGCGACAGCGAATCCTTCCGGGTGACTCTCGACCGGATCCCGCAGAACATCCACAAGCTGTCCTTCGCCGCCTCCATCGACGGTCCCGGACAGATGTCGCAGATCGGCCCGGGCTACATCCGGATCGTGGCCGGCGGTGAGGAAGTCGTCCGGTACTCGTTCACGGGCGCCGAGTTCAGCACCGAACGCGCCCTGATGATCGGCGATTTCTACCTCAAGGACGTGTGGCGCTTCGCCGCCGTCGGGCAGGGCTTCGACGGCGGACTCGCCGCGCTGCTGAAGAACTTCGGCGGCGAGGTCGCCGAGGAGGAGGAGCCGCAGCAGCAGGCCCCGGCCCAGGCCGCGGGAGCGCCCGGCTTCGCCCCGCCGCCGCAGCAGGCCGCCCCGGCGCCCGCACCCGCCTTCGGCGCCCCTGCCCCGGCCCCCGCCCAGGCACCCGCGCCGCCTCCCGCCCCGGCACCCGCCCCCGCGCCGTCGTTCGGCGGACCGGCCGGCGCCCCGCACCAGCCGGTGCACTCGGCCCCGACGATGGTCGGGCCGCTCACGACGCAGCCCACCGCGCCGTACGGTCAACCGCCCCACCCCCCGCAGCAGCCCGGAACCCCTTCGTACGGTCAGGTCCCGGGGCAGCAGCCCGGCTACGGCGGTCAGGTACCGCCGCCGGCACCCGCCCCCGCGCCCTACGGGCAGCAGCCCTCGTACGGCCAGGTCCCCGGCCAGCAGGCACCCCCGTACGGCGGGCAGCCGCCCCAGTACGCGCAGCAACCCCAGCCGGCCGCCGCCGGGCACGGCCTCGCCGCCGCGCTCCAGCCGTACAAGGAAGCCCCCACCGGCACCCGCTGGACCCCGCAGAACCAGCAGCTCATGCGGGTGGACCTGTCCATGGGCGGCCAGGCCGTCCTCGCCCGCCAGGGCAGCATGGTGCTCTACCAGGGCAAGGTCGACTTCAGCTACAAGGGAGCCGGGTTCGCCGGCCGCATCGTCGGCAACGCCACCGGCCAGGAGATGCAGCTGATGCGCTGCACCGGTCGCGGACAGGTCTTCCTCGCCGAGAACGGCGCCCACCTGCACGCCATCGAGCTCCAGGGCGACGGCATCTGCGTCTCCGCGGAGAACGTCCTCGCCTTCGACGAGTCCCTCCAGCACGAGGTCCGTCGCATCGAGGGCCACGGCATCCCCGGCGGCGCCCTGTTCACGATGCAGTTCCAGGGCAGTGGCACGGTGATCGTCAAGACGCAGGGCGTCCCGGTCGTCCTGCCCGTCACCCCGACCACCTTCGCGGACAGCAACGCCATCGTCGCCTGGTCCGCCGCCTCGCAGGTGATCATCTCCAGCCAGGTCCGGCTGCGCCGCACCGCCTATCCGGGCCACAGCGGGGAGACCGTGAACCTCCAGTTCCGCGGCGCGCCCGGCAACTTCATCGTCGTCCAGCCGTACGAGGTCTGAGGGAGCCCGTCATGAACGCCATGAACCAGCAACTCGCGGGATACGCCCCGACCCCCGTCACGGCCCGCATGGAGAACCACGGCCGAGCCATGCTCAAGGTCGCCATGCAGAGCGGCCAGGACCTGTTCGCGCGCACCGGATCGATGGTCGCGTACGAGGGCTTCGTCCAGTACGAGCCCAACCCGCCCGCCGTCCGCCAGATGGCCTCGCAGTGGATCACCGGCGAGGGCGCCCCGCTGATGAAGTGCACCGGCGACGGCCTGCTCTACCTCGCGGACTACGGCGCGGACGTCGTCGTCATCAACCTCGACAACGACGCCCTGTCCGTCAACGGCAGCAGCCTGCTCGCCTTCGACGCCCACCTCCAGTGGGGCGTCGAGCGGGTCAAGGGCATGGCCAAGTTCGCCGGCCAGGGCCTGTTCAACGTGCAGGTCTCCGGCACCGGCTGGGTGGCCATCACCTCCCGCGGCACCCCGATCGTCGTCGACTGCGGTCGCGGCGACGACGAGACGTACGTCGACCCCGACGCGCTCGTCGCCTGGTCCCCGAACCTCAAGGTCAAGGGGAAGCGGAGCTTCAAGGCCTCGTCGATGATCGGCCGGGGCAGCGGTGAGGCCTACCAGATGGCCTTCTCCGGCCAGGGAATCGTCGTGGTACAGCCCAGCGAGGACAGCACCGACCGGCTCCGGACCCGGGGCTGAGGGGGAGCGGACACATCATGCAGAGCGCACTTTTCGCCCACGCCGAGGCGCAGTCCCAGGAGCGGTACACCGTGCAGAACCCGCAGTTGCTGCGGGTCTCCCTGAGCGGCACCGACGACGTCCTCGCCCGCAAGGGCGCGATGGTCGCCTACCAGGGGATCATCGACTTCGACGGCGAGTACCAGAGCACCACCCAGCGCACCGCCCGCGCCCGCACCGGCGAGGGCCTGGACCTGATGCGCTGCTCCGGGCAGGGCACGGTCTACCTGGCCAACCTGGCCCAGTACGTGCACGTCGTCGACGTGGACCAGGACGGTCTCACCGTCGACAGCAGCTACGTGCTGGCGCTGGACTCGACCCTGCACACCGAGGCCATCGCCGTGGACAGCCAGTACGGGATCTCCGGCTCCGGCAAGTACCAGCTCAACATCAGCGGTCGCGGCAAGGTCGCCCTGATGACCTCCGGTCAGCCGCTGATGATGCAGGTCACGCCCGACAAGTACGTCAACGCCGACGCCGACGCGATCGTCGCCTGGTCCACCTCGCTGCGGGTGCAGATGCAGGCCCAGACACACTCCGCCGGAGTCTGGCGGCGCCGCGGCAACACCGGCGAGGGCTGGGAGCTCAGCTTCCTCGGCACCGGCTTCGCCCTCGTGCAGCCCAGCGAGGCGCTGCCGCCGCAGAACGCCCAGATCGGTCAGGGCGCCGCCGCCCAGTTCGGCATGGGCCAGCACGGCGCCCACAGCCAGAACCAGAACAACGCCTGGAACTGATCCACGGCACGACACGGCACAACACGACACGGCACAACACGGCACGACACGGCACAACACGGCACGGCACGACACGGCACGGCACGGCACGGCACGGTGCGGTACGGCACCCAACGGCGTGGCACGCCACGCTTGACGCCGGAAGGGGCGGGTCCCGACGGACCCGCCCCTTCCGCATGTCCTCCCGGACGTCTCAAAGACGCGCCAGGCTCGCTTCCATCAGCCGCACGACCGAGGCGTCGGCCACCGCCGCCACCTCCGCGTACGGGAACCAGCGCAGGTCCAGCGACTCCTCGCTGATCTCCGCCACCGCGTCGGCCGGGGCCAGCGCCGCGTACTGCACGTCCAGGTGCCAGTTGCACGGCTCGGGGATCGCATGCCGGTCCAGCCTCACGGGGCCGCCCGGCAGCAGGGTCAGCCCGCCGGCGATCCCCGACTCCTCGACGGCCTCGCGCAGCGCCACGTCCGCGAGGGTGGCGTCACCGGGCTCGCAGTGACCGCCCATCTGGAGCCACATGCCCAGCTTCTTGTGCAGGGTGAGCAGCACGCGCCCCCGCACCGGGTCGATCACCAGCGCGCTGCCGGTGACGTGCCCGGCCCGGCAGGGCTTGTAGACCCCGTCGGGATGGGCGGCGAGGTGCTCCAGGTAGACGTCCCGCAGCCCGCTCTGCTGCTCGTCCGTCGCCGCGAGATCCTTCAGGACCGCGACCGCGTCGTCGTACAGGCTCACTTCTTCTCTTCACCCTCGCCGTCGGCACCCTGATCGCCCTGATGGCCCTGATCGCGCTTCTCGGCGGCCTCGCCGAGCATCTTGTCGATCTCCGAGAAGTCCAACTGCTCGCGGTGTACGAATCCGTCCGGGTCGTCCAGGTCGGAGGCCGTCGGCAGCATGTCCGGGTGCTCCCACAGCCCGTCGCGACCGTCCACGCCCCGAGCGTCCGTGAGCGAGGCCCACAGCCGCGAGGCGTCGCGCAGTCGACGCGGACGCAGCTCCAGCCCGATCAGCGTGGCGAACGTCTGCTCGGCCGGACCGCCGGAGGCGCGCCGCCGGCGCATGGTCTCGCGCATGGCGTCCGCCGAGGTCAGACGGGGCTTCGCGGCCTCGTGCACCACCGCGTCGACCCAGCCCTCGACCAGGGCGAGCGCCGTCTCCAGGCGCGCCAGGGCCGCCTTCTGCTCCGGGGTGTCCTGCGGCTGGAACATGCCGCCCGCGAGGGCCTCCTGCAACTGCTCCGGATTCGACGGGTCGAGCTGACCGACCACGTCCTCCAGCTTCGAGGTGTCGACCTTGATGCCGCGGGCGTAGCCCTCGACGGCGCCGAACAGGTGCGAGCGCAGCCACGGCACGTGCGCGAACAGGCGCGCGTGCGCCGCCTCGCGCAGCGCCAGGTACAGCCGGACCTCGTCGGCCGGCACGCCCAGGTCCTTGCCGAAGCCCTCGATGTTCAACGGCAGCAGGGCGGCCTTGCCCGTCGGGCCCAGCGGGAGCCCGATGTCGGTCGAGCCGACGACCTCGCCCGCGAGCACACCCACCGCCTGGCCGATCTGCTGACCGAACATGGCGCCGCCCATGGAACGCATCATGCCGAGCAGCGGGCCCGCCATGGCCTGCATCTCCTCGGGCAGCACCCCGCCCATGGCCGCCCCGACACGCTCGGCGACCGGGTCCACGAGCTCCTTCCACACCGGGAGGGTCGCCTCGACCCACTCGGCGCGGCTCCACGCCACCGCCGTGTTCGCACCCGACGGCAGCGAGGTCACCCCGTCCAGCCACAGGTCGGCCAGGCGTACGGCCTCCTGGACCGCCGACTTCTCGGCGACGCCGACGCTGGTGTCCTTCACACCGTCGCCGGTGCCCTGCGCGACGGTCTGGCGGGCGATGTCCTTGGCCATGTCCCAGTTCACGGGACCGCCCTCGTAGCTCAGCATCTGGCCGAGCTGCTGGAAGGCCGCGCCGAGGTCGTTCGGATTCATGGCACCGAACATCGAGGCGAACGGGTTGTCCGCACCGCCCGGGCCGCCGGCACCCGGCAGGCCCATGCCGGAGAACCCGAACGGATTCGCCGGGCCGCCCTGACCGCCCTCATTGCCCTTCTTCTTGCCCTCGTCGCCGTTCTCCGGCTCCTCCGGCGGAAGGCCGAATCCGAATGGGGTGTCGCTCACGGGGTTTCCTCGGCTCGTAGGGCCGCCGGCGGGAGCCGACGGCAATGGTCCGACAACACCACCCAGCGTAGACACCCCGCCCGCTTCCGGGCTCGGTGCTCCGCCGGCTCCTGGGCTGCGGCAGGATGGACGTCACCTGGTAGGTACGCGTCACGGCGCGTCCCTACTGAAGACAACCGCTGGAGACGCCTGGTGAGTTCCCCGGATCCGCAGCTTTCGGACAAGCACAGCCGCGCGCCGCAGGACGCCGAAGACAGCCCTGAGCACGGTGACAGCGCCCCTGGCGTTCGCCAGACGCGAAACGAGAACGGCCTCCGCCGGCACAACCCGGTGATCGCCGTGACCGGGGCCGCGTCGGGCGTCGGCGCCGCTCTGGTGGCCCGCCTCGTCGAATCCGACGAGGTCAAGCAGGTCGTCGCGATCGACGAGCGACGCGGTGACTGCGCGGCCGCGCAGTGGCACGTCCTGGACGTACGGGACCCCGCGATCGCCGAGAAGCTGCGCGGTGCGGACGTCGTCGTCCACCTCGCGCTCGACCTCGACCTCGAAACGGACCCGGCGGCCCGTACGGCGTACAACGTGCGCGGGACCCAGACCGTCCTGACGGCCGCCGCCGCGGCCGGGGTGCACCGGGTCGTGCTGTGCACCTCCGCCATGGTCTACGGGGCGCTCCCGGACAACGACATCCCGCTGACCGAGGACTCCGAGCTGCGCGCCACCGCCGAGGCCACCGGCGTCGGAGACCTCCTGGAGATCGAGCGGCTCGGCCGCCGGGCACCCCGCGCGCACCCCGGGCTGAACGTCACCGTGGTGCGGCCCGCCGTCCTGGTCGGAGGCACCGACACGGCGCTGACCCGGTACTTCGAGTCGCCGCGCCTGCTCGTGGTCGCGGGATCGCGGCCCACCTGGCAGTTCTGCCACGTCGAGGACCTGGTCAGCGCCCTGGAGTACGCGGCGCTGGAGAAGGTCGAGGGCGAGTTGGCGGTCGGCTGCGAGGGCTGGCTGGAGCAGGAGGAGGTCGAGGAGCTGAGCGGCATCCGCCGCATGGAGCTCCCCTCCGCGGTCGCCCTGGGCGCTGCGGCCCGACTGCACCGGATCGGCCTGACGCCGTCCCCGGCCGGCGACCTCGCCTACACGATGCACCCGTGGGTGGTCAGCGTCAGCGGACTGCACGCGGCCGGCTGGCGGCCCCGCTGGACCAACGAGGAAGTGCTCGCCGAGCTGCTCCAGGAGGTCGCGGGCCGGCACACCGTCGCGGGCCGTCGCCTGGGCCGCAAGGACGCCGCCACGGCCGCCGGCGCCGCCGGTGCCACCGTCGCCCTCCTCGGGGCGGCCGCCGCGGTCCGTCGCGCCCGCAAGCGCCGGGGGATCTGAGACGCCGGGCCGATGCCCGCCCCCGGGCCCGCGACGGCCCGGGGCGGGGCGCTCGGGGCCGGGTCGAGAGCGGGCCGGGGCCGAGGTCCTGTAGGAGGCTCCATACGGTCGGGTCGCACAGCCGGTCGAATCGGCCATACCGCGATCCGAAGGCCGTGGTGCACGATGGCTCCATGGCTCCGCACTTCGACCACCCCGGCGAGCAGGCCGCTCCGGACCCGATCCGCCTGCTCGAAATCCGTGAGACCCCGCTCTCGATCGACGAGGTCTTCCAGGCCGTCGGCGACGACGCGACGGGCGGTACGACCCTCTTCGTCGGCACCGTGCGCAACCACGACAGCGGGGCGGACGTGGACTCCCTCGGCTACTCCTGCCACCCGACGGCGGAGGCCGAGATGCGCCGCGTCGCCGAGCGCGTCGTGGCCAAGTTCCCGGTCCGCGCCCTCGCCGCCGTCCACCGCGTCGGCGACCTGTCGGTGGGCGACCTCGCGGTGGTCGTCGCCGTGTCCTGCCCGCACCGCGGCGAGGCCTTCGAGGCCTGCCGGATGCTGATCGACGACCTCAAGCACGAGGTGCCGATCTGGAAGCACCAGACGTTCGCGGACGGCACCGAGGAGTGGGTCGGCGCCTGCTGAACCCCTCCCGAGGCGACCCCACACCCCCGCTACACCCCCGGACACCCCCCGGTACACCCCCGGTCGCGGAACCGCCCCCGCAAGGGGGTAACCTCGCACCCGTTCGGCTCCGCAACACGCCCCCGATTTGCGTAACCCCTTTCCGGGCACGAGCGTTGAAGCCACCAACGACACGTACTTTCGGGGCAGGGAGGCACGTCCATGGCGTCATTGGCGTGGTTGCTGATTCCGCTGTTCGCCGCCATCGGAGCGGCGATATGGGGCAGCTGGGCTGCTCGCGACCGGACATCCGGCGACATATCCGAGCTGGCCGGCTACGCGAGGTTCCGCGAGGTCATGGACAAGACCGACCACACCAGGACGAAGGTGGAGGCGCACTCCGGTTCCGACGCCGTCTGAGGCGTCCCGCGAGTCCCTGAGAATCGCCTGAGAGTTCACGCGCACGACCCCGTACGGCCCGGCCCCACGGGCCGCCCGCCAGGGGCGTCCCGTACTGTCGATCCATGCCACGCCGCACCGCGACGATGCTCGCTTCCACCCTCGTCCTGTTCGCGCTGCTCTGCGCAGGGGTGTTCCTGAAGGTCCCGTACTCCGAGATGAGCCCGGGCCCCACGGTGAACACGCTCGGGGACTCGCGCGGCGAGCCGGTCCTCAGCATCTCGGGGCACAAGACCTACCCCACCAGCGGGCACCTCAACATGACGACCGTCCGGGTCACCGGCGCGGACTACGACATGAACCTGCTGGAAGCGGCGTACGGGTGGCTGTCCGGCGACAACATCGTCGTACCGCACGAGAACCTCTACCCGAACGGGAAGACGGAGAAGCAGTCCACGCAGGAGAACGCCGAGGAGTTCAGCCAGTCCCAGGAGAGCGCCAAGGTCGCGGCGCTCAAGCAGCTGAAGATCCCGGTCACCCCGCACGTCATCGTGTCCTCCGTGGTCAAGGGCGGCCCCGCCGAGGGCAGCCTGCACGCCGGCGACGTGATCAAGTCCGTGGACGGCACCCCCGTGGCCGAGGCCGCCGACGTGGCCAGGCTGGTCACCAAGCACAAGGTCGGGGAGCCCGTCGAGTTCGTCGTCGTCCCCGCGAAGGAGATGGCGGAGGCGGAGAAGGCCAACCGCGAGCCCGGCGCCACCGCCAGGATCAAGGTCACCACGGGCAAGGCGGAGGACGACGGTCACGCCATCGTCGGGATCCGGGCCGGGATCGACCACACCTTCCCGTTCCCGATCGGCATCAACCTCGCCGATGTCGGCGGCCCGAGCGCCGGTCTCATGTTCGCGCTCGGCATCGTCGACAAGCTGACCCCCGAGAACCTGACCGGCGGGAAGTTCGTCGCCGGCACCGGCACCATCGACGACGACGGCAAGGTCGGACCGATCGGCGGCATCCAGATGAAGACCATCGGCGCCCGTCAGGCCGGCGCCGAGTACTTCCTGACCCCGGCCGACAACTGCGCCGCCGCCTCCGCCCACGTGCCGGACGGCCTCACGCTGGTGAAGGTGTCCACCATCGACGACGCCACCAAGGCGCTGGAGAAGATCTCCAAGGGGGAGACGGCAGGGCTGCCGCAGTGCGGCAAGCCCTGACCGGCCCCCACGGATGCTCGCGGGCGAACGGGTCGGACGGCTCCGGTCAGTCCAGGAAGGTCGCGGCCAGCGCCTCGGCCAGCCCCGGCACCAGGGTCGCGCCCGTCAGCACCTCGGTCGACGAGTCCTTCTCGCGCAGCCGCACGGCCGACTCCCGCGACCCGTCCCGCAGGACACCCACGGTCAGCCGCACCTCCTGCCGGTCCGGATGCCCGGCGACCCACTTGGCCAGTTGCTTGTCGCCGAGCCCCTCGGGGACGGAGGCCTCCGCCGACGGCGGCAGCATCAGGCGCTCCACGGTCAGCGCGCAGCCGACGATCGCGGCGGGCCAGGCGATGGTGCCCAGGAACTTGTCCAGCGGGGTCCCCGCGGGCACCTCGTCCTGTTCGATCGGGGTGAGCTGGCTCTTGCCCGCGTCGTCCTGGTCGAGGCCCAGCTGACGGGCGAGGCCCGGCTCCTGCTTGCGCAGTTTGGCGGTGTCGACCAGGGCGAACAGCCGGGCCGGCTTGTCCCAGCCGAGGGTGGAGGCGTACTCGTCGATCTCAAGGACGGCGCGCGTCAGCGGGGAGGCGGCCATCGGGGTGCCGGCGGAAGGAGAAAGGTTGGACATGGACAACATCCTGCCTCCTTTCCACCCGATACCGGGAACTGACTAAAGCCTCAGTAAGTTGCATGAGTGGGCTCTACGATCGGGGGCCCCGTTGATGACCAGACCCAGCGACTTTCAGAGGTGCGCACCTTGGCTTTCCAGATGCCGGACCGCGGCGGAGGCCCTTCCGGGCCACGGATGAGAGTCGGCCGCCCGTCCCGGCGTGCCCGGACTCTATTGATGACCTTGGGCGTCCTGGCCGTCCTGGCCATGCTGTTCATCATGTTCGCGGGCTTCTGGACCGACTGGCTCTGGTTCCGATCCGTCGAGTACTCCTCGGTCTTCACCACCACCCTGTGGACCAAGGTCGGGCTCTTCGCCGTCTTCGGCCTGCTGATGGCGGGTGCGGTCGGGTTCAACATCTGGCTGGCGCACCGGCTGCGGCCGCCGCTCAGCGCGATGTCGATGGAGCAGCAGAGCCTCGATCGCTACCGCATGAGCGTCGCGCCGTACAAGAAGTGGCTGCTCCTGGGCATCGCCGCGATCGTCGGCCTGATCGCGGGCGCCTCGGCGGCCGGCCAGTGGAAGACCTGGCTGATGTACGTGAACGGGGTGCCCTTCGGGCAGAAGGACCCCCAGTTCGGCCTGGACGTGTCGTTCTACACCTTCGACCTGCCCTGGTACCGCTTCCTGCTCGGCTTCGGCTTCGCCGCGATCGTCCTGTCGGTGATCGCCGCCGCCGTCGTGCACTACCTCTACGGCGGACTGCGCGTCACCAGCCCGGGCGCCCGGGCCACCGCCGCGGCCACCGGGCACCTGTCGGTGCTGCTCGGCCTCTTCGTGACGTTCAAGGCGATCGCGTACTGGCTCGACCGGTACGGCCTCGCCGTGAAGTCCAGCGACTTCAAGGCCGCCGACAACTGGACCGGCCTGCGCTACGTCGACGCCAACGCCTACCTGCCGGCCAAGACGATCCTCGTCGCCATCGCCGCGATCTGCGCGGTCCTGTTCTTCGCCACGCTGTGGCGCCGTACCTGGCAGCTTCCGGTCATCGGCTTCGGCCTGATGGTTCTCTCGGCGATCCTGATCGGCGGGCTCTACCCGGCGATCGTGCAGAAGTTCCAGGTCCAGCCGAACGAGCAGGCCAAGGAATCGCCGTACGTCCAGAAGAACATCAAGGCGACGCGCGACGCCTACGGGATCGCCCAGTCCGAGGTCAAGGAATACCCGGGCGTACCGCAGACCGAGGACAAGACCAAGCTGCGCCAGGCCGCGGACACCACGGCCAGCGTCCGTCTCCTCGACCCGAACATCGTCTCGCCGGCCTTCCAGCAGCTCCAGCAGGTCAAGGGCTACTACGGGTTCCCGTCCACGCTCGCCGTGGACCGGTACAACGGCCAGGACACGGTCATCGGCCTGCGCGAGCTGAACATCGGCGGCATCCCGAAGAACAACTGGATCAACGACCACTTCAAGTACACCCACGGCTACGGCGTCGTCGCGGCCAAGGGCACCACCGTCGGTGACCAGGGCGCCCCCGACTTCACCCAGTCCGACCTGCCCTCCAAGGGCATGTTCGGCACGGACTTCGAGCAGCGCATCTACTACGGCGAGATGACGAAGCAGTACTCGATCGTCGGCGGACCGCAGAAGGAGCTCGACTACTCGGACGACAAGGGCGAGAAGGAGACGAGCTACAAGGGCGACTCCGGGGTCAATCTCGACAACGCGATCAACCGTGCGGCGTACGCGCTCTCCTTCAGCGAGCCGCAGATCCTGTACTCCGGGGCCATCGGCGAGGGCTCGCGGATCCTCTACCACCGCACGCCCAAGGAGCGCGTCGAGGCCGTCGCGCCGTGGCTGACCATCGACGGGGCGCCGTACCCGGCGGTCGTCGACGGCCGGATCAAGTGGATCGTCGACGCGTACACGACGACCAACGGCTACCCGTACGCCTCGCGCACCACGCTGGGCCAGAGCACCGCGGACTCGCTGACCAACAGCCAGCGCGCGGTGGTCGCCCAGGAGAACCAGGTCAACTACATCCGCAACTCGGTGAAGGCGACCGTCGACGCCTACGACGGCACGGTCGACCTGTACCAGTGGGACAAGGCGGACCCGGTCCTCAAGACCTGGATGAAGGCGTTCCCGGGCACGGTGAAGGCCAAGAGCGAGATCCCCAAGGCGCTCATGGACCACCTGCGCTACCCGCAGGACCTCTTCAAGGTCCAGCGCGAGCTGCTCACCCGCTACCACGTCACGGACCCGCAGACCTTCCTCAGCGGCAGTGAGGCCTGGGCCGTCCCGGACGACCCGACCGTCAAGGCGGGCACGGCGCTTCCGCCGTACTACCTGTCGATGAAGATGCCGAGCCAGCGGGAGAAGGACCAGGTCTTCTCGCTCACGACGACGTTCACGCCGAACGAGCGGGACAACCTGAGCGCCTACATGGCGGTCAACGCCGATCCGGGCACCCCGGACTACGGCAAGATCAGAATCCTGAAGCTGCCGACCAGCAAGCCGGTCGACGGCCCCAAGCAGGTACAGAGCAAGTTCCAGTCCGAACCGAAGATCGCGGAGTCGATCCGCCTGCTGCGCGGTGGAGACTCCGAGGTCGAGTACGGAAACCTGCTCGCGGTGCCGCTCGACGGCGGCATGCTCTACGTGGAGCCGGTGTACGTCCGCAGTTCCAATCTGAAGTACCCGCTGCTGCGCAAGGTGCTGGTGACCTACGGCGGCCAGACGGCCTTCGAGGACACGCTGGAGAAGGCACTGAACGTGGTCTTCGGGGCAGAGGCGCCGACCGTGCCCGTGACCCCGGAGAACCCGCCGGGCGAGGGCACCGTCACCCCGCCGACCGCCCAGGACCCCACGGTCAAGGCGGCGCTGTCGGACGCGCAGAAGGCCATCGAGGCGGCCGAGAAGGCCCGCCAGTCCGGTGACTGGACGGCGTTCGGCAAGGCGCAGGAGGACATCAAGTCGGCGCTTCAGCGGGCGATCGACGCCGAGGCGAAGCTCACGGCCCCCAAGTCCGGAGGCTGACGATCACTTGGTAATGGCTCCGTCCCGCGTCGTGCTACTGTGGTTTTACCGACGCGGGGTGGAGCAGCTCGGTAGCTCGCTGGGCTCATAACCCAGAGGTCGCAGGTTCAAATCCTGTCCCCGCTACTGAAAACGAAGGCCCGGATCCCATGGGATCCGGGCCTTCGTCATGTTCGCGAAGGGGCGCGGACGTGGGGCGTGACGAAGGCGTGACAGACACGGGGTCGCTGGGGCGGGTGAGTTGGGGCAGGAGCGTGTTTGACTTGTCTCTCTGTGGGCATGTCGACAAAACGCTGTAGTGACCTCACTGGCTGCGACATACCAGGTGTACGCGGGTAGCAGGTGATGCGACGATGGGATTTATGGGGGACAGGTCAACTCTGCTGGAGACAGGGCGGTTTGTGAGGGCGGAGGCCGAGCCGGGCACGGGAGCCGTTGAGGCGGCTCGCACCGTTGACGCGCAGACCGCACTGACCGACGCGGATTTCGCGGACGAAGTCTTCGGCGAAGCCGACGTGGCCAGTGACGCCGAGCTGGAGGCCCGGCACCGGGTGGCCGCCGACAAGGGCGACCCCGGCGCCATGAGCGTGCTCGGGGCGCTGCTGCTGCGCCGCGGCGACCTCGCCGGGGCCGAGCCGTACCTGCGCGGAGCCACCGGCGAGGGCGACCGGGCCGCCGCCAACAACCTCGGCGTGCTGCTGCACCAGCGGGGCTACCCCGAAGAGGCCGCCGGCTGGTGGCGCGTCGCCGCGGTGGCCGGATCCGCACCCGCCGCGCACGCCCTCGGCCGCTACTACCGGGAGCGGGGGGACGAGCCCGCCGCCGAGTACTGGCTGCGCCAGGCGGCGGAATCCGGTCACGCCCTGGGCGCGTACGGACTGGCCGACCTGCTGGAGCACCGCGGGGACCGGGGCGTCGAGCGCTGGTTCCGTGCGGCCGCCGAGCAGGGCCACCGGGAAGCCGCGTACCGACTGGCACGGCACCTGCGCAAGGGCGACCCCGCCGAGGCCGAGCAGTGGTACCGGCAGGCCGCCGCGCGCGGACACCGCCGGGCCGCCCTGCACCTGGGCGCGCTGCTGGAGGCGCGGGGGGAACTCAAGGAGGCCGGGCGCTGGTACCTGACGTCCGCCAAGCAGGGCGAGGCCCGGGCGGCCTGCGCCCTGGGGTTCCTGCTGCGCGACGCGGGCGACGAGGACAGCGCGGCCGCCTGGTGGCACCGCGCCGCCCAGGACGGGGACGGCAACGCCGCCAACGCGCTGGGCGCGCTGCACGCCGCGCGCGGGGAGACCCAGACGGCCGAGAAGTGGTACCGGGCCGCCATGGACGCGGGCGACCAGAACGGGGCGTACAACCTCGCCCTGCTGTGCGCCGCGCAGGAGCGGACCGCGCAGGCCGAGCAGTGGTACCGGCGCGCGGCGTACGCGGGCCACCGCGAGGCGGCCAACGCGCTGGCCATCCTGCTGCTGCAGGGCGGGGACACCGAGGGCGCCGAGCCGTGGTTCTCCAAGGCGGCGGAGGCGGGCAGCGTGGACGCCGCCTTCAACCTGGGCATCCTGTTCGCCGGTCGGGACGAGGACCGTACGGCGCTGAAGTGGTACGAGCGGGCCGCGTCGGCGGGGCACACCGACGCGGCGCTCCAGGTGGGCATCGCCCTTGTGCGGGACGGCGAGGAGCGGGCCGCCGAACGCCACCTGCGCTGCGCGGCGGGCGGCGGCAGCGCGGAGGCCGCCTTCCGGCTGGCCTCGCTGCTGGAGTCGCTGGCCCCGCCGCGGGAGCCGCCGGCGCTCGGCGAGTCGGCGGGCGGCGCCGCGCGCACCGAGAGCGAGGAGTGGTACGAGCGGGCCGCCGAGCTCGGCCACCGGCGGGCGCAGGTGCGCGTCGGGATGCTGGCCGCCGCGCGCGGTGACCTGGCGATGGCGGCGCGGTGGTACCGGGAGGCGGCCGAGGCCGGCTCCCGCAACGGGGCCTTCAACCTGGGGCTGTTGCTGGCACGGGAGGGCAACGAGCCGGAAGCGGCGCTGTGGTGGACACGGGCGGCCGTGTCCGGACACGGCCGGGCCGCGCTGCGGCTGGGGCTGCTGGCCGCGCGTCAGGGGGACCTGACGGAGGGGCAGAAGTGGTGCGTGCGGGCCATGGAGCTGGGGCCGGCGGAGGTCTCGGAACGGGCCGCCAGGCTGCGGGACGCGCTGGCCGAGGAACTCTCGGCCTGACCCTGAACGGCCGGCAGGCGCCGTTCGGGGTCAGCGGTAGAGCCATGACGTCGAGCGGGCGTACGCGTGGCGGAAGAACAGGGGCATCAGGGCGTCGTTGACGCGGCGTTGCAGGGTGCCCGGGGTCTTGGAGTCGCGGTTCGCGCCGGCCGACCTGCCCATGCGTGCCGTCCGGGGGCGCCGCAGGCGCGTGTAGGCGTCGAGCGCCGACCGGACCGTGGAGGCCGAGGCCACGCACCCGGCCAGGGCCACCGCGTCCTCGACGGCCATCGAGGCGCCCTGCCCGGCGCCCACCGGGTGCGCCGCGTCCCCGATCAGCACCGTGCGGCCGTCGTGCCAGACGGGGACCTCCGCCATCCGGTGCATCGGCATCGCGCGATCGACCCGTACCGCGGACGCGAGCACCTCCGACGGTCCGGCCTCCCCGGCGTACAGCTCCGCGAGCAGGGGCAGGGCCACCTCGGTGGTCTCCGGGGGTTCCGGCGAGGCCACCTGGGCCGACCACCACACCGCGCCGTCCGACGCCGGGACGTACAGGAACGCCCCGCGCCGCCCGAACACCATGTGGTAGGTGTCCGGGTCGAGGTCCGGGCCCCGCGAGACCCCGGACACGCTGTAGAGCCCCGCGTACTCCGGGACCGGGGCCGTCGCCGACAGGGCGGCGCGGGACGCGGACCAGATGCCGTCCGCCGCCACCACCAGGTCCCCGTCCACGTCCGCGGCGCCGACACGCTCGCCCGTGACGATCCGGGCGCCGGCGCTCACCGCCTCCGCCCGCAGGGCCTCCACCAGGCGTCCGCGCAGCAGGGTCGTGCTGTGCAGCGCGTCGGAGGCGAGCCGGCCCCGGGGAACCTCGCCGAGGAGCTTCCCGGAGGCCGACCACATCCGCTGGCGCGCCACCTGGAAACCGGCCGCGCGGACCGCGGGGAGGCAGCCCAGGGTCTCCAGGGCGCGCTGCCCGTTGACGGCCAGACTGAGGAACGAGCCCACGTGGCCGGCCGGGTCCTCGTAGGCCTCGTACACGGTGACCTCGGCGCCGGTGCGCCGGCGCAGGGCGATCGCGCTCGCCGATCCGGCCACTCCGCCACCGATGACTGAGATGCGCATGACTGTGCCCTTCTCGCTGAATCTTCATTCACTGAATAGCGATTCGGTGAAACTCGATTCAGTATGATGACGGCACAACGACGGCGTCAAGCGGCAAGGGGATCCCGGTGGGAGTGCGCAAGGAGCGGGCGGCCGGCACGGAGGCGGCGCTCAAGGAAGCCGCCCGGGGGCTGTTCCTGGAGCGGGGGTACGCGCAAACGAAGATCACCGACATCACCGGGGCGGCGGGGCGCTCCACCGGCGCGTTCTACGAGCACTTCGCCGGCAAGGAGGAGCTGCTCCAGGCGCTGCTCGCGGACATGGGGGCCCAGGTCGACACGGCCGTGGGGGCCGAGGACCACCCTCGGGAGCACGACCTCGCCGATCCCGCGCAGCTCCGCACGCACGTCGCCGCGAGCTGGGGGGTCTTCCGGGACCACCTGCCCGTCGTGGTGGCCCTCTTCCAGAAGTCCATGACCGAGCCCCCGGGCGCCGGGCAGGCCTGGGAGCGGCTGACGCGGGAGACGGAGCCGCTGCGCCGGCACCTGGAGTACATGCGTGAGCAGGGTCGGCCGCTGCCCGGCGATCCCGGGCTGGTGGCGGCGGCCATGGGGTCGATGATCTCGATGCTCGGCTACGCGGCGATGACCGCCGGGGTCCCGCTCGACGACGACGAGGTGGTCGACACCCTCACCGCTCTCCTGCTGCGAGGACTGGCCGGTTAACCGATTTGCATCTGCCGCGACGCCTCCCGTACAGTCGGGTTTACCGACGCGGGGTGGAGCAGCTCGGTAGCTCGCTGGGCTCATAACCCAGAGGTCGCAGGTTCAAATCCTGTCCCCGCTACTGAAGGCCGAAGGCCCGGATCCCATGGATCCGGGCCTTCGGTCGTTTCCGGATCGTTCCCGGATGGAAAGCGCGTCACGAACGAGAAGGGCCCGGAAGCGTGCTTCCGGGCCCTTCGTGTCGTTCGGGGTGGGGTCAGGCGACCGCGCAGTTCGGGCAGACCCCTCGGTACGTCACCTCGACCGCGGAGACCACGAAGCCGAAGCGTTCGCCGTCGGGCAGGTCTGCCAGCGGGTCGCCGGCCGGGTGGACGTCGCGGATCGCGCCGCAGCGGGCGCACACCAGGTGATGGTGCGGCTGGTGCGCGTTCGGGTCGTACCGCTTGGCGCGGCGATCCGTGGACACCTCCAGGACCTCGCCGAGGGACACGAGCTCGCCCAAGGTGTTGTAGACGGTCGCCCGGGAGATCTCCGGCAGCCTGGTCACGGCGCGCGCGTGCACCTCGTCCGCCGTCAGGTGAACGTGGTCACCGTCGAGCACCTCGGCCACGACGCGCCGCTGTGCGGTCATGCGCCATCCGCGTCCGCGGAGTCGTTGCAGCAGGTCACTCATGGACGCCAGCCTAACAGTGTGGGGACTCCGTGTAACTCCCGAACGAGTTCGAGATTGGATGCTCACTTGACTTGGACAAAGTCCATCATAGGATCGAGCACGGCGCGGCCCGAGGTCGGGCCGAGGACAGGACGAGGCAGGAATGACGCAGGAGGCGCACGTGACGCAGGGACCGCTCACCACGGAGGCCGGGGCTCCGGTCGCGGACAACCAGAACAGCGAGACCGCCGGCATCGGCGGCCCCGTCCTGATCCAGGACCAGCTCCTGCTGGAGAAGCTCGCGCACTTCAACCGCGAGCGGATCCCGGAGCGCGTGGTGCACGCCCGCGGCGCCGGCGCCTACGGCACCTTCACGCTCACCCGCGACGTCTCGCAGTGGACCCGGGCGAAGTTCCTGTCCGAGGTCGGCAAGGAGACCGAGACGTTCCTGCGCTTCTCCACCGTCGCGGGCAACCTCGGCAGCGCCGACGCGGTGCGCGACCCCCGCGGCTGGGCGCTGAAGTTCTACACCGAAGAGGGCAACTACGACCTCGTCGGCAACAACACCCCGGTGTTCTTCATCAAGGACGCCATCAAGTTCCCCGACTTCATCCACACCCAGAAGCGCGACCCGTACACGGGCTCGCAGGAAGCCGACAACGTGTGGGACTTCTGGGGCCTGAGCCCCGAGTCGACCCACCAGGTCACCTGGCTCTTCGGCGACCGAGGCATCCCGGCCTCCTACCGCCACATGAACGGCTTCGGCTCGCACACGTTCCAGTGGAACAACGAGGCCGGCGAGGTCTTCTGGGTCAAGTACCACTTCAAGACCGACCAGGGCATCAAGAACCTCACCCAGGACGAGGCCAACCGGCTCGCCGGCGAGGACCCCGACTCGCACCAGCGCGACCTGCGCGAGGCCATCGAGCGCGGTGACTTCCCGTCCTGGACCGTGCAGGTCCAGATCATGCCCGCGGCCGAGGCGGCCGAGTACCGCTTCAACCCGTTCGACCTCACCAAGGTGTGGCCGCACGCGGACTACCCGCTGATCGAGATCGGCAAGCTGGAGCTCAACCGCAACCCGGAGAACGTCTTCGCCGAGGTCGAGCAGAGCATCTTCAGCCCGGCCCACTTCGTCCCCGGCATCGGACCGTCCCCGGACAAGATGCTCCAGGGTCGTCTCTTCGGCTACGGCGACGCCCACCGCTACCGCGTCGGCATCAACGCCGACCACCTGCCGGTGAACCGCCCGCACGCCACCGAGGCACGCACCCACTCCCGTGACGGCCACCTGTACGACGGCCGCCACAAGGGCGCGAAGAACTACGAGCCGAACAGCTTCGGCGGCCCGCACCAGACCGACCGCCCGCTGTGGCAGTCGGTTCCCCTCACGGGCGGCACGGGCAACCACCCGGCCGCGGTGCACCGCGAGGACAACGACTTCGTCCAGGCGGGCAACCTCTACCGCCTCTACTCCGAGGACGAGAAGGCCCGGCTGATCGAGAACCTGTCCGGGTTCATCGCCAAGGTCTCGCGCGACGACATCGTCGAGCGCGCGATCGACAACTTCCGCCAGGCGGACGGAGACTTCGGCAAGCGGCTGGAGGCCGCGGTCCAGGCCCTTCGCGGCTGACGCACCGCTTGTCGTGGCGAAAGACGGGCCGGCGCTCCCTCGGGAGGGCCGGCCCGTCGGCGTACCGTCCAAGAGCCCGGGCCGGCGGGCCCCGCCCCGGGAGGACTACGCCGGAACGACGCTGCGCCGGGCCGGCGCCCAGCAGCGGATGACGTCACGGACGGACACGATGCCCACGGGGCCGCCGTCCTCCAGCACGATCAGATGCCGGAAACCGCCGTGCGCCATGGCCTCGGCGGCCTCCTGCACGGTGGCCTCCGGAGTACAGAACACGACGTTGTTGGTGGTGTGCGCACCCACGGACTCGCGGTCGGGGTCGTGTCCCGCGCCGATCGAGTTGAGGATGTCGCGCTCGGTCAGGATGCCGATTCCACTGTGGTCGGGGTCGAGGACGACGGCCGCGCCCACGCGCCGGCCGGACATCAGGCAGGCCGCCTGACGGAGGGTGTGTGCGGGGCCGAGGGTGAGGATCACGGTGCTCATGGCGTCACGGACGAGCATGAAGGGAGCCACCTCCTGGGTGATCCCCCGCTCGGGTGGGTGCGCGGGGCGAAGGCCGTGCGGTCGCACTTCGAGAAGCCCTTCACAAGCGCACAAGCGGGGGGATCCTCAGATTCCCACGAACACGGAGGGTCATCAAGGGGGCGCGTTCCGCACACGCGGGCGCATCCGCCGGCACGGGACGCGCCCGGGCCCCCGGTCGCGGGGGCCTCAGGGGTCCGGAACCCGGTCCCGGACCCGGCCCGCCCGGACCTCAGGCGCGCGGGCGCAGGTGCGTCAGCATCTCCTCGTGGAGCAGGTCGTTCGAGGCAGCGGCGTTCCCGCCGTGCACGCCCTCGACCCCGTCCAGATCGGTGAAGCGCCCCCCGGCCTCCTGGACCACGACCGCCAGGGCGGCCATGTCCCACAGGCTCAGCTCCGGCTCGGCGCACAGGTCGAGCGAGCCCTCCGCCACCATCATGTACGGCCAGAAGTCGCCGTAGCCGCGGGTGCGCCAGCAGGCGCGCGACAGGTCCAGGAAGCCGGGCAGCCGGCCCTGCTCCTCCCAGCCGCTCAGCGAGGAGTAGGCGAAGGAGGCGTCGTCCAGGGTCGCGACCTTCGACACCCCGAGCCGCGTGGTCTCGCCCAGCGCGCCGCCCGCGAAGGCGCCGCCGCCCTGCGCCGCCCACCAGCGGCGGCCCAGCGCCGGCGCGGAGACCACGCCGACCACGGGGCGGAACGACCCGTCCGCGTCCTCGGGGTCCCGGGCCATCAGGGAGATCAGGGTCGCCCAGACCGGAACCCCGCGCACGTAGTTCTTGGTGCCGTCGATGGGGTCCACGACCCAACGGCGCGGCCCGTCGCCCTGGAGCCCGTACTCCTCGCCCAGGATCGCGTCCCCGGGGCGGGCGGCCAGGATCCCGGCCCGGACGATCTCCTCGGCGGCCTTGTCGGCCTCGCTCACCGGGGTCATGTCCGGCTTCGTCTCGACCAGCAGGTCGAGGGCGCGGAAGCGCTGCATCGTGGCGGCGTCCGCCGCGTCGGCGAGCTCAAGGGCAAGGCGGAGGTCATCGTCATACTCGGGCATGGTCGAACAGTATCGAGACTGTCGCGGCCCGGCGAACGCCGTCCACGCTGCGGCCGAGAGGCGCCCTTGACAGGATCTGTCGACCCGTCAACTCTGGCCGGAGAGTCAATCGGGTGAGCCAATCGGGGGAGGCGTCGATGCCGGCGGCCCGGGAATCCTTGCTGGAAGCGGCCGGAGCGGCGCTGTCCGCGCGCCCCTGGCCCGCCGTGCGGATGGTCGACGTGGCGGCCGCCGCCGGGGTGTCCCGGCAGACCCTCTACAACGAGTTCGGTGGCAAGGCGGGCCTTGGCCGGGCCCTGGTGCGCCGCGAGGCCGACTGGTACCTCGACGGCGTGGACCGGACCCTGGCCGCCCAGGCGGGCACCGCCGACCGGCTCGCGGGAGTGGCCGAGTGGACCGTACGGGCCGCCCGCGCACGCCCCCTGGTCCAGGCCCTGCTGACCGGCTCGTGGAACGGGAACCTGCCGGCTCCGCCCGGACGCGGGTCCCGACCGGGCGTCCCGGCGCTCGGCCCCGGCGAACTGATCCGGGCGGTCCGCGACCGGGCGTCCACCGCGCTCACGCCCGAGACGGCGGGGCGGTGCGAACTCGTCGTACGACTCGCGCTGTCCTACGTGATCGCCCCGGGGGAGGAGCCGGGCACCGGGGAACTGCTGCGCCTGGTCAGTGCGCCGAACCGGACAGCTGAAGTCCGATGACGCCGAGGATGACCAGCGAGATCGAGACGAGCTTGAGCGTGGACACCAGGTCGCCCAGGAAGACCATGCCGTAGATCGCGGTCCCGGCCGCCCCGATGCCCGTCCACACCGCGTACGCCGGACCCACGTCGAGCTTCTTCAGCGCGAGCGTCAGCAGGCCGAAGCTGCCGAGCGCGAAACAGGCGAAGGCGATGGTCGGCCACAGACGGGTGAAACCGTGGGACAGCTTGAGGCACACCGCGAAGCCCGTTTCCAGGATTCCGGCGACCACGACCAGCAGCCACGCCATGGCGTACGCCTCCCCGCGTCATGTGACATCGCGTCACTTGGTGCGAACAAGCATTTATCCCGACCGGTGGTCCCACAAACCCGGCCCGCCGCCGGACGGCCGGGCCGCCGTTCGGCTCAGTCGCCCTCGCGGCGCTCCCGCGTCTCCAGCAGCCGGCGCAGCGAGTACAGCCGCGCCGGGTCCGCGTGGCCGTCCTCGACCCACTTGTCGAGCGCGCAGTCCGGCTCGTCGTGGCTGCACGCGCGCGGACACCCCTCGGTACCGGGCACCAGTTCCGGGAAGGCCAGGATCACCCGGGACGGATCCACGTGGTGCAGACCGAACGAGCGCACGCCCGGGGTGTCGATCACCCAGCCGTCGCCCGAGGGCAGCGGCAGCGCGAGCGCCGAGGTGGTGGTGTGCCGGCCGCGGCCGGTCACCGCGTTCACGTGGCCGGTGGCGCGCCGCCGGTCCGCCGCGACGAGCGAGTTGACCAGGGTGGTCTTGCCGACGCCCGAGTGGCCGACGAAGGCCGTGACCCGGCCGTTCAGACGCTCGCGCACCCGCTCCGCCGCGTCGCCCGTCGCCAGCTCCTCGCGGTTGGTCACCACGTAGTTCAGACCGAAGGTCGAGTAGATCTCCAGGATCTTGTCGGCGGAGGTCAGGTCGGACTTGGTGAGCACCAGCAGCGGCTCCAGGCCGGCGTCGTACGCCGCCACCAGGCAGCGGTCGATCATCCGGGGCCGCGGCTCCGGATCGGCCAGCGCCGTGACGATGGCCAACTGGTCCGCGTTCGCGACGACCACCCGCTCGTACGGGTCGTCGTCGTCCGCGGTGCGCCGCAGGACGGACCGGCGCTCCTCGATCCGCACGATCCGGGCGAGGGTGTCCTTCTTGCCGGACAGGTCACCGACGATCCAGACCCGGTCGCCGACCACCGCCGCCTTGCGGCCCAGCTCGCGCGCCTTCATCGCGTGCACCGTGCGGTCCTCGACCAGGCAGGTCAGCCGGCCGCGGTCCACGGTCAGGACGAAGCCCTCCGAGGCGTCCTCGTGCTTGGGGCGGATGGTCGTACGCGGCCGATTGCCCTTGCGGTTCGGGCGGGAGCGGATGTCGTCCTCGTCGGTGTTCTTGCCGTACCTGCGCATGACGGGCCCTACGCTCCCGATCCCGCGAGCATGTCCGACCACATCGTGGGGAAGTCCGGCAGGGTCTTCGCGGTCGTCGCCACGTTCTCGATCAGCACGCCCTCCACCGCCAGACCGATCACGGCGCCCGCGGTGGCCATCCGGTGGTCGTCGTACGTGTGGAAGACACCGCCGTGCAGCGGGCGCGGGCGGATGTGCAGTCCGTCGGCGGTCTCGGTGACATCGCCGCCGAGCCCGTTGATCTCGGCGGTCAGCGCCGCCAGCCGGTCCGTCTCGTGCAGCCGCAGGTGCCGGACACCGCGCAGGATGGACTCGGAGTCGGCCAGCGCCGCCACCGCCGCGATGCCCGGGGTCAGCTCGCCGACCTCGCCCAGGTCCACGTCGATGCCGTGGATCTTCCCGGTGCCGGTGAAGACCAGACCCGCGTCGGTGAGCTCGCAGGAACCGCCCATCTCCGTGAAGATGCGGCGCAGCGCGTCGCCGGGCTGGGTGGTGCGGCGCGGCCAGTCGGGGATGGTGACCGTGCCGCCGGTGATCAGCGCCGCCGCCATGAAGGGCTGCGCGTTGGACAGGTCGGGCTCCACGACCATGTCGCGGCCCAGGAGCGCGCCGGGCGCGACCCGCCACACGTCCTTCTCGCCGCCGGCCTCCGGGGTGTCCACCTGGGCGCCCGCCGCGCGCAGCATCTCCACCGTCATCCGGATGTGCGGCATGGACGGCAGGGTCGAACCGATGTGCCGGACCTCGACGCCCTGGTTGAACCGCGGCGCGGACAGCAGCAGCGCCGAGACGAACTGGGAGGAGTTGGAGGCGTCGATCTCGACCGTGCCGCCCTCCAGGGCCCCGCCGCCCTGGACGGTCAGGGGCAGCGCGCCCCGGCCGTCGTCGTCGATGCGGGCCCCGAGGACGCGCAGCGCGTTGATGACCTCGCCCAGCGGGCGCTCGTAGGAACGCGGGTCGCCGTCGAAGCGGATGTCGCCGCCGGCCAGGGTGGCCACGGGCGGCAGGAAGCGCATGACCGTGCCCGCGTTGCCGACGTCGACGGTGGCCGGACCGTGCAGCGCGGCCGGGATGACCCGCCAGGCCTCGCCGCTGTCACCGTCGGCGGAACTGGAGGAGATGGTCTCCTCGATGCCGACGCCCATCGCGCGCAGGGCGTCCGACATCAGCTGCGAGTCGCGCGAGCGCAGCGGGCGGCGCACCCAGCCCGGCTCGGAGGCCAGTGCGGCGAGCACCAGGGCCCGGTTGGTGACCGATTTGGAACCCGGCACGGTGACGGTGGCGTGGACGGTGCCGTCGGCGAGCGGAGCGGGCCAGAGGGCGTGGAGCGCGGGGGTCTCGGTCATGGCCTCCACTTTAGTGGCTCCGCCCGTACCCGGATCTTGATCGCCGGCCGGTCGTCGTCCCCGTCTCAGAGGGCGAGGAGCCAGCGCCCGCCGCCGATCAGCGAACACAGCGCGACGGCGTGGAACATCAGCAGCCAGACGACCGGGTGCACGTGCGTGAGCCGACCGAGCTGGTCCGCGTCCGAGTCCGGGGCTCCACCGTTCCTCCGCTTGGCCTGGAGCTCGAACACCGGCCGGACCCCGCCCAGCAGCAGGAACCACACCACCCCGTACGTGAACATCGCCTGGACCTCGGCCGGGGCCAGCCAGGACACCAGGACGAAGCCGGCCCCGGTCAGCACCACCGTGAGCAGCCCGTACGCGTTCCGGATCATCACCAGCATCGCCACCAGCAGCGCGGTCGCCGCCCACAGCAGCAGCGTGATCCGGTGCGCCGACAGCAGCGCGGCCCCGCCGAGGCCGAGCAGCGAGGGCGCCGTGTACCCGGCGGCCGCCGTCAGGACCATGCCGAGCCCGGTCGGCCTGCCCCGGCTGACGGTGACCCCGCTGGTGTCCGAGTGCAGCCGGATCCCGTCGAGGCGGCGCCCGGTCAACAGCGCGAGCAGCCCGTGACCGCCCTCGTGCGCGATGGTGATCGCGTTGCGGGAGATCCGCCACACCGGGCGGGGCGCCACGGCTGCCATGGCGACGACCCCGGTCGCGATCACCAGCCACAGCTCGGGCTCGGGCTGTATGCCGGTCAGCCGGTCCCAGAGACCGGCCGTCGTGATGCTGTCCATGGAGTGGCGGACTCCTTGCGGTGGTGGGCGGGTGTCGTGGCAGTGTTGCAGGCATGTGCGGAAGGTATGCAGCGAGTCGGGCGCCGGAGGATCTGGCGGGAATCTTCGGCGTCGAGAAGCGGGAGCCCGAGGAGTCCCTGGCACCCGACTGGAACGTGGCGCCGACGAAAGAGGTCCACATCGTCCTCGACCGTCCCTTGAAGGACGCGCCGAGCCCGCGTCCGGTTCGACAGTTGCGGGTGGTGAAGTGGGGGCTCGTCCCCTCCTGGGCCAAGAACCCCGAGGGCGCGGCCCGGATGATCAACGCCCGCGCCGAGACCCTCGCGGAGAAGCCGTCCTTCCGCCGCCCGTTCGCCCAGCGCCGTTGCATCATCCCCGCCGACGGCTACTACGAGTGGGTCACCGCCCACGACGAGCGGCAGTTGGAGGTCGAGGGGAAGAAGAAGCGGGCCCGCAAGCAGCCCTACTTCGTGCTGCCCTCCGACGGCGCCGTCTTCGCCATGGCCGGGATCTACGAGTTCTGGCGCGACCGGACCCTGCCCGACGACCATCCGGCGGCCTGGTGGGCGACCTGCTCGGTCATCACCACTGAGGCCGAGACCGGGCCGCTGGGGGTGGCCCCCGCCGACGGACCCCGCTCGCTGTCCGACATCCACCCCCGTATGCCGCTGATGCTGACCCCGGACAAGTGGGATCCCTGGCTGGACCCGGCGCGCACGGACCCCGACGAGCTCCAGGCGCTGCTCGCGCCGCCGCCCGGCGGGCTCATGCGGGCGTACGCGGTGTCCACCGCCGTCAGCAACGTGCGCAACAACGGCCCCGAGCTGCTGGCGGAACTGGCCGCGCCGGAGGAGGAGACCCTCTTCTGACCCGGGCAGGATGGGGCGCATGACCACGCGTACCGAGAGCGTCCCGACGCCGGCGGGCGAGGCCCGCGTCACCTGGCACCCCGCCACGGCCGGTAAGGCCCGGCTCGTGCTCGCCGTGAGCCACGGCGCCGGCGGCGGGATCGAGGCCCGGGACCTGCGGGCGCTGGCCTCCGCCCTGCCGGCCCGCGGGATCACCGTGGCCCTGGTCGAACAGCCATGGCGGGTCGCCGGGAAGAAGGTCGCCGCCGCGCCCAAGGTGCTCGACGAGGGCTGGCGCGGGCTGTGGCCGGCGCTGACCCGGCCCGGACCGCCCGTGGTGGCCGGCGGACGCAGCGCCGGTGCCAGGGTGGCCTGCCGGACCGCCGCCGAGCTGGGCGCGGCCGGGGTGCTCGCGCTGGCGTTCCCGCTGCACCCGCCGGGCCGGCCCGAGAAGTCCCGGGCCGAGGAGCTGCTGGGCGCCGGGCGGCCCACCCTGGTGGTCCAAGGGAGCCGGGATCCTTTCGGCCGGCCCGAGGAGTTTCCCGAACCGACCGGGGACGATCCGTACGAACTCGTCGCGGTGGAGCACGGCGACCACGGGTTCGCCGTGCCGAAGAGGGCCGACCGGACCCAGGACGAGACCCTCGACGTGATCACCGGGGCCGTCGCGCGATGGCTCGGACGACTGTCGCTGTGAGCCCTCCGAGGGTTGCCGGCGGAGCCCTCGGACGGTTGTCGCCCCGAACCCCCGCACGGCCCGCGCTCCGAGCCCCCGCACGGCCGGCGACCCGGGCCGGGGGCTCGACCTGACACATTCCCGCGTGATCCGGATCACGCGCCCCGCGGAGTCGACCTGACGGATCCGGGAAACCCCCACAGGCCCCGGGAATGCCGGGCCCGGGCCTTCTGTTGTGCCGAATGTCGGTACGTACGGGAAGTTCGTCGGAGGAGAGGGAGCGCATGACCCAGGTCATCAGCCAGAACCGTCCGCAGGCCGCTGACCTGGACTGGACGGTGCTGCCCGCCCCCAAGCGCGGGACGCTTCGGGCGGCGGAGGGCCGGGAAGGTCGACTATTCTCCGATTCGAGCGGATCCGCTTTCGGAGCCGCCACGCTGTCGGAGGAGGTGGGTCCTGTCGCCGGGACCGACGAAGGCCACGCGGAGGAGACGACCCCGGAGCGCAACGCGCGCTTCGAGCGGGACGCCCTCGGCTACCTCGACCAGATGTACTCCGCCGCGCTGCGCATGACGCGCAACCCGGCCGACGCCGAGGACCTGGTCCAGGAGACGTACGCGAAGGCGTACGCGTCCTTCCACCAGTTCCGCGAGGGCACCAACCTCAAGGCATGGCTCTACCGCATCCTGACGAACACGTTCATCAACTCCTACCGCAAGAAGCAGCGCGAACCGCAGCGCAGTGCCGCGGAGGAGATCGAGGACTGGCAGTTGGCGCGCGCCGAGTCGCACATGTCGACGGGCCTTCGGTCCGCCGAATCGCAGGCGCTCGACCACCTGCCCGACTCGGATGTGAAGGAAGCGCTCCAGGCCATTCCGGAGGAGTTCCGCATCGCGGTCTATCTCGCCGACGTAGAGGGCTTTGCGTACAAGGAGATCGCGGACATCATGGGTACACCCATCGGCACGGTCATGTCCCGACTGCACCGTGGGCGCCGTCAACTCCGCGGAATGTTGGAGGACTATGCCCGTGAGCGCGGGCTGGTCCCCGCCGGTGCCGGAGAGTCGAACGACCTGAAAGGCTCGGGCTCATGAGCTGCGGAGAGCCGCACGAGACGGAGTGCGCCGAGGTCCTGGATCACCTTTACGAGTTCCTGGACCACGAGATGCCCGACAGCGACTGCACGAAGTTCGAGACACACTTCGGCGAGTGCAATCCCTGTCTTGAGAAGTACGGCCTCGAACAGGCCGTGAAGAAGCTGGTCAAGCGCTGCTGCGGTTCGGACGACGTGCCGACCGATCTGCGCTCGAAGGTGATGGGACGGATCGAGTTGATCCGTTCGGGGCAGGCCGTGCCCGACCACGACGTCACGGCCGATCCCGCGACGGGCTAGTCGAAAGCGTTCGTTTCCCCATCGCCCGGGATTCGCCGGCCGCGCCTTTCCGAACAACCGCCCCCGGCCGTTCCCTTCGTTCACTCGAAGGTGCTAATCCGGGGGCACCCGAACGACACAATGTGAAAATGTGGCCCACTTCACGTGGGACCCCACCTATTCTCCCCTTCCGGTACCGGTCCGCTCCGGTGCCCGCCGTACACGGCCCAGGGGGAGGAGAGCGCCATGCGGGTACTTCCACCGGCGGCGCGCGTCCTCGTCGTGTGCGCGGTCCTCGTGGCATCGGTGTGCGTGCTTCCGGCCGCACTCCGCCCCGACACCCGCTGGCCGACCGTCTCGCTGCTCGCCGTGCTCTACCTCGGCTGTGAGTCGGTGCGGATCTGCCCACGCCTCACCGGCCGGGTGCCCGAGGGCATCGGCACCTTCTTCCCCGTCGTGCTGGCCGCCGTCTTCCTGTTGCCGCCCTCCGCCGCCGCGCTCGTGGCCGTGCCCGGGGCCCTGGCCGGACCGGTGGTCCGGCGACCGGCGGGCGTGCGCCGGGTGTGGCACGCGGCGCAGCAGGCGACGGCCGCCTGGGTGGCGGGACGCACGTACGGGCTGCTCGGCGGACCGGCCGCGCTCGACGGGCGAGGGCCGGTCGCGAGCGGGATTCCCCGGCCGTCCGCCGGCGGCCTGCCGGGCGCCGATCCGATCGCGTGGGTCGCCGACTTCCCCTACCTGCTGCTTCCCGCGGCGGCCGCCGCCGTCGCCTTCTGTCTGGTCCTCACCCTCCTCGACGGGGCGATCCTCGTCGCCGCCGAGCGGCGGCCCCGGGCCACCGTCCGGGCGGCTCTGTCGGTGCGCTCCCTGGCCCCGCACTGCGTGCACGGGCTGGCCGGGCTGATGATGGCCGTCATGTGGCGCAGCCCGTACGGACTGCCCGCCGCCCTGCTGGTCCTGCTGCCGATGTACATCTCCTGCTGGGTCTTCGCCCAGTACCACCGCGAGCGCACCGCCCACCAGGCCACGATCCGCGCGCTGGTGCAGGCCGTGGACGTCAAGGACCGCTACACGCGCGGTCACAGCGAGCGGGTCGGTCAGGCCTCGGCGATGATCGCCCGCGAGCTGGGGATGGCGGACGAGCGGACGGAAGTCGTCCGCATCGCCGGCATCCTGCACGACGTGGGCAAGATCGGCGTACCGACCCGACTCCTGCGCAAGGACGGCCCTTTGACCCCCGAGGAACGTCGGATCATAGAGCTGCACCCCGAGTACGGGCACGAGATGGTGCGCGGCATCGGCTTCCTGGGGGAGGCCCGCGCGGCGATCCTCCACCACCACGAGCGGGTCGACGGGTCGGGGTATCCGTACGGGCTTCGCGGCGAGCAGATCCCGGTGTCGGCCCGCGTGGTGGCGGTGGCCGACTCCTTCGACGCGATGACGTCGACGCGCTCGTACAGCAGGGCGCGGCCGGTGCCGGTCGCGCTCGCCGAGCTGGAGCGGTGCGCGGGGACACAGTTCGACCCGGCCATGGTGCGGGCCCTGGTCGGCGCCATCGGGCGCCTGGGCTGGCACCCGGTGGTCACCTCCGACGACGACCTCCAGGTGATCGGTGACGCTCCGGCCGGGCCGGGCGGGCCCGGCGTCCCCGCCGAGGGCACGCTGCCCGGGCTGCCGACCCAGGGCGGTCCGTCGGCGGCGCCCGCGGATCCGGGCCCGCCGGGCCGGCCCCGGGACGAGGCTCCCGCACCCGACCGTGCCCCCGGAGGCCGGACGCCCCGGGTGCGCCCCGCGACCGGAACCGGCCCCGGGCCGCGCCCCGGACCCCGACCCGGAACCGGCCCGTGAGGGGGCCGACCGCCCCCGCGGTACGCGCCGCCGCCGCCCTGCTCACCCTCGTGGCCCTGGCCCACACCCTGTGGCACGGCCTCGCCGACACCGGCGTCGCCCTCGCCTTCGGCGGCCTCGTCGCCGTCGGGGAACTCGCCCGCCGCGACCACAGGGACGCCGCCGGGAACCTCACGGCCGAGGACCGCCGGCCCGCGCCCCTCGGCTCCGCCGGAGCCCTCGCGTACGCCCTGCTCGGGCAGAACGCCGGGCACCCCACCCACCACGGGGTCCTGCAGACCGTCGCCGTCGTGCTCGCCGCAGCCCTCGTCGGGCTGGTGCCGCACGTGGCGCGGGGCCGCGGGCCCGCCCTCGACCACGTGGCCCGCCAGGTGCTCACGGTCGGCTTCGCCGCCGCCTGTTTCCAGCCGCTCCACGACTCCGGCCGACTGGAGGACAGGGTCGGCGAGGGCCCGTACCTCGTGCTCTTCCTGCTGCTCCTGCTCGGCCTGACGGCCCTGTGCGACGCGGTCCTCGCCGCCGCGCTCGCCGCGTCCCGCACCGGGTGGCCGTACGGGCCCCTGCTGCGCGACGAGCTGCGCGCGCTCGTCGGGATCGGCTCGGCGATCTGCGCGACCGGTTTGGTCATGGCGCTGGCCGTGGCCGTGGCCGGGGTGTGGGTCCTGCCCGTCTTCAGCGTGCCGCTGCTGCTCACCCAACTGTCCTTCCACCGGATCACCGCGATCCGCACCACCTACCGCGAGACCATCACCTCCCTCGCCCGGGCCACCGAGATCGCCGGGTACACCCGCCCGGGCCACTCCCTGCGGGTGGCCGCGCTGAGCTGCGCCGTCGGGCGGGAGCTGGGGCTGTCCGAGCGCGAGCTCACGGTGCTGGAGTACGCCGCGCTGATGCACGACATCGGGCAGCTGTCCCTCGTCGACCCGGTCCCGGCCGGGGCGACCGCCGGGCTGCCCGCCGCCGAGGCCCGCCGGATCGCCGGGCTGGGCGGGGAGGTGGCCCGGCAGACGGGGGTGCCGACGGAGGTCGCGGTGGTCGTGGAGCGGCAGGCCGATCCGTACCGTGAGCAGCCGGTCGCCGCCCGGATCGTGCGCGCGGTGAACGCCTACGAGGACCTGTGCGGCGGAAGCGGTCACCCGGGCGGCTCACTGGCCGCCCTGGAGCGTCTGCGGCTGGGTACCGGGCACGACTACCAGCCGGAGGTCGTGGAGTCCCTGGCGAGGGTTCTGGCCAGGGGCGGACGTGCCCGAGTCGTTCCCGTCCCGCCTGGGTAACCCATGGGTAATGAGCGGCCGTCCGAGTGGGCATGGTTGGATGCGAGTGGGAGTGTCCGTGAGGGTGTCCGCAAGGCTGCACCGTTGGACCGGCAGGCGGGAATCGTGAGGATCTTCGGGAAGGTACGGCATCGGCCCTCCGCCTCGTGGCGGCAGGCCACCGACCGCGCGTTCACGCTGATCGGCGACGGGCGGTACGAGGACGCGGGCGCGCTGCTGACCAGGGCGGCCGACCTGGAGCCCTGGTTGTCCGAGTCCTGGTTCAACCTGGCCCTGCTGCACAAGTTCCGGCACGACTGGGAGCAGGCGCGGGCCGCCGGGCTGCGCGCGGTGGCCCTGCTGGACCGCGAGACGGGCGCCCCGGACTGGTGGAACGTCGGCATCGCCGCGACCGCGCTCCAGGACTGGCCGCTGGCCCGCCGGGCCTGGCAGGCGTACGGCCTGAAGGTCCCGGGGGACCCGCACGGCACGGGCGGGGCCGGCGAGCCCGTCGGCATGGAACTGGGCAGCGCCGCCGTGCGGCTCTCGCCCGAGGGCGAGGCCGAGGTTGTCTGGGGTCGCAGGCTCGATCCGGCCCGGATCGAGGTCCTCTCGATCCCGCTGCCGTCCTCCGGGCGGCGCTGGGGCGAGGTCGTCCTGCACGACGGGGTGCCGCACGGCGAGCGCATCACCGCCGCCGGCCCCTCCTACCCCGTCTTCGACGAGATCGAGCTGTGGGCGCCGTCGCCGGTGCCGACCTGGGTGGTGCTGCTGGAGGCGGCCACCGAGGCCGACCGCGACGCCCTGGAGCAGTTGGCCTCCGACGCGGGCTTCGCCGCCGAGGACTGGTCCTCGTCGGTGCGGCTGCTGTGCCGGACGTGCTCCGAGAGCGCGATGCCGAGCGACGAGGGCGACGAGCAGCACCCGGACCCGCACGATCACAGCGAGCCCGGCCATCCCGGCCCGCTGGGCCACCGCACCGCCGGTTCCGGTTCCCTGTGGGTCCCCGAGCGCGAGTGCGGCATCGCGGCGCCGGCCGGTCTGGTGCGCGGGCTCCTCGACGGCTGGGTGGCGGACAGCCCGGACAGTCGCGAGTGGCGGGATCTGGAGGAAGTCTGCTGAGTCGGGGCCGTAGGCTGTACGGGTCACATCGGTGACTCGGCGGACTTACGGAAGGCGTACGGCGGACATGGCGCAGCAGGAGAACCAGGTTGTCCCGGTCGACGAAGAGGGCTACGTCGTGGACACGGAGGACTGTGAGGCGCGCGAGCTCGCCTACCGTGAGCGCGGCACCTCCCGCCCCATCACGGTGGTCGGCAATCCGGTCCTGCACCGGGAATGCAAGGACGTCACCGAGTTCGGCGACGAACTGGCCGGGCTGATCGACGACATGTTCGCGAGCCAGAAGACCGCCGAGGGCGTGGGCCTGGCCGCGAACCAGATCGGCGTGGACGCCAAGGTCTTCGTCTACGACTGCCCGGACGACGACGGCAAGCGGCACACCGGTGTCGTCGTCAACCCGAAGCTGGTCGAGCTGCCGGTCGGCGCCCGCGTGCTGGACGACTCCAACGAGGGCTGCCTGTCGGTCCCGACGGCCTACGCCTCGCTGGCCCGCCCGGACTACGCCGAGGTCACCGGCCAGGACGCGCAGGGCAACCCGATCAAGGTCCGGGGCACCGGCTACTTCGCGCGCTGCCTCCAGCACGAGACGGACCACCTGTACGGGTACCTGTACATCGACCGCCTCTCGAAGCGCGACCGCAAGGACGCCCTGCGACAGATGGACGAGGGCACCCCGCGCTACGAGGTCGTCCCGAACGCCTGAGCCGCTCCGCCCGAGCCGGTCTACGCCACGGCCTGCGGGCCCCGGAAGGCGCGCCTGAACGAGTTCGGCGTGGTGCCCAGGGCCCGCAGGAAGTGGTGGCGCAGCGCCGCCCCGTTGCCGAAGCCGCAGCGGCCCGCGATGGCGTCGATCGTCTCGTCGGAGGATTCCAGCAACTCCTGCGCCAACAGGACGCGTTGACGCAGCACCCACTGGTACGGAGTGGAACCGGTCTCCTGCTGGAAACGGCGGGCGAAGGTGCGCGGGGCCATGTGCGCGCGGTCCGCGAGCTGCTCGACCGTGATCTCCTCGTCCAGGTGGCGCGCCATCCAGGCGATGACCTCCCCGACCGTGTCGCAGGAGGTGCGGGGCAGCGGCCGTTGGATGAACTGGGCCTGGCCGCCGTCCCGGTGGGGAGGTACGACCATCCGCCGGGCGATGGTGTTGGCCACCTCCGCGCCGTGTTCCTGTCGTACGACGTGCAGGCAGGCGTCGATGCCCGAGGCGGTGCCCGCGGCGGTGATCACCGAGCCCTCGTCCACGTAGAGCACGTCCGGGTCGACGACGGCCTTCGGGAAGCGGCGGGCCAGGGCCGGGGCGTGCATCCAGTGCGTGGTGCAGCGCCGCCCGTCGAGCAGCCCGGCCGCGCCGAGCAGGAAGGCCCCGCTGCACACGCTGAGCAGCCGCGCCCCCCGGTCCACGGCCCGGCGCAGGGCCTCCAGCAGTTCCTCGGGGTACTCCCGGGTCGGGGCCGTGCGGTCGGCCGGCAGACAGATCAGGTCCGCGACCTCCAGCCGTTCCAACCCGTGCGGGGCCACGATGTCGAAGTGTCCGTCGCCGGTGGTGGACCGCCGGTCCTCCGCGGCGCACACGGCGAAGTCGTAGACCGGCAGCCCCATGTCGCTGCGGTCGAGTCCGAAGACCTCGCAGAAGATCCCCAGTTCGAAGGGGGCGACCCCGTTGGCGAGGGCCACGGCCACATTGGTCAGCATGCCGCCAGTGTGGCAGTAATTCGCACTTCCATGACAGTCCTGCCACTGTCGGGTTTTCGCCGGCCTCGCGAGAGTGGAGGGGTGAACACGCTTCTGAGCCACCTCGTCGTCCTCGCCGTCGCCGGCCTCCTCGCGGGCCCGGCCCTGTACGGACTCCTCCTCGAACGCCGCGTCGACCGGCAGTTGCGAGCCGCCCGCGAGCGGGAGGAGGCCGTCCGGGAAACACGGCGGCGCCCCCGCCCGGGACCCCCGGAGATCCGGGAGGTCCACCCCGTGGGCGGGGGCGCTGCCACGTCGTACGGCCGTGAGAGGAAGGGGACTCAGAAGTCCTCGTCCAGGTCGACGGTGCCCTCGACCGCCACCTGGTAGGCCGACGGGCGGCGCTCGAAGAAGTTCGTCAGCTCCTGGACGCCCTGCAGCTCCATGAACGAGAACGGGTTCTGCGAGCCGTACACCGCCGGGAAGCCCAGGCGCACCAGACGCTGGTCCGCGACGCACTCCAGGTACTCGCGCATCGACTCGGTGTTCATGCCCGGCAGGCCGTCACCGCACAGGTCGCGGCCGAACTGCAGCTCCGCCTCGACGGCCTCCTTCAGCATGTCGGTGACCTGCTGCTGGAGGGCGTCGTCGAAGAGCTCCGGCTCCTCCTTGCGGACCGTGTCGACGACCTCGAACGCGAAGTTCATGTGCATGGTCTCGTCACGGAACACCCAGTTGGTGCCGGTGGCCAGACCGTGCAGCAGGCCGCGCGAGCGGAACCAGTACACGTACGCGAAGGCACCGTAGAAGAACAGGCCCTCGATGCACGCCGCGAAGCAGATCAGGTTCAGCAGGAAACGGCGCCGGTCGGCGGCCGTCTCCAGTCGGTCGATCTTCTCGACCGAGTCCATCCACTTGAAGCAGAACTGCGCCTTCTCGCGGATCGAGGGGATCTCCTCGACCGCGTCGAACGCCGCCGCCCGGTCGTCCGGGTTGGGCAGGTAGGTGTCGAGCAGCGTCAGGTAGAACTGGACGTGCACGGCCTCCTCGAACAGTTGGCGCGACAGGTACAGCCGCGCCTCCGGGGAGTTGATGTGCTTGTACAGGGTCAGCACGAGGTTGTTCGAGACGATCGAGTCACCCGTCGCGAAGAACGCGACCAGGCGGCCGATCATGTGCTGCTCGGACGGGGTCAGCTTCGCGAGGTCCGCGACGTCCGAGTGCAGGTCGACCTCCTCGACCGTCCACGTGTTCTTGATCGCGTCGCGGTAGCGCTCGTAGAAGTCCGGGTAGCGCATCGGGCGGAGCGTGAGCTCGAAGCCCGGGTCCAGGAGGTTCTTGTTCTCGTTGGAGCTCATTACTGGCAGGCCTCGCAGGACTCGGGGTTCTCAAGGGAGCAGGCCAGCGCGTCGGCGTCGACGGCCTGCGGAAGCGGGGCGGCCGCCGCCGGGACGGCGGAGCCGGACGCCGCGCGGGCGATCTTCGTCGCCGGGCGCGAGCGCAGGTAGTACGTGGTCTTCAGGCCCTGCTTCCAGGCGTACGAGTACATCGAGGACAGCTTCCCGATGGTCGGCGTCTCCAGGAACAGGTTCAGCGACTGCGACTGGTCGAGGAACGGCGTACGGGCCGCCGCCATGTCGATCAGGCCGCGCTGCGGGATCTCCCACGCCGTGCGGTACAGCTCGCGCACCTCGGCCGGGATCCAACCGAAGCCCTGCACCGAGCCGCTGGCCTCGCGCAGCGCCTCGCGGGACTGGGCGTCCCACACGCCGAGCCGCTTCAGCTCGGCCACCAGGTAGGCGTTCACCTGGAGGAACTCACCGCTGAGCGTCTCGCGCTTGAAGAGGTTGGAGACCTGGGGCTCGATGCACTCGTACACGCCCGCGATCGAGGCGATCGTCGCGGTCGGGGCGATGGCGAGGAGCAGCGAGTTGCGCATGCCGGAGGTCGCGACCCGGGCGCGCAGCGCCTCCCAGCGCTCCGGCCAGTTCAGCTCGGTGTCGTAGTGGTCCGGGTGCAGGACGCCGCGGGCGGTACGGGTCTGCTCCCAGGCGGGGAGCGGGCCGTTGCGCTCGGCGAGGTCGCAGGAGGCCTCGTACGCGGCCAGCATGATCCGCTCGGAGAGCTTCGTGGACAGCGCCCGCGCCTCGGGGGAGTCGAAGGGCAGCCGCATCTGGAAGAAGACGTCCTGGAGGCCCATCGCGCCCAGACCCACCGGACGCCAGCGGGCGTTGGAACGCCCGGCCTGCTCGGTCGGGTAGAAGTTGATGTCCACCACGCGGTCGAGGAAGGTCACGGCGGTCCGGACGGTCGAGTCCAGCCGCTCCCAGTCGATGTCGCCGTCGACCACGAACGCGCCGAGGTTGACCGAACCGAGGTTGCAGACGGCCGTCTCGCCGTCGTTGGTGACCTCGATGATCTCGGTGCAGAGGTTCGAGGAGTGGACGACCGTGCCCGGCTCCGCGGTCTGGTTCGCCGTGCGGTTGGAGGCGTCCTTGAACGTCATCCAGCCCTGGCCGGTCTGCGCGAGGGTGCGCATCATCCGGCCGTACAGCTCCCGGGCGGGCATGGTCTTGCGGGCCAGGCCGGCCGCCTCGGCCGCGCGGTAGGCGGCGTCGAACTCGTCGCCCCACAGGTCCACCAGCTCGGGGACCTCGGCCGGGGAGAACAGCGACCAGTCGGAGTCGGAGTTGACGCGGCGCATGAACTCGTCCGGCACCCAGTGGGCCAGGTTCAGGTTGTGCGTACGGCGCTGGTCCTCGCCGGTGTTGTCGCGCAGCTCCAGGAACTCCTCGATGTCCGCGTGCCAGGTCTCCAGGTAGACGGCGGCGGCGCCCTTGCGCCGGCCGCCCTGGTTCACGGCCGCGACGGAGGCGTCGAGGGTCTTCAGGAACGGCACGATGCCGTTGGAGTGGCCGTTGGTGCCGCGGATCAGCGAACCGCGGGCGCGGATGCGGGAGTACGACAGGCCGATGCCGCCGGCGTGCTTCGACAGGCGGGCGACCTGGTGGTAGCGGTCGTAGATCGAGTCGAGCTCGTCCAGCGGGGAGTCCAGCAGGTAGCAGGAGGACATCTGCGGGTGCCGGGTGCCGGAGTTGAAGAGGGTGGGGGAGGACGGAAGGTAGTCGAGGCGGCTCATCAGCCGGTAGAGCGAGGCCACTTCCTCGACGGCCTGGACCGTCTCGTTCTCCGCGAGACCACAGGCCACGCGCAGCATGAAGTACTGCGGGGTCTCGATGACCTGGCGGGTGAGGGGGTGGCGCAGCAGGTAGCGGCTGTGCAGGGTGCGCAGGCCGAAGAACCCGAAGCGGTCGTCGGCGCCCTCGGCGAGCGCGTGCTCGACCAGCGCGTTCAACCGGCTCGCGTGGGTCGCCACGAACGCGGCCGTGCGGTCGGCGATCAGGCCCTCGCGGTGGCCGACCTCGACGGAGGCGGAGAAGGAGGTGGACCCCTGGCCCGCGGCCTCGTCACGGACGGCCAGCGTCAGCAGGCGCGCGGCCAGCCGGGAGTACGCCGGGTCCTCGGAGATCAGACCGGCGGCGGCCTCGGTCGCCAGCCCGCGCAGCTCGGCCTCGTCGGAGGCGGCGCTGCGGCCGCGGAGCGCGGCGGCGGCGACCCGGCCGGGGTCGGTGTCGGGAAGGTCGGCCGTCAGCTCGGTCAGGGTGCGCAGCAGCGCGGCCCCGGGTCCCCCGGACGTGATCGCGGTCTCGATCGCGGACTCGGACGGAACGGACTCTGCGCGCGGTGCGGAGGGCGCGATGGTCACGGGGGGAGCTCTCCCTTGCTCGGCTCCGGGAACACCGACGGCGCGGGCACGAGCGGGCGCATGCGGACCTCGCACGCTCCGGCCCGGACAGGGCGGGCGGTACGTGCACCGCATGGCGTCCACCGGCCCAACCGCGAGGCCCGGACGTGTCTGCACCCGGTTCGGTCGAGCCGGGCGCGCTGTCGACAGGTCCTCGGACTTGTAGTTGCACGAATGGGTGCACTTCACACCGTTGCGGGACAGTTCCGGATTCGCACCGGATTCCCCTGCGACGACAGCGAGCACGAGCATACATGTGGGGGCGGGTGGATGCGTGACCCCCCACATGTTGTGTCGGCGTGGTTACAGCTCCAGACGGTAGGTCAGGAGTGTGAGGCCCGGGATCGGGGCCCAGTCTCGTTCTGGTGTTCGGGTGAAGCCGAGGCGCTCGTAGATCCTGTGCGCCCCCGTCATCGACCGCTGGGTGGACAACACCAGGTGCGTCACGCCCTCCAGGGCCCTCGCCCGGGCCATGCACGCCCGCACCAGAGCCTCGCCCGCCCCGCGTCCGCGCGCCTCGCGTGCGACGGCCAACATCCGGAACTCCGCCTCGCCCGGGCCCGCGATGTCGGCCAGCGGGCTCGCGTTCGAGGCGAACGTCACCCCGCCGAGGACCGTGCCGTCGTGGTCCGCGACGAGCACCTCCCCGGAGGCGGCCCGGCCGGCCACGTCGCGCAGCACGTTCAGGTACGAGTCGTCCTCGTTGAAGTCCAGCAGCCCGTCGTCCAGGTAGGCCCGCGCGGTGATCTCGCCGAGCTCTTCGTATTCGGCGGCCGCGGCCGCCCTGATCACGATGTCCATGCCGTCGAGTGTGTCGGACGGGCGTGCGAGGGGTCGCGCGTGTCCACGGACGGGGGCGCCGAGCGCGTACGCCCGGGTCCGGACGGGCGCGCGAAGGGCCGCCGGGTTCCCCGGGGGGAACGCGGCGGCCCTTCGGGAGCCCCGGACGGAGTCAGCAGCAGCGGAAGCCCTCGCGCGGGTCGGCCTCGCGGGCGTCGGTGCGGGCCCGCTCGAAGGCGCGCCGCGTCATGACCTCGGCGTCCGTGTCGTGCGCGCGGGCGTGTGCGACGTACCGGTCGTACGCGGCCTCGCCCGAGAACTCGCGGACGTAGAAGCGGGTCTTCGCCCACGCCCCGCGCACGGCCGTCAGGCCGCTCACGCGACCGGTTCCCGGGTCTTGCCGCCGCCGGAGTCGAGGCCCGCGGCGGCGAGTTCCGCCCGTTCCTCGGGGGTGGCGATCAGACCGGCCGGGGCGACGATCTTCGACTCGGTCCACGGGGTCTCGGTGAGGGTGACCGTCTCCGGCTTGCGGACGGCCTTGACGCAGGTCCGGGCCGCGTCCAGCAGCACGATGATGATCAGGACCGCGAACAGCACCGACAGGACGCCGTCCACCGTGGCGTTGGTGACCACGGTGTGCATCTCGCCCATGGTCTTGGCGGGCTTGATCACCTTCCCGGCCTCGATGCCGTCCTGGTACAGGTCCCGCTGAGCGAAGAACCCGATCTTCGGGTTGTCGGAGAAGATCTTCTGATAGCTGGCGGTGAGGGTGACCGCCACGTCCCAGGCCAGCGGGACGCCCGTCACCCAGGCCCACTTCAGCCGACCCGACTTGATCAGCAGGGTGGTGCAGACGGCCAGGGCCACCGCCGCGAGGAGCTGGTTCGCGATGCCGAACAGCGGGAAGAGCTGGTTGATGCCGCCCAGCGGGTCACTGACACCGACCCACAGGAAGTAGCCCCAGCCGCCGACGACGACCGCGCTCGCGATCCACACGCCCGGCTTCCAGCTGACGTCCTTGAAGGACTTGTGCACGTTTCCGAGGGTGTCCTGGAGCATGAACCGACCGACCCGGGTGCCCGCGTCGACGGTGGTCAGGATGAACAGCGCCTCGAACATGATGGCGAAGTGGTACCAGAAGGCCTTCATCCCGGCGCCGCCGATGACCGACGAGAAGATCTCCGACATTCCGAGTGCGAAGGTCGGCGCGCCGCCCGTCCGTGACAACAGGCTGGTCTCCTCCACGTCCTTCGCCGCCTGGGCGAGGGCCTCCGGGGAGATGGCGAAGCCGAAGTTCGTCACCGCCTGCGAGGCGGTCTCGACGGTGGTGCCGACCACGCCGGCGGGGGAGTTGACCGCGAAGAACAGCCCGGGCTCGATGATGCAGGCCGCGATCACCGCCATGACGGCGACGAAGGACTCGGTGAGCATCGCGCCGTAGCCGATGACCTGGACCTGGGTCTCCTTCTGGATCATCTTCGGGGTGGTGCCCGAGGAGACCAGGGAGTGGAAGCCCGACAGCGCACCGCAGGCGATGGTGATGAACACGAAGGGGAACATCGAACCGGCGAAGACCGGACCGTCGCCGCGCGAGGCGAACTCGGTCACCGCGGGCATCTTCAGCATCGGCATGGCGATGACCACGCCCACCGCGAGCAGCGCGATCGTGCCGACCTTCATGAAGGTGGAGAGGTAGTCGCGGGGCGCGAGCAGCATCCACACCGGCAGCACCGACGCCACGAAGCCGTAGGCGACCATCCAGATGACGAGGGTCTGCTTGTCGAGGGTGAAGAACTCGGCGAGCGAGGAGTCCGCCACCCAGCCGCCCGAGACGATGGCGAGCAGCAGCAGGGCGACGCCGATCAGGGAGACCTCGGTGACGCGCCCGGGGCGCAGCACGCGCAGGTAGAAGCCCATGAACAGGGCGATGGGGATGGTCATGCCGATGGAGAAGACGCCCCAGGGGGAGTCCGCCAGGGCGTTGACGATGACCAGTGCCAGCACCGCGAGCAAAATGATCATGATGGCGAACACGGCGACCAGGGCGGCGGCTCCGCCCACCGGGCCGATCTCGTCACGGGCCATCTGCCCGAGCGAACGGCCGTTGCGCCGGGTCGAGAAGAAGAGCGTGACCATGTCCTGGACCGCGCCGGCGAAGATCACGCCCGCCACGATCCAGATCGTGCCCGGCAGGTAACCCATCTGCGAGGCGAGCACCGGGCCGACCAGCGGGCCCGCTCCGGCGACGGCGGCGAAGTGGTGACCGAAGAGCACGCGACGGTCTGTGGGGTGGAAGTCGACACCGTTGTCAAGGCGTTCGGCCGGGGTCGCCCGGGTCTTGTCCACCTTCAGTACGCGGTTCGCGATGAAGCGCGCGTAGAAGCGGTAGCCGATCGCGTACGAGCCCAGGGCGGCGGCGAGCAGCCACGCGGCCGAGATCTCCTCGCCCCGCGAGAGGGCCAGTACGCCCCAGCCGATCGCGCCGATGAGACCGACGAGCACCCAGACGGCGATCGACTTCGGCGAGAGCCCCCCTGACGAGGCTCCCGCCGTGTCCCGTTGTGTACCTGTTGCTTCCGGTTCCGCCATGATCGTCGTCCCCTCGTTGATCACTGCTTGAGCGCAGGGAATCTACGGGGGCTGACCGGTGAACGTAAGCCCCCGTCCGTATAGCGGTACGAGCGTCCACCGGGGGCCGATCAGGAGTCAACCGTTGATCAGAGGGCAGGTCGCTGAAGGCGGGCGACGAATTTATAACGGTCGCCGCGATACACCGAACGTACCCATTCGACCGGTTCGCCGTCGGCGTCCAGCGAGTGCCGGGAGAGCATCAGCATCGGCAGGCCGACGTCGGTGCCGAGCAGTCCGGCCTCGCGCGGGGTGGCCAGTGAGGTCTCGATGGTCTCCTCGGCCTCCGCGAGCCGTACGTCGTACACCTCCGCGAGGGCGGTGTAGAGAGAGGTGTACTTGGCCAGCGAACGGCGCAGCGCGGGGAAGCGCTTGGCCGACAGGTGGGTGGTCTCGATGGCCATCGGCTCGCCGCTCGCCAGGCGCAGTCGCTCGATGCGCAGCACCCGCCCACCGGTGGTGATCTTGAGCAGTCCGGCGAGTGTGTCGTCGGCCGTCACGTAGCCGATGTCGAGGAGCTGTGAGGTGGGCTCCAGCCCCTGGGCCCTCATGTCCTCGGTGTACGAGGAGAGTTGGAGCGGCTGGGAGACCTTGGGCTTGGCCACGAAGGTGCCCTTGCCCTGGATGCGTTCCAGCCGGCCCTCGACGACGAGCTCCTGCAGGGCCTGGCGGACCGTGGTCCGCGAGGTGTCGAACTCGGCCGCCAGCGTGCGCTCCGGCGGCACCGGGGTGCCCGGGGGGAGCGTCTCGGTCATGTCGAGCAAGTGCCGCTTGAGTCGGTAGTACTTGGGCACCCGCGCCGTGCGAGTGGCCGCCCCGCCTTCCGGCTCCGTGGTCGCCCCTTCGGTGGCCATCGCCGCCCGCCTTCCCGACTCCAGTTTCGCTGCCGTCACCGGCTCCTCCATATGTGCGGTCACATCGTGACACGAGCGGGAGGACAGGCCTCCTCCCTCCCCCAGGTGTCGGTCCGATAACGGACCGATCACCCGCTCATTAGACCCTTGACACCCCTAAAGGTCTAGGCCAAGCTCCGGTTGCTGGTCTAAACCAATATGGATCGGATCCCGGCCCCACGTGCAGTACTTCGCGTATGTCGCCGCGGCGGGCAAGGGAAGTGCATGAAGGCATCCCTGAGGAGGGTGGCGTGAAGCGCAAGCTCATCGCGGCGGTTGGAGTCGCGGGCATGGTTATCGGCCTGGCGGCGTGCGGTGGCTCGGACGACAAGGGCGGCAACACTGCCGACAAGGCGTCCGGCGCCAAGGAGTTGACCGTCTGGCTGACGGTCGACGCCCAGAACAACTGGCCGGAGCTGGTCAAGGCGGCCGATGACGCGGTCGTCGCGAAGCACCCCGGTCTCACCGTCAAGCACGAGTACTACGGCTGGCCGGACAAGAACGCCAAGCTGGACGCCGTGCTCGCCACGGACAAGGCGCCGGACGTCGTCGAGATGGGCAACTCCGAGATGATCGGCTACATGTCGACCGGAGCCTTCTCCGAGGTGGACCCGTCGAAGTTCGACAACTCCTCCGCGTGGCTGGACGCCCTCAAGGAGTCCGTGACCTACGACGGCAAGACGTACGGCGTCCCGTACTACGCCGGTGGTCGCGTCGGCACCTGGCGCAAGGACCTGGCCGCCGAGGCCGGCGTCACCGCCGCCCCCAAGACCTGGGCCGAGTACACCGGCGCCCTGGACAAGATCCAGGCCGCCAAGGGCGACAAGTTCAGCGCCCTGTACCAGCCGTCGCCCGACTGGTACGCCGCGATGTCCTACGTCTACGACGCCGGCGGCGCCATCGCCAAGAAGGACGGCGACAAGTGGAAGGGCACCCTGTCCTCCCCCGAGTCGCTGAAGGGGCTCAAGCAGTACAAGGAGCTCCTCGACAAGTACATGCACGCGGACAAGACCAAGGACGAGTCCGACCGCCCGGTCGTCTTCGCCCAGGGCAACTCCGCCGCCATCTTCGCGGCCGCCTGGGAGGGCGCCACCGCGGCCGACCCGAAGAACGACAAGGTCGGCGGCCTGAAGGACAAGCTGGAGAACTTCGTCCAGCCCGGCCCGAACGGCAAGAACCTCCCGGTCTTCCTCGGCGGCTCCGACCTCGCGGTCCCGGCCAAGTCCAAGGCCAAGGACATCGCCTCCGAGTGGATCAACGCCTTCACCGGCGCCCAGGGCCAGAAGGGCCTGATCGCCAAGGGCAACCTGCCCAACAACAAGACGGACCTCGGCCCGCTCAAGTCCGCCCCGGCGACTCAGGTCGCGGCCACCGCCGCCGAGTCCTCCTGGTTCGTGCCGACCGCCCCGGGCTGGGGCCAGGTCGAGAAGGCCAAGCTCCTGCAGACCCTGCTCCAGGAGATCGGCACCGGCAAGAAGTCGGTCGAGGACGCGGCCAAGGCCGCCGACGCCGAGATCGACAAGGTCATCAACAGCAAGTGACCTCTGGCCGGCAGGGCCCCGCCACATCGGCGGGGCCCTGCCGCCCGTCACGAGAGGGACCCCCGAGGAGCACGCGATGAGTGCCGCACAGACAACCACCGCCGACCTGCCGCCGGCGAAGCAGAACACCTCCGTTGGAATCGGGACGGGACGCACGGGCAAGCCGGGGAAGCCGACCCGCAAGGGTTCCGGCGCGACCCCGTGGCTGCTGCTCGCCCCGTGCCTCCTGGTCATCGTCCTCGTCATGGGGTACCCGCTCTTCAGACTCGTGTCCCTCTCCTTCCAGAGCTTCGGCAAGTCCGAACTCTGGGGCTTCAAGGACGCCGAGTTCGTCGGGCTCGACAACTTCACGAAGATCCTCGGCGACGGGGTCTTCTGGACCGTCGTCCTGCGCACCGCCGTCTTCGCGGCCGGCGCGGTCGTCCTGACGATGGTCATCGGCATGCTGATCGCGCTGCTGCTCCAGAAGGTGTCCGGCTTCGTCAAGGCGCTCATCAGCATCGCCCTCGTGGCGAGCTGGGGCATGCCGATCATCGTCGCAACCGCCGTCTTCAAGTGGCTCTTCGACGCCGACTACGGCGTCCTCAACTACCTGATGAGCAAGCTGCCCGGCGTCGACATGATCGGGCACAACTGGTTCGCCAGTGGCCCCCAGGGCCTCGCGGTGATCATGCTCCTGGTGGTCTGGGGGGCGGTGCCCTTCGTCGTCATCACCCTCAGCGCGGGCCTCACCCAGGTGCCCAAGGAGCTGGAGGAGGCAGCGCGCCTCGACGGCGCCGGCGCGTGGGGCGTGTTCCGCCACGTCACCCTGCCGATCCTGAAGCCGATCATCGTGATGCTGACGACCCTCTCGGTCATCTGGGACATGGGCGTCTTCCCGCAGGTCTTCGTGATGCGCAACGGCAACCCCGAGGCCGAGTTCCAACTGCTGACCACCTACTCCTACCAGCAGGCCTTCGTGGTCAACGACTACTCGGGCGGCTCCGCCATCGCCCTCGTGACCGTCCTGCTGCTGCTCGGAGTGGTCGCCGTCTACATGCGCCAGATGCTCAAGATCGGAGAGGTGGAGTGACCTCGACCACCGCGACCCCGCCCGTCGCCCGCCGCAAGCAGAACAAGCCGAAGGCGAAGTCGAAGCTCGGCTGGAACCTCATCGGCCTCGTGGTCTTCGCCACCGTCGGCTTCCCGGTCTACTGGATGCTGAACACGGCCTTCAAGCCGGCCAAGGACGCGATCGACCCGAACCCCCACTTCTTCCCGCGCACCTTCACCCTGGACAACTTCCGGCGTGCGCTGGAGATCTCCGACTTCTGGGGTCCCGTCGGCCGAAGCATGATCGTCTCGCTCGTCGTCGTGTCCATCGGCATCGTCGTCGGCATGCTGGCCGCCCTGGCCATCTCCCGCTTCGCCTTCCGCGGCCGCAAGATCGTCATCGTGGGCATCCTCGCCGTCCAGATGATCCCGCTCGTCGCGATGATCATCCCGGTCTTCCTGCTCCTCAACGACCTCGGCCAGTACGACAAGCTCACCGGCCTGATCATCACGTACCTGACGTTCATCCTCCCCTTCACCGTGTGGACGCTGCGCGGATTCATCGTCAACATCCCGAAGGAACTGGAGGAGGCCGCCCAGGTCGACGGCTGCACGCCGACCGGCGCCTTCCTGCGCGTGGTCTTCCCGCTGCTCGCCCCCGGCATGGTCGCCACCTCGGTCTACGGGTTCATCCAGGCGTGGAACGAGTACCTCTACGCACTGATGCTGATGAGCCAGCAGAACCAGACCGCCACCGTCTGGCTCGGCAACTTCACCACCAAGAACGGCACCGAGTTCGCGCCCATGATGGCCGGCTCCACCATGATGGCGATCCCGATCGTCGTGCTCTTCCTCATCGTCCAGCGCAAGATGGCCGCGGGCCTCACCGCCGGCGCCGTGAAGGGATAACGGCCCATGACTGTCCTTGCGCACCACACCGACACCCTCACCCGGGACGCGCTCGCGGTGCTCCAGCCCGGCTTCGAGGGCACCACCGCCCCCGCCTGGCTGCTGCGCCGGGTCGCCGAGGGCCTCACCGCCGTCGGCCTCTTCGGCCGCAACATCACCTCGTCCGACCAGCTCTCCGCGCTGACCGCGCGACTGCGCGCCGAGCGCGACGACGTGCTCGTCGCCATCGACGAGGAGGGCGGCGACGTCACCCGCCTGGAGGTCCGGGGCGGCTCGTCCTTCCCCGGCAACCTGGCCCTCGGCGCGGTGGACGACACCGCGCTGACCCGCGACGTCGCCCGGGAGCTGGGTCGCCGGCTCGCCGAGTGCGGGGTCAACCTCAACTGGGCGCCCTCCGCCGACGTCAACTCCAACCCGGACAACCCGGTCATCGGCGTACGGTCCTTCGGCGCCGACACCGACCTCGCCGCCCGCCACACCGCCGCCTACGTCGCGGGGCTCCAGGCCGCCGGCGTCGCCGCCTGCACCAAGCACTTCCCGGGCCACGGCGACACCAACGTCGACTCGCACCACGCGCTGCCCCGCATCGACGTGGACCTCGACACCCTGACGGCGCGTGAACTCGTACCGTTCAAGGCCGCCATCGAGGCCGGTACGAAGGCCGTCATGAGCGCGCACATCCTGGTGCCCGCCCTCGACCCGGCCCGCCCGGCCACGCTGAGCCCGCGCATCCTGACCGGACTGCTGCGCAAGGAACTCGGCTACGAGGGCCTGATCGTCACCGACGGCATGGAGATGCACGCCATCGCCGGCACCTACGGCATCGAGCGCGGCTCGGTCCTGGCCATCGCCGCGGGCGCCGACGCGATCTGCGTCGGCGGCGGGCTCGCCGACGAGGCGACCGTGCTCGCCCTGCGCGACGCGCTGGTCGCCGCCGTCCGCGAGGGCACGCTGCCCGAGGAGCGGCTCGCCGACGCCGCCGCCCGGGTCCGCGCCCTCGCCGACTGGACCCGGCGATCGCGGGCCGCCGTCACCGACTCGGGCGCGCGGGAGGGGAACGCGCCCGACATCGGCCTGACGGCGGCCCGCAGGGCGGTGGTCGTGAGCGGTTCGCCGACTCCCGTCACCGCCCCGTACGTCGCCACGCTCGCACCCGTCGCGAACATCGCGGTGGGCGACGAGACCCCGTGGGGCGTCGCGGCGGAACTGGCCGAGCTGCTCCCCGGCACCCGGTCGGGCGTGTACCCGCGGGGCGCCGGCGCCGGGGACGTCCTGGCGGCGGCGGGGGACCGCACCGTCGTCGCGGTCGTCCGGGACGCGCACCGGCACCCGTGGATGATCGAGGCCCTGGACGCGCTGGTCACGGCCCGCCCCGACACGGTGGTGGTCGAGATGGGCCTGCCGCGCGCCGAGCCGCGCGGGGCGCTGTACATCGCGACGCACGGCGCCTCACGGGTGTGCGGGCGGGCCGCCGCGGAGGTCATCGCGGGCGTCTAGGCCGGCTCTCTCGGATCCGGCCGCCTCGCAGGCCACGGAGCCGGGCACCCGTCACGGGGGTGCCCGGCTCCGTCGTGTCCGGGGGCGGCCGGCATGTCGGGTACGCGGAAGGGCCGGGTACGCGGAAGGGCCGGGCCGCCCCGTCAGGGAGGCCCGGCCCTTCGCGGCCGTCGGCTACAGACCCTGCCAGGAGGGCTTGTTGGCGTACGTGTGGCGGAAGTAGTCCGCCAGCTTCAGCTTGGACGCGGCGGCCTCGTCCACGACGACCGTGGCGTGCCGGTGCAGTTGGAGCGCGGATGCCGGGACGAGCGCGGACAGCGGCCCCTCGACCGTCTGCGCGACCGCCTCGGCCTTGCCCTCGCCGGTGGCCAGCAGGACCAGGTGACGGGCGTCGAGGATGGTGCCGATGCCCTGGGTGATGACGTGGTGCGGGACCTGGTCCATGTCGTTGTCGAAGAAGCGCGCGTTGTCCACGCGGGTCTGCTCCGTCAGCGTCTTGATCCGGGTGCGGGAGGCGAGGCTGGAGCACGGCTCGTTGAAGCCGATGTGCCCGTCGGTGCCGATGCCGAGCAGTTGGAGGTCCACGCCGCCGGCCGCGGCCAGGGCCTCGTCGTAGGCCACACAGGCCGCCTGGACGTCCTCGGCGGACCCGTCCGGCCCCATGAACGAGGACTCGGTGAGCCCGAGGGGCGCGACGACCTCGCGGAGCACGACCGCGCGGTAGGACTCGGGGTGGCCCGCCGGCAGGCCTACGTACTCGTCGAGCTGGCAGACCCGGGCCTTCGAGGCGTCGACCAGGCCGGCCTCGACCTTGGCCGCGAGGGCCTCGTAGACGGGCAGCGGGGTAGAGCCGGTCGCCACGCCGAGCAGGGCGTCGGGCTTGCGGCGGACCAGGGCGGCCATGGCCTCCGCGATGAGCTCGCCGCCTGCCTTGGCGTCCGGGACGATGACAACTTCCACGCGGGGCCTGCCGATCTGGAGAGGTGGTGTGGTATAGACCAATCTAACAGAACGGACCCCTTCCCGGCGGGCCGCTTCCCTCTTTCCATGGTGGTCCCGCCCGCTGTCCGCGGCCTCCCGGAAGCCGTCGGAGGCGCCGCCCCCTCGGGGTCGCTCGGGGCCCGGATCCAGTCGGTCACGGAGCGTGACGGCCAGGGGAGGGGAGTCGTGCGGGGATGGTGCTTCGCGTGTGCGTCGATCGGCGCGTGAAGGGGTGACCCGGGGAAAAGGCGCGCAAATTCAGCGGCTCTCGCGCGAACGCGGCGGGGAATTGCGGGGAATGGGGCTCTGCGGCCCTGGAATTCCTCTGGGCCACGGTGCGGGACGGGACCCTCGACCCGCCCGGCACCGTAGCCCGGAGTACTTACGGCCGGCGGGTGTGCGGTTCCCTCCGGCCGGTGGGAGGAGCCCGCGCGGTCAGGGCAGAGCGCGCGGGTTACCTCGATCCGTCCTCCTGTGCGGGGAGGGCGGAAGCTTAAGTCAATTGTGGACTAGACCATTCTGTTCTGTCCATCCAATGACGGGGGTATGCGACCCGTCACTTCCTCCAACAGTACGCGGACCGGGCCCCTCCTGGGTACTCCTGGGTAAGAGCCGTGGGGAAAGTCATGGCCATACCCGGGGTACGCTCGCCACGTGCCCTCCATGAACGACCTCGTACGCCAGCACACCGCTCTCGGTGAAACCGACCTGGAGTGGCTCCACCTGCTGGTTTCCGAGTGGCAGCTGCTCTCCGACCTCTCCTTCGCCGACCTCGTGCTGTGGGTGCCCACCCTCGACGGCACCCGGTACGTGTCGGTCGCGCAGATGCGCCCGAACACGGGGCCGACCTCCTATCAGGACGACATGGTCGGACACCTGGTTCCGCGCGGCCGGCGTCCGCTGCTCGACGCGGCGCTCGACGAGGGGCGGATCGTGCGCGAGGGCGACCCGGAGTGGCGCGAGGAGGTCCCGGTCCGCGTCGAGTCGATCCCCGTCCGTCGTGAGGGGCGGGTACTGGGAGTGATCGCCCGCAACACCAACCTGCTCACCGTGCGTACACCGAGCCGACTGGAGCTGACCTACCTCCAGTCGGCCTCCGACCTGGCCCAGATGATCGCGGCGGGCTCCTTCCCGTACCCCGGCCAGCAAGTGGACATGGACGCCTCCCCGCGCGTCGGGGACGGCCTGATCCGGCTCGACGCCGACGGGGTGGTCACGTACGCGTCCCCGAACGCGCTCTCCGCCTACCACCGGCTCGGCCTCGCCTCCGACCTGGTCGGCCAGCACCTGGGCAACGCCACCGCCGAACTCGCCCCCTCCCGGGGCCCGGTGGACGAGGCCCTGGTCAAACTCGCCAGCGGCTGGGCCCCCCGGGAGACCGAGGTCGAGGGGAACGGCGGCGTCATCCAGCTACGGGCGATCCCGCTCAAGCCCAAGGGCACCCGGATCGGTTCCCTGGTGCTGTGCCGCGACGTGACGGAACTGCGTCGTCGCGAACGTGAATTGATCACCAAGGACGCGACCATCCGGGAGATCCACCACCGGGTGAAGAACAACCTCCAGACGGTGGCCGCGCTCTTGCGGCTCCAGGCCCGCCGAATGGATTCCCCGCAGGGCCGGGAGGCCCTGAACGAGGCGGTGCGCCGCGTCGGATCGATCGCGATCGTGCACGAGACGCTCTCCCAAAACCTGGACGAGCGCGTGGAGTTCGACGAGATCGCCGACAGGGTGATCGCGATGGTCGCCGAGATCTCGCCCGGCAAGGTGGAGTGCCGACGCACCGGCCGGTTCGGGATCCTCGACGCCGAGGTCGCGACCCCGCTGTCGATGGTGCTGACCGAGATCCTGCAGAACGCCCTGGAACACGCCTTCACCCAGGGGGAGGGCGGCACCGTCGAGGTGTCCGCCGCGCGCTCCGGCTCCGGGCGGGCCGACGCCCGACTGTTGATCACGGTGCTCGACGACGGGTGCGGCCTGCCCGAGGGCTTCGATCCCCAGCGGGCCGGCAACCTCGGGCTCCAGATCGTGCGCACCCTCGTGGAGGGTGAACTCGGGGGAACGTTCGACATGGTCCGGGTCGAACCGCGCGGCACCCGGGTCGTCCTCGACATACCGGCCAGCCCGCAGAAGTAGCAGCGAGTAGCAGCCGGGACATGACCCTGAGTGACGATTCCGATCGGTTCTGATCCGTTTCGCATCCCGCACAGCACTGAGCCCCGGACCGAAAGTTCTCGGTCCGGGGCTCAAGAGCACGTTGCTGAGCGCTTATACGGGTACTACGCGCTGCGGCTCGAGGCTCGAAAGTCGATGTCAGGCGGTGGCGTTGCGCGCCCGATTGCGAGCGGCGCGGCGCTTCATCGCGCGGCGCTCGTCCTCGCTGAGGCCGCCCCAGACGCCGGAGTCCTGACCGGACTCGAGCGCCCACTGCAGGCACTGCTCCATCACGGGGCAGCGGCGGCAGACGGCCTTGGCTTCCTCGATCTGCAGCAGCGCAGGACCGGTGTTGCCGATGGGGAAGAAGAGTTCCGGGTCTTCCTCACGACAAACGGCGTTGTGACGCCAGTCCATGGCTGCTCCATCTCCTTGTATTGCGGGCAGGTTGCTTGTGAATGTGAACGCTTTCACGAATCCCCCCGTGAGGGAAGGGCCGACCCCCAGTTGCCTGGTGGGGTCCGAGATTCGTGGAGGGGTTCTGGCGATCTGTGTGGGTGCCGGGTTGTGCGGGCTGTCCCGATCGCCATGTAGAGATTCGCAAACCTCGGACGGGGATACAACCCCTTCCGGAAAGTTTTTTTGGATTCGTCGGTGTCTACTAGGTCACAGCCCTAGTTCCTGGGGGTGGACCAGCGTGTATACGTTCGAGTGAAAGGACTTTTGGCCCTTCCACTCACACAATCACACGCAGTGCACGGCGTACGCCTGTGAACCGAACGCTGGTGCGTAGCCCGAGGTGGTCGCCGTCCATCTGGAACGGGAGCGGAACCTTCGAATGCAAGGTGAAGTCGGTCAGATCGTGCAGAGACACCGCATGCTTGCCGTGCGGCCCGCGTTCAGGAGTCGAGGTCAGGAGCTGCGTGGCGTACCTGGCGACCGCCGGAGTTGACAAACGATCGAGTGCCAGTACGTCAAGCGCGGTATCGAACGACGCCTCCGGGGACGCGTAAAGCGGACGATTGCCCAGATACGTCCACGGCGAGGTGTTGCAGACTATCGACAGCACCAGATCCGTCACCGGATCCGCGCCGGGCCGCTCCAGCGTGACCGTGCCGTGCCTGCGGTTCGGCTCGTCCCAGAACTGGCGCATGAGCTGTCGCACATAGAGGGAGTGCGTCGAACGCTTGCCGCGTTCCCGCTGCTGCTCCACCCGCCCCACCACACCCGCGTCGAAGCCGAAGCCCGCGCAGAAGGTGAACCAGCGCGCCGGGACGGACTCGTCCTCCGTGCCCGGGGTGCCGGCCGCCAGACCGAGGCCGACCGTCCGTTCGCGTTCCTCGCGCAGGGCGTCGAGCAGGGCGCCGGTCGCCTCGACCGCGTCGTTCGGCAGGCCGAGCGCACGGGCGAACACGTTCGTGGATCCGCCGGGGACCACCGCGAGCCGGGGCAGCCGGTCCGGATCGGGCCCGTTGTGCAGCAGCCCGTTGACCACCTCGTTGACGGTGCCGTCCCCGCCCAGCGCCACGACGAGATCGACACCCTCGTTGGCCGCCCTGCGCCCGAGGTCCCGCGCGTGCCCCCGGTACTCGGTGGTCACCGCCTCCAGCTTCATCTCGCTGGCCAGGGCGTGGGTCAGGACGTCACGCGTGCGCGCACTGGTCGTCGTCGCTGCTGGGTTGGCCACGAGAAGTGCACGCATGAACGCCAGCCTACCCACCCCTCCGAGGGAGGCCCCTACTGCCCGTCCCCTCCGGGGCCGGCGGGGCGCGGCTACCCTGCTGGGGTGAGTAAGAAGCCGACCTCGAACGTTCCCGCCCCCTCGCCCGCGACGTCCCCCGCCGTGCTGCCCGGTCGGCTGACGGCCGCCGCCGTGCTCACCGCGCTGGAGGGCCTGGCGCTCGCCGGCCTCGGCGTCTACATGCTGTACGTGGGCATCGCCGGCGATCCCGACTCCCCGCAGCAGGCCGAGACCGGGGGTGTGACGCTGCTCGCGCTCGCCGCGCTGCCGCTGATCGCGGCGCGCGGGCTGCGCCTGGGCCGCCGCTGGAGCCGCGGCCCGGCGCTGATCACCCAACTGATGGCGATGCCGGTCGCCTGGACCCTGTGGACCACGGGCGGGGCGATGGTCGCCGCCGCGGTGGCGCTGGCGCTCACCGCCGTGGCCGTGGGGGCGCTGCTGGTGAACCCGACGGCCACCGAAGCGCTTGGTATCGGGCCTGGGGAACAGACCCGATAACCCGTACGTCGATCCGTACGTCCTACTCCTCGACGAGGAGCTTCTCCCGGAGCTGGGCCAGGGTGCGGGCCAGCAGTCGCGAGACGTGCATCTGGGAGATGCCGACCTCCTGCGCGATCTGCGACTGGGTCATGTTGCCGAAGAACCGCAGCAGCAGGATCCGCTTCTCCCGCGGCGGCAGTCCTTCCAGCAACGGCTTGAGGGACTCGCGGTACTCGACGCCCTCCAGCGCCTCGTCCTCCGAACCCAGGGTGTCCGCCACCGCCGGCGACTCGTCGTCGGTGTCCGGGACGTCCAGGGAGAGCGTGCTGTAGGCATTGGCCGATTCCAGCCCCTCCAACACCTCCTCCTCGGAGATGCCGAGCCGTTCGGCCAACTCGTGCACCGTGGGGGAGCGGCCGTGTTGCTGCGAGAGTTCCGCCGTGGCCGTGGTCAACGAGAGCCGCAGCTCCTGAAGGCGCCGCGGCACCCGCACCGCCCAGCCCTTGTCACGGAAGTGGCGCTTGATCTCGCCGACGACCGTGGGCGTGGCGTACGTCGAGAACTCGACGCCGCGGTCCGGGTCGAACCGGTCCACCGACTTGATCAGGCCGATGGTCGCCACCTGGGTCAGGTCGTCGAGCGGCTCCCCGCGGTTGCGGAACCGCCGTGCCAGGTGCTCGACCAGCGGCAGGTGCATCCGGACCAGCCGGTTGCGAAGTTCGGCCCGCTCCGGCGAGCCGTCGGGCAGTTCCCGCAGCTCGAAGAAGAGGGCCCGCGCGCCACTGCGGTCGCGCGGATCCGGCAGCGGCACGTGCGCCATCGGGATCGGGGCCATCGGGGCCGTGGCAGCGGCCGGCGGTGGCTGTGCTGGTTGTGGTTCTTCGTGCTGGTTCTCGCTCACAGGGCCCGCCCGTCGCTCCGCCGAGTCCAAAAAGCCGTCTTCCGCATCCGCGTCGGCCGGGTGTGGCCGGGCGTGCAGTTGCTCCGGGATGCCACCGTCGACCTCGTGTCGTACCCGGGGCCGATCCCCGCCCCGCACCGGGATCTCCCCGCCGCTCACGCCGGGCCTGGCCCCGCGCCGCGCTGTTTGTAGAGGCTGATGCTCACTGTCCGGTCCTCCTCGACCGTCGCCTCGACCTTGCCGGCCAGCGCCGACAGGACCGTCCACGCGAACGTGTCCCGCTCCGGTGCGCGCCCGTCGGTGGTCGGTGCGGAGACCGTGACCTCCAGCGAGTCGTCGACCAGCCGGAAGACGCAACTGAGGACGGAGCCGGGCACGGCCTGCTGGAGCAGGATCGCGCAGGCTTCGTCCACCGCGATGCGGAGGTCCTCGATCTCGTCGAGGGTGAAGTCCAAACGTGCGGCGAGGCCGGCCGTGGCCGTTCGCAGCACCGACAGGTAGGCACCCGCAGCCGGCAGCCGGACTTCCACGAAGTCCTGGGTCCCGGGCTCGCCTGCGATCTGGGACACCCTCACCTCCAAGGTGGTACGAGCTCTGTTCGCCGGTGACGCTATCGCGATCCGGGCGATCGTGTCGCGGCACCCCGTGTGACACCTGCCCGGAGTACCCACGCCCGCAGGCCGGTGACCGATGGTAAGCCCATGGGTACGGACAGTGGCTAGGGGTCTGCGGGCCCAAATCAGGGGAACCGGCGGAGGGTTGACCTACCCCGCCTCAGACGATCGAACCGTCGACAAAACACCACCGCCAGGTCTCGCCCGGTTCGAAGCTGCGCATCATCGGGTGACCCGTCTCGCGGTGGTGTGCCGTGGCGTGCCGGTAGGGGGAGGAATCGCAGCAGGCCACGTAACCGCACGCCAGGCACATCCGCAGCTGCACCGGATGGCTTCCGAGTGTCAGACATTCGGGACAGGTCTGGGCAAGGGGGATGGGCTCGGGGCGCGGCAGTTCGGCAACGTGGGTGCACTCGCTCATGATGGCCAGCGTACTGAGGTGCGGGCGCCCGCGGACTGATGAGGATGGGTCTTCGATGGAGGTATTGCCGCTGGTGGCACTCGTGGCGGGCAGCGCGGTGGTCGCGGGGTTGGCCCGTCGGACGTCCGTGTCGGCCCCGCTGCTGCTCGTCGCGGCCGGTTTGATGGCGTCGTACATCCCGGGCGTGCCGTCGTACACGCTCGACCCGCACATCGTGTTGCCGCTGCTGCTCCCGCCGCTGCTGCACACCGCCGCCATGGAGAGCTCCTACCTGGACCTGCGGGCCAACGCGCGGCCGATCGCCCTGTTGTCGGTCGGGTACGTGCTCTTCGCGACGCTCGCCGTCGGGTACGCGGCCTACCTGCTCGTACCCGGTCTGTCACTGCCGGTGGCGCTGGTGCTGGGCGCGGTCGTCGCGCCGCCGGACGCGGTGGCCGCCACCGCGATCGCCCGCAAACTCGGCCTGCCGAACCGGATCACGACGATCCTCCAGGGCGAGTCCCTGGTGAACGACGCCACCGCCATCACCGCGTACAAGGTGGCCCTGGCGGCGGCGGTCGGCGTCAGCGCCGGCTGGGCGGGCGGGATCGTCGAGTTCCTGCTGGCCTCGGTGGGCGGCGTCGGCATGGGCCTGCTGCTGATGGTGCCCATCCACCTGCTGCGCAGGTCGCTGCGGGACCCGCTGCTCCAGAACACCCTGTCGCTGCTGATCCCCTTCGTGGCGTACGCGGCGGCCGAACGGGTGCACGCGTCCGGGGTGCTCGCCGTGGTCGTCGTCGCGCTGTACCTCGGACACCGCAACTGGCAGGTCGACTTCGCCACCCGGCTCCAGGAGGCCGCGGTGTGGAAGGTGATCTCCTTCGTCCTGGAGTCGGTGGTCTTCGCGCTGATCGGGCTCCAACTGCCGGTGGTCCTCAAGGGGCTCGACGAGTACGCGGGCCCGGACGCGGCCTGGTACGCGCTGGCGGTGTTCCTGGCCGTGGTCGTGGCCCGGTTCGTCTGGGTGTTCCCGGCGACCTTCCTGCCGCGGGTGCTGTCCGAACGGATCCGCGAGCGGGAGCCGGAGACCAACTGGAAGGCGCCCGTCATCGTGGGATGGGCGGGCATGCGCGGTGTGGTCTCGCTGGCCATCGCCTTCTCCGTCCCGCTGAGCGTGCCGCACCGCAACCTGATCCTGTTCCTGACCTTCACCACCGTCATCGGGACCCTGGTGGTCCAGGGCCTGACGCTGCCCCCGCTGATCCGCCTGCTGAGGCTGCCGCCGAGGGACGCGCAGGCCGAGACGCTGGCGGAGGCGCAGGCGCAGAGCGAGGCGTCGCGGTCGGCGGAGGAGCGGCTCGACGAACTGCTCGCCGACCCGGCGAACGCGCTCCCGCCGCCGCTCGCGGACCGGCTGCGCACGGTGCTGGAGCGGCGGCGCAACGCGGTGTGGGAACGGCTCGGCGAGGTCAACGCGGTCACGGGCGAGTCGGCGGACGACGTCTACCGGCGCCTGGCCGGCGAGATGATCGAGGCCGAGCGGGAGGTGTTCGTGACGCTGCGGGACCAGCGGCGGATCGACGACGAGATGCTGCGGGCGTTGCTGCGCAGGCTGGACCTGGAGGAGGCGGCGGCCTACCGGGAGGAATCCTCCTGACCCCGGGCGCGGCGGGCGCCGGGCGCCGGGGCGGGGTCGGGTCGGGTCGGGTCGGGTCGGGGAGGCCGCCGCTCCCGGGCGGCGGGGTCAGGGGCGGCCCGTGACGACGGCCGCGAGGGTGGTGCCCGGGGGGAACGTGCCGGACTCCGTCAGGGCGGTCAGCGCCCAGAGCAGCTTCGCGACGTAGACACGCTCGATCGGGACCCCGTGGCGGCGCTCGAAGTCCGCCGCGAACGCCTCCAGTTCCGCCGGGACCTTCGCGTACCCCCCGTGGTCGAAGCCCTCGGCCAGGGTCCAGTCGCCGACCGGGCCTGCGAAGGCGGCCTCCTGGAGGGAACGTATCTCCGCCGCCAGGAAGCCACCCGCGAGCACCGGTACGCCCCACGCCCGCTGCGCGGGGCCCAGCCCCGCCGCCAGGCCCGCCAGGGTGCCGCCGGTGCCGCAGGCGACCGCCACCACGTCGGCCGCGCCGCGCAGCTCGCGGCCCAGCTCCGCGCAGCCGGTCAGGGCGAGGGCGTTGCTGCCGCCTTCGGGGATCACGTACGCGCCCTCCGCGCCCGCCGCCGCGAGCAGCCGGGCCAGGATGTCGGGTTCGGCCTTGCGGCGGTAATGCGACCGGGACGTGAAGTGCAGCCGCATCCCGTCCGCCGCGCAGCGGGCCAGGGACGGGTTCAGCGGCCGGCCGGCCAACTCGTCGCCCCGGACCACGCCGACCGTCGGCAGCCCGAGCAGCCGCCCGGCGGCGGCGGTGGCCCGCAGGTGGTTGGAGTAGGCCCCGCCGAAGGTCACCAGCGCCGGGAACCCCCCGTCCAGGGCCGCCCGCAGGTTCGGCGCGAGCTTGCGCCACTTGTTCCCCGGCAGCTCGGGGTGCACGAGGTCGTCCCGCTTGAGCACCAACCGCACGCCGTACCGCTCGAACCGCTCGTCCGACGCCTCGACCAGCGGCGACGGCGGGCGGGGCAGGAGCAGGGAGCGGGGATCCACGGGGCTGTTCACCCGCCCATTGTGGGCGCTCATGTCCATGCCGTCGCACGTCAGAGCCCCTCCTCTGATCGCCGTCGTCGGCGCCGGCGGCCCGGAGCCCACGCCTCGCGGGTGACGCGCGCGTGATCCGTGAACACCCGCCTGAACAGGTCGTGCCCCGTCCGCCCGGCGTGCCGCAGAGCCCAGTCCTGCGCGTCCGCCTGCTCGGCATGAGCGCCGGACTCGGCTGCACAGCCCTCGGCGACGCAGAACGCCTCGCAGGTCACCCCGCCCTCGGGGGCGTGCCGGATCGTGTGGGCGACGTAGCGGAGCACGGCGCGGGTCATCGACTCACCTCCGCGTGTGGGTGCCGGCGGATCTCCACGTTGCAGTCCACGACTGCCGAGAGGTCCCGGCGCCGGTAGCACTCTGTGCGCTGAGCGACCAGCGCACCGCACACGTCGCAGTGCGGATCCGCCGGATCGGGGTCCGGTGCCGGGAACGGATCACGCTGTTCGACCTGTTGCCACGATTCCCGCACCATTTCGAAGCCCCTTCACATCCGCTGGTGCCGCGATCGTCCCGCCGATGATCAGGACGGGGGAACCTCGTACGTTCGGCACTTCGGGACGTCCCACAGCCTGTAGAACGTCCCCATGCAGAACGAGCGGTTAAGGGCCGTCATGGCATCCGGCGGCTGGACTCATGCCTCATTGGCCGGCGTGACCGGCGTGGACCCGAAGAGCGTGGAACGCTGGGTGAACCTCGGGCGCACCCCAAGGCGGGCAACCGCACTCAAGGCGGCGGAGACGTTGGGCGAGGACATCCACGCCCTGTGGCCGGCGCTCCGGCAAGCACGGGCAGCGCGGGCCGTCAGCACGGAACTGGTCGCTCTGTACGACCAGCGGGCAGACCTTCCCGTATCCGTGTTCGTGGATCTCCTCGCGGCGGCGCGCGAGCGCATCGACGTCCTGGTCTACGCGGCGGTGTTCCTGCACGAGGCGTATCCCCGGCTGAACGATCTCCTGCGGGAGCGTGCCGCCGACGGGTGCGCGGTACGCATCGCAGTCGGTGACGCGGACAGCGGGAACGTCCGGCAGCGAGGGCGGGAAGAGAAGTTCGGGCACGGCATCGAATCCCGCTGTCGCCTCGCTCTCTTGCACTACCGGCCGTTGGCGAGCGTGCCGGGCATCGAGCTTCGGACGCACGGGACGACGCTCTACAACAGCTTGTACCGGGCTGATGATCAGGTGTTGGTCAATGCCCACGTCTGGGGTGTGAACGCGTACGGTGCGCCCGTGTGGCACCTTCGCCGCCACGATTCGGGCGGCATGTTCGACACGTACGCGGACAGCTTCGATGCCGTGTGGGAGACAGCGCGTCCTGTGGAGGCATGACCGGATGGCCCGGACCGAGTACTACGACGACCCTCACGCGCCCGAGCCGAACAGCATGGTCGTGGCCGCATCGGCGGTGGTCACCGACGGCGAAGGCCGCATCCTGCTGCAACGGCGCACGGACAACGACCTGTGGGCGCTGCCCGGCGGAGGGATGGACCTGGACGACTCGCTGCCCGGCACGGCCGTCCGCGAGGTCAAGGAGGAGACCGGCCTCGACGTGGAGATCACGGGACTGGTCGGCACGTACACGGACCCCCGGCACATCATCGAGTACACCGACGGCGAGGTCAGGCGACAGTTCAACGTCTGCTTCACTGCCCGCATCACCGGCGGAGAACTGTCCCTCTCGAACGAGAGCACGGAACTGCGATTCGTGGCGCCGGTGGATCTCGACGCACTGCCCATGCACCACACCCAACGCCTGCGCCTGCGGCATTTCCTGGAGCACCGCTCCGCCCCGTATCTCGGCTAGTGCCGTGACCGACGAGCCTTCCGGGAAGGGCCGCCGGCCGGAGCGCGGCTTCGCCGTCCAGGTGTGCGGCGAGGAGATCGGGCATCCGCACGGCGAAGCCCGCCTGGGCGGACGGTGTCAGGGTCCGCCCCTTGGTGGGGCGGTCACTTGAGGCGGTCCGCCACGCGTTCTCGGAACCACGTCATCGTGAACCCCTTGGGGTCGATCTTGCCCGGTTGCCATTCGAGGTGCCCGATCACCGAGCGCTCGGTCCAACCGTGGAAGCGGCAGACGGCCGCGGCCGCCCGGACCATGGCATCGAGCTGCACCGCGGGCCAGGGGTCCTTGCCGTCGCCGAGGTTCTCGCACTCGAAGCCGTAGAAGTGTCGGTTGCCGTCGGTGTTCGCCGTGTGGTCCGGGGGCAGCCGCTTCTCGGCGATCACCGCGGCCAGGACGTCGGAGTCGCCGGAGCCCGCGTGGTTGGCGCGGCCGTAGCCGACGAGGTGGACCCGGCCGTCCTTGGTGATCACGCCGTGGCAGAGCGGGCCGGGCAGGTCCTCGTCGCCGTCCCGGCAGAGCCGGACCGTGTAGGCGGTGCCCTGCGTGACGGTGTGATGGATCATCACCCCGTTGACCGGTCCCCAGGGCCCCTTGTGGTTGCGGTTGTGGGTGCGCCAGGCGCCGACCTCGACGACGCGCAGCCCCTCGTTGCGCAATTGGGTGAGGAAACGGTCTGCGGACATGGGTGCGGACATGAACGCCTCCTTCCGTGCGTGAGGGGCCGAACACCTTTCGTGTTCGGCCCGTCACGTTCCGGTGTAGTGGAGGGAGTCCTTCCGCGGCTAGCGCGTTCGTACGGCGAGCGAGCGAATCCGGACATTCCCGGAGGTCCCGTCTGCCCCTCGCGTCCCGCCGGCCTCGGCTGTCACGCGGAGGCGAGCCACAGGTCGGGGCCGAAGACCTCGTAGTGGATGTTGGCCGCCGGCACGCCCTTGTGGAGCAGTTGTTCGCGGACCGCCCGCATGAAGGGCAGCGGTCCGCACAGGTAGGCGTGGGTGCCCGGAGCCACCGGGACGTCGGAGAGGTCGAGCCGGCCGACCCCGTCGCCGGCGGCGGCGTCCTCGTGGCCGGTCTCGTACCAGAACCGGGCCGAGGCGTCGGCGAGCTTGTGCGTGAAGGCCCGGTGGTCGCCCCGCAGGGCGTGGTCGGCCGGGGAGCGATCGGCGTGCAGGACGGTCACCGGGGCGCCGTGCCCGGTCTCGGTCAGGTGCTCCAGCATCGACAGCATCGGCGTGCAGCCGATCCCGGCCGAGGCCAGCAGTACGGGCGAGGTCGGGTCCTGGAGCACCAGGTCGCCGTACGGGACCGAGACGCGCAGGGTGTCGCCGACGCGGACCTCGGTGTGCAGGTGGTGGGAGACCTCCCCGTCCGGGCCGGCCGCGGCCGGCCCGTGGACCCGCTTGACGGTGATCGCGCGGACCGGGGATCCGGGCGACGAGGAGAGGCTGTACTGGCGGATCTGCCGTGCGCCGTCCGGGAGCTCGACCTGTACGGAGACGTACTGGCCCGGCTTGAAGCCGGGTGCGGGCGCACCGTCGGCCGGGACCAGGTGGAAGGTGGCGCAGTCGACGGTCTCCTCGACGCGCCGGACGACCGTCCACGGGCGCCAGACGTCGCCCGCGACGACCCGCTGCTCGGCGTACAGCCGCTCCTCGATGGCGATGAGGGCGCCCGCCATCAGCCAGTAGACCTCGTCCCAGGCCTCGACGACCGCAGGGGTGACGGCCTCCCCGAGGACCTCCGCGATGGCCTCGAACAGGTGCCGGTGAACGATCGCGTACTGGTCGCGGGTGATGCCGAGCGAGGCGTGCTTGTGGGCGATGCGGCTCAGCATCACGTCGGGCCGGGTGTCGGGGTGTCGGACGAGGTGGCCGGCGAAGGCGGCGATGGAGCCGGCCAGGGCCTGCTGTTGCAGTCCGGCCTTCTGGTTGCCGCGGTTGAACAGGTCGCGGAGCAGGGCCGGGTGTGCGGCGAACAGCTTCGCGTAGAAGAGTTCCGCGATGTCGCCGACGGCCGCCCCCACGGCGGGCAGGGTGGCGCGTACGGTCGCGGTCGACTTCTCGGACAGCATCGGGGGGCTCCTCTGTAAATGGACTATGGGATACCAATTAAAGGGCGCGAGGGCCTCCGGGGCGATGCGGAGATCTGTTCGAAGAGCCCTCGGGTGTGGCGTGGGCGGGTCGCGGCCGTTCGGAACCGGCCATCCGCGCCTCAGTCGGCGGGGCCCCCGCCCCGACCGGGCGGTCCGCTCGAAATGCCGAGCAGCAGCGGTCCGGTGGGGGCCGCCACCAGGTCGTTCACCGTGAGCGGGTCCAGTGCTGCGAAGAAGGCCTCCTGGGCCCGACGCAGCGCACCACGCAGAAAGCAGGCGCTCCGCAGTGGGCACGGGACGGCGCCGTCGCAGTCCACGACGTCGCCGACACCCTCCAGTTCGCGCACCACCGCGCCCACCGAGGCGGCGCGGCCGGCGCCGGTCAGGGCGAGCCCGCCGCCCCGGCCGCGCCGCGCCTCGACCAGGCCGAGGTGTTGCAGCCTGGCCACCACCTTCGCGGTGTGGGTGTACGGGACCTCCATGGTCGCCGCGACCTCGCGCGTCGTGGGGAGGTCCGTGTCCTCGACGGCCAGGCGCATCAGGACGCGGAGCGCCAGATCGGTGAATCGGGTCAGCCGCATGAGGTCACCCTAGGAAACTTGAATCTTTGATGCAAGTTAAGGCGGTGCGAGGGGCGGGGATGGCTGAAACCAGAGGGGTCGGTGGGGCTGGAGAGGAGAAAGTGACTCTTCAGGGTGCCCACACCCCATACGGAGTAGTCCCACCCTTTTGTGTAATGGTCCCACCACGCTGCGCACTGGAAGGCTGATCCCGCAGATCCATGGAGTGATCGAAAGGGAAACACATGTCGGTCCAGGCAGGTTCCGAATCCGAAGTCCAGGCACCGCAGCGCAGTCTCGGGACCTCGGCCGCGCGGAACTTGGCAACCACGACCAAGTCCGCGCCGCAGATGCAGGAGATCACCTCCCGGTGGTTGCTCAAGATGCTCCCGTGGGTGTCGGTGCAGGGCGGTACGTACCGGGTCAACCGGCGGCTCAGCTACTCCGTCGGTGACGGCCGGGTGGAGTTCATCAAGACCGGTACCCAGGTCCAGGTGATCCCCGCCGAACTCGGAGAGCTCCCGCTGCTGCGCGAGTACGAGGACATCGACGTCCTGACCGAACTCGCCGCCCGGTGCCACCAGGTCGACTTCGAGGCCGGCCAGGAGCTCACCTCCTTCGGCAGCCCCGCCGACAGGGTGTTCCTGCTCGCCCACGGCCGGATCGACCAGATCGGCACCGGCCCCTACGGCGACGACGCCGTCCTGCAGACCGTCGCCGACGGCGCCTACTTCGGCGAGGACGCCCTCGTGGACGAGGAGGCCATCTGGGAGTACACCGCCCGCGCCGCCACCTCCGGCACCGCGCTCGTCCTCTCCCGCCAGGACTTCCAGCTCCTCGCCGACCGGGTGGACTCGCTGCGGGCCCACGTGGACGAGGTGCGGGCCCTGCCCGCCCAGCGGACCAACAAGTACGGCGAGGCCGCGATCGACCTCTCCGCCGGCCACCAGGGCGAGGCCGTGCTGCCCGGCACCTTCGTCGACTACGAGGCCCGGCCGCGCGAGTACGAGCTCTCCATCGCCCAAACGGTTCTGCGCGTCCACACCCGCGTCGCCGACCTGTACAACCAGCCGATGAACCAGACCGAGCAGCAGTTGCGGCTCACGGTCGAGGCGCTCCGCGAGCGCCAGGAGCACGAGATGCTCAACAACCGCGACTTCGGCCTGCTCCACAACGCCGACTACGACCAGCGCATCCAGCCGCACGACGGCGCGCCCAGCCCCGACGACATGGACCAGCTGCTCAGCATGCGGCGCGGATCCAAGCTCTTCCTCGCGCACCCCAAGGCCATCGCCGCCTTCGGCCGCGAGTGCAACAAGCGCGGGCTGTACCCGGAGTCGATCGAGATCGGCGGGCACCGGGTGCCGTCCTGGCGCGGGGTGCCGATCTTCCCGTCCAACAAGATCCCGATCAGCGACGCCCGGACCACCTCCATCCTTTGCATGCGCACCGGCGAGGACGAGTCGGGCGTGATCGGTCTGCACCAGCCGGGCATCCCGGACGAGATCGAGCCGAGCACCTCGGTCCGCTTCATGGGCATCAGCGAGCAGGCGATCATCTCCTACCTGGTCACCACCTACTTCTCCGCCGCGGTGCTCGTCCCGGACGCGCTCGGCGTGCTGGAGAACGTCGAGATCGCCCGCTGGCGCTGATGAGGGGCCCGGTCGAACGGCGACGGGGGAGTACGGGGGAGCGCGATGGCGACCACTGAGGCGATCACCACCGGCGAGGGGCACGAGGCCGCGGCCCTGCTGGAGCGGACGAAGGAAACGGTCAACCCGGAACTCCGCCGGGCGATCGAGAGTCTGCCCGCGGGGATGCGACGCGTGGCGATGTACCACTTCGGCTGGGAACACGCGGACGGCGGTCCGGCCGCGGGGAACGCGGGGAAGGCCATCCGGCCCGCGCTCGTCCTCGCCTCGGCGCAGGCCCTCCAGGGGGCGGGCGCCGAGGTCGGGGACGCCGTGCGGGCGGCCGTCGCCGTGGAGTTGGCGCACAACTTCACGCTGTTGCACGACGACGTCATCGACAAGGACGTCCGGCGGCGCGGCCGGGCCACGGCCTGGACCGTGTTCGGGATGCCGGACGCCATCATCACGGGCGACGCGATGATGTCGCTCGCGCTGAAGCTGCTGGCCGAGGATCCGCACCCGGCCGCCCCGGCGGCCGCTGCCCGGCTCTCGGCCTGTGTGATCGAGCTGTGCGCCGGGCAGCAGGCGGACTGTGCGTTCGAGCGCCGCGGGGACGTCTCGCTCGACGAGTGCCTGATGATGGCGACGGCCAAGACCGGGGCCCTGCTGGGCTGCGCGTGCGCGCTGGGGGCGCTGTACGCGGGGGCCGGTCCGGACGAGGTCGACGCGATGGACGCCTTCGGCCGGGAGGCCGGTCTGGCCTTCCAGCTGATCGACGACCTGATCGGCATCTGGGGGGACCCGGGGCACACCGGCAAGCCCGCCGGGGCCGATCTGATCGCCCGCAAGAAGTCCCTCCCGGTCGTGGCCGCCCTCACCTCGGGCACCGCGGCGGGCGAGGAGCTGGCCGCGCTGTACGCGGGCCCCATGACCGGGGACGACGTGCGCGCGGCGGCCGACGCCGTGGACCGGGCCGGGGGTCGCGACTGGGCACAGGCCCATGCCGCCGACCGGATGGGCCGGGCCGTGCAGCAGCTCTCCAGGGCCGTCCCGGACCTGGGGGCGGCGGGCGGGTTGCTGGCGCTGGCGGAGTTCGTCACCCGGCGCACCAAGTAGGTCCACCGGGCCGCGCGGCGCGCACGCGACCGCCCACGCGTGGGGAAAGGCCTGTTCCCGCACCGTACGACGGTGGAACAGGCCTTTTCGCGTGCGCGGTCGCGTGCGCGGTCGCGCGTGCCTTCCGGGCTGTTCGGGCCAACTCTAGGATCACCCGCAGTCGTTGACAGCCGAGTGAGGGGTGGGTCCAGTGGTGCTGGAGATACGTCAGGCGGATCGGTCGGACCGGGACGCGGTGGCACGGCTGCTCGACCTGGCCTTCCGTGACGACCCCGTGAGCGGTTGGGTCTTCCCGGATCCGGAGCACCGGGCGGCGGTGCACGGGAAGTTCCTCGGCGTCTTCGTGGACGTGGCGCTCGACGACGGGCGGATCGACTACGCGACGGACGGTTCGGCGGCGGCGCTGTGGCTGCGGATCCCGGCGGGCGAACCGGAGGGTGAGGACGAGGTCCCGGCGAGGATGCGGGCGGTGGCCGACCCGGACAACGAGCGGTGCGAGCTGGTGGGCCGGCTGACCGGCGAGGTGCACCCGACCTCCGAGGAGCACGAGTACCTGCTGATGATCGCCGTCGCGCCCGACCGGCAGGGCGAGGGCCTGGGCACGGAACTGATGCGGCCGGTGCTGGAGCGGTGCGACCGCGAGGGGCTGCCGGCGTACCTGGAGGCGAGCAGCGAGCGGAGCAAGGGGCTGTACGAACGACTCGGCTGGGAGTCCACGGGGACGTCGGTGCGCCTGCCGGAAGGGCCCCTGATGTGGCCGATGTGGCGCAAGCCGCAGGGCTGAGGGGACCGTGCCGACGCACGTCCAGGCGGCGCTCGGCCTGGCCCCCGGCGCGCCGAGGCGCTTCGACGCGATCGCGAGGGGCCGCGGCAGGTGGTCACCACCCGCGCCCGCAGGCGCTGACCCGCCGGCGTCACCCCGCCGAACGCGCGAAACCGGCCTACCGTTGAGGTATGGCCGGTCAAGAGCAGCAGCGCACGCACGAGACGGTGGCCCCGCAGGCCGGGCACGAGCAGCAGTCGTGCCCGGCCTGCGGGCGTTCCGTGGACACGGTGGTCCGACGGCGCAAGTCCCTCGGGATCTTCGTGCCGCAGTGGGGCCCGGGCTCATGCAAGAACCCGGATTGCTCCACGTACGTCCCCAGGGAGGTCTAGGCCTGGCGGAAGCGGTGTGACCTAGCCCTTGGTGCCGAGGCCGGAGGCGACGAGGCCGTTGGCCCAGAGCTGGTTGACGCGCGAGCGCTCGGCGGAGTTCGGGTTGGGGTTGGTGCACGAGGTGCCCGGCCCGCCGCCCGACATCAGCTCGCTGCACGGCCCGGAGTAGTGGTCCGGAAGACCCAGCACGTGGCCGGTCTCGTGCGCGGTCACGCGGGTGGAGTCGTACTGCTGGTTCTGCCGGTAGTCCAGGAAGATGTAGCCCCGGCCGTGCCCGTCGGTGCTCGCGTACGAGCCGCGCGAGTCGTTGCCCTCGCGGTACGAGAAGTTCCCGCCGGAGGACACCTCCTGCAGTCTGACGTTGCTCACCGAGCTGTTCCAGATCTGGGTGGAGCGGGATATCTGGCCGCGGAAGCTCGGCGCGCTGCGGGTGTTGTACGTGACGGTCACCGCGAGGGCGCCCGGGTTCGCGGCGCGCTGCTCGGCCACCGAGGCCCGCACGGCCTGGAAGAAGGCCTTCGTCGCGGCGTCGTTCTGCGCCGAACGCTCGTACGCGGCGTAGCTCGCGGCATTGCCGACGGGCGCCGGGGCCGCGCTCGCGGTGGGGGCGACCGAGGACAGGGCGGCGGCCAGGCCGATGCCGATGCCGCCGGCCAGGAGGGACTTACGGGAGTGGCGCATGTGGGGGGCTCCTACTCATCCGGTGTGGGGGGTGGGTCGTTCGGTACCGGAGTCTGCGGGAGCGGAAGGGGCCGGCGGATGATGTCAGCCATCGATAACGCCGGGCTATCGGGAAGTTTTCGGTAGGTCAACTAGCGTGAGAATGGCGGGATTCGGGGGGCTATCAGCGACTGGTGCGGCGCCGTGCGCCCGCCCTACTCTCGGGTCATGGAGCTCGAGGTGAGGCACCTGCGCGCACTGTGTGCCATCGCGGACGCCGGCAGCCTGCACAAGGCGGCGCGGCAACTCGGCGTGAGCCAGCCCTCGCTGACGACCCAACTGCGCCGTATCGAACGCGCCCTGGAAGGGGAACTGTTCCTGCGCGAACGGACCGGATGTCGCCCCACGCCATTCGGCCGTACCGTGCTCGGGCGGGCGCGTCCGCTGCTCGCCGAGATGGCGGCCCTGGTGGCCGAGGCGCGGGCCGCCGCCCACGGGCCCCGGCTGCGGATCGGCTCGACCGCCAGCCGGGCGCTGCCGGGCTGGCTGCGCCGGCTGCACCGGCGCTCGCCCGAGACCGAGACCTCCCTGGTGGTCGACGTGTCGGCCAACGCGCTGCTGCGGATGGTGGCGTCGGGGCAACTCGACGTGGCGTTCGTCCACGAGGTCGAGGGCAGCCCGCTGCGGGTGCCACCCGGCCTGGAGCTGCACGTGCTGATGGAACGCGAACCGCAGTTCGTGTCCATGTCCCGGGACCATCCCGCCGCGCGCCGGCCGGTGGTGGAATTACGTGACCTCGCCGCCGACCGCTGGACCGTCGACCCGTCCGTGGACGGCGAATGGGACGGCCTGCGGCGGGTCTTCGCCGGGGCCGGGCTGGACCCGCCCGTGCTGCACGCCGACTACCACACCGCGACCTCGTTGATCGTCTCCGGTGAGGCCGTGGCCCCCTGCCAGCCGACCTCCGGCCCCCGGGACGACATGGCCATCCGGCCCCTGTCGGGGGACCCGTTGGCGGTACGGCTGCTCCTGGCCACCCTGCCGGGCGCGCACGCCGAGGTGTACGAGGACCTCCGCGCGGCCTACCGCGAGGCCGCCCTGCGCACCCCGCCGTACCGGGCCTGGCTCCACCACCACGCGAGCCCACTCCTGGCCGCGTAGGGGATCGCCCCGGGCCCCGGGTCCCCGGCCCCGCCTCCGGTCGTACCGGGCCGGGGCGGCGGCTCCCCCGTCCGGCCTCCGCCGTCCGGCCGTGATCCGCCCCGCCCGCGCGCCGCGCACGCCGCACGCGGCGGTTCCGCGTGCCCGAAAAACGGGGCAGATCATAGCAAAATGGGTAATTCAGGGATGCGCTTGACTTCCCTCAACCGCGATATATCGTGTTACCCACAAGACGCGATATGTTGCGTGCGTCGAGTCCGGTCCGTGAACGCACGAGGAGGATCAGCACCATGGCAGAGCAGATGACGTGGTCCGTCGCCGAACCCCAGAAGCTCACCTTCGAGCAGCCGGTGACCGAACTCCGCGTCCGTGTCGTCGGCGGGACCGTGAACGTCGTCGCCTCCGACGAGGGACCCGCCCGCCTGGAAGTGGCCGAGGTCGACGGCCCGCCGCTGCACGTGGTCCACGAGGCCGGCGTCCTCACCCTCTCCTACGAGGACCTGCCCTGGAACGGTTCCCAGGGCATCAAGGAGTGGTTCGAGAGCAAGCCCTGGAAGTCGTGGTCCGGTGGCGACGGCCGCAAGGCCTGGGAGCGCTCCGTCACGGTCACCCTCACGGTGCCCGCCTCCACCTCCGTGCAGTTGGCCGCCGTCAGCGCCACCGCCTTCGTCTCCGGCATCAGCGCCGCCACCGACGTCAACGGCGTCTCCGGCGACACGACCCTGGTCGGCCTCGCCGGCAAGGTCAAGGTGAACACCGTCTCCGGCGCCGTCGAGGCCCAGTCCGTCACCGGTGAACTCGGCTTCCACTCGGTCTCCGGCGGCCTGACGGTGGTCGACGGCGCGGGCGGCAACGTACGGGCCGACTCCGTCAGCGGCGACATGCTCATCGACCTGGCCCTGGACCCGACCGCGCCGAGTCCGGTGGACATCTCCCTGAACTCGGTCTCGGGCCAGGTGGCGATCCGGCTGCCGCACCCGGCCGACGCGCGGGTCGAGGCCAACACCGCCACAGGAGGCGTCTCCAACGCCTTCGAGGACCTTCGGGTCTCCGGCCAGTTCGGGGCCAAACGGATCACCGGCACGCTCGGAGCCGGCACCGGCACCCTGCGGGCCACCACCGTCTCCGGCGCCATCGCGCTGCTGCGCCGCCCGGCCGGCGACACCGGCGACACCGCCGCCCCCCTCGCGCTCGACAAGAAGGTGCTCTGACATGCCGCCCGTCTTCGCCCACGGCCGCCTCCGCCTCTACCTCCTCAAGCTGCTGGACGAGGCCCCGCGGCACGGGTACGAGGTGATCCGCCTGCTGGAGGAGCGCTTCCAGGGGCTGTACGCGCCCTCCGCGGGCACCGTGTACCCGCGGCTGGCGAAGCTGGAGGCCGAGGGTCTCGTCACGTACGCCACCGAGGGCGGGCGCAAGGTGTACTCCATCACCGAGGCCGGGCGCGCCGAACTCGCCGACCGCGGCGGGGAACTGGCCGACCTGGAGCTGGAGATCCGCGACTCGGTCTCCGAACTGGCCGCCGAGATGCGCGACGACGTCCGGGGCGCGGCGGGTGACCTGCGGCGCGAGATGCGCGCGGCCGCCGCCTCCGCCACGACGACCCGGGTCGAGGACGAGGGCTGGAAGGCCGCCAAGGAGGAGCTCCGCAAGGCGAAGGCGGAGTGGAAGGAGCAGGCGCGGCGGGCGAAGGACGAGAGCCGCCGGGCCCGCGAGGAGGCCCACCAGGCCCGCCGCCAGGCCAAGGAGGCCCAGGAGCGGGCCCGCGAGGAGGTCCAGCGCATCGCGAGCCAGCTCCAGGAGCAGTTCGCGAAGTCGAGCGGTGTGCTGGGCGGCCTGGCCGGGGCCTGGCTCGGCGGCGGCACCCCCGCCTCCGCGCCCGGCGCGTCGACCGCGGCCTCGGACGTGGGCTCCACCTGGGCCGAGGACCTGACCCCGACCACGGACCCGATCCGCGACCTGGACCGGTTGTTGGACCGCTTCCGCGACGAGATCCGCGACGCGGCCCGCGACCACGGCGTGAGCCCGGCGCAGTTGGCCGAGGCCCGTGCGCACCTGGCCGTCGCGGCGACCCGGGTCACGGCGGAGCTGCGCCCGGACCCGGCGTAGGTCGTCAGGCCGACAGACCCCGTTCGGCGCCGGCGAGGGTGACGCCGTGGTCCGCGAGGACCTCGGCGACCGTGCCCGGACGGGAGAGCAGGGCCAGCAGCAGGTGCGGGGTGCCGATGTGGCGGTCCCCCCGACCCAGCGCGATCCGGAGGGACTGCTCCAGGATCTTCTTCGCGCCCGGGGTGAAGGGGACGTGCCGGTTGTTCGACTCCGGGCGGCCGAGGGCCGAGCGGAGCGAGGCGCCCAGGCCCCGCCTGCGGGGCGCCGTGCCCGAGAGGGCGCCCTCGCCGTGGGTCTCCTCGATCCGGGTGACGATCTCGGTGAGGTCGATCCCGAGACCGGCCAGGGCCTCTTCGTCGGCCCGGGTCATGCCGCCCCGCCGGCGGGCCTCGGCGAGGCCCGCGGTCACCGCCGCCCGGTCCACGCCGAGCGGATCCAGCGCGCCCTGTGCGAGCAGGGCGAGCAGCAGGTGTTCCTCCGTGACGACGCCGGCCCCGGCCCGTCGGGCCTCGGCCACCGCGCCCGTCACCGTGGTGCGCGCCTCGGTCGTGAAGCGTTCGAACATCAAAGCCTCCCGTGCTTCTTGTGCACGGCCTGCCGGGTGACGCCCAGCTCGGCCGCGATCTCCTGCCAGGACCAGCCCTGCGCGCGGGCACTGCGCACCTGTACGGCCTCCAACTGCTCCAGGAGCCTTCGGAGGGCGGCCACGGCACGCAGGCCCACGCGCGGGTCACGGTCGCCGGCCCGTTCGGCGAGATCGGTCGCTTCGGTCATGCGTGTCAATGTAGGTTGACGCACGGGAGGGTGTCAACCCTGGTTGACATTCGGGGTGGGGGAGTCGGCCGTCAGACCGTCAGGACCACCTTGCCGAAGAGGTCTCCGGACGCGAGCTTCTCGAAGCCCTCGCGGGCCCGGTCCAGCGGCAGCACCTCGTCGATGACCGGTCGCAGGCCCGTGGCCGCGCAGAAGGACAGCAGGTCCTCCAGCTCGTCCTTCGAGCCCATGGTCGAGCCGACCACCTTCAGCTCCAGGAAGAAGATGCGGGTCAGTTCCGCGTGCGCCGGGCGGTCGCCGCTCGTCGCGCCGGAGATGACCAGGGTCCCGCCGGGCCGCAGGGACTTGATGGAGTGCGACCAGGTGGCGGCGCCGACCGTCTCGATCACCGCGTCCACCCGCTGCGGCAGCCGGGCCCCCGGCTCGAACGCGTCCACCGCGCCCAGTTCCACCGCCCGCTCGCGCTTGGCCTTGTCCCGACTGGTGGCGAAGACGCGCAGGCCCGCCGCCTTGCCCAGGGCGATCGCGGCGGTGGCGACCCCGCCGCCCGCGCCCTGGACCAGGACGGAGTCCCCGGGCCGCACGCCGGCGTTGGTGAACAGCATCCGGTACGCCGTCAGCCAGGCGGTGGGGAGGCAGGCCGCCTCCTCGAAGGACAGCTCGGCGGGCTTGCGCAGGACGTTCCAGGCGGGGACGGTCACCTGCTCGGCGAAGGTCCCCTGGTAGCGCTCGGTCAGGATGGAGCGCGGCTCGTCGGGGCCGACCCCGTGGCCGCTCTGGCCGATCACGGAGTGCAGGACGACCTCGTTGCCGTCCTGGTCGATCCCGGCGGCGTCGCAGCCGAGGATCATGGGCAGTTTTTCCTCGCCGAGGCCGACCCCGCGCAGCGACCACAGGTCGTGGTGGTTGAGCGAGGCGGCCTTGACGTTCACGGTCACCCAGCCGGGGCGGGCCTCGGGGGCGGGGCGGTCGCCCAGCTCAAGGCCGCTCAGCGGCTGGTCTCGGTCGATTCGGGCGGCGTAGGCAGCGAACATGCCGCCAGACGCTACCGCTCGGTAGCGGGGCCTGACCAGAGGCGTCAGGTCGGCGGCGGAGCTGATCGGAATGGTCGAGCCACCCCCAAGTACCCGCCGTACCAGTTGGTTTGTGTGGCTCGGGTGCCTAATCGGAACGTCGGGATCGAGTCGGGATCGGGGGTAACATTCTGGCCGTGCGGTGATGCTCGCCATGAGCCTGTCATTTCCCGCCCGTGGTCCCGTCCGGCGCTCCGCCCGACGGCGACCCCCACGACTGCCCGGCTCGGCCGGGCGACTCACGGAGCGACCCCTCCCGGTTCGGGGGCCGGGAGGGTGCGTTCTCCGCGCGGACGCCGGCCCTTCACGCGCGGACGCGCCCGCCGGCGCCGGCGCTCCGCCCGCCCCGGTACCCGGACGCGAGGAAGGCCCGGCCGGAGTGGATCCGACCGGGCCTTCACCCGTACAGCTCAGCGTGGGACGCGGACCGTGACGGTCAGACCAGACGGGCCACGCCGTCGGCCTTCGCCGCCGCGGCGACCGCGGCCGTGACGGCCTCGGCGACGCGCTCGTCGAACGGCGACGGGATGACGTAGTCGGCCGCGAGTTCGTCACCCACGACGCCGGCGATGGCGTCGGCGGCGGCGATCTTCATGCCCTCGGTGATCCGGGTCGCGCGCACCTTGAGGGCGCCCGCGAAGATGCCCGGGAAGGCCAGCACGTTGTTGATCTGGTTCGGGAAGTCCGAACGACCGGTCGCCACGACCGCCGCGTACTTGTGCGCGACGTCCGGGTGGACCTCCGGGTTCGGGTTGGCCATGGCGAAGACGAAGCAGTCCTTCGCCATCGTGGCCACCGCCGCCTCGGGGACGGTGCCGCCGGAGACGCCGATGAAGACGTCCGCGCCCGCGAGGGCGCTCTCCAGGGAGCCGGTCCGGCCCGTCTTGTTGGTCAGGCCCGCGATCTCCGCCTTGACGTCCGTCAGGTCGGAGCGGTCCGCGGAGACCACGCCCTTGCGGTCGGTGACGCACACGTCGCCGATGCCCGCGTCCACGAGGATCTTGGCGATGGCGATGCCCGCCGCGCCCGCGCCGGAGATGACCGCACGCAGGTCGCCGAGGGTGCGACCGGTGAGCTTCGCCGCGTTGCGCATGGCGGCCAGCGTCACGATGGCCGTGCCGTGCTGGTCGTCGTGGAAGATCGGGATGTCCAGGGCTTCCTGGAGCCGACGCTCGATCTCGAAGCAGCGGGGCGCGGAGATGTCCTCCAGGTTGACCCCGCCGAAGGAGGGCGCGAGACGGATGACCGTCTCGATGATCTCGTCCGTGTCCTTGGTGGCGAGCGCGATCGGAACCGCGTCGACACCGCCGAACTGCTTGAACAGGATCGCCTTGCCCTCCATCACGGGGAGGGAGGCCTCGGGACCGATGTCCCCCAGGCCGAGCACGGCCGTGCCGTCCGTGACGACGGCGACCACGTTGGACTTCCAGGTGTACTCGTTGACGAGTTCCGGGTTCTCCGCGATGGCGCTGCAGACCTTCGCCACACCGGGCGTGTACGCGAGGGACAGGTCGTCCTTGTCGCGGACCGGCACGGTGGCCTGCACGGCCATCTTGCCGCCCCGGTGCAGTGCGAACACCGCATCGGGGTTGTTGTCCGTCACGCTGTCGCTGCGAGGATTGACGATCTCCGCTGCCACTTTCTTGACCCCTTAAGTCTTTAATCGTTGAGGGTGGCCACTCCTGGTTAAGGGGTGGGCGGGCACCGCGTCCGTGCTCCGCATCGACGGTTGGCCCGTCTCCGCGAAGAGGGAGGTTCGTACGCGCGGGCGCGCCGCACGCGCGCCCTGAGCCCCGGATGAGGGGTGTAAGGATCTGTTCTACCCGAAGAACGCTCGCTCAGACGAGTCGATTCCTGCTCGATCGTAGGCCGCTTGTCCGCGTTTTGGCGAAAAGTCCAAACCTTGCTGTCCAATGGGCGAGACGCACCGCAAATACTGCGGAGGAAAGCCCTGGTCACAGCGCATAATCCCGCCGCGAAGCCCGTTCCCCGCAGTCCTGTTGGGCACCCCGGGTCGCCCGTTATCCGATTTTGACCTGACGGGCACCCTGAATGTCTCAGTCCGAATGGCAAGATGCCGTAATCACACAAGGTCGCGACACTCGATGGTGCGTGCCCGACCGTTCTCGGATGCTTTTTTCCCCACTGCCGGAGGAACCAGCTCATGACCGCAAGCACCACCCGTCGTACGACCGCCGCCCGGTCCCGGATCGCCGCGGCCGGTGCGATCGCGGTCGCCGGCGCCCTCATCCTCACCGGTTGTGGCGACCAGACCGACAAGGGCGGCAGCTCCACTCCCTCGGGCAAGACCAACAGCGCCCCGCTCTTCTCGGCGCTGCCGAAGAAGATCCAGGACGCCGGTGTCATCAAGGTCGGCACGGACGCCGCCTACGCGCCGATGGAGTTCACCGAGGGCAACAAGATCGTCGGTGTCGACCCCGACATCGCCGAGGCCCTCGGCAAGCAGCTCGGGGTGAAGTTCCAGTTCACCGCCGGCACCTTCGACGGCCTGATGACCTCGGTCTACACCGGCCGCCAGGACGCGATCATGTCGTCCATCACGGACAACAAGAAGCGCCAGGAAGGTCTGGACGACAAGGGCGCCAAGATCGGCAAGGGCGTCGACTTCGTCGACTACTTCTCGTCCGGCGTCTCGCTGATCGTCAAGAAGGGCAACCCGCAGGGCATCAAGTCCCTCGACGACCTGTGTGGCAAGACCGTCGCCGTCCAGCGCGGCACGATCTACGAGGACACCTTCAAGGCGCAGGCCGAGAAGTGCGGGGACAAGAAGCTCACCATCGAGGCCTTCGACACCGACGCCGAGGCGCAGACCCGCGTCAAGGCCGGCGGCGCCGTGGCCGACCTGAACGACTACCCGGTCGCCGCGTACACCGCGAAGACCTCGGGTGGCGGCAACGACTTCGAGGTCACCGGCCAGCAGAGCGACGTCGGCCTCTTCGGCATCGGTGTCGCGAAGGAGAACACGCAGCTGCGTGACGCCCTCAAGCAGGCCCTCGACGCCATCATCAAGGACGGCTCCTACGCCAAGGTCCTTGAGAAGTGGGACGTCAAGGACAGCGCCGTCAAGTCCGCGACCATCAACGCAGGTCAGTAATTCCGGGCGCTCCACTGAAGGGCAGTCATTGTGACTGACAAGATCGACAAGGGTCCGGCCGCAACCCCGGCCGGACCCGGCCCCTCGGCCACCCCGTACGAGGCCATCAAGGCGATTCCCGTCCGTCATTACGGACGCTGGATCAGTGCCGTGGTCGTCGTCGCGGTACTGGGCTGGCTGGTTCTCGCTTTCGCCAACGGCAATGTCAACTGGGGCACCGTCGGCGACAAGCTGTTCGACCCCACGGTCATCACCGGCCTCGGCAACACCATCCTCATCAGCGTCACCTCGATGCTGCTGGGTCTGGTGCTCGGCATCCTCTTCGCGGTGATGCGGCTCTCGAACAACCCGGTGACCAGCGCCGTCGCCTGGCTCTACATCTGGTTCTTCCGCGGTACCCCGGTCTACGTCCAACTGCTGGTGTGGTTCAGCCTCCCGCTGATCTTCCAGTACATCGACCTCGGTCCGATCTACAAGAACGAGACCGTCGACGTCATGACCCCGTTCCTGGTCGCCCTCCTGGGCCTCGGCCTGAACGAGGGCGCCTACATGGCGGAGATCGTGCGTGCCGGCATCCAGTCCGTGGACGAGGGCCAGAGCGAGGCCTCGCACGCCCTGGGCATGACGCAGGTGCAGACCATGCGCCGCGTGGTGCTGCCCCAGGCGATGCGGGTGATCATCCCGCCGACGGGCAACGAGTTCATCAACATGCTGAAGACCTCGTCGCTGGTCTCGGCGGTGCAGTACACCGAGCTCCTGCGGGCCACCAGCAACATCGGCTCCACCGCGGGTGCCATCATCGAGATGTACTTCGTGGCCTCCATCTGGTACCTGGCGCTCACCAGCGTCTTCAGCGTCGGCCAGTACTACCTGGAGCGTCGCTACGCCCGCGGCTCGCTGCGGTCCCTGCCGCCCACCCCGCTGCAGCGGATCAAGGCCAACCTGAACATGTTCCGCCGTACGGAGGTGGCCAAGTGACCGCCCAGCCCATGGTCAAGGCCGAGGCCGTCCACAAGTCGTACGGCCCCGCCCACATCCTCCGGGGCATCGACCTGGAGGTCGCCCCCCGTGAGGTCTTCTGCCTGGTCGGCCCGTCCGGCTCCGGCAAGTCCACCTTCCTGCGGTGCATCAACCACCTGGAGCGCATCAACGCCGGCCGGCTCTCGGTCGACGGGCAGCTCGTCGGGTACCGCGAGAAGGCGGGCAAGCTCTACGAGCTGAAGGACAGCGAGGTCGCGGCCCAGCGCCGGGACATCGGCATGGTCTTCCAGCGCTTCAACCTGTTCCCCCACATGACGGCCGTCGAGAACGTCATGGAAGCCCCCGTCATGGTCAAGGGCGAGAGCCGGGCGGTGGCGCGGGCGCGCGCCGTCAAGCTCCTCGACCGCGTCGGCCTCGGCGACAAGGGCGGGAACTACCCCTCGCAGCTCTCCGGCGGTCAGCAGCAGCGCGTGGCGATCGCCCGCGCGCTGGCCATGGAGCCGAAGCTGATGCTCTTCGACGAGCCCACCTCCGCGCTCGACCCGGAGCTGGTCGGTGACGTCCTCGACGTCATGCGCGACCTCGCCGAGTCCGGCATGACCATGATCGTGGTCACCCACGAGATGGGCTTCGCCCGCGAGGTCGGCGACAACCTCGTCTTCATGGACGGCGGCGTGGTGGTCGAGTCCGGCCACCCGCGCGAGGTCCTGGGCAACCCGCAGCACGACCGGACGAAGGCGTTCCTGTCCAAGGTGCTGTGACCGATCGACGCACGGGAGGGGCGGTACGGGTTTCCGTACCGCCCCTCCCGTCGTTCCCGGGCCGCCGCGCACCGGGGTCCGGGGCCTATCGCAGGCCGCGCGCACCCGGGTCCGGGGCCTATCGCAGGCCCAGGACCAGCGCGTCCGAGGGGGAGCGCCAGACCGTGCGGGCCTCCGCGAAACCCGCCTCGCGCAGGGTGCGGGCGTGCCAGGCGTCGTCCGGGGTGTCCCCGTCGGCGTGCTCGCCGTAGATCTCGTAGCGGCGCTTCGTCGGCTCGGCGAGCAGCGGGTCGGCCGCGGCCAGCGCCCACCAGTCGGCCCAGTCGACGGCGCCGGCGGCCCGGGCCCGGTCCATGCCGGCGTGCCGCTGCGCACGGTCGGCGGCGTTGAGCCGCGGGGTCGTCGGGTCGGGCATGTGGTCGGCGTTCATGAAGACCCCGCCCTCGCGCACGAGCGGGGCGAGCTGCCCGTAGAGCACCGTGAGCCGCGGGCTGTGCAGCCAGTGCAGGGCGGTGGCGGTCAGTACCGCGTCGTACGTGTCGTGCGGCAGGGCCGCGGTCCAGTCGGGGTCCTTGAGGTCCGCGGTGACGAAGGTGACCCGGGGGTCCCCCTCGAAGTGGCCGCGCGCGATCGTCAGCAGGGCCGGGTCCAGGTCCACGCCCGTACTGCGGGCCTCCGGGAACCTCTTGAGCACGCGGTCCGTGATACTTCCCGTACCGCACGCGAGATCCAGTACCCGGGGAGCGGGTCCCACCAGTGCCTCGACCATGTCCAGCATCACCCGGAACCGCTCCTCGCGGTCGGGCATGTACCACTCCTGCTGACGGTCCCAGCTGTCCTGCCAGGCCTGCCAGTCCCCGACGGTCACCGGATTCGACGCTTCGGTCATCCCGAACCCCTCCCTACGTAATACCCTCGAACCAGTAGTAGCTGTTACCGCAGACCTTAATCCGCAGCCGTAAGGACTACAAGTGGAACTGGCCCATTACTCGGACTATGCCGTGCGCCTGGTCAACACCGAGGAGCCGGCCCGCAACAAGGACTCGCTCACCTCGGTGGACGCCGTTCGCGCGCTCTTCGGGGCCAGCACCCAGATGGCCCGCCGGGTCACCGACACCGACGTCACCCGCTTCCGCAACGTCCGCGGCCGGCTGCGCTCCGTCTTCGAGGCCGCCGACGGCGGCGACCACGTGCTCGCCGTCGACCTGCTGAACTCCCTGCTCATGGAGTTCCCCGTCAGCCCCCAGGTCTCCGGGCACGAGACCCTCGACGACGACGGCCGCCCCGATTGGCACATCCACCTCGCCGAACACCCCTCGAACGCCTCCGCCGGCTACGCCGCCATGGCCTCCTTCGGGCTGGCCTTCCACCTCACCGCGCACGGCCCCGAACGCCTGGGCCTGTGCCAGGCGGCGCCCTGCCGCAACGCCTACCTCGACACCTCCACCAACCGGTCGCGTCGCTACTGCTCCGACCGCTGCGCCACCCGCGCGAACGTGGCCGCCTACCGGGCCCGCAAACGCCTGGAGGCGGACGAGTCCGCACGCAGCGGCCGCACCGCCGAGACCGCCCAGGACAGCCAGGTCCTCAGCGAACGCTGACCCTCCGGCCCCGAGGGCGGGGGCCGCCACCGCGCCACCGCCGTCGCCAGCACCAGCTCCGCGGGCACCGTCCCGTAGTCGGTGCTGTCGCCGGTCTCGTTGAACGGGTTGTCCCCGAGCACCCACCAGCCGCCCGGCCGCCGCTCCACCGCGCGCTTGACCACCAGCAGGTCCTGCTGGAACGGATGCCGCAGGACGACCACGTGCCCCGGACGCACGGGCGCCCCGTACCGGACGACCACCTGATCCCCGTGGACCAGCGTCGGGACCATCGACGGCCCGTACACGTCCACCACGCCCAAGCGCTTCCAGGCGCGCTTGTCCTCCACCATGAGCGACCTCCTCGTCCCCTGCGCATGCTGCCGCATGGGTCCGTACATTCGCTCACCGCGGGCGCCGCGACGCTGGACTTTTGTCCTAAGCCCGCAGGGGCGCCCGCGAATTCCGGTCGGTCAGCGAGTAATCTCCCCCTTGAGAAGACGATCACGAGGAGGACAAACTCCATGCTTTCCCGCCTCTTCGCCCCCAAGGCGAAGGTCTCCGCCCACTGTGACCTGCCCTGCGGCGTGTACGACCCGGCCCAGGCCCGTATCGAGGCCGAGTCGGTCAAGGCCGTCCAGGAGAAGTACCAGGCCAACGACGACGCGGACTTCCGCGCCCGCGCGATCACCATCAAGGAGCAGCGCGCCGAGCTGGCCAAGCACCACGTCTCGGTGCTGTGGAGCGACTACTTCAAGCCGCCGCACTTCGAGAAGTACCCCCAGCTCCACACGCTGGTCAACGACACCCTGAAGGCCCTCTCGGCCGCCAAGGCGTCGAACGACCCGGCGACCGGTCAGAAGGCGCTCGACCTGATCGCCGAGATCGACCGCATCTTCTGGGAGACCAAGGCCGCCTGATCCAGGCCCGCGTCCCGATGACGAAGGGGCCCGACCGGAAACGGTCGGGCCCCTTCGTCATGGGTGCCGCGAGGGACGTCGGAAAGTCCGCGGGGGACCGCCCGACACCTGCTATTCCTCGTCCTCGTCCTCGTCGTCGAGACGCGCCAGCCAGGTGGCCAGCCGCTCCACCGGGACCTCGAAGTCCGGGTTCAGGTCGACGAAGGTGCGGAGCTGCTCGGCGAGCCACTCGAAAGTGACCTCCTCCTCGCCGCGCCGCTTCTCCAGCTCCTCGATGCCGCGATCGGTGAAGTACAAGTCGGGCTCCGTGCCGTGATGAAGGTGTGCGTGGGGTGTTTCCCGCCAGGATAATCCCGGCTCGCGGCGAGGTCTCCCGCCCTCCCCGGGCCGCCGCTAGCCTGGATGGCCACGACCTGAGGGGGCGGGGGATGCAGGACGGGCGCACGGGCGGCGCCGCGCGCGCCTTCGAGCTCCTGGAGCCCCTCGTCCGGGCGGCCACCGTACGCGTGCACGCGGCCCCGGACGGGTATGCACTCCCCGGCAGCCACTGGTCCGGTCCCACGTGGGGGAGCGGCTTCTTCATCGCCCCCGGCTGGGTCCTGACGTGCGCGCACGTGATCGGCGAAGGGGGTGCTGCGGTGCGCCTGGTCGGACGCGAGGTCGGCATCTCCTTCTTCTCCGGCGGCGCGGCCGCGGGGTTCCCGGGCGGGGCCCCGGTCACAGGGACGGTCACCGGGCGGGTCGAATGCGTGCTCCCGGAACGACTGGAAGAGCGACGTCCCGGCCGGGGCGCCCTGTGGGACCTGCCGGACCTGGCCCTGATCCGGGTGCTCGCCCCCGTCTCGCACGCCTGCGTGTGGCTGACCGACCGGGCCCGACCCCGCATCGACGAGGCCGCGTACTTCGGCTGCACCGAGGACCTCGGGATGCGCGAGATCACCGGGCGTACGACGCGACTGCGCGGCACCGCCGCGGGCGGCGCGGCGATCCGGCTCGGCGACGAGGACGAGATCGAACCCGGCATGTCCGGCGGCCCCGTCGTGGACCTGGCGCGCGGCGAGGTCATCGGCGTGATCAAGGCCCGGCGGCACGCGGGTGGCGGCGGACTCGCCGTGTCCGTGGCCCAACTGCGCACCCTGCCCATGGCCGCCACCGGACAGATCGGCCTGTACCGCAGGGTCATGCAGGCCCACGACCTCTACCACTACGACCAGCACCTCAGCGACCTCAACAGCCGCCGCACCTGGACCGACGTCCACGACGAACTCCCGGGCGAGGAACAGGACCCCCACGGCGGCCGGGGCCGGCTCACCCGCCTCACCCCCGCCGAGCGCACCACCCTGTGCGGACTGCTCGCCGAACTGCCGCCCCCCGGCTCCTCGGAGGCGGTCCGGGCGCTCGCCGAGGCCGCCCGCGGCGAGGAACCCGACACCGGGCTGCCCGCCCCGCTCAGCTGGCGCGACGGCCTCGGACTGCTGCACGACCCGCCGGGCGCCGGCGGGGAGGCCGCCGCGATGCTCCGGTACGCGACCGACATCAGCGTCGCCGACCACCGCGAGCCGCCCTCCCCGGGCGCCGACGAGGAACTGTGGGACTGGGTGCGCACGACCGCGGAGCGGCTGTGGCGACCCCTGCGCCGAGAACTCGGCGAACGCCGCGACCGGGGCCTCGCGGACCGGGAACTGCGCCGGCGCGCCCGGGCGGGGCAGACGGTCCGGGGCCGGGCCCGGGCGGCCGGCGGCCTGCCGGCGGGCCCCTCCGTCCTGCTGGAGGTGTGGGCGCACAGTTGGGAGGAGGTCTACGACTGGCGGGTCTCGGTACTCGCGGGGCCGCAGCGGGTCACCCCGCTGGACTCCGGCACCCGCGTGAGCCCGGCCCGCCTGCCGGCGGCCTCGCGGGCGGCGCTCGCCGAGGGGTTCCGGCGGTGCGACACGCACGAGGCGAACGCGCTCCTCGAAGTGGCCGTCGCCCCCGAGCTGTTCGGGCTGGCGGTCGACGAGTGGCCGGTGGCGGGCGGGATCCCGGTGGGAGTCCAGCGGCCGGTGGTGTTCCGCCACCCGGGCGACGGTGCGGAGCGCGACCCCGGCGGGGCGGGACCGGGCGGACGGTGGGCGCGCGTCCAGGAGGGCCCGCTGCAGGGGCGGCGCGCCGACTGCTTCCGGGGCCGTCAACGCAGCCCCTCACCGGCCTGGTTGGCGGGGCTGGTCGACAACACCGTCCCGGTGCTGTGCCGGGACGCGGCCGCCGAGCCCACCCTGGGGGCACTGCACGCGGTGCGCGACGCGGGGTACGGGGTGCTGGTCTGCCGGCGGCCACCGGCCGACCCGGGGCAGTCGTGCGCGCCGTTCCACCGCGGGCTGCGCGAGGAACTCGCCGAGGCCGGGCGGGCGGCGGCGCTGCCACTGCGGTTGAAGGCCCTGCGGGGCCGGGCGCACGGGGCGGACCCCGACGCCTACTGGGCCGCCGGGATGACGCTGGTGTGGGAGGACCCGGGGCGGGCGCTGCCGCAGGACGAGCCGCTCCAGGGGGACCTGTGACGGGCCCTCCCCGGAGGTGCCCCGGTACGCCCCCGCGGTGGCGGGCGGGGTCGGGGGGCCCGGGGCGGCGCCGGGAGACGTCCCCCGACGGCACGGGAACGGTGCGCACTGCACGGGAGGAGCGGACGTGAACGAGGAATGGCTCATCTACCGGGGCGTCGGTGAACCCCACGACGGCATCGACGCGCTCCCCGACCCGCCCCCCTGGCGGGACTTCGACGGCGGCCCCGCCCTGGAGGCGGGCGGCCCCGGCGCGGTGGCCGACGCGAACGTGGCCCGCCGGCTCGGCGCCCACCGACAGGCGGCGGAGATGCACCGGCCGGAGCCCGAGGAACTGGAGGCGGTCAACGCCGCGCTGTACCTGCGCCGGCCGCTGCTCGTCACCGGCTTCCCCGGCACGGGCAAGTCCACGCTCGCGCACGCCGTCGCCCACGAACTGAGGCTCGGCCGCGTCCTGCGCTGGCCCGTGGTCTCGCGCACCGTGCTCCAGGACGGCCTGTACCGCTACGACGCCATCGCCCGGCTCCAGGACGTACAGATCGCGGCCGGCGGCGGGAACCCCGGCGGCTCGCCCGGGATCGGGAAGTACATCCGGCTCGGACCGCTCGGGACGGCGCTGCTGCCCACGGAACGACCCCGCGTCCTGCTCATCGACGAGATCGACAAGAGCGACATCGACCTTCCCAACGACCTGCTGAACGTGCTGGAGGAAGGCGAGTTCACGCTGCCCGAGCTGGAGCGGGTCGCGGACACCGAACCCGAGGTGCGGGTGCTCACCGACGACGGCGCCAAGGTGGCCGTCCGGGACGGCCGGATCCGCTGCCGGGCCTTCCCCTTCATCATCCTGACCAGCAACGGCGAACGGGACTTCCCCGCCGCCCTGCTGCGCCGCTGCATCCAGCTCAAGCTCGGACAGCCCGGGGAGAAACGGCTCGCCACCATGGTCCGCGCGCACCTGGGAGAGGAGGCCGCCCGGCTGGGCGCCGACCTGATCCGCGAGTTCCTCAGCCGCTCCCAGACCGAACTCGTGGCCGCCGATCAACTGCTCAACGCCATCTACCTCACCCACCACGCGGCCCCGCCCACCCGGGAGGACCTCGCCGACCTGCTCATCCAGCGCCTCGACCGGCCGAGGTGATCCCCGTGCCGCCCGCCTCCCCCGCCGAGCCGATCCGGGAACTGGCCGCCCTGCTGCGGGCCGCCGGGCTCGACCCGTCCGCCGAGGAACTGGCCGACGCCCTGTGGCTCGCCGGGCGGACCGCGAGGCCGGCGGGGGAGCCCGGCACCCGGCCCGCGCGCGTGCGCCGCTCACGGACACCCGCGCGGGCCGAGCCGACGCGACCACCCCGGACGCCGGAGCCCGCGCGGGAGGACACCGACCCCGAGGACCCGGTCACGCTGTATCCGGCGGGGCGCCGGTCCCCCGGCGACGAGGTCGAGGTCGAGGCCCCGGCGGGGCTGCCCGTACGGGTGCCCGGCGCGACCGCGCTGCCCCGGATCATGGACGTCCAGCGGGCCCTGCGCGCCCTGCAACGGCGCCGGCCCGCCGCGCCGGCCACCCGTACCGTGCTCGACGAGGCGGCCACCGCGGAGGCCAGCGCCCGGGCGCTCGGGCTGGTCATCCCCGTGCTGCGGTCCGACGGTCGGCGCGAGGCCACCGTCCGGCTGGTGATGGACGCCTCCCCGTCGATGGCGGTCTGGCAGGACCTGTTCGACGAACTGCGCTCCGTGTGCGAGCGCCTGGGCGCCTTCCGGGACGTACAGGTCCACTACCTGCACCGGCTCGGCGACGGGACGGCGCTCATCGGACGCGGCCCCTCGCCGGGAGGCGCGCTGCGGTCCGCGGAGCAACTGCGGGACCCCACCGGGCGGACCCTGACCATGGTGGTCTCCGACTGCGCCGGTCCGGTGTGGCGCGAGGGCGAGGCACAGCGGCTCCTGTACCGGTGGGCCGAGTGCGCCCCCTGCGTCGTCGTACAGCCGCTGCCGCAGCGGCTGTGGGGCCGCAGTTGGCTGCCCACCGAGCGCGGGGAACTCTCCCGGAGCGAGGGCTGCGGGCGCGCGCTGCGCTTCCGCCCGGAACGACCGCCCCGCCCCGGCCGCCCCACCGGCGGGCTGACCGTGCCCGTCCTGCCGCCCCACGCCCACGCCCTGGGCGCCTGGGCCCGGCTCGTCGCCGGCCTCGGCACCGGGCCCGTGCCCGCCGAGGTCGGCCGGGTCCTCGCCGACCACCCGGCGGCGCCCGCACCGCCGCCCCGGGCCGCGCGACCGCCGCGCGAACTGGTGAGCCGCTTCCGCTCGTCGGCGTCCCCCGGAGCCGTACAGCTCGCCGTCTACCTCGCCGCGGCGCCGCTCACCCTGCCCGTGATGCGGCTCGTGCAGCGCACGATGCTCCCGGACTCGGAGCCCTCCGACCTCGCCGAGGTGCTGCTGAGCGGGCTGCTGCGGCGGGGGCCCGACAGCGGCTGGTACACGTTCGTGCCGGGCGTGCGGGACGTGCTGCTGGGGCCGCTCGGGCGGGACGAGGCCGCCCTGGTCCTCAAGCACTGCTCGGAGTACGTCCTGGCCCACTTCGGGCGGGGCGTGCGCAACTTCCCCGCGCTGGCCGTCTCCCAGCTCACCGGCGCGCCGGTGGACTCCGCCGAGGAGCGGATGCCCGCCGGCCGGCTCCCACAGGCCTTCGCCCAGGTGTCGGCGAAGGTCGTACGGCGCTACCTGCCCGGGCCGCCGCCCGACACGGAGGCCCCGCCGCCGCCCGCGACGCCCGCCGTCGCCGCGCGGGAGCGGGCGCTGCGGACCGCCCTGGCCCGGCCGCTCGACGGCGGGCAGCGCGGGCTGTACGAGACGGTCACCCTGCTGCGCCGGGCCGTGGCCGCGCCGCCCGGACCCGACGACCCGCCGGGCGAGGCCGAGGCCGAACTGGCCCGCGCCCTGCTGCGGTTGTGGGCCCTCCAGCGGGACCCGGAACTGCTCGCGGAGGCCGAGCTGGCCGTCGGGGGACAGACCGACGCCCGGGCCCGCGCCCTGCGCGGCCGGGTGCTGTACGAACGGGCCCTCGCCGGCGTCGCGCCCGACGGCGGGCTCCCCGACGGCGCACTGCTGGAGGCGGCGGACCGGGAGTTCGCGGCCGCCGGGGCCGCGCCGGGGACCGACCGGGCGCTGCGCCTGGACTGCGCCGTGCGCCGCGCCCGCACCCTGGTCCGGCTCGGCGAACTGCGCCACGACCCGGGGGCGCTGCGCGAGGCACGGGCCGCGCTGGAGGCGCTCGCAGACCCGGACGATCCCGCCGCCGCGGGGGAGGTCGAGGCGGGCCGGGGCCGGGAACTCGGGCGTGTCCTGCTGGCCCTGCTGCCGTACACCCCCGACCCGACGGAGCGCACCGCGCTGGCCGAGGAGGCCGCCGGGCGGCTCACCGCCGACCCGCGGGCCGAACCGGAGGCACGCGCCCGCGTACGCGTCGAGCGCGCCGCGGCCCTGAGTCACCTGCCCGGACGGCTGGAGGAGGCCTCCGGGGAACTGGCCACCGCGCTGACCGAGACCGGCGAGGCCGGAGCACGGGTGGCCGCGCTGGTGTGCCTGGCCCGCGTGCACCGGGCGAGGTGGGCGCGGGACGCGGACCCGCGGGCGCTGGAGGACGCGGCCGAGGCGTACGGACGGGCCCGCCGGCTGATCCCCCGGGACGGGGACGCCTTCGGGGAACTGCTGCCCGAGTGGGGCGACGTGCTCCTGGACCGGGCACGGGCGCCCGACGCCGACGCGCACCGGTTCGCGTCGACCGCCGTGCGGGTGCTGCGCGAGAGCCGGGCCGCCGTGCCCCAGTCCGACCCCCGCGCCGGGCACCGGCTGCGCCGCCTCGCGGCGGGCCTGCGGCTGCGGCACGCCTACGAGGGCGACGTGGTGGACCTGCGCGAGGCCGAGTACCTGCTGGAACTGGCCGCCCGGCACGGCCGAGGCCCGCTGGAGCGGGCCGCGGCCTGGCGCGAGCACGGTGACGTCCAGCGGGAGATCCACGGGCACACCCGGGCCGTCGACCGGCTCGACCGGGCGGCGGACTCCTACCGCCGGGCCTGGCGGGAGGCATCGGAGACGGAACCGGGGCCCGACCGGGAGGCGGCGGTCCGTCTGGCGATCCGGGCGCAGGAACTGCGGGGGGAGGTGCTGGAGCGGCTGGCCCGGCCGCGCGCCGCACTCGACGCGTACCGCTCCGCCGTGGAGCTGTGGCAGGGCCTCGGGGGCGCGGACGCCGAGCGGCGGATCGAGCGCCTGCGGGCACGGATCCGTGTCCTGGAGGCCGGCCTGTGACCGCGCCCCGCGCGCCGGCGCGAGCGGCCCGGACCGGCCCCGGTGGGCGGCGCGGGGAAGAGGGCCGGCGAGCGTCCGGTCCGGGACACGACAGGGGGGCGGACCGGAGATGGTGACGGGACGGCAGGAGGCGACGACCGGTGTCCGGAGGTGTCCCGGGCGGTTACCGGACCTGTCCGGGCTGGATCTGACCGCGTTGCGGAAGATCGAGCACCCGGTGCTGGCCGAGGTGATGAAGGGCATGGTCGAGCGGGTCACCCACCCCGCCGAGATCCTGAACGCCTTCGACTCCGGAATCACCTGACACGAACCCACCGCCGCCGCATACGGCGGGAGTTGACCACTTTCCGCCGTTAGTCCGAGCCGTCCGAAGGGCAGGGATGGACCGTCCCGGGGGTCCCCCCGGCGGTCGCCGGGGGAGGGAGGCACAGGCGATGAGGCGAGCGATCACGAGCGATGTCGCGCCCGCGCGACGGCCCACCCGCGACCTCCCCGCAGGTCACGCGCACCACGCGCCCTGGCCCTACACCCGGCTCGACGTGCCCGCCCTGCGAGCGGCGGGCCACCGCCCCTACCCGATCCGGCAGTTCGTGCTCAAGACGCACGGCCGCTGCAACCTCGCCTGCACCTACTGCTACGTCTACGAGATGGCCGATCAGAGCTGGCGCGATCGCCCCCCGCTCATGACGCCCGCGACCGCCCGCCGCGCCGCCGAGCGGATCGCCGAGCACGCCGCCGCCCACGACCTGACCCGCGTCGACCTCGTCCTGCACGGCGGCGAACCACTGCTCGGCGCACCCGGGGAACTGGCCGCCCCCGTCGAGGCCGTCCGCGCCGCCGCCGGCCCCCGCGTGCGGGTCACCGCGACCGTGCAGACCAACGGCACCCTGCTCACCCGCGGCCGGCTCGCCGCGCTCGCCGCGGCCGGCATCCGCGTCGGCGTCAGCCTCGACGGCGGACTGCCCGCGCACAACGCCCGCCGGGTGGACCACGCCGGACGCCCCGGCTTCGGGGCCGCCGCCCGGGGGCTGCGGCTGCTCGCCCGCCACCCGGAGAGCTACGCCGGGGTGCTGTGCGTCGTCGACGTCACGCAGGACCCGCTGGAGGTGTACTCCTCGCTGCTCGGCTTCGCGCCGCCCACCCTCGGCCTGCTGCTGCCCCTGGCCAACTGGAACGACCCGCCCCCGGGACGCGCCCCGCACACCACCCCGTACGCCGACTGGCTGCTCGCCGTCTTCGAGCGCTGGTGGCACGACGGGGCGCGACGAACCCGCGTCCGGATCTTCGAGGAGATCATCGCCCTGCTCCTCGGCCTGCCCGAGGCCACCGAGACCCTCGGGCTCGCGCCCGCGACCACCGCCGTGATCGAGACCGACGGCGCCATCGAACAGGCCGACTCGCTGAAGTCGGCCTACGAGGGCGCCGCCGCCACCGGACTCGACGTCGAACACCACAGCTTCGACGAACTCCTCGACCACCCCGGGCTCGCCGCCCGCCAACTCGGACGGGACGCGCTCGCGCCGGGCTGCCGCGCCTGCGAACTCGTCGAAGTGTGCGGAGGCGGCCACTACCCGCACCGCTACCGGGAGGGCGAGGGCTTCCGCCGGCCGTCCGTCTACTGCGCGGACCTCCAGGTCCTCATCCGGCACATCGCCCGGGCACTGCACACCGCCACCGCGGGACGGGCCGCCTCATGAGCGAGGACCCCGATCCCCCGGCGGGCACCGGCCTCGCCCCGTTCACCGTCAGCTCCCGCACCCTGCGCGCCCTCGCCTCCACCGAACCCTCCCCCGACGGAACCCGCCTGGTCCGAGACGTCCGCAGGTCCAGGCGACTGCTCCTGCTGCGCGCCGTGCTCGACGCCGCACCCGGCGCCGAGACCGCCGAGCACTGGGCGCTGCTGGAGGAGGCCGAACGACACGACCCCGACGCGGCACGGGACGTACTGCACTACCCCGCCACCGGGGTCTGGGCCGAGGAGACCCTGCGCCGGCTCCACGACCCACACGGACCCGCGCCCGACCTGGGGCACCTCGGGGCGCTCGCCGCCGCCGCCGCGCTGCGCTCCGGCATCACCTTCAAGACCACCCTGCGCCCCGTGCACGGCCGGCTCGTCCTGCCCACCCTCGGCCTGCTGCGGCCCGACCGCCCCGGCCCGTTCGCCGTCACCGAACGCTCCTGGGAGAGCGCCGCGGACGCCGTGCCCCTGCACGGGCTGCCCGGCGGCCGGACCGCCCTCGACGACCTCGACCCGTACCGGGCGCCCTCGGGCCCCCCGGCCACCGTGCGCCCCGCCCGGCGGCTCACCCCCAAGGGCCACAAGCGCTGGGACACCCAGTGGTCCGGGGCGCTCACCCTGCTGCGCCGCTACGACGCCGGCCGCGCCGACGAGACGGGCCGCCTCCTGCGCTCCGTCGTCCCGCTGGCCGGCGGCTCCCGCTCCAGCGGCGCCACCCTGCCCGCCGCCGCCGGCTCCGTGCTCGCCCGGGCCCAGGCCCCGCCCGCCCTCGCCGCCACCCTGGTCCACGAGGTGCAGCACGGGAAACTGACCGCCCTCGCCGACGTCCTGACCCTGCACACCGCCGACCGCACCCCCTGCCACTGGGCGCCCTGGCGCAGCGATCCGCGCCCCCTGGACGGGCTGCTGCACGGCGCGTACGCCCACCTGGCCCTGGCCGGCTACTGGCAGCGCGCCGCCCTGTACGGGGCGCGGGGCGCCTGGGCCCAACACGCCCGGATTCGCGCCCAGGTGGCCGCCGTGCTGCCCACGCTGCACGGACACCCCCGACTGACCCCCACCGGACGGGAGTTCACCGACGGCATGGCCGCCGCCGAACGCGCCATGGACGAACTTCCCCCGCCCGGAAACCAGTACGCCACCGCCCTGCGGACCCTGGAACGCGAACGCCGCGCCTGGTGCGAGAACCACCCCGAACTCACCCACTTCGCCGAGGGCTGACGAACCGTCCGCTGCGGTACCTTTCAAACCCGTCCACCGCCCGGATTCCAGGGAGACGGCCGCATGACGACCGGTACGCGCCACGACCGCGACGGAGCCCCGCAGCCGCAACGCTTCGTCATCAGCTTCGCGGGGTTCAACCGCCCCTGGGCCGTGTGGATCGCCCACCGCCTGGAGGAGCACGGCCACCGCGTGGCCCTGCAACGCTGGGACCCGCAGGCAGGCCGCGGCCTCACCGAGGCCCTGGAGGACCTGGCCCGCTCCGGCGGCCGGATCCTGGTCGTCCTCAGCGAGCGCTACTTCTCCGCGGGCACCCACACCGACGAGGAGTGGAACGCCGCCCTGCGCGCCGTCACCCGCGACCACCCCGACCGGTTCGCGGCCGTCTGCCTCACCGACTCCCCGCTGCCCAGCGCCGTCGCCGCGCTGGAGAAGACCGACCTGTGGGGCCTGGACGCGTACGAGGCCGAGTACCGCGTCCTGCGCCGACTGGAGCTGCCCACCGACCGGATCGGCACCGAGAGCGGCCGCCGCGGCCCCCGCTTCCCCAACGACCCCCCGGAGATCTGGGGCCGCGTCCCGCGCCGCAACCCCCGCTTCACCGGCCGCAACGACGTCATCGGCGCCCTGCGGGCCGCCCTCACGGAGGCACCCCCCGGCGCGTCCACCGTCACCCTGCTGGGGCTCTCCGGCGTCGGCAAGACCCAGGTGGCCACCGAGTACGCCTACCGCTTCGCCTCCGAGTACGACGTGGTGTGGTGGGTCCCCGCCGAGGACCGGCCCACCCTGCGCGAACGCCTCGCCGACCTGGCCCCCGCCCTCGACCTGCCGCGCGGCGCGGGCAGTTACGGCGAGCAGATCCGGGCCGTGCTGGAGGCGCTGCGCCGCGGCACCCCCTACCACCGCTGGCTGCTGGTCTTCGACGGTTGCGACCACCCCGACGACCTCATCGACCTGCTGCCGTCCGGCGCCGGCGACGTCATCATCACCTCCCGCAACCGCGAGTGGGCCGCCCGGCACACGAGCCTCGTCGAAGTCCCGCTCTACGCCCGGCCCGAGTCCGTCACCTTCATCCGCCGGCGGGCCCGCCGGCTCTCCGGGGACGAGGCCGACCAGCTCGCGGAGGCCCTGGAGGACTACCCGCTGGCCCTCGACCAGACCGCGGGCTGGCTCGCCGACTCGCCGCTCGGCGTCGGCGAGTACCTCACCCTGCTCCGGCGCCGGCTGGACACCCACGAGGCCGTCACCCTCTCCGACGACTACCCGCTGCCCTTCCCCACGGCGCTCGCCATCCTGCTCAACAACGTCCGGGAGAGCTTCCCCGACGCCCTCGCACTGCTGCGCCTGTTCGTCTTCTTCGCCCCCGGCCGCGTCCCGCTGCGCCTGCTGCGCGAGTTCCCCGCCGCCGACGTCCCCGAACACCTCGCCGGCCTGATCAACGACCAGATCCGCTGGAACGCCGCCCTCAACAAGCTCGTGCAGTTCTCCGTCGTCCGCCTGGAGTACTCCGACCTGTCCGTCGAGGAGGGCGGCGGCGGCCTGGAGACCGTCCAACTGCACCGCATGGTCCACAACATCGTCCGCGACGACCTCGGCGAGGAGGAGGCCGAGCAGCTCTCCCGCGCCGTCCGCCAGGTCCTCGCCGCCGCCGACCCGGGCCGGCCCACCGACTCCCGGCTCTGGCCCCGGTACGCCGAACTCATCCCACACCTGGAGACCGCCGGTGTCCTGACCAGCACGAATCCCCGCATCCAGAACTTCCTGCTGCACTGCCTGCGCTACCTGATCCTCGCCGGGGAGTACCGCACCTGCCTGCGGCTCGCCGAGGAGACCGACGGCGCCTGGCGGTCCATGCTCGGCGAGGACCACGACCAGGTCCGCGAACTCAGCTACCACCACGGCGGCGCCCTGCGCATGCTCGGCCACTTCCGCCGGGCCGAGATCCTCGCCAAATCGGTCGCGGACCGGCTCGTCGAGGAACGCGGCGACCGCGACCTGGAGACCCTGCGCGCGACCAGCACGTACGCGGGGGTGCTGCTCGGCACCGCCAAGTTCGAACAGGCCCGCCTGCTGCTGGAACACGCCTTCACCACCTACCGCGAACTGCTCGGCGAGGACGACTCCACCACCCTCAACGCCCAGAACAACGTCGCCGTCGCCCTGCGCCTCCTCGGCCGCTACCAGGAGGCGTACGACACCGACCTCGACACCCTGCGCCGCCGCGAACGGGTCCTGCGGGTACGGCACATCGCCACCCTCTCCTCGGGCATCGGCTGCGCCATGGGCCTGCGGCTCATGGGCCGCTACCGCGAGGCACAGGCCCGCCAGGAACAAGGGCTCAAACTCAACGCCCAGGTACTCGGCCCCAACCACCCGCAGACCCTGCGCGCCGAACACAACCTCGGCATGTGCCTGCGCCGCGCCGGCGACATCCCCGGCGCCGGCGCCCGCCTGCGCGGGGTCCTGGAACGCTCGACGCGGGTGTTCGGCGCCGAGTTCCCCTGGACCCTGATGGTCGCCTCCGACTACGCCACCTACCTGCGCGAGTACGGGGACGTCGGCGAGGCCCGCCGGATCTCCGAGGAGGTCGTGCGCGGCTACCAGTCACAACTGGGCCTGGCCCACCCGTACAGCATCGGCACCGTCGGCAACCTCGGCCTTGTCCTGCGCGCCCAGGGCGAACGGGAAGAGGCCCTCAACCTCGCCGAACAGGCCCTGGTCGGCATGCGGGGCGCGCTCGGCGACCGGCACCCCTGGACCCTGGGCTGCGCCCTGAACGCCACAGGACACCGCAACATCACCGGGCGGCTGGAGAACGCCGTGGACCTCAGCCGGGAGACCCTGCGGGCCGCCGGGCAGGTACTGGGGCCCGACCACCCCATGACGCTGAGCGCCGAGATCGCCCTCGCCGCCGACCTGCGGGCCGTCCGGGAGGACGTGGAGGCCTCGAAGCACGAGGACGCCGGGCTGCGGGCGCTGATGCGCACCCTCGGCCCGCAGCACGTCCACACCGTCTCCGCACGCCAACAGACCCGCCCCTACTGGGACTTCGAGCCGCAGCCGTAACCCCTTGCCGCGGCCAAGGACGCCGGAAGGCCCGGACCCCCTCGGGGGTCCGGGCCTTCACGGTTCGAGCAGATGCGCCGATCAGGCCTCGAAGACCTCGTTCAGCAGGAGCTGCTGCTCCGCCTGGTGACGCTTGGCGGAACCCACGGCCGGGGACGAACCGTGCGGACGCGACACGCGCCGCAGCCGCTCGCCCGCCGGGATGTCCGCGCCGACCGCCAGGTCGAGGTGGTCGATCAGGTTCAGCGCGATGAACGGCCACGCACCCTGGTTCGCCGGCTCTTCCTGCGCCCAGATGTACTTCGCCGCGTTCGGGAACTTGGCGATCTCCGCCTGGAGCTCCGCACCCGGAAGCGGGTACAGACGCTCGATGCGCAGGATCGCGGTGTCCGTGATGCCGCGCTTCTCCCGCTCGGCCTCCAGGTCGTAGTAGACCTTGCCGGCGCAGAAGACGACCTTGCGGACCGCGTTCGGGTCCACGGTGGAGTCGCCGATGACCGGACGGAACGAACCGTTCGTGAACTCCTCCGCCTTCGACGCCGCCGCCTTCAGACGCAGCATCGACTTCGGGGTGAAGACGATGAGCGGCTTGTGGTGCGGGTTGTGGACCTGCCAGCGCAGCAGGTGGAAGTAGTTCGACGGCAGGGTCGGCATGGCGACCGTCATGTTGTCCTGCGCGCACATCTGGAGGAAGCGCTCGGGACGCGCCGACGAGTGGTCCGGGCCCTGGCCCTCGTAGCCGTGCGGCAGCAGCAGCGTGACGCCGGACGTCTGGCCCCACTTCTGCTCGGCCGAGGAGATGAACTCGTCCACGACGGTCTGCGCGCCGTTGACGAAGTCACCGAACTGGGCCTCCCAGAGGACCAGCGCGTCCGGACGGGCCAGCGAGTAGCCGTACTCGAAGCCCATGGCCGCGTACTCGGAGAGCAGCGAGTCGTAGACGTTGTAGCGGGCCTGGTCGTCCGACAGGTACAGCAGCGGGGTGTAGTCCTCGCCGGTCTCCCGGTCGATGAGGACCGCGTGACGCTGACCGAAGGTGCCGCGGCGGGAGTCCTGACCGGACAGCCGGACCGGGGTGCCCTCCATCAGCAGCGAACCGAAGGCCAGGGTCTCGCCCATGCCCCAGTCGATCGTGCCCTCGTCGATCATCGACGCGCGGCGCTGCAGCTGCGGAAGCAGACGCGGGTGCACGGTGACGTTGTCGGGGATGTTGACCTGGGCCTCGGCGATCCGCTTCACGACCTCCTGCGAGACCGCGGTGTTCACCGGGACCGGGAAGTGGGCCGTGGGCGCCGGGACCTGCGGGGCGGCCGCGGGCTGCGTGGCGGCCTCGCGGACCTCCGCGAAGACCTTCTCCAGCTGGCCCTGGAAGTCCTGGAGCGCCTGCTCGGCCTCTTCCAGGGTGATGTCGCCGCGACCGATGAGGGACTCGGTGTACAGCTTGCGCACCGAGCGCTTCTTGTCGATCAGGTCGTACATCAGCGGCTGGGTGAACGCCGGGTTGTCGGACTCGTTGTGGCCGCGACGGCGGTAGCAGATGAGGTCGATGACCACGTCCTTGTTGAACGCCTGACGGAACTCGAAGGCGAGCCGCGCGATGCGGACCACGGCCTCCGGGTCGTCGCCGTTCACGTGGAAGATCGGCGCCTCGATCATGCGGGCCACGTCGGTCGCGTACATCGAGGAACGCGAGGACTCCGGGGCGGCGGTGAAGCCGACCTGGTTGTTGATGACCACGTGCACGGTGCCGCCGGTGCGGTAGCCGCGCAGCTGCGACATGTTCAGCGTCTCGGCGACCACACCCTGGCCCGCGAAGGCCGCGTCGCCGTGCAGGGCCAGCGGCAGGACCGTGAAGTCCGTGCCGCCCTTGTTGATGACGTCCTGCTTGGCGCGGGCGACACCCTCCAGGACCGGGTCCACGGCCTCCAGGTGGGAGGGGTTCGCGACGAGCGAGACCTTGATCTGCTCGCCGTCCAGGCCCGTGAAGGTGCCCTCGGCGCCCAGGTGGTACTTGACGTCGCCGGAGCCGTGCATCGACTTCGGGTCGAGGTTGCCCTCGAACTCGCGGAAGATCTGCGCGTACGACTTGCCGACGATGTTGGCCAGGACGTTCAGCCGGCCGCGGTGGGCCATGCCGATGACGACCTCTTCGAGGCGGGCCTCGGCGGCCGAGTCGATGACGGCGTCGAGCAGCGGGATGACGGACTCGCCGCCCTCCAGGGAGAACCGCTTCTGGCCGACGTACTTCGTCTGCAGGAAGGTCTCGAAGGCCTCCGCCGCGTTCAGCCGGCGCAGGATCCGCAGCTGCTCCTCGCGCTCCGGCTTGGAGTGCGGGCGCTCGATGCGGTCCTGGATCCAGCGGCGCTGCTTCGGGTCCTGGATGTGCATGAACTCGACACCGGTGGTGCGGCAGTACGAGTCGCGCAGCACGCCGAGGATGTCGCGGAGCTTCATCATCGACTTGCCGGAGAAACCGCCGACCGCGAACTCGCGCTCCAGGTCCCACAGGGTGAGGCCGTGCTCGGTGATGTCGAGGTCGGGGTGCTTGCGCTGCTTGTACTCCAGCGGGTCGGTGTCGGCCATGACATGGCCGCGGACCCGGTAGGAGTGGATCAGCTCGAAGACGCGGGCGGCCTTCGTGACGTCGTCGTCGTGCGAGGCGTCGATGTCCCGGAGCCAGCGGACCGGCTCGTACGGGATGCGCAGCGCCTCGAAGACGTCGTCGTAGAAGCCGCTCTCGCCCAGCAGCAGGTTCGCGACGATGCGCAGGAACTCGCCGGAGGCCGCGCCCTGGATGACCCGGTGGTCGTAGGTCGAGGTCAGGGTCATGACCTTGGAGATGCCCAGCTTGTTCAGGGTGTCCTGCGAGGTGCCCTGGAACTCGGCGGGGTAGTCCATGGAGCCGACGCCCATGATGACCGACTGTCCGGGCATCAGACGGGGCACGGAGTGCACGGTGCCCAGACCGCCGGGGTTGGTCAGCGAGACCGTGACGCCCGTGAAGTCGTCCATCGTCAGCTTGCCGACGCGGGCGCGACGGACGATGTCCTCGTAGGCCTGCCAGAACTCGAAGAAGTTGAGGGTCTCGGCCTTCTTGATGCCGGCGACGACGAGCTGACGGTCGCCGTTCGGCTTCACCAGGTCGATCGCCAGACCGAAGTTGATGTGCTCCGGCTTGACCAGGGTCGGCTTGCCGTCCTTCTCCGCGAAGGAGTGGTTCATGGCCGGCATGGCCTTGATCGCCTGCACCATCGCGTAGCCGATGAGGTGCGTGAAGGAGATCTTCCCGCCCCGGGCGCGCTTGAGGTGGTTGTTGATGACGATGCGGTTGTCGAACAGCAGCTTCACCGGGACGGCGCGGACGGACGTGGCCGTCGGGACGTCGAGGGAGGCGTTCATGTTCTTGGCCACGGCCGCGGCGGGGCCGCGGAGCGTCACCAGTTCGGGGCCCGCGGGGGCCTCGGTGGCGGGCGCGGCCTTGGAAGCTGCGGGAGCGGGCGCGGCGGCAGCCGGAGCCTGAGCGGAGGGCGCGGCCGGTGCGGCGGCCTGGGCCTGGGAGGTGACAGTCACAGCAGGGGCACCAGAGGGGGTGGCAGGAGCAGGGGCAGGAGCTGGCACAGGCGTGGTCGCGGCCGAGGGCGAGGGCGCGGCGTCAGCCGCTCCCGCGGCACCGGTGCTCGCACCGGCGCTCGCCGCCCCCGTGGCGGCCGCGACGGGGGCCTGCGGGGCCTGGGCGGCGGGGCTGGCGGCCTGTGCGGAGGCGCCATCCTTCGTCGTCGTGGACTTCTCGGGACCGTCGGCCTTGGCGGGGGCTGCTGCGCCCCCGGGCTTGTAGTCGGCGAAGAAGTCCCACCAGGCCCGGTCGACCGAGTTCGGGTCCTGGAGGTACTGCTGATAGATCTCGTCGACGAGCCACTCATTGGCACCGAAGCCTGAGGCAGGGGTCTTCCCGCCCTCTGCTGCTTCGGTCGTGGTGCTCGAGTTACTGGGGGACTGTGGCGACACGGCGGCAACCGCCCTCTTCCGCTTCACAAGGTATGGACAGCGGGAATAAAGGCTACGCCTCCCCGGGCGTCCGATGCAGGCCGGGCGGGACTTACGTCGCGCAGGTCACATCGAAAGGCGGGTTTCACCGCTTGGAATGGCGGGAAACAAGCGCGGTTCGGGTAGGGGACACCGTGGTTGCGGCCCCCTTGGCTTCGCACCCCTGACGGACCCCGGCGCGTGTGGCCGAGATCATGTCCTTCCCACTCGAACCCTACGTCAACGCGATGCCTGGGAGCTGCCCGGAAGCGTGACGAGGATGCGGCAGCCGCGTGACGATTCGGCCACTCCGATCTGGCCCCCGTGCAGGCCGACGGCCCAGCGGGCGATCGCCAGGCCCAGTCCGGTACCCCCGTCGCCACCCCCGGAATTGCCCCGATTGAACCGCTCGAAGACCCGGTGCCACTCGGATTCGGGGATCCCGGGACCCTCGTCCCGCACCTCCAGTTGCAGGCTCCCGGGCGCGTCGCCGGCCCGGGCCCGGACCGTGACCCGGCCGTGCGGGGGGCTGTGCTTGACCGCGTTGTCGATCAGGTTCGCCACCACCTGGTGGAGCCGTTCCGCATCGGCGTAAGCCGTCAGTTCGAACGGGAACACGTCCAGGTGGAGGTGGACGTCGTTGCGGGTGTGCCCGCCCGAGCCGGAGGTCAGGCCCGGTCGCCCGGCGGCCGCCAGCCCGGACTCCTTGAGCACCCCCGACAGGTACGGCCACACCTCGAACCGGCGCGCCCGCAGCGGGACCACGCCGTTGTCCACCCGGGACAGGTCCAGCAGGGTCTCCACCAGCCGGCCCAGCCGCTCGGTCTGCTTCAGGGCCGTCCGCATGGTCTCCGGGTCGGCGGCCGAGACCCCGTCGACCACGTTCTCCAGCACCGCCCGCAGGGCCGCGATCGGTGTGCGCAGCTCGTGGGAGACGTTGGCGACCAGCTCCTTGCGGTGCCGGTCCACCGCCTCCAGGTCGTCCGCCATCAGGTTGATCGTCGCGGCCAGGTCGCCGAGCTCGTCGCGGCGCCCGGCCTCGCGCACCCGGCGGGTGTAGTCCCCGTGGGAGATCGCCCTGGCCACCGTGGTCATATCGTCCAGCGGCGCCGTCAGACCGTGCGCCACGAACTGGGTGATCAGCATCGAGGCGATCACCGAGAACACCGTGATGAACCGCAGCTCGGTGTCCGTGCGCAGGGCCACCAGCAGCAGGCCCGTGGTGATGAAGACCGACACCACGACGAGCGTGCCCAGCTTCGTCTTGATCGAGAACGGCGAGAAGGGCCGCAGCCCGCCGCCCGGCTGCCGCTGGCTCACGGCTGGGCCGGGGTCTCCAGGGCGTACCCGACGCCGTGGACCGTGCGGATCCGTTCCGCGCCGATCTTCCGGCGCAGCGCCTTGATGTGGCTGTCGACGGTACGGGTCCCGGACGCGTCGGCCCAGTCCCAGACCTCCGCCAGCAACTGTTCCCGCGAGAGCACCGCCCGCGGCGTGCCGGCCAGGCACACCAGCAGGTCGAACTCGGTCGGCGTCAGGTGCACGTCCTCGGTGTGGACCCGGACCCGGCGCTGCGCGTGGTCGATCTCCAGATCGCCCAGGCGCAGGGTGGCCCCGCGCGGGGCCGTCGCGGCCAGTGTGGCCCGCTCCACCCGTCTCAGCAGTACGTGGACCCGTGCGGCCAGCTCGCGCATCGAGAACGGTTTGGTCATGTAGTCGTCGGCCCCGACCCCGAGGCCGACGAGCATGTCGGTCTCGTCGTCCCGGGCGGTGAGCATCAGCACCGGCACCGGGCGCTGTGCCTGCACTCGACGGCAGACCTCCAGCCCGTCGAAGCCGGGCAGCATGACGTCGAGCACCAGCAGCTCGGGCAGCCAGCTCTCGGCCGCCGAGACGGCGGCAGGGCCGTCGTGGGCGGCCTGGACCTGGAAGCCCTCGGCGCGCAGCCGGGCCGCGATGGCGTCGGCGATGGTGCGATCGTCCTCGACCACGAGCACGCGCCGCTGGGCGCCTGGGGTGGCCGCGGCGCCGTTGTGGGTGGTGTGTGTCTGTTCCATGTCCCGCCCCTGAAGAACCCGCGTGATGGGGTGCAGCGTAGAGGAGCCGCAGGCCTGCGGCTATGTGGGGCCGACCGGGCCCCGGGCGAGGTGGACGACGTCCGGGACACCTCGGGCGACTCGCACTTCTTCGGTCCTTACCGACTCGAATCCGGCATTCCGCAGGGCCTGCTCGAAGGCCGCGGACGGTCGCGCGGACCAGACGGCGAGCACCCCGCCGGCGGTGAGGCGGGCCCGGCAGGCGGCGAGGCCCGTGGGGGAGTACAGGCCTCGGTTGTCGTCGGTCACGGTCCAGTCCGGGCCGTTGTCGATGTCCAGGCAGAGGGCGTCGTACCGGTCGCTCGTGTCGTGGAGGTACGCGACGAGATCGGTGTGCAGCACGCGGACCCGGGGGTCGGCGAGGGCGGCGGCCGAGAGCGGGGCCAACGGCCCGCCGCGATGCCAGTCGATGATCGCCTCCTCGCGTTCGGCGACGACGATCCGACCCCAGCGCGGTTGGGAGGCCGCGTGGGCGAGGGAGAAGCCGACGCCGAGACCGCCGACGAGCACGGACGGGGCCGGCGGGGCAGGCTCCAGGGCCCCGAACGCCGCGTCGATCAGCAGGCGTTCGGAGCGGCCGTCCGAAGTGTCCATGAGGAAACAGCCGTTGGCGATGATCTCGTGCGTCTCCCCGCGCCGGCGCAACACCACCTCCCCGTACGGTCCTTCGCGGCGGTCGACGGTGACGGCTTCCGGTACGGGGGCGGTCATCGGTCTTCCTTCCCGTGGCCGCTCGGCCACTCCTCGTCGCCGGACACAACGAAGCCCCCGTGCCACTCGTTCCGGGTACGGGCCGCCTTCCCGGTCCGCGATCGGTCGGCGATCGGTCCGCGATCCGGTCCGCGATCCGGCGCGCGTCCCCGTCCGGGCTTCCGTTCGGGCTCTCAGTGCGGGCTCTCCGTTCGGGCTTCCGTCCGGGCTCTCCGTCCGGGCTCTCAGTCCTCGAACGGGGGCAGCGCGTCCAACACCCGCGTCAGGGCGATGGGTACCGAGCCGTCGCCGGTGGCCACCTCGAAACCCCCGTACGCGAAGGCGTAGGTGAACCCGTCGAACACGGTCCCGCTCTTCGACGTCCGGGGCAGCCGGGCGAAGTCCGCCTCCCGGAGCGCGGCGCGCAGCGTGCCGAGTTGAGGGCCGGTCAGCTTGCCGCGGCCGACCTCCTTCGCCCGCCCGTCCAGCAGGGTCCAGGAGCCGTCGTCCCCGATCACCAGGGTGCCGGTGCGGCCGGCGAAACCGCCGCTGCGGGTGACCCGGACCAGGGTCGCCGCGGGGGAGGTGACGCGGGGCGAGGGGGCCGGGGCCGTGCCGGTGGGACCGGGACCCGGGGGCGTCGAACCCCCGGGGACGGGTGCGCTCGGGGTGCCGGCGGGCGGGGCGGGCGGGGCGGACGGGGTGGACGGGGTGGCGGGCGATGAAGCGCCGGCCGTCGCGGTCTCCGTGTGCGGGGCGGTCGGCGGTTCGTCGGCACCGCCGCAGCCGCCGAGCAGCAAGGCGGCCAGTACCGCGCCGAGCACCGCGCCCGGTACCGTCGTCGCCCGTCCCGCTCGTCCCGCTCGCCCTGCGCGCACGCCACACCCCCGCGGGAACTCGGCCGACCCGGACCCCGAGTATGGAGTCCGCACCCGTCACGCGGAAGCACCCGGAGGCCGACATCAGCCGCGACTTCAGCCGCACGGCCCTGTGGCGCCCGGTCCCGCCGCTCGTGGCCCTCGCCCTGGGGCTCTGGTCCCCGGAACGCGGTCCGGCCGGCGGCAGCATGTGGCGCGACGAGTCCGTCACCGTCCAGGTGGCGCACCGCCCCCTGGGCGACCTGTGGGCGCTGCTCGGGCAGGTCGACGCCGTGCACGGGCTCCACTACCTGCTCATGCACGGCGTGTTCGCCCTGTGGGACGGCGGCCTGTGGGCGCTGCGCCTGCCGTCCGTGGCCGCCACCGCCCTGGCCGCCGCCGGGGTGGCCGCGGTGGCCCACCGGTTGGCGGGTGAGCGGGCCGCGCTGTGGGCCGGTACCGCCTACGCCGTTCTGCCGCCCGTGCAGATGTACGCGCAGGAGGGGCGCTCGTACGCGTTCGTCGCCTGCGCCGTGGTGTGGGCCACCCACCTGATGCTGTGCGGGCGCTGGGCGGCGTACACGGTGGTGCTGCTGCTCGGCTGCTGGCTGCACGAGTTCGCCGTACTGGCCCTGCTCGCGCACGGCTTCGTCGCTTGGCGCTCGCGCGGGTGGCGGTGGAGCGCCGTCGTCGTCGTGGTCGCCCTGTTGCCGCTGGTCCGGGTCAGCGCGGTGCAGGCCGAGCGGCAGTTGGGCTGGCTCGGGCGGCCGAGTGGGCAGGACTGGGCGGTGTACGGGGTGCTCGTGCTCGCGGTGGCGCTGCTCGCCCGGGGGACGGCGGTGCCCCGGGAACTCGTCCGGGTCGCCGTGCCGCTCGCCCTGCTGCCGCCCGGACTGCTGCTGGTCGTCTCCCTCGCGCACCCCTGGTACGTCGACCGGTACGTCCTCTACGCGTTGGCCGGGCTCGCCCTGCTCGCCGGAGCCCGGCTCGCGGCCGCGCGCGGGCTGCGGCCCTGGGCGCTGGTGGCCGCGCTGCTCGTGCCGTTCGGCTGGTGGTCGGTGTGGCTGCGGACCCCGGAGAGCCGCAAGGACGACGTGCTCGCGGTGGCGTCCGCCGTCCGGGAACGGGCCCTCCCCGGGGACGCCGTGCTGTTCATGCCGTCCCGGCGCCGCGAGTGGCTGCTGTCCTCGCCCGCCGTGTACGCCCCCCTGCGCGACCTCGCCCTGGACCGCTCCCCGACCGCCTCGCGGAGCCTGTGGGGCACGGAGGCCGGTCCGGACGAGATCCGGGCGCGGTTGGCGGGGGCTCCCCGGGTGGTGGCCCTGCTGGACCCGGAGGGGCAACCCCTGGACCCGTACCCGGCGGAGGTCGCGAAGCGGGAGGCGTTGGCCGCCGAGTACGTGCCGTGCTCGGTGACACGGGTGCGGGGCGCGCGGATCGTGGTCTACGCGGCGCGGGGCCCGGCCGGCGGCTGCGACCGGGACTGAGGCCGGTGCGGGGGTCGGGCCGGTGCCGGCGCGGGGCCGGGAGGGGCGATGGCGCGGGGCCGGGTCGGCGACGGCGCGGGGCCGGGAGGGGCGATGGTGCGGGACCGGGAGGGGCGACGGCGCGGGGCCGGGAGGGGCGATGGCCCGATGGGCAGGCCTGGGAGGGTGGTTGGATGGGCGCGGGCCGGACCGCCGAGGCCCGTGACCACGCTGCCGGAGGCGCCGCATGACCGTGTCCGAGAACCCCCCGGGCCCCCTCGTCGGGACCGCCTGGACCGCCGCCCGCCTCGGCGGGCCCGACCTGGTCGTCCTCGACGCCTCCGTCGCCCCCCACCGCGACGCCGACCGACGGATCCCGGGCGCCCGACCCTTCGACCTCGACGGCGCCCTGTCCGACCACACGACGGGGCTCCCGCACACGATGCCCGCGCCCGCCGACTTCGAGCGCGCGATGCGGGACCTCGGCCTCGACGACCGGGCCACGGTGGTCGTGTACGACGGCGCGGGCCTCCATTCGAGCGCCCGGGCATGGTGGATGCTGCGCGCCATGGGCTTCGACCGGGCCGCCGTCCTGGACGGCGGACTGCCCGCGTGGGAGGCCGCCGGACTGCCCGTGGAACACGCCCGGCCCGGATACGAGGGCCCCCGCGGCACCTTCACCGCCCGCCCCCGCGCCGGACTGCTGGTGGACGCCGCCGCCGTGACCGACGCCCTGGCCGACCCGGCCGCGGCCGTGCTGGACGCCCGCACCCGCGAACGCTTCGGCGGTACCGCCCCGGAGCCCCGCCCCGGCCTGCGCGGCGGACACATGCCGGGCGCCCTCAACCTGCCCTTCGGCGACCTCAAGGGCCCGGACGGACTGATGCGTCCCGCCGCGGAACTCCGCCGGCTCTTCGCGGAGTCGGCGGGCGGACGGGAACGCCTGTACCTCAGCTGCGGGTCGGGGGTGACCGCCTGTGTGCTCGCGCTGGGCGCCGAACTCGCCGGGTACCGGGACCTCGCGGTGTACGACGGCTCCTGGAGCGAGTGGGGCCTGCCGTCCAACCGGCCGGTGACGACCGGGGGTTAACCCCACCCGAGGCCCGGGTACCGGCCCCATCGCCCAGCGGACGGCGCCTCGACAGACTGGCGGCATGCCTTCCCACACCGCGCCCGCCGCCCGCCCCGGTGCACTCGCCCGGGCCTCCCGCCCCGCCCGCACCGCCGTCGCGGCCTGCGCCGTCGTCGGCGGACTCCTCCTCACCGGCTGCTCGTTGACCGCGCACGCCATGAAGACCGTGAGCGCCGACGCCACCGTCGCCGAAGCCGTCACCGCGGTCGAGATCAGGGGCGCCCGGCACGGTTCCATCGAGGTGACGCCGGGGAACGGCCCGGGCGTCGCCGTCCACCGCACCGTCCACTACCGGGGCGACACGGCGCCCCGGCCGCAGCAGCGCGTCTCCGGGGGCCTGCTCACCTTCGACAGCGGCTGCACCGGCAGTTGCTACGTCGACTACCGGCTGGAGGTGCCGGCCTCCGCGACGGTCAGGCTCGAAAGCAGCAGCGGACGCGTCACGGTGAGCGGGGTGGCCGCGGCCGACGTCGAGACCTCCTCGGGCGACGTGAGGGTGGAGCGCATCGCGGGCGTGCTGAAGGCCCGCACCTCCTCCGGCGACATCACCGGTTCGGCGCTGGCCGGCCCGGCGGCCGACGTCCGCTCCTCGTCCGGTGACGCCCGCCTGGCCTTCGCGACGTCCCCGAACTCGGTCGCCGCCGAGAGCGGCTCGGGCAACGTCACCCTGACGGTGCCGTCGGCGCCCTACCGGGTCGACGTCTCCACCACCTCGGGCGACCGCCGGGTCGCCCTGCCCACCGACCCGTCGGCCGGCGCCCGCCTCGCGGTGAAGACCACCTCGGGCGACGTCAGCGTCTCGGCGGCCTGACGGGTTGGGCGGGAGCGGCCACCAACTCGGCCTGTGTCAAAGCGACTTCGAGTGGACCCGGCTCACCGAGGGCTCGGCTCGGCAAGGAACGGGCGGCGAGCGTCTCGGGATGCTCCGGTCCGTGAATGCGCTCGAAGGCCGCAACCGCGCCACGGACGAGGGGGAGGGTCTGGCTCTGTTGATCGCTGACGATCAACGCAAAGCCATGGTTGAGTTCGGCGGCCAGGGTGATCGGGTGGGTGGGGCCGGCCACGCCGCGCCTTCAGCAGCGCAGGTCCGGTGACCGGGTCCGGCTCCGGGCCGACCGTGGACTCCAAAGCACTCAAACATTGGGGATGTCCGTCTTCGCTGCGATGAGCATGCTGCGTGGGATGACCACCAGACGCTCGTCCCGGCTGATGGAGACTCCGTCCGGCAGGCGGGCGCCAAGGGGAGTGGTGAGGTCGCGGCCGATCACGGCGATGTCGCCGTTCTCCAATTCCCAGATGTCCGGGCATTCCGGACCGCTATTCGTGGCACCCAACTCCAGGGCCGATTTCCCCAGACGCCTCTTGAAGTTCGTTTCCGGGTCTGCTTCCCATGGCCTGTTCATGATGCCCCCTCCACCGCACCGCCACGTCAAGGTAGCAGTGGCCGGCCGTCAAGTGTGGTGCGGTGTAGAGGGGTTGCCGTGATCGAGTGAAGAGCGCTCTGGGGGATGGCCCGTAAATGATCTTCGGGTCGGAATCGCGTCGACAGGTGGTCCGGCTGTTCATTCATCGGGCGAAGTCGTGTCCGTGTCCGTGTCGGCGGGCGAAGGGCCGTCCCGCGAGTGCGGCCGCGCTCCGAGTGGGGGTCGGCTCGAAAGGCCGGAACAGTGGCCGACCGACGGGCGCTGGAGGCGTGGATCGCCCATCGAGCGTCGGCGTGTGGCTCGACGCCCTTCACCCTTACGGGCTGCTTCGCCACCACCTCGGGACTTCTCGCCGAACGGACGGCGCCCCGAACCGGCCGGCCGATGGGCCGAAGGAGATCGCCCCCGCCCCTACGGGACTCGTCGGGGTGTTCGCCCCGGGCGAACGGCGGTGGGGGAACATCGGGGGGCTCATCGGCATTGAGTCGGGATAGCTCAACTTCACTGCCGGAGGGAAGATCATGGCTTCGACGTCCGTATCGCTCACCCTGCCCGTACTGCCGCTCGACGACGAGGTCGTACTGCCCGGGATGGTCGTCCCGCTGGACCTGTCCGACGCCGACGTGCGGGCTGCCGTGGAGGCCGCCCAGGCCGCCGCGGGCAGCGGGAAGCCCCGGGTGCTGCTCGTGCCGCGGATCGACGGACAGTACGCGGGCACCGGTGTGCTCGGGACCGTCGAGCAGGTGGGACGGCTCTCCGACGGGGACCCGGGCGCGCTCATCCGAGGGCGCGGACGCGTCCGCATCGGCGCCGGGACCACCGGGCCCGGGGCGGCGCTCTGGGTCGAGGGCGAGACCGTCGAGGAGTCGGTGCCCGAGCCGCTGCCCGGCGCCGTCACCGAGCTCGTCAAGGAGTACAAGGCCCTCGCCACCAGCTGGCTCAAGAAGCGCGGCGCCTGGCAGGTCGTGGACCGGGTGCAGCAGATCGAGGGGGTGTCGGCGCTCGCCGACAACTCCGGCTACTCGCCTTTCCTGACCCTGGCCCAGAAGGTGGAACTGCTGGAGACGGCCGACCCCGTCGCCCGGCTCCGGCTCGCCGTCAAGGCGCTGAGCGACCACCTGGCCGAGCAGGACGTCGCCGAGTCCATCGCCAAGGACGTCCAGGACGGCGTCGACAAGCAGCAGCGCGAGTTCCTGCTGCGGCGGCAGTTGGAGGCCGTGCGCAAGGAACTGCGCGAACTGAACGGCGAGAAGGACGGCGAGGAGTCCGACGACTACCGGGCCCGCGTCGAGGCCGCCGACCTGCCGGAGAAGGTACGGGAGGCCGCCCTCAAGGAAGTCGAGAAGCTGGAGCGCTCCAGCGACCAGTCGCCCGAGGGCTCCTGGATCCGCACCTGGCTCGACACCGTGCTGGAACTGCCGTGGAACGAACGCACCGAGGACGAGTACGACATCCGCGGCGCCCGGGCGGTCCTCGACGCCGAGCACGCCGGACTGAGCGACGTGAAGGACCGCATCACCGAGTACCTGGCGGTCCGCAAGCGGCGCTCCGAGCGCGGCATGGGTGTCATCGGCGGGCGGCGCGGCGGGGCCGTGCTGGCCCTCGTGGGCCCGCCCGGGGTCGGAAAGACCAGCCTCGGCGAGAGCGTCGCCCACGCGATGGGCCGCGAGTTCGTGCGCGTCGCGCTCGGCGGCGTACGCGACGAGGCCGAGATCCGCGGCCACCGGCGGACCTACGTCGGCGCCCTGCCCGGCCGGATCGTACGGGCGATCAAGGAGGCCGGCTCGATGAACCCGGTCGTCCTCCTGGACGAGATCGACAAGGTCGGGTCCGACTTCCGGGGCGACCCGGCCGCCGCCCTCCTGGAGGTCCTCGACCCCGCCCAGAACCACACCTTCCGGGACCACTACCTGGAGGTCGAACTGGACCTCAGCGACGTGGTCTTCCTGGCCACCGCCAACGTCCTGGAGGCGATCCCGGAAGCCCTCGCCGACCGCATGGAGCTGGTCCGCCTCGACGGCTACACCGAGGACGAGAAGGTCGTCATCGCCCGCGACCACCTGCTGCCCCGCCAGCTGGAGCGCGCCGGCCTCGGCGCCGACGAGGTGGTCCTTGAAGAGGACGCCCTGCGCAGGCTCGCCGGGGAGTACACCCGCGAGGCGGGCGTACGGACCCTGGAGCGCTCCCTCGCGCGGCTGCTGCGCAAGGTGGCCTCGCAGCACGAGCTGGGGGAACGGGAGCTGCCGTTCCACGTCGGCGCCGACGACCTGAGGGCGCTCATCGGGCGACCGCACCACGTCCCGGAGTCCGCGCAGGACCCGGCCGAGCGGCGGACCGCCGTCCCCGGCGTGGCCACCGGTCTCGCCGTGACCGGGGCCGGCGGCGACGTCCTCTACGTGGAGGCCTCCCTGGCCGACCCGGAGACCGGCGCCGCCGGGCTGACCCTGACCGGCCAACTGGGTGACGTGATGAAGGAGTCCGCGCAGATCGCGCTCAGCTTCCTGCGCTCGCACGGCGCGGAACTGGAACTGCCGGTCGCCGACCTGAAGGACCGGGGCGTGCACATCCACTTCCCGGCCGGCGCGGTCCCCAAGGACGGGCCGAGCGCGGGCATCACCATGACGACCGCGCTGGCCTCGCTGCTGTCGGGCCGCCAGGTCCGCACGGACGTCGCCATGACCGGCGAGGTCTCGCTGACCGGGCGGGTGCTGCCCATCGGCGGGGTCAAGCAGAAGCTGCTCGCCGCGCACCGGGCGGGCCTGACCACCGTGATCATCCCCAAGCGCAACGAGGCCGACCTGGACGACGTCCCGGCCGAGGTGCTGGAGGGGCTGGAGGTGCACCCGGTGACCGACGTCCGTCAGGTGCTGGAGCTGGCCCTCGTCGGGGCGGAGGTCACCGCCGGGGTGGCCGCCTGATCCGGCACACGGACGGCCCGGGGCCCCGCTTCGGCGGGGCCCCGGGCCGTCGGCGTACCCGCTGCGAAATACTGACCGGGCGGACACACACCGCGACGGGACCACCATCGACAGGAGCCGGACGTGCACGGGAGCGAAGACCAGGAGTTCCTTGCCCTGGAGCGGGAGCTGTCCGTCTTCCTCCGGCGGGCTCGGGCCTCCTCCGGCGAGATGGCCCGCGCACTCCACCCGGAGCTGGAGCCGGCCGCGTACGGGTTGCTGGTGCGGCTGGAGGCGGCGGGGCGCCAGCGGGCCACGGAACTGGCCGCGTACTTCGGGGTCGGCAAGGCCACGATGAGCCGCCAATTGCGGGCACTGGAGGTGCTGGGGCTGGTGGCCCGCGAGCCGGACCCGGCCGACGGCCGGGCCTTCCTGGTCGGGCTCACGGAGGAGGGGCGGGCGCGCTTCCTGCGGGTGCGGGGAGCGCGGCGCGAGCAGTACATGCGCAAGCTCGCCGACTGGGACCGCGGGGAGGTCGCGGAACTCGCGCGGCTGCTCAACCAGTTGAACCAGGGCGCGGACTCGGAGTAACCGGGCGCGCCCGCGACGCCTCGCGGCCGGGCCCTCGCGGCCGGGCCCTCACGGCCCAGCCGGCCACTCGCACTCCCGCCCCCGCCGCCGTACGCGCCCCGCGCCACGCTGCCCGCGTCCCGCGCCAGGCTCCCGCCGCTTTCGCCCCGCCGGCCCCCCCGTCACAGCTCCGCGTACACCGCGGACGCGTCGTCGTGGCGCTTGTGGCGGCCCGGCGGGCGGGCCGGGTCGCACTCCAGGGCGCGCACGCGGGCGATCAGCCCCTGCGCGCCCTCCTCGCGGAGCACTCCGAGGCAGGCCGCCCAGTCACCCTGCCCGAAGGTGTCCGTCCAACGGCTCGCGCCGTCCGTGAGGGCGGCCAGGGCCAGCACCTCGGAGCGCGGGGTCCGACCGGTGACCGCGCGGCCCGCCACCTCCGGATCGGCCGCCGCCGTGAAGAACCCGCCCTCGACATTGCGCAGCGCGTCCGCGGCGGCCACCGACCGCAGTGCCTCGCGCGGCACCCGGTCCAGTCGGTCGTCGAGGACGGCGCCGACCTCACCGCCCCGGGTCTGGACCAGCAGGACGGAGTCCGACAGCACGAGGTGCTCCACGGTCGTCCCGTCCCAACGCGCCACGACCACCGTCGCCTGAGGCGTCCGCACGTGAGAAAGGTCACAGGTGCCCCGGTGGGCCGCGGCGGTGCTCTCGACGGACGCCGCCAGGATCCGGTCCAGCGGCATGTCCCTCCGCGATCCGGACAGTTCGGTCAATCGCCCGCCGAGGCGGGCCACGAACCAGGGCACACCGTGCACGCACCCGTCGTCCCCGCGCGGCGGGGTCACCCCGTCGAGTGCCACCACGACACCGCCGCCGGACGTGGGCATCGCGGCCGACAGCCAGTCCTCATTGGGGCGTTCCGGGTTGCCGGGGGCCGTCGCCAGGTCGATGCGCATACGGACATTCTGCCCGCAGGGGTGTCGGCGGCCCGCTCCGGACGGACATGCGTCGAACCCCGGCTCAAGGAAGGTCCGTACCAACGAACGGGGGGTGTGGCGGGCGGCGCCGGGCCGCACCGGCGGTGCGGGCGCGCATCTTGCCAAAGCGCGCCGCCAACTTTCAACCACCCGCCCACGGCCGGGCCCTGACGGGCGGCGCCCGAGTTGGTCGCCCACTGTTCCTTGATGTTCACTCCTTCGAGTGGCCGGGTGGGCGATGTACGGCTCTCTTCCCAACACACTGCAATGGTCTGAGGCGGTACGAGGGGGCAGGGAGCGTTTACTTGTTGACCGGCCGTTACCTCGGCCACACGAGTAGACGAGCACGAGCACACGTACAGGATTGCGAGCACCGGTGCAGAAGAAGCGGTCTCGGAAGAACGGCACCGCCAGCGCCGACGGCCTCGCCATCGCAGGACGTCGCGTCCGCGTGCGCCGCAGGCTGGTGATCGGTGTGGCCGTCGCCGGCCTCACGGTCCTGGTGGCCGGCGCACCCGCCGTCGTCTCCGCGACGAGAGAACTGAACGACTCCCAGCGGCTGGTCACGCTCGCCGAGCAGACCCGTGCGGCCCTCACCCTGGCGCACCTGATCGGCGACGAACGCGACGCCGTCATCGAGTACGTCGCCAAGGGACGCCCCGCCTCCGGCAAGAGCGCCGTCCAGGAGCGCACCGCGCGCACGGACCGGCAGCTCGAGGAGGTCCGCGCGGAGGCCGACGAGGACCTCTCCGTCGCCCTCGGCCGGATCGGAGCCGTCCGCAGCGAGGCGCTCGAAGGCAAGGGCGGCGCCCTCGCCGCGCACCAGGCGTACGCCGGCGTCATCGCCGACCTCATGGCACCGGGCGACCGGCTCGTCGAACTGACCCCGCCCCGCGCGGAGGCCGCCCTGGTCACCACCCGGCCGCTGGCCCCCCTCGGACAGGCCGTGGAACAGGCCGGCGCCACCCGCGGCCTGCTGCTCGCGGCCCTGGCCGTCCCGCGCACCGAACAGGCCGTGAGCCTGGCGCCCGTCGACGAACTCACCGTCGCCGCCCAGCGCTCCCGGGTCCGCGAACAGGCCGCCCTCGACGACTTCTCGCGGACCGCGCGACCCGACGTACGGGAGACGCTCGCCGCCACCGTCACCGGCCCCGAGGTCAAGACCGCCGAGGAGTACCTCAAGCGGCTCACCGACCGGCCGACCCTGAACTCGACCGACCGCAAGGTCGACCGCGCCGCCGTGGGCGCCGCGCTCACCGCCCGCGTCGACCGGATGCAGTCGGTCGAATCCACGCTGGCGAGCCGACGGGCCACCGCCCTCGCGACCCTGCGCGACGACGACGTGACCCGCCTCGAACTGCTGATCGCCTTCGTGGGCGTGCTGTTCCTGTTCGTGGTCGGCTTCTCCACGGCCGTCGCCCGCTCCCTGACCCGGCCCCTCTCGGTGCTCCGCCGGGGCGCCCAACGGCTGGCGACCCCGGAGGGCTCCGTCGAGCCGGTGCGCTTCACCGGCCGCAACGACGAGTTCGCCGAGGTCGTCCGCCACCTGAACGCGGTGCGGGACCAGACGGTCTCCCTGCACACCCGGATCGCCGGACTCGACGCCGACCGGCGCCGCCTCATCGGACGCAACGAGGCGCTGACCGCCGGCCGCGAGGCCCTGGACGCCGAGCTCAGGGAGCTGCGGGCCGGGCTCGAAGAGCACCGCCGCGTCATGTCGACGACGTCGGTGTCCCTGTCCCTGCGCACCCTGGGTCTCGTGGAGCGCCAACTGGCGGTCATCGAGGAGCTGGAGTCGGAGGAGCAGGACCCGGACCGGCTCGCGACCCTGTTCAAGCTCGACCACCTCGCGACGGTGATGCGCCGTCACAACGAGAACCTGCTGGTCCTCGCCGGCCAGGAACACGGCCACGGGCAGGCCCTGCCGGTGCCGCTGGTCGACGTGATGCGGGCCGCCGTCAGCGAGATCGAGCGGTACGAGCGCGTCGACCTCGCGGCGATGCCCTCGTACACGCAGGTCGCCGGGCACGCCGCCGACGACATCTCGCACGTCCTCGCGGAACTGCTGGAGAACGCGACGACCTTCTCGCCGCCGGACGTCAAGGTGAAGGTGTCCGGCCGGCTGCTCGACACCGGCGAAGTGGTGCTGTCCGTGCTGGACCAGGGCATCGGCGTCACCGAGGACCGGATGGCGACCCTCAACGCCCGACTGGCCACCCCCGAGGCGTACGACGAGGAACCCGAGTCGGAGCACGGCCTGGGACTCGGCCTGTACGTGGCCGGCCGGCTCGCCGCCCGGCACGGTGTCACCGCCGAACTGCGGGCGCCCCGACACGGCGGGACCGAGGCCCTCGTGGTCGTCCCGGCGACGCTGCTGCCGACCACGCCGCCCGCCTCGCCGGTGCACTCCGTCGTCGCGCCCGGCGTGTCCGGGCTGCGCCTGCCCGGGGCTGTCGCCGAGGCGAACGAGAACACGCTGATGTCCCAGCGGACGCCCCCGGCGGCGGACCCGGTCGTGGAGGCCTCGGCCGAGCCCGCGCGCGAACCGGCGGCCGAACCGGCCCGGGATCCGGGGATCGCCGCCGACCTGGCCGCCGCGTTCGGCGACCCGGTCGTCGCCACGACCACGCCGGCGGACGCGGAGTCCGGCCGGACGCGGCAGGACACGCGGCAGGACACGCAGCAGGAGACGAAGCTGGGGGCGGACCAGGGGCCGGACCCGGTTCCGGAACCGGTTCCGGAACCGCTCTCGGACCCGGAGGCCGAGCCGCTCGCCGAGACCGAGGCCGCCTTCGACGCGGAGTTCGAGGCCGAGTTCGAGGCCCGCGCGGACTCCGAGCCGCTTCCGACCGCCGACCAGGTGTTCACCGTCCCCGCGCCGGAGACGCAGGAGCCGTCGTCCGCCGAAGAACCGGCCGCGAGCGACGCCCCGGACGAGCCGAGCGACCCGGGCGACGCCACGGACGACGCCACGGGCGAGACCGCGGACGACGCACCGGACGATGCACCGGACGAGGCCGCCGACGCGATCGACGCCCCGGCAGCCGTCCCGGATCCGCAGCCCGTGCTGTCCGCCGACGAGGAACTCCTCGCCCGCGTGGTGTCGGAGGCCGACGCCGAGGCCTTCGTGGCCCCGGACGCGCAGGCGCCCCCGGCCGAGCGGGACTTCACGGTGCCGGCCCCCGCGGCCGAGGCGCCGGCGGTCGCGGATCCCGAGCAGGGGCTGCCCCGCCGGACACGGCCCGACGCGGCACCGGGACTGCCCGTGCGGCCCGTCGCCGCCGAGGCGCCCGATCCGCACCGGCGGGCCGAGGCCGAGGACCACTGGGTCCCGCGCCAGGCCGGCCACCCCGAAGACGTCCTGACCGACAAGGGACTCCCCAAACGGACCCCGCGCAACGTGGCCACCGGAGGTCGCCCCGCCGACGCGCGCCCCGAACCGCGCCGGGTGGACGCCGACGAACTGCGCCGCAGGCTCGGCGGTTTCTACCAGGGGACCCAGGACGGCAGACGCGTCGTCGAGGCCGAGCTCGCGCAGGACCGCGGGCAGGACCGCGGGCAGGACCGGGGACAGACCGACCAGGGGGACACCGCACAGGAGGCACGCACATGACCGCGCCCAGTACGTACGGACTGAGCACCCAGGCCCGCAACCTGCAGTGGCTGCTGACCGACCTGGTCAAGGAGGTCCCCGGCGTCAACTCCGTCGCCGTCGTCTCCTCGGACGGGCTCCTGCTGCTCTCCTCCGAGCCGCCGGCGCAGTCCCCGCAGGACCGGCCCAAGGGCCCCCGAGGGGCCTCGGCCGACCTCGCCACCATCGTGTCCGGGCTCGGCAGCCTGACCACGGGCGCCGCCTCCCTCATGGACGGCGGCTCCGTGAAACAGACCATGGTGGCGATGGAGCACGGTTCCGTCTTCGTCATGGTCATCAGCGACGGCTCGCTGCTCGGCGTGCACGCCACGCCCGACTGCGACATGAGCGTCGTGGCCTACCACATGGCCCTGTTCGTCGGCCGCGCCGGCCACGTACTGACCCCCGAAGTCCGCAGCGAGCTGCGCCAGTCGATGGAGAACACCCCGTGAGGAGCCCGGCCTCCGACCGGCTGCCGATACGCGGCGCCGACCGTCGCCCCGCCCGCGTCCGCCCGTACTCGCTGACGGGCGGCCGGACCCGGTTCACGCAGGTCCTGCTGGTGGAGACCTTCGTCGCCGCCCTCGACACCGGTCCGGTCGCGACGCCCGACCGGATGCCCGAGATGCCCGCCATAGTCGAGGTGTGCCGCCGCATGCGGACGATCGCCGAGATAGCGGCGCTCCTGAAACTGCCGCTCGGCGTGGTCCGGGTCCTGGTCAGCGACCTCGCCGACCAGGGCCGGATACGCGTCTACGGCACGGGACACGGCACCGGCCGTCCCGAACGCGCACTGCTCGAAAGGGTGCTCAGTGGTCTTCGCCGTCTCTGACCGTCACATCGACGTCCCCCCTGACGACGAGCCCGCCCAGGCCTGGCAGTACGACCGCTCGCGGGCGCCCGTCGCCGTCAAGGTGCTGGTCGCGGGTGGATTCGGCGTCGGGAAGACCACCTTCGTGTCCTCCCTCTCCGAGATCACCCCGCTGCGCACCGAGGCGGTGATGACGCAGGCCGGTGCGGCCACCGACGACCTGTCCGGAACCCCGGACAAGAGCACCACCACCGTCGCGATGGACTTCGGCCGCGTCACGCTCGCCGACGACCTCGTCCTGTACGTGTACGGCACCCCGGGCCAGGAACGGTTCTGGTTCATGTGGGACGACCTGGTGCGCGGGGCCATCGGCGGCCTGGTGCTGGCCGACACCCGCCGGCTGCGCGACGCCTTCCCGGCCCTCGACTACTTCGAGAGCTGTGGCCTGCCGTACGCCGTCGCCGTCAACCACTTCGAGGGCTCCGCCTCCTACGAGGAGGAGGACGTGCGCGAGGCGCTCACCGTCCCGCCCCACGTACCCGTGGTGATCATGGACGCCCGGCGGCGGGCGACCGTCGTCGAATCGCTGCTGGCCCTGGTGGGTCACGCCCTCGACGCCACCCCCGAATAGATCCACCAGGTCAGGCGGCCTGACAGACCCGAATCGAGAACGTGATGCGCAAGATACTCGTCGTGGGAGCCGGTCAGTCCGGTCTTCAGCTCGCCCTCGGACTCCAGTCCAAGGGGTACGAGGTCACCCTGATGTCCAACCGGACGGCGGACGAGATCCGCACCGGACGGGTCATGTCCACGCAGTGCATGTTCGACACGGCGCTCCAGCACGAGCGGGACCTCCAGCTCGACTTCTGGGCGCGGCAGGCACCCACGATCAAGGGCCTGGGCGTCTCGGTCGCCGCCCCGGACGGCGGCCGGGCCGTCGACTGGCTCGGCCGGCTCAAGGGGGACGCGCAGTCCGTCGACCAGCGCGTGAAGATGGCCGGCTGGCTGGACGCCTTCGTGCAGCGCGGCGGGCAGTTGGTCGTCCACGGGGCGTCCGTCGCCGACCTGGACTACTTCTCCCGCGCCTACGACCTGGTCCTGGTCGCCGCCGGCAAGGGCGAGCTGGTGTCGATGTTCGAGCGGGACGCGGCGCGTTCCCCCTACGACGCGCCGCAGCGCGCGCTCGCGGTCAGCTACGTCCACGGCCTGGGGCCCCGCCCCGAGCACCCGGAGACGGAAGCCGTGCGCTGCAACCTGGTGCCGGGCGTCGGCGAGCTGTTCGTCATGCCGACCCTCACCACGTCGGGCCGCGCGGACATCCTGTTCTGGGAAGGCGTCCCGGGCGGCCCGATCGACGCGTTCAAGGGCACGACGGACCCCTCCGCGCACCTGGCGCTGACGCTGGAGCTCATGGAGAAGTTCACGCCCTGGGAGTACGCGCGGGCCACGAAGGTGGAGCTGACCGACGCGGGCGCGACCCTCGCCGGCCGGTACGCGCCGGTGGTCCGCAACCCGATCGGCCGGCTGCCCGGCGGCGGGCTGGTGCTGGGCGTGGCGGACGTGGTGGTCGCGAACGACCCGATCACCGGGCAGGGTTCCAACTCGGCGGCCAAGTGCGCGGCCTCGTACCTCTCGTCGATCCTCATGCACGGCGACAAGCCGTTCGACGAGGCGTGGATGAAGGCCACGTTCGACAAGTTCTGGTTCACGACCGGCAAGCCGGTCACCCAGTGGACCAACGCCATGCTGGGGGTCCCGCCGGAGCACGTGCTGAACCTGATCGGTGCGGCCGGGCAGCTCCAGCCGGTGGCGGATCGATTCGCCAACGGCTTCGACAACCCGGCCGACTTCGACGCGTACTTCTACGACCCCGAGGACGCGGCCGACTACCTGGCCGAGGTCACGGCCACCGTGGCGGCGGCCTCCGCGACGGCGGGGGCCTCCTCCGCCGAATAGCCGGTGTCGTCCCCCGCCGAGGCCGACTCGGGCAGTCGCGGCGGGGTGTACGAGGCGAGCGGCGCCCCTCCCGCGTCCGGCCGGACGGCCCCGAGGACCGGATTCGCGGCGATCGGCGACACCTTGACGGTGGTTCCCGGCCGGGGTGCCTGGATCACCTTCCCGTCCCCGATGTACAGGGCCACGTGCGTGGCGGTGGGGAAGTACACCACCAGATCGCCCGGCCGGAGCCGGTCCAGGGGAACCCGGGGCAGCCGGGCCCACTGGTCCTGGCTGGTCCGGGGGATCGCCCGCCCGGCGTGCTCCCAGGCCCGGGAGGTCAGCCCGGAGCAGTCGAAGGACCCCGGCCCCTCCGCGCCCCAGACGTACGGCTTCCCGATCTGCGCGGCCGCGTACGTGAGGGCCTCCCCGCCGGCGGCCGTCGGCGTACGGGCGCTCACGGCCCCCGGAGCACCGAGCCGGCCCGAATCCACCAGCTTCCGCTGTGCTTCGGCGGTGTCCGCAGCCTCGCGGCCGTCGAGCTGCGCCAGTTGTTCCGCGCTCAGCGAGGCCAACAGCCGCTCGACCTCCTTGAGCCGGCCCGTCACCTCGTCCCGCTGCTTCTTCTGCTCGGCGGTCAGCGCCCGCTGGGCGTCGAGGGCCTTGCGGGCCGCACCGGCCAGCGTCCCGGCCCGCTGCTCGCCCCGCTCCAGCCGGGCCAGCACACCGGCCGTCCTGGCCCCCTCGTGCGCGGCGAGCCGGCGCTGGTCGGCCGCGCTCTGGAAGTCCCCGAGGAGCAGCATGCGGACGTACGGGGGGACGCCGGCGCGGGAGCCCTGGTACTGCTCCCGGGCCAACCGGCCGGCGATGGCCCGCTCGGTCAGGAGCGCGGCCCTTGCGTGGGAGAGCTCGGTGGTGGAGCGGCGTTCCTCGTCCTGGCGGGCCTTGAGGGCGACCTCGGTGGAGTTGTGGGCCTCGGCGGCCTGTTCGGCCTTCTGGTACAGGCCTTGGAGGCGGGTGAGCAGGACGCCGACGGGCTCGGCGGCCGGGGCGGCCGGCAGCGGTTCGGCGCGGGCGAGGGGCGGGGGGCCGGCCGTCATGAGGACGGCGGCGGCCACACAGGCGGCACGGAGCAGTCGAATTGTCATGTAATCACCTCCGGGGCGGCCGATGGTGCCACGCCCGGTATGACGAATCCTCCACGCGGGGCCGGCGGCGGGGACCCGGCCACCCGTCCGGCCCCACGCCGAAGCCCCTCTGCCCCTGATCCGGGTCCCGCCCCGAGCCCGCGGCCCCGGTTCACGATCCGTCAGGAACCGAGCAGGCGGGCCTTGGCCGTACTGAACTCCTCCGGGGTCAGCAACCCCTCGCGGGCGAGGCCGGCCAGTTGCGCCAGCTCCCGCACGAGCCCCTCGCCCGGGCCGGTCGACCCGTGCGGGGTCGGATCCGCCGAGGCGGCCGTGCCGGTGTCGGTCTCGGTGTCGGCACCGGTGTCGGTGTCGGTGGCGGCGTCGATGTCCGTGTCCGTGTCGGTTTCCGTGTCCGGGCCGGTGTACCGCGCGGCCGGCGAGACGGGGTCCGGGGGCCGCGCGGCGTTCCGCCCGGGGTCCGGGGTGCCCGAGGCCCGCGCCAGGAGGCCGCGGAGCAACGGTCGGCCCGGCGGCCGGTCGGCCCGGGCCGGCGAGGCCGCCACGGGTCTGATGAACATCAGGCCACCACCCCCACCCGCTCGGCCGGGATCCGGACCGACCCCACGATCCGCCCGCCCGCCGCCCGTACCGCCACGGCCGCGTCCTCGGCCCACACGTGCTCGACGACCAGCAGGAGCGCGCAACTGCCGAGTTCCAGGAGCTCCGCCGCCTCGCGGACGTCCTCCGGGCCGATCAGCCGGGTCGCCTCCCGGTGCGCCAGCAGGCCCGCCAGCTCCACGAACTCGTCGAACTCGGACGCCATGACCTCCCCGGACGCCGTCCGCGTGGCCACGAGACCGTCGATCAGCCGCACCACCCCGGCCTTGCGGAGCCCCATCACGGCCTCGACGGCCGGGACGCGCAACTGTTCCTCCGGAAAGGCCAGGACGATGAACTCCACAGGACCCATGGGGCGAGACTCCCGATTCCGATGGTTCCGACGGTTTGTGACGACTCTTCGGCACTCTATGACATAAACGGACATACGCCCCGTGCCCTTGCTACGTTTCCCCGTATGACCGCTCTGACGGCGAAGGTTGCGGAGCCCGCCCCGCCCCCACCCCGCAGCGACCGCGCCGCCAAGCGTCGCGGCGTCGAGCTCGCGCTGCTCATCGGGGCGGTCCTGATCTCCGTACTCGGTCACCTCCACGTCGGCCACGCGTCCACCGGCCGGCTCCCCGAGGGCTCCTCGCACTACGCGGCGGGACTCTTCGGCGCCGCCCTGCTCGCGCACCTCGCCGTCCGCTTCGGCGCCCCCCACGCCGATCCGCTCGTGCTGCCGATCGCGTTCCTGCTCAACGGCCTCGGCCTCGTCCTCATCCAACGGCTCGACCTGAGCACCCCCCACCACCTCACCGCGGGGGAGCAACTGCGCTGGTCCGCCCTGGGGGTCGTGCTGTTCGTGCTCGTCGTCGGGGTGCTGCGCGACCACCGGGTGCTCCAGCGGTACGCGTACCTGTCCGTCGCCGTCGCCCTCGTGCTGATGCTGGTGCCCGTCTTCTTCCCGGCCGTCAACGGGGCCCACATCTGGATCCGTCTCGCCGGCCTCTCCTTCCAGCCCGGGGAGTTCGCCAAGATCCTGCTCGCCGTCTTCTTCGCCTCGTACCTCGCCGCGAACCGCACCGCCCTCGCCCTCGGCGGCCGGCGGCTCTTCTGGAAGCTCAAACTGCTGCCCGGCCGGGTCCTCGGGCCGATCCTCACGATCTGGCTGCTCAGCGTCGGGGTGCTGATCCTGGAACGGGACCTCGGCACCTCACTGCTCTTCTTCGGTCTCTTCGTGATCATGCTCTTCACGGCCACCGGCCGGATCGGTTGGATCGCGATCGGGCTGCTGCTCGCCGCCGTGGGCGCCTACGCGGTCGCGACGTTCGAGCCCCACGTGCACGGTCGGGTGGACGACTGGATGAATCCCTTCGCCTCCATCGAACGGGGCGAGGGCCCCGGCCAGCTCGCCCAGTCCCTCTTCGCCTTCGGCGCCGGCGGACTCCTCGGCGCCGGCCTCGGCCACGGCCAGTCCTTCCTCATCGGGTTCGCCGCCAAGTCCGACTTCATCCTGGCCACCGCCGGCGAGGAGCTGGGGCTGGTCGGCCTGGCCGCGATCCTGGTCCTCTACGGGCTCCTCGTGGACCGGGGCTTTCGCACCGGACTCGCGCTGCGCGACCCCTTCGGACGGCTGCTCGCCACCGGACTCGCCTCGATCCTCGCGCTCCAGGTGTTCGTCATCGCGGGCGGGGTCACCGGACTGATCCCGCTCACCGGCATGGCCATGCCCTTCCTGGCCCAGGGCGGCTCCTCCGTCGTCACCAACTGGATCATCGTCGCCCTGCTGGTCCGACTCGGCGACTGCGCACGCCGACCCCAGGCCGTGGAAGGGGAGGCCGCCCGATGATCCGGTACATCCGCTGGTGCGGGTACTTCTGCGCGGCGCTGATCGTCGCCCTGCTGTGCAACGTGGCCCGGGTGCAGGTGTGGGAGTCCGCCGCCTACGGCGCCAACCCGGCCAACAAGCGCCCCGCCATCGCGCGGTACGCCGAACCGCGCGGGGACGTCCTGGTCGACGGCAAACCCGTCACCGGCTCCCGCGACAGCGGCCAACTGCTGCGCCACGAAAGGACGTACGCCAACGGCCCGCTCTACGCCCCCGTCACCGGCTTCTCCTCCCAGACCTACGGGACCAGCTTCGTGGAGCGTGCCGAGGACGCCCTCCTCTCGGGCACCGACCCGGGACTCTCCGCCTTCCCGCTCTGGTACGACCTGGCCCGGGGCCGGCCGGCCGGCGGGAACGTCGCCACCACCATCCGTTCCGCCCTGCAGAGCGCCGCGTACACCGGGTTGGCCGGCAAGCGCGGCGCGGTCGCGGCCCTGGAGCCGGCCACCGGCAGGATCCTCGCCCTGGTCAGCAGCCCCTCCTACGATCCGGCCCTGCTGTCCGGCACGGGCACGCGGGTCAAGGCGGCCTGGGAGCGACTGAACGCGGACCCCGCCAAGCCGATGCTCAACCGGGCGCTGCGCGAGACGTACCCGCCCGGCTCCACCTTCAAGATCGTGACCGCGGCGGCCGCCCTGGAGGCGGGGGTGGTCACCGACGTGGACGCGCCAACCGAGACCCCCGACCCCTACCCGCTGCCCGGCACGAGCACCCTGCTGCCCAACGCCGGCACCGGTTGCGTCGACGCCTCGATGGCGGAGGCGGTCCAGTGGTCGTGCAACACGGTCATGGCCAAGATCGGCGTGCGGGTCGGCCTGGAGGGGATGGTGCGGGCCGCCCAGCGCCTCGGTTTCAACGACGACACGCTGCGGGTGCCGTCCTGGGTGTCGCGGTCGAACTTCGACACCGACATGAGCCCGGACCAGTTGGCCCTGTCCTCGATCGGGCAGTTCAACACGAAGGCCACCCCGTTGCAGATGGCGATGGTCGCGGCCGCCGTCGCCAACGGCGGGGAACTCAAGTCCCCGCACCTGGTGGACCGTACGACCCAGGACGACGGGGACCAGGTCCGGCGCGCGGACCAGCACACCCTGGGCCGGGCCATGAGCCCGGGCACGGCGGTGCGGATGCAGGAGCTGATGGTCAAGGTGGTGCGGGACGGCACGGGCCGCAACGCCGCGATCCCCGGTGCGACGGTCGGCGGCAAGACGGGCACCGCGCAGCACGGCGTCGGCAACGCGGGAACCCCGTACGCGTGGTTCATCTCCTGGGCCAAGGCCGACGGCGCCCCGTTCCCGGCGGTGGCCGTCGCGGTGGTGGTCGAGGACGCGGCGGCGAACCGCCGCGACATCAGCGGCAACAGCGCGGCGGCGCCGATCGCGCGGGCGGTGATGGAGGCGGCCCTGAGGAAGCCGTAGCCGGCGCCGACCGGATGCGCGGGCAGTCGGGGCCTACGCGCTCTCGGAGCCCTCCGCGACGGCGTCGGCCACCTCCGCCACCCGCTCCCGCTCCTCGGCGGCGAACCGCTCGCGGTCCAGCGCCTCGGCGATCTCCTCGTCCTGGCTCATCAGCAGGTCCAGGTTGGAGTCGCCCATCTCGAAGACGCCCATGTCCAGGTAGGCCTTCTGGAGCCGCTCGCCCCACAGCCCGATGTCCTTGACGCACGGCACGATCCGGCTGAACAGCAGCTTCCGGAAGAGGTGCAGGAACTCCGACTGCTCGCTGAACTCCTCGGCCTCCCCGCGCGGGATGCCGAAGTTCTCCAGCACCTCCACCCCGCGCAGCCGGTCCCGCATCAGGTGACAGCCCTCGATCACGAACTCCTCGCGCTCGCGCAACTCGGCGTCCGTCAACTGCTTGTAGTAGTCCCGCAACGCCATCCGACCGAAGGCCACGTGCCGGGCCTCGTCCTGCATCACGTACGCGAGGATCTGCTTGGGCAGCGGCTTGTCGGTCGTGTCGCGGATCATCCCGAACGCCGCCAGGGCCAACCCCTCGATGAGGACCTGCATGCCCAGGTACGGCATGTCCCAGCGGGAGTCGCGCAGGGTGTCCCCGAGCAGCCCCTGGAGGCTGTCGTTGACCGGGTAGAGCATCCCGACCTTCTCGTGCAGGAAGCGGCCGAAGATCTCCGCGTGCCGGGCCTCGTCCATGGTCTGGGTGGCGGAGTAGAACTTCGCGTCCAGGTCCGGCACGGACTCCACGATGCGCGCCGCGCACACCATCGCGCCCTGCTCGCCGTGCAGGAACTGGCTGAAGTTCCAGGAAGCGTAGTGCCGGCGCAGCTCGCCCTTGTCCTTGTCGGTGAGTTTGGCCCAGTGCCGGGTGCCGTACAGGGTCAACGCCTCGTCGGGGGTGCCGAGCGGGTCGTTCGGGTCCACCTCCAGGTCCCACGCGATGCGCTTGGCGCCGTCCCACTGCTTGTCCTTGCCCTTCTGGTACAGCGCGAGCAGCCGCTCCCGGCCGCCGTCGTACTCCCAGTTGAAACGGGCCGCGCCGGAGGCCGGAACCTGCCAGACGGCCTCGCCCGGGGCCGTGGTGTAGAGCTCGTGCGTCGACATGGACGCCCCTTCGTCTCACGTACTTCCCTGCCTGAGCGGACAGTTGGCAGCGTCACACGTTGGTAGACACGGGGTCAACAAGTCGTGCGCGGGGGATTGACGACCTTGCTGACAAGCAGTCTCATAAGAGGTGACCGCTGGTAACTCCCCGGCGGCGACCCCACACGACGGGCGAGGTGCCCCCGCGATGACGACCACGACCGACCGCACGGATCGCCGGGTCCTGCAGGACGCGCTCGGCCTGCTCAAGGACCGCGAACAGATAGCCGAACGACTGCTCGAATCCTCGGCCAAGCACTCCTTCGACCCCGACACGGAACTCGACTGGGACGCCCCGCCGATCGAGGGCAAGTACTACTGGCCGCCCGAACTCCTCTCCCTCTACGACACCCCCATGTGGAAGAAGATGGGGGAGGAGCAGCGCATCGAACTCTCCCGCCACGAGGCGGCGGCGCTCGCCTCGCTCGGCATCTGGTTCGAGATCATCCTGATGCAACTGCTTGTCCGACACATCTACGACAAGTCGCTGACCAGCAATCACGTCCGCTACGCGCTCACCGAGATCGCCGACGAGTGCCGGCACTCCATGATGTTCGCCCGCATGATCCAAAAGGGCGGCGCCCCCGAGTACCCGGTCTCCCGCGCGAACCACAACCTCGCCCGCGTCCTCAAGACGATCTCCACCACCCCCGGCTCCTTCGCCTGCACCCTGCTCGGCGAGGAGATCCTGGACTGGATGCAGCGGCTCACCTTCCCGGACGAGCGCATCCAGCCGCTCGTGCGCGGGGTCACCCGCATCCACGTCATCGAAGAGGCCCGGCACGTCCGCTACGCCCGCGAGGAACTGCGCCGCCAGATGCTGACGGCCCCGCGCTGGGAACAGGAACTCACCCGGATCAGCTGCGGCGAGGCCGCCCGCGTCTTCTCGCTGGCCTTCGTCAACCCGCAGGTCTACGACAACATCGGCCTCGACCGCCACGAAGCCCTCGCCCAGGTCAAGGCGAGCGGCCACCGGCGCGAGGTCATGCAGACCGGCGCCAAGCGGCTCACCGACTTCCTCGACGACATAGGAATCCTGCGCGGGGTCGGCCGCCGGCTCTGGCAGAGCTCCGGACTCCTGGCCTGAGGCGCCGCCCCGGGGGTTACCCTGCGGGCATGACCGTACGCGCGTACCGCAGGCTGAGCGTCGAGGAGCGACGGGCCCAACTCCTCGACGCGGCCCTGACGCTGTTCGCGCACCGGGCACCGGAGGAGGTCTCCCTCGACGACGTGGCCGAGGCCGCCGGCGTCTCGCGCCCCCTCGTCTACCGCTACTTCCCCGGCGGCAAGCAGCAGCTCTACGAAGCCGCCCTGCGCTCCGCGGCCGAACTCCTGGAACAGTGCTTCGCCGAACCCCAGGCCGGACCCCTCACCCGGCGACTGTCCCGCGCCCTGGACCGCTACCTGGCCTTCGTCGACGAACACGACGCGGGCTTCTCCGCCCTCCTCAACGGCGGCAGCGTGGTCGAAACCTCCCGCACCACGGCCACCGTCGACGGCATCCGCCGGGCCGCCGCCCAACAGATCCTCGTCCACCTCGGCGTCCCGGACCCCGGCCCGCGGCTGCGCATGATGGTCCGCACCTGGATCACCGCCGTCGAGGCGGCCTCGCTGATCTGGATCGACGAGGGCAAGCAGCCCGGAGTGCAGGAGCTGCGGGACTGGCTGCTGGACCAGTTCATCGCCCTGCTCACGGCGACCGCCGCCACCGACCCGGAGACCGCCGCCGCCGCCCGCGCGGCCCTCTCCCTGGAATCCGCGGAGGGACCGGTCGGAGTGCTGGCCCGCCGTGTGATCCCCGTGGTCTCCGAGGCCGCCCACCTGCTGTGACACTGGAGGGGTGAGAAGCCAACCCACCCCCTTCGAGGGCGGCCCGATGGACGGCCGGACCCTCCCGATCCTCCTCGGCCCGACCGGGCACCCCGCCAAGTGGTACGAGATCCCGGTCCCCGCCCCGGACGGCGGCGCCCCCACGGTCCTGCTGTACGAGCGCGTCCCGGCGGGCTACTCGAAGCGGCTGGGCCTCCAGAAAGGCTGGAAGTACACCTTCGTCCCCTCGGGCACCAGGCCCAAACCCCGCTGGCCCTGGACCAAGACCCCACCCCCGGCGTAACCGGTTCCGGCGGCAAGCACCTCCGGCCCGGCCCGGTCCGGCGGTACCCCTTCTCAGCCGCGGCGGAGTTTGAGGCGCCCGGTTGTGGTTGCGTCGGTCCCTGACCCGGTCACGGCGGCAGGCCTTTCGGCCCGATTCAGCCCGATTCAGCCTGGTCCGGCCTGGCGGTACCCCTTCTCAGCCCCGCCGGCGTTTGAGGCGCCCGGCGCAGCCGGGGCCGGCAGCATCGACGCCGCACGGCACGGCACGGCACCACCCGCCCGGCCGGCGCACCGGTCCCGCCCGGCCAGGGCACGGGCCCAGCCACGGCAAGGGCCCGGCCAGGGCCGCCAGGCCCGGCCCCCTCACCCGCCCGGACAGGGCAAGGGCAGGGTGACCACCGCCAACGCCCCGCCACCCGCTCCGCGCCGGAACTCCAGCCGCGCCCCGATGACCCGGGCCTGTCCGACCGCGATGGTCAGCCCCAGCCCGTGCCCCTTTCCCTTGCCCGAGCGGGAGTCCGACCCGCTGCGGAAGCGTTGCGGGCCGTGTGCGATCAGGTAGTCGGGGTAGCCGTCGCCGTGGTCCCGTACGGTCACCACCGGCCCGTCCACGGTCAGGACCACCGGCGCACGCCCGTGCTTGTGGGCGTTGGCCACCAGATTGCCGAGCACCCGTTCCAGCCGCCGCCGGTCCGTCTCCACGTGCGCGTCCCGGACGACGATCACCTCCGTGTCCGTCCCCGAGGCCCGCACCACCCTCCCGGCGAGCCGCGCGAGTTGGTGCAGGTCGGTCTCCACGGCTTCGCTGCCCGAGTCCAGTCGGGAGATCTCCAGCAGGTCCTCGGTGAGTTGGCGCATCGTACGGACCCGCTCCTGCACGAGTTCCGTCGCCCGTCCCTCCGGCAGCAGTTCCGACGCCGCCTGCAAGCCCGTCAACGGCGTCCGCAGCTCGTGCGCCACGTCCGCCGTGAACCTCTGCTCGCTCATCAGCTTCGCCTGGAGGCTGCCCGCCATGGTGTCCAGCGCGCCCGCCACCGTCGCCACCTCGTCCTGGTGCCGCGCCGGGTCCCGCGTGCGCGGATCGCCGACCCGCGCGTCGAGGTCCCCCTGGGTGATGCGCCGGGCGACCGTCGCCGTCTGGTGCAGCCGCCGGGTCACGCGCGTCACGGCGAACGCCCCCACCAGCAGTGTTCCCCCGATCGCCAACAGGGAGGAGCCGATGATCGCGTGGTCCAGGCCGCTGATCGTGCGCGCGCTCTGGCTGTAGTCGACGGCGGTGGCCAGCGCCCGGCCGTCCGCCGGGCCGGCCGCCCACATCGTCGGCCGGTCGTCGTACGTGCCCACGACCGTTCCCTGCCGGCCGCCGACCGCGAGTGCCCGCAACGACGGCGGCAACTCCGCCGGATCCAGACCAGAATCGGGGGGCAGGGCCTCGCCGGCCTCGTACGCGCGGGACGCGTCGTGCAGCTTCTCCAACGCCTTGTCGCGCGCCGACCCGATCGTCTGCCGGGTCACCTCCACGTGCACCAGCGCGCCCAGCACCGCCGCCAGCGAGCAGCACATGATCACGATGAAGCACGCCGCCTTCCAGGTCAGCGACGCGGTCCAGGCGGGCAACCGGTGCCTCACGACGAAGCCCCGCCCGTCCCCGAACCCGAACCCGTCGCCGTCCCCGTGCCCGAACCCGTCGCCGTCCCCGTGCCCGAACCCGAACCCGAACCCGACCCCGAACCCGTCCCCGGACCCGACCCCGTCCCCGAATCCGCCCCCGGGCTCGCGTTCGTCGACGGCTGCGGGCGCGCCGGCGGCCCCGGCACCCGGACGATCTGCTCGCGCGTCGGCAGCATGCTGCGCTGTTTCCCGTCCCAGGACCAGGCGGTGATCAGCTCGTAGCCGTTGTTGCCGCTCGGAGCCCGCAGGATCACGTCCCGGCCGGCGAGTTCCACGCCGATCACGGTGTCGATGGTGGCCATGATCCGGTTGAGCCGCCCGTCGGGGTCCGCCGTGTAGGCCCGTACGGACAGCATCTTGTCGGGCAGCTCGATCCCGACGACGATCTCGTCCTTCCCGTTCCCGGTGAGGTCCCGGTAGTACGGGCTCAGGACCGGACACCTACCGGTCGGTTCGTTCCCGCACGCCAGAACCGCGTCGGCGGTCTCCCGGGGCATCCCGTCCGGGCCGACGTCGGCGTTCGGGCGGGCGCGCAGTTCGGCCTGGACCAACGCCACCGGGTCGACCGCGTGCACGTCCTGGTTCTTGACCCGGGGCAGCCCGGGCACGTACTCGGGCGGCGCGCCCCCCGGATCGGCGGGCGGCACCACGGCCCCCTGCCGCCCCGGCCACAGGTTCACGGGCCCGCTCGCCGTCGGGGTCGGCCCGGCGGCGGCCAGTTCGCCGGAGTCGCCACAGCCCGCCATCAGGAGCAGCAGGGCGGGTAGCAGCAGAACGGTGCGCGTCCGGACGGGGAGCGTTCTCACGGGGCGGGCCATCCTCTCTGCGGCGGCCGGTGGCGGTCGGTTTCCAGCCAACCTTATGCAGAGATACATCCCTTTTGCTCACGCGTCCGCCCGGTGGACCACGGACCGATCCGCCCGTCGCCGGGGCCCGGGCACGACCCGGCCCGATGGCGTCCGCCGCCCGGGGTTCAGCCCGCCGCCCGGGGTGTCAGCCCTCCGTACGTCCGCGCCGCACCATCGCGAATCCGAGCCCGGCGGCGCCGACGGCCGCGATCCCGCCGCCCGCCGCGAGCAGCAGCACGCCCTCTCCCGGACCGTCCGCCATCGTGTTCAGGCGCAGCGCCTCCGCGGTCCCGCCCACACCCGCACGCGCCGCGGACTCCGGGGTGTGCGCCGAGACGGGAACGGTGTGCCCGCTGCGCGTCCCGGTCTTGTGGCCGTCGCCGAAGAGGGCGTGCGACGCGTCGCCGGCCGGGCGGGTGTCACCGACCCAGGACGTGAGCCGGCCGTCCGCCCGCAGTGAGACGTGCAGGTCGCCGGAACCGCCGACCTCGGTCGCACCGTCCCGGTCGGCCAACGTGGCGATCCGGGCACCGTCGCGCAGGATCTCGGCCTCGTAGGCGTTGTCGGCGACCCGGTAGACCCGGGCCAGGGACTCGCCGTCCGCGAGGGAGAGGCTCTTGACCAGGGTCCGCTGCCCGGTCGACGCGGCCGGTACCCCGTCCGCGAGCGCGGCCGCGGCGGGCACTGCCAGGAGGCTGCCGGCGCATGCGGTCACGGCGGCTGCGCGAACGAGACTGCGACGGCTGACGGTGCTCACGGGAGGTCCTTCGTTGCGGGTCGGGTCCGGGGAGGCCCGGGGTTTCCAGGCGTGTCCGGGCGTGTCCGGGCGTGTTCAGGTGACATAAACGTAGGCGTCCGTCATTGCGGTACAGCGGTGCTTCTGTAACAGCAACCCGACGAGGTTCCGTCGGAGTCGTTACACGGGCCGTCACCCCGAGCCGTCACACGGCCGATCGCCCGCCCTGCCGGTGCCCCGCAGGCCCCTGCCCGTGTCCCGCAGACCCGTTCGGCCCCGCAGACCCCTTCGGCCCCGCAGACCCGTTCGGCCCCGCACACCCCGCACACCCCGCACACCCCGCACACCCCCTCGTTCCCGCGAAGAGTCCGACGCCACTCCGGCGTCGGGGCTCGGCCCGAGGACCCGGCAGGGGGATTGTCCGGCGGCGCCCGGCCTGCTCCCATGGACTGCGGGGGTGAGGCCGATGCCCGGACTCAAGGTGCTGCCGAGCGGCCGACCCGGCCGAGGTCGGCTGTACGTCAACCTGCCCGACGGCGAGGCGGTCGCCTGGTACGACCGGCGGACCAACCGGGTCAGCCTGCTGTCGGACACCCGCCGCGAAGCGGTCCTGACGGCCCTGCGCCCCTACCTGACCGGCGACTACACCGTCGGCCCGCCCCCGGTGCCCACGGCGGCCGACCGGCTCCGCCTCGCGCTGCCCCCGGACGAGGACCTCGCCCCGAACCGGCCGGGGGAGCGCCTGGTGGGCGAGCTGACGTACGGCTCCCCGGGCGCCCGGGCCCGGCACCGGATCCGCCAGGAACTCCAGGCCCTGGAACGGATGGGCGCCGAACTCGACGCACTGGAGAACGAGGACTGCCGGGTCCTGCACGCCGTTCCGCTGCCCGACGGCGGCGTGATCGACCACCTGCTCATCGGGCCGCCCGGCCTGTTCTGCGTCCGCACCGTCCCCGGTCACGGCCGGCGCGCCCGGATCGGGGACCTCCTGCTCACCGTGGGCCGCGCCGAACCCGGCCCGGAACCCCGACTGGCCCGCCTCGCCGCCGCGTACGCCACCCGTGTGCTGACGGCGCAGGTCGTCCCGGCCCTCGCCCTGGTCGAGGCCTCGCGGGTCGAGGTGGCCCCCACCCTGCGCGACGTACGGATCCTCCAACCCGGGACCGCCGCCGCCCACTTCGCCTCGATCCCGGCCACGCTCAAGCCCCCGGACGTCGACGCCCTGTACGCCCTCGCCCGCGACACCCGCACCTGGCTGCGCCCCGTCCGGCGGCGCGGCGGGACCCGCGCGTAGCGACCCGCCGTCGGCCCGGGCCGGCCCGCCGTCGAGTGTCGCGCTCCGGCTCCTCGGCATAGCCTGAGGACCTCCCCAGGGAAGGAGCGCGGCATGAGGGCTACCTGGAAGGGGGCCATCTCGTTCGGGCTGGTCACGATCCCGGTGCAGCTCTTCACGGCCACGGAGGAGCACGACATTCTGCTCCGCCAGGTGCACGGGAAGGACGGCTCACGGGTGCGTCTGCGGCGCGTCTGCGAGGCGGAGGACGTGGAGATCCCGTACCACGAGATCACCAAGGGCTACGAGGCCCCGGACGGCAGCATGATCATGCTGTCCGACGAGGACCTCGCCGACCTTCCCCTCCCGAGCAAGAAGCTCATCGACGTGCTGGCGTTCGTGGACGCCTCGACGATCGACCCGCTGATGTTCTCCAAGGCCTACTACGTCGGCACGTCCGACCGCGCCGCCGCCAAGCCGTACGCCCTGCTCCGCGAGGCCCTCATCGAGTCCGGACAGATCGCCGTCACGAAGATCGCCATCCGGTCCCGCGAGGCCCTCGCCGTGCTCCGGGTCCACGAGGACACCCTGGTCCTCCAGACCTGCCTGTGGCCCGACGAGGTCAGGCCCGCCGCGGGCATCACTCCGGAGGGGGACGTGACGATCCGGCCCCAGGAACTCCAGATGGCCCGCTCGCTCATGGACATGCTCTCCCAGGACTTCGACCTGTCCGCGCTCCACGACGAGTACCAGGAAGCCCTCCAGCAGGTCATCGAGGCCAGGCTCCAGGGCATCGAACCGCCCCGCGAAGAGGAAGAGGCCGCCCCGACCGGCGGCAAGGTCATCGACCTGATGGCCGCCCTGGAGAACAGCGTCCGCGCGGCCAGGGAATCCCGCGGTGAGCCCGCCGCCGCCGACGGGGAGACGGACGCCGAGGTGCGCACGCTGCCCGTGCCCGGGAACACGGGGAAGGCCGCGGCGGAGAAGAAGGCCGCCGCGGAGAAGAAGACCGCACCCGCCAAGAAGGCGACGGCGACGGCGACGGCGAAGAAGACGACGGCAACGGCGACGGCGAAGACGACCCAGGCCCGCAAGGCCACCGGCTCCGCCGCGAAGAAGGCCACCGCCTCACCCAAGGAGACCGGCGGCAAGAAGACCACCGCCACGAAGAGGGCCGCGGCGAAGACGACGAAAACGGCGAAGACGGCGACCGCGACCGCGAAGACCGCGGCGGCCAACGCGAAGACCGCGGCGGCCAAGAAGAAGGCGACCAGGCGCGCGGCCTCCGCCTGACGGCCCCGCGCCCGTCCAACCTTCCTCCCGTCCACCCTTCCGCCCGGCGCCCCGCCCCCTCACCCTCCGCCACCCACCCGCCGCCGCCTCCCACCCACCCGGCCCGTCCTGACCGCCCGCTTCCTCCCGATCCGTGTCAGTCTGCTGGTATGGCGCCGATCACGATGGTGGAGGGGCGCCGCATCTCGCTCAGCAACCTGGACAAGGTGCTGTACCCGGAGAGCGGCTTCACCAAGGGCGAGGTCCTGCACTACTACGCCTGCGTCGCGGACTCGATGCTGCCCCACCTCCACGACCGGCCGGTCTCGTTCCTGCGCTACCCCGACGGCCCGGACGGTCAGCTCTTCTTCACCAAGAACCCACCGCCCGGCACGCCCGACTGGGTGCGGACCACCCCGGTTCCCCGGTCCGAGGACCTCACCGCCGAGCAGGTGGTCGTCGGCGACCTGCCCACCCTCATGTGGGCCGCCAACCTCGTCGTCGAGTTCCACACCCACCAGTGGCCCGCCGACGCCCCCGCCATCGCCGACCGGCTGATCCTCGACCTCGACCCCGGTCCGCCCGCCACCGTCGTGGAGTGCTGCGCCGCCGCCCTCCGGCTCCGCGAGCGCCTCGCCGCCGACGGGCTGCACGCCTGCGCGAAGACCTCCGGCTCCAAGGGCCTCCACCTGATCGTGCCGCTGGAGCCGACCCCGTCCGAGCGCGTGTCGGCGTACGCGAAGGCCCTCGCCCAGGAAGCCGAACGCGAACTCCCGGACCTGATCGTCCACCGGATGGCCAAGAACCTGCGCCCCGGCAAGGTCTTCGTCGACCACAGCCAGAACGCCGCCGCCAAAACCACCGCCGCCCCCTACACCCTGCGCGCCCGCGCCCTCCCCACCGTCTCCGCGCCCGTCTCCTGGGACGAGGTGGAGGCCTGCCACGATCCCGCCGAGCTGGTGTTCCTCGCCGACGACATCCCGGCCCGGCTGGCCCGCGACGGCGACCTCTGCGCCCCGCTGCTCGACCCCGCCCAGGCCGGCGGGCTGCCGTGACCACGGTCCGGGTCGCACTCGCCGCCGCCGTCGCCACCCTGCCGCGCGAGCCGGGTCTCGCGTACGAGCCGAAGTTCGACGGACACCGCCTCGTCGTCGTGCGCACGGCCGAGGAAGCGGTGCTCCAGGCCCGTTCCGGGCGGATCGTCACCGCCGCCTTCCCCGACCTCGCGGCGGCGGCGCTGATGCTGCCCGCCGGGACCGTCCTCGACGGGGAGGTGGTCGTCTGGCACGCCGGCCGGACGGACTTCGCGCTCGTCCAGCGACGGGCCGCCGCCACCCCGGCCAGGGCCGCGCTGCTCGCCCGTACCCTGCCGGCCTCGTACGCCGCCTTCGACGTACTGGAACTGGCCGGGCTCGACGTGCGCGCCCGGCCGTACGAACGACGCCGCGCCCTCCTGGTCGACCTGCTGCTCCCGCTCGGCCCACCCCTCCAACCGGTGCCCATGACCACCGACCCGGAGCTGGCCGAGACCTGGTACGAGACCCTGCCCGCCGGCGGAGTCGAGGGCCTCGTCGTCAAACGGTTGGACCAGGCCTACCCGGCAGGCCGCCGAGGTTGGCGCAAGCTCCGCCACACCAACGTCCGGGACGCGGCCGTCGTCGGCCACACGGGCACCCCGCGCCGCCCGCTCGCGCTCGTCCTCGTCCTCCCGGGCGAGGACGAGGAACCACTGGTGTCCAGCCCGCTGTCCCCGGCCCTGCGCACCGAACTGTCGGCGACCCTCGCCCGACGCGCCGAGAGCGCCCCCGACCCCGCCCCCGACCCCGCCGGGGCGACCGTGACCGCCATCGGCCTCGGCGAGGTCCCGTACCGCCCGCTGGACCCCCCACTGGCGGCGGAAGTACGCCAGACCTCGGGCCGCCACCCACCCCCGGAAGTCCTCCGCCTGCGCACGGACCTGCTCTGACGGGCGTGGTTCCGAGGTGCCCCGTTTCGATGTGGCCCGGTTTCGACATGCGCGGTTCTGACATGCACGGATCCCTGACGCACGCCGGCCGGGGGGCGGCCCGGGGGGGGGGGGCGGGGCGGGGGGGGGGGGGCGGGCGGGGGGGGGGGGGCGGCGGCCCGCGGGCGTCGGGCGGGGGGGGTCGGGACCGCGTGGCGCCCCCCCCAGGC